>CAYFRG010000017.1:0-30386 GCA_964345535.1 uncultured Actinomyces sp. | reverse complement strand
GACGTGTGGGACCCAGATTTCTTCGTTGGGAAGACCCACACTTCCCCGGCTGAACGCGCTGCATTGGCCGATCTTGGGAACGCCCATTTCACCGAGGTCACCCGTGATCTGGTCACCAACTACACCTACTGGGACTACCAACGGCTCCGCTTCCCGAAGAATGAGGGGATGCGCATAGACTTCGTGTTCGCTTCCCCGGCGCTTGCAGCCCGCGTCACCGGAGCAGAAATCGACCGCAATGAACGCAAGGGGAAAGGCGCATCCGACCACGTGCCAGTAATCGTAGACATCGACTGAAAGCAGAAGCAGCGACGAAGACCGGAACGTTCCGCAACGTGTCGTCCTTGACATAACACTCACGTCCGGTAGCCGGCAGCCTCCCACGGCTTCTGGTTGTCCGCAACCTCCCCTGGCGGCGCCCGGGCCCCAATCCCTGTATGAAGATCTGTAAGGGACACTGAAGCAACACTGTCCGGCTTGATACTTTTCGTCAGCCGGCTAACGCGTCAACGCTGCTCTCGGGACAACCTTCTGCCTTCATGATTGTGCGCAATGAACGCTCCACAACAGCGGGGGTTGCCGTTTGGAGGCGTCGCGCGCCTAGCTTGCGAGCAGTGCAGCGTCGCGTGCGGAGCCTGCCGCGTCCAAAACGACGTTCAGTCCCATTTTCTGTATCGTGTTCAGCATGGATGCGCCTGCATGGTCGATGACCACAGCTTCGACTTGGTTGTCCCGCAGGAACCGCACCACACGGGCGTGGTGAGAACCGTGGTGCCCTTCGTCGTGTAGGCGGTGCCAATCAGTCTGGTGAACCCGCCAGTCGCGCACGGCTCCGTCCTCCACCCGAGCCACGGCAACCTGGTCAGCTTTACCCCACCGACGGTCAACCAATCCATCAGGAGTAACTGGAACTGCGACGATCATCTGACTGACCTCTCATTTGCTTTCTTCACTTGCCGCCTCAGATAGAGCTACCCGTACACAGTACCGATCCCCTGCCTATCTGAGGAGTCCCCTGCATACACGGTATGGGTCGCGCAGGCCGTGACAGGAAACACAGGCTCTGCGATGTCTCCGCTAGCCTACCGCCGAGCAGCGCGAATAATCCGGTCGTTCAGCTTTCCCCAGTGTTCTTTGTGCCAGTCGCCGAAGGGCATGGTGCCAAGGAAGAGGGCGCCCAGCTCCCTGGTGGGGTCAACCCACAAGTAGGATCCGGAAACACCGAAATGCCCAAAGGTTTCTGGGCTGGCCAGGGTTCCAGTCCAGTGGGGGTCCTTCTGGTCGCGTATTTCTGGACCCAAGCCCCACAGGTTCCGCTCTTGGGAGCCATAGCCGGGTAGCACTCCGCGCAGGCTTGGGAAAGCCGGGGCGGTGAAAGCATCATACGTTTCAGGAGTGAGAAGTTCTGGATCCAAAAGCTCCTGCAGCACCAGGGAAAGGTCAGCGGCGCTGCCCATGCCCGACCACGCGGGGGAACCATCGATGGTTATGCCATCCGCTCCTAATGGTTCCAGCAGACGTTCCTGCGTCCACCTTGGATTCCCGGTCGCCTCAGCAACAACGTTCCCAAGGACCTCGTACCCCTGGTCCGAGTAGACGCGGCGCGTGCCGACCCGACTGACAACGCGGGTCCCGTCACCCTCTGGTCCTAACCCGGAGGCGTGCGCCAGCAGGTGTGCGACCGTGGACTCCTCAGGCCCCGCCGGTTGGACCAGGCTGAGCTTGCCGTCTTGTGCGGCCAAGTGAGCCCCAAGGGCGGTGAGTAGCTTTGTCACAGACGCAAAGTGGAAACGTTGCGTCAGATCTCCCTGTTCCCACAGGGGAGCGCCGTTCTTATCTATCGCAACAACTGCGTGGGGGAACGGAACCGGAAACGTCTCGACCATCTGACACTTTCGCTAGTGGGAGCAAGAAGGGGCCTGCCGAAGCGGACCCCTCCCAGCCTACTCGCGGCCGCAGCCGCTAGGACGTCAGGTTCAACACCTTGAGAAACTTACGTTTACTGCTGCGGGTAGACCACCAGCTGTCCTGCCTCCACGCCAACGATGACGGTCATGCCATCCTTCACCTCTCCCGACAAAAGAAGCACGGACAGCGGGTCGCCCACCTCCCGCTGAACCAGGCGGCGAAGCGGCCGGGCCCCATACGCCGGGTCATACCCGTTGTCTTCCAGCCAGACGCGGGCCTCATCAGTAACCTCCAGGCTGATGCGGCGCGACTCCAAGCGTTTCGCCATCTCCGCCACCTGCAGATCGACGATCTCCCCCAGCTCAGACTTCGACAGCGGCTCAAAAATCACCGTCTCATCCAAACGGTTGATGAACTCCGGTTTGAAATTCAGTCGCACCTGCGACATAACGGCGTCGTGCTTCTCCTCTTGAGAGAGATCCGGGTCGATCAGGAACTGTGATCCAAGGTTCGATGTGAGGATCAAGATCGTATTCCGGAAATCAACCGTCCGCCCCTGACCGTCCGTGAGGCGTCCATCATCCAGGACCTGCAGAAGAATGTTGAAGATCTCCGCGTGCGCCTTTTCGACCTCGTCCAAAAGAACCACGGAGTACGGGCGGCGCCGCACGGCCTCAGTCAGTTGGCCGCCTTCCTCGTAACCCACGTATCCGGGAGGCGCCCCTACCAGACGCGCCACCGAGTGCTTCTCCGAGTACTCGCTCATGTCAATTCGGATCATCGCGCGCGGGTCATCGAATAGAAACTCCGCCAGCGACTTCGCAAGCTCCGTCTTCCCAACGCCAGTCGGCCCAAGGAATAGGAATGAACCGGTCGGTCGGTCCGGATCAGAAACACCAGCGCGGGAGCGGCGCACCGCATCGGAAACGGCTTGTACGGCCGCTTCTTGACCGATGAGACGCTTCCCGATCCACGATTCCATCTCCAGCAGCTTCTCGGTTTCTCCCTGCAGCAGTTTGCCAGTAGGAATCCCCGTCCACGATTCGATGACGCTGGCGATCTGCTGGGGACCCACCTTCTCTGCAACCATCGGCTCGGACTCTGCTTCCGCCTGCTCAATGTCCGCTAGTTCGGCCTCTGCAATCTGTTGCTCCACCGCCGGGATTTCCCCGTTCTGGATCCGGCCCGCTTCTTCGTAGCGGCCCTCACGCAGGGCAACTTCAAAGTTAGTGCGCAACTCGTCGAGCTTCGCGCGCAGGTCGCCAACCAGGTTCCGACCTTCTTTCTCCGATTCCCATCGCAGAACGAGTCCGGTCAGTTGTTCCTCCGTGTTCGCAATATCGTCTTGGAGCTTGACGAGGCGTTCTTGCGTCGCCGGGTCCGCTTCGTCCGCGTCCGAATCGCGCAGGTATGTCTCCTCCATCTTCAGACGGTCAAGGGCACGTTGCAGTTCATCGATTTCCACTGGGCTGGAGTCCAGCTCCATGCGCAAGCGCGAGGCGGCCTCATCCACCAGGTCGATAGCCTTGTCCGGCAACTGCCGTCCCGTGATATACCGGTCAGAAAGCTGGGCGGCAGCAACCAGGGCGCCATCAGAAATGGTTACTTTGTGGTGTGCCTCGTACTTCGGCGCGATGCCCCTCAGGATTGCAACCGTGTCCTCCACGGATGGCTCCCCCACGTAGACCTGCTGGAAGCGACGCTCCAACGCAGCGTCCTTCTCCACGTTCTCCCGGTACTCATCCAAGGTCGTGGCGCCAACTAGGCGGAGCTCGCCGCGAGCCAGCATCGGCTTAAGCATGTTGCTTGCGTCCATGGAGCCTTCGGATGCACCTGCACCCACAACCGTGTGCATCTCATCGATGAAAGTGATGATCTCGCCGTCGGAACTTGCTATTTCCTCAAGGACAGCTTTGAGACGCTCCTCAAACTCGCCCCGATACTTGGCTCCTGCAACCATGGCCCCCAAGTCCAGGCTGACAAGCTTCTTCCCGCGCAGACTCTCGGGGACGTCACCCTCCACAATGCGCTGAGCCAAGCCCTCAACGACGGCTGTCTTGCCAACACCGGGTTCGCCAATGAGCACCGGATTGTTCTTTGTGCGGCGCGACAGCACCTGCACCACTCGACGAATCTCAGAGTCCCTTCCGATAACCGGGTCCAGTTTGCCCTCTTTTGCGACTTCTGTGAGGTCCCGGCCGTACTTTGATAGGGCCTGGAAAGTACCCTCCGGGTTAGCGCTGGTGACAGGGTCCGGGCGCAACCTCTCCAAAGCCGCCTCTAGATCCTTTGGCTTCGCGCCATCCGCGCGGAGAATCTTGCCCGCCTCTGAATCTGACTCAGCCAAGGCAATCAAAAGATGCTCCGTGGAAACGTACGCGTCCCCGCGGGACTCCGCCAGTTTCTGCGCCGCGGTTATAACGTTCATCAGCTGTCGGGAGGTGGCGGGCTGTGCTACAGAGCTACCTGCGGATGCAGGCAAACCCACCAATGCTGTGCGCACCTGCGCCCCAACTTCCGAGCGTTGCACGCCCACAGCAGCCAACAGCGAAATGGCTATTCCCTCAGGCTGCTCAAGCAACGCCTCCAGCAGATGCAGCGGTTCTACCTGCGGGTTGCCCGCGGCGGAAGCCATTTGCACTGCCAAACTAAGAGCTTCCTGTGACTTCTGCGTTAGATTCTGACTCACGATCACTCCTGTAAGGTTCCAACTCCTTGGGCGGACGCTCTACACCGGCCCAAAACTATTCTCGCCCCGTGGGGGTCACCCTCCGGTCAAGGCGACGGCGCCCCCGACTACTCCCTGAATCTACTACATGCAGGCGGGGACGACCCGGCGACCGTCGCCAGGCAGCGCCACTAGCGCGGCTGGGGCGTTCCCCATTGGCCGCGCAGAATCTCCCGCCTAGCCCGGTTCCTGCGCACTAACCACACGATTCCCACGATCGTTGCAGCCAAGCCCAGAACTCCTACGATCGAGGACCAGATCAGGCCGGAGGCGACCCCGGAAAACATCCCGGTCATCTGGTCACCTCCAAAAGCGTATAGTCCGGCTCCATCGGGGATGTCGCACTGCACGGTGTACGTTCCGGAAGGGATCCCATTACCACTGACCAGCCCGGTCGCTGACTCCTGGTAGAGGATTATCTCTGTGTCGCCCTGCGACAGTGTGCAGGTGTTTGGATCCTGATTCCCCTGAGCAATAAACACTATGGACTCCGAGTCATCAACGACGACCGCACCACCGTTGTACACGCTCATACTGCCGTCGGCGAGGGAAGAAATGTCCAGGCCAGAAATAGTCATGGTGACAAGGAGCGCCGGGGCAACAATGACCATCGCGATCACACCGGCCACCAGAGTAACTATTGGCCACGTGCGGCTCGGCAGGTTCTCGGGAGGTGGAACCGGACCGTACCCAGGATATTGCTGCGGCGGCTGCGCACCCGGATACGCTGCTCCGTAAGTGGGACCGCCGGGCCCCGCCTGCTGGGGATGTGGCTGCTGAGGTGCACCCGGTTGATAAACGGGCCACGGGGATTGTCCGCTGCCCTCGTTCGGAGTCGGGTTAGACTGCCAGTTCTCGGAACGCTGCCCGAACTGGGGTGCCTCCGGCTGACCATCGGGCTGCCGGTTCGGCTCCGTCGGCTGGTACGGGTTCTCTGGGTTTGTCATTGCGGCCCCTTCCTATTCGCACGTCCGCTTGTCCGTGCTCTGCAGTCGATTATCGCAAACGAGAGGCGGGCAGACCTAGCCTGTATGGCCGGCCGCGCGAAGTCGAGCATCTCGCAGTACTGCTACCTGAGGTATTTCTAAGTCCGCCAAGTCTTGGCCCACTGCCTGGGAAAGCAAGTAGTCGGCCAGCTGGGGGTTTCGCGCCAGCACTGGACCGTGCATGTAGGTTGCCAGTACGCTCCCCTGAACCACGCCCTCACCGTCGTCGAAGCCATTCCCTTCACCTACCAACACCGTTCCAAGCGGTTTCGCCTCCGGACCCAACCTGGTGCGACCGCCGTGGTTCTCAAATCCGGTTAGCAGCTCAGTCAGCCCCTGTATTTCGGGGCGGGCAACCAGTTCTCCGATCGCGCGCTCTTTCCCTGGAACGGTGACCGCATCCAAGAGTCCCAAGCCTTCGACAAGGCGGCCCGAAGCATCCGTATACTCGCGGCCCAGCACCTGCAATGACGCACAGATCGCCAGGATTGGTCGCCCTGCCTCGTACGCTCTTGTCAGACCTCGCTCCGCCCGAAGGTGATCTGCGGCCAGCGCTTGCGCGGTGTCCTCGCCACCCCCCAAAGCGTACAGGTCCAGCTGATCCGGAATGGGTTCAGAGAGCCCCACGGTTACCACTTCCGCTGGGATGCCGCGGCGCCGAGCCCTCTCAGCAAGCACGACCGCGTTACCGGAGTCCCCGTACGTACCAAGAACTTCCGGAGCAATAACTCCGATCCTCAGGGCGGACTCACTCATTGGGCACCCCCTTTCAGAGTCGGAAGCAGGTCCCGGAACGCCGTATAGTTAGCCAGCACTTCCACTTTCCCCGGATCGCACATCTGAATGGCGGCGTACGGGTCAGGAACCGTTTCGGCGGTGAATCCCGCGTACGTCAACCGAACGGCCAGGTCGTCCGCACGGTCGCCACTCGCGATCAACGTCGGCGGCTGTTCCAAGAGCTCAAACTCCACATCCCACAGCCAGGACAGATCCTCCCCGTCCGGGATTTGCCCATTCGTAGCGATAATCACCTGGCGGGCATCCCTGTCCGCCATGCGCAGACTTTCCTGCCACCCTGCCGGGTTCTTCGCCAACAACAGGCGCACCTGGCGGTCATCCACAGTGAAGCTCTGGTACCGACCTGCCACGTCTGTCACTTGGCCAACTGCCGCCGCGGCAACCCCCGGCTCAACGCCTAACTCCACTGCCGCCGCAACTGCCTGGGCAGCGTTGCGAAGGTTGACTTGCCCCGGCAAAGACAGCTGCAGGTCGTAGGTGCCCCCATCCCGGTGGTGAAGAACACGCCCTTCCAGCCACCAGTCCGGCTCCGGCCGGCTGGGCCCGCCTTCAACCCACCACTGTTTTCCGTCCCTGCGAACCAAACCGCCCCCGCGGGGGTAGGTCGCCGAGTCAGCGCCCCAACCCGAACCGGCCGCCACCCATGTGACAGAGGAAGAGTCCTGAGCCGCAGACACGATCAGGGGGTCGTCGCAGTTCGCCACAACGTGGGCCTGTGGGTTCTCCTCAACGGCGGTGCGCAAACGCTTCTCGACAGCACCGATCTCCCCAACCCGGTCCAGTTGATCTCTGGACAGGTTCAGTAGGACAAGAACTGCTGGCCGGACCTGCTCAGCAACCCCAGGTACGTACATTTCGTCGACTTCAAGGGCCGCGAAAGAGGCGGAACGGTCGTTCATGAGGGCGGTGCATATTCCCGGCGGCATGTTATCCCCGCGGGTGTTCGAGGCGACCACACCTCCCGTACTCAACGCCGCCCGAACCATCTTCGTAGTCGTCGATTTGCCATTTGTTCCCGACACGATCACGCTGCGCTTACCGGCGGCAAGCGCAGAAATGACCCGCGGGTCAAGCGTCAAGGCGACGCGGCCGCCAATCATGCCTCCGGTGCCCTTCCCGGCCAACCTGGACAGGTCCCTAGCGCTGCCACCGGCAACAACCGCCACGCCAGCACGAAGTCTTGCTAGTAGTGCCTTCCCCGAGTTCATGGATCTCAATCTACCGCTCGCGGGATGAATCAGGGCCGCGCCCGCCAAGCAAGTACAAAGCAAAGAGGTCTTGCATGTGCTTTGGAAGCTGCAGGTGCCATGGTTCCTGGAGTGCCATCTGCTGCGAATGTGACCTCGTCAACGCCACTGTTCCGCGTTTCGAGGGCGAAGTCTTGGACATGTCGGGGCTGCGGGTGTTTATCCGGCCGCGGGAGTCTGCAGCGAAAACGCGCCGCACTGGCTGCGCATCCTGCCGGCGTGCTTCCGCCAGGTGTTCACGCAGCCTACGCAGTTCTTCCTCCAAGGCCATGATCCGCCGGATCCCGGCCAGATTCACGCCTTCTTCCTGAGACAGAGACTGGATACGCCGCAGCCGATCTATGTCAGCCGGGGTGTACCGACGCCCCCTGCCTTTCGTGCGCAGGGGCGTCACCAGGCCAAGCCTGTCGTATTGCCGCAGGGTCTGGGGGTGCATCCCAGAAAGCTCGGCGGCAACCGAAATGACGTACGCGGTACCGCCGTCTTTCTTAGAGTTGCCGCCGTTCACGTTGCTACTTCCTTTCGGTCAGCTGCGCCCGCGGGTCCCACCCGTCTAATTCGGAGCGCATCTTTTCAGCTAAATCTTTCAGCTCAGGCGTTTCCTTGTCGGGCACGACGATGCTGAGTTCTACCAGCAAGTCACCGCTCTTCTTGCCCTTCTTAAGCCCGCGTTCACGGACGCGAAGGACCCGGCCAGAGGAACTTCCCTCCGGAACCTTCACTTTGACCTTCGTCCCGTCGGGAAGCGGGACCGTCGCATGAGCACCTAGAACGGCTTCGGGGTAGGAAATGGGGAGCCGGACCCTCAGGTTCGTACCATCCACCTGATAGAACGGGTCCTGCTTCACGGTCACCGTGATGACAACGTCACCGTTCGGGCCTCCCGCTACACCCGGGCCGCCTTTTCCACGCAAACGAATTTTCTGCCCGTCGCGGACACCAGCTGGGATCTTCGCAGTCACGGCTTTATTGCCAATGTTCAGGCGGAGCGAAGTACCTTCGTAAGCCTGCCTGAAGCTGATGGTTGTGCTGGCTGTCAGGTCCTGTCCGGGCTGAGGTTGGGGAGCCTGTTGGAATCCGCCGAATCCTCCGCCGGAACCGCCACCAAACCCGCCGCCGCCACTCGCACCGCCAAACAGGCTGGAGAGGATGTCTTCAAAGCCGCCGCCACCACCGGATTGGAACTGCGCGTTCGGGGTGCCGCCACCGTACGCAGAGTACTGGGGGCCGCCCCCACCGAACATGCCGCCAAACATATCCTCAAAGCCGCCGCCACCACCGCCACCGGCACCCGGGGCGAAGCGGGCCCCGCCCGCAGCCATCTGTTGGATGGCGTCGTAACGCTCACGCTGTTCTTTGTCAGAGAGAACCGAGTATGCCTCGCTAATCTCCTTGAACGTCTCTTCTGCTTTTGCATCCCCCGGGTTTTGGTCCGGGTGCCACTTTCGGGCCAGCTTACGATATGCCTTTTTTATCTCTTTCGAGTCGGCATCCTTCTTAACCCCGAGGATCTTGTAGAAGTCCTGGTTGAACCATTCTTGTTCTCCCACGGATTTTCCTTTCTAAACATTTGGGTCGACCACTGATGGGGTCAACCGAAGATGATGGCCCGGTCGAAACCGGACCATCACCTTCTGCCTGTCACTCGGGGTTGTCGACTACAACCTTGGTGGCCCGCACAACGCGGTCCCCCATCTTGTATCCGGGCTGCAGTACCAGCTGGATGCGCGGCTGATCCACGTCCGGGGTGGACTGGGCCATGAGCGCTTCGTGAAGCTCAGGATCGAAGTCCTCCCCCGCGGCGCCGAACCTCTCTAAACCGAACTTCCCAGACAGTGTGTCTTCGAGTTTTTCGGCCATCGAGGCAAACGGGCCGCCGGCCAGTTCGCCCGCGTCGCGGGCGGCGTCGATATCGTCCAGCAGGCCCAGTAGTGCTTCCACTACTTCCTGCTGTCCGGCACGGCGCTGGGCGCTTCCATCAGCTTTCGTGCGCCGGACGAAGTTGCTGTACTCCTGGTTGAGGTTGTAGTAGTCAGCTCGGGAGCGGGCGAGTTCTTCCTTCGCCTGCGCCAGTTCAGCTACCGCGGCGTCGAGCGCCGGGATTTCCTCTACCTCAGGTCCAGCAGGGTCCGGCCCCGGGGCCGAGTCTGGCGCCCCGGGAGCTTGCCCATCGGCCGACCCGCCGCTGCCGCCCTCAGTTTCTTCGGGAAGCTCGTCTGGGTTCAGACCGTCATTCGTCACTTGTCGTCCTCATCCTCAATGATCTCCGCGTCAATCACTTCTTCTTCAGCGTTGACATCTTCCTGGCTTGGCAGGTCGGCTTCCTCAGTGGCAGCCTGCGCCTCAGCGTAGACTTCCTGACCGATCTTCATGGAGGATTCGTTCAGCTTCTCCAGCTGTGCCTTCACCGCTTCGATGTCTTCCCCTTCCAGGGCTTCCTTCATAGCGGTAAGGTCTTCCTCCACTGCCTTGCGGGTCTCATCGGAAACCTTGTCCTCGTTGTCCTTGAGGAGCTTCTCCATCGAGTAGACGGTCTGCTCCGCGAGGTTGCGAGTATCCTGCTCGTCGCGCCGGGCCTTGTCCTCTTCTGCGTGCGCTTCGGCTTCCTTGACCATGCGGTCGATCTCTTCCTTCGGAAGGGCCGAGCCACCGGTAATGGTCATGGACTGTTCCTTGTTGGTCCCGCGGTCCTTTGCGGAGACGTGCACAATACCGTTCGCATCGATGTCGAAGGAGACTTCGATCTGCGGGACTCCGCGCGGAGCAGGCGCAATGCCGGTCAGTTCAAACGTGCCAAGAGGCTTGTTGTCCCTGGTGAACTCACGTTCGCCCTGGAACACCTGGATCAGCACGGAGGACTGGCCATCTTCCGCAGTCGAGAAGACTTCAGTTGCCCGTGTCGGGATTGCCTTGTTCCGTTCGATCAGCTTCGTCATGACGCCCCCCTTGGTTTCAATACCCAGAGAAAGCGGGGTCACATCGATGAGGAGAACGTCAGAGCGGTCGCCCTGCAGAACGCCAGCTTGGAGAGCAGCGCCAACGGCAACAACCTCATCCGGGTTCACCGTCTTCGTGGGCTCTTTGCCGCCGGTCATTTCCGTAACCAGTTCGGTCACAGCCGGCATACGGGTAGAACCGCCCACCAGAACCACGTGGTCAATGTCCTTCACCGAAATCTCGGCTTCACGAATGACGTCCTGGAACGGCTTCTTGGTCCGATCCAACAGATCCTTCGTCATATCCTCAAACTTCGCGCGGGTCAGCTTCTCATCCAAGTGGATGGGGCCTTCCGAGCTCATCGACAGGTACTGCAGAGAGATCGTGGTCGTCGTTGCCGTCGAGAGTTCCCTCTTTGCCTGTTCTGCCGCGTCCTTCAGACGCTGCACAGCGACGGGGTCTTTCGCCAAGTCGACGCCGGTCTTGTTCTGCACCTGCTGAACCAACCAGTCGACAATGCGCTGGTCCCAGTCGTCCCCACCCAGACGGTTGTCACCTGAGGTGGCGCGCACCTGAATGGTAGAAAAGTCGTCTTCATCCTTGCCAACTTCAAGCAGGGAAACGTCGAAGGTTCCACCACCGAGGTCGAAGACCAAGATGAGCTCATCTTCCTTACCCTTGTCCAGCCCGTAGGCGAGGGCAGCCGCAGTCGGCTCGTTGATGATGCGCAGCACGTTCAACCCGGCAATTTGCCCGGCATCCTTTGTTGCCTGACGTTCAGCATCGTTGAAGTACGCGGGGACGGTTATTACCGCGTCGGTAACCTTGTCGCCCAAGTACTCTTCGGCGTCGTGCTTCAGTTTGGAGAGAATGCGCGCGGAGATTTCCTGCGCGGTATATGTTTTGCCGTCAACCTCAGTGGACCAGTCGGTGCCCATTTCGCGTTTGACGGAGCTGATTGTGCGGTCAACGTTAGTAACCGCCTGCCGCTTCGCAATTTCGCCAACCAGGACTTCGCCGTTCTTTGAGAACGCGACCACCGATGGGGTCGTGCGAGCGCCTTCCGCGTTCGCGATGATTGCCGGTTCGCCGCCTTCGAGGACTGCGAGCGCAGAGTTCGTGGTGCCGAGGTCAATACCTACTGCCTTAGCCATTTGTTGCTCTCTTTCTAGTTGGAGTCTCACTTGTTCAATAAATGTCTCGCGGATGGCTCTTTGAAAACCCAACCTTGAGTCGTCCACGCTCAAGTCTACACGTCTCGCCGACAGGCGCAAGAGGAAAATCATTAGACTTGAGTCACCCCGACTCAACTTAGGGCAGGCTTTAGGAACATAACTGAAATCGCCAGGGGCTGTGCTAGCCGCCAAAAATCCCACAAATCCATTGCGACCTGGACAATCACGCCCTCCCGTAGGTTAGGCTTGGGTCTAACGTCCCAGGCAACCCCTGAGGCAGGCGGCCCAAGACACTCCGCCGCAACTACAAGCAGCCCACAGCGCTAGAACGAGAGAAGATTGATGTCTACTGCTCCTCAGCCCGCAAAGGCTAGTAACGCCCCCCGCGTCATCGGTATCCTCCTGGTCATCTTCGGAGTAATCATGATCGTCGCCGGATCTGTCGCTTGGGGGGCCACGTCCTCCCAACTGAAAGTCCAGGAGATGGTTGTCCCCGGTGATGCTCCCAGTAACGCGGGCAAGCCGGTTGCAGGGCCGCTGACAGCCTGGTCGATGCAAGAGATCATCGACATCCACTCCAGCCACAGCCTGGATGGCGAAACCTACGCCACGCTTGGCGAAAAGGTTGACCAGGCCAAAGAAGAGTTTGGCGAGGATTCAGATGAAGCAGCAGAACTCCAGGGCATGCGCAACTTGGCGCAGTCTGCCTCCTTCTTGCGCGCGTCGCTATTCACCTCCGTCCTCGCCTTCGGTGTGTCTTTCCTGGTGATCGGGCTCGGGATAACAACGACGCTCACAGGGGTCGGTTTCACCCTGGTGGGTCGGCAAAGAAGAGTAGCTTCTTAACACCGCAGGGCCCTGTTTGGGCCGCCAAGTCTTTCTGCACTCAACTGAGAGAGACTTGGCGGCCTCATGCGTGGGGCTGCCGCCCAACCACAGCGATTACCGCTAGTGTGGTCTGCGTAGAACGCAAACAGAATTGGGGGCACCCTTGCCAGTTGAAATAGTTACCGAGGTCAATCAGGAGCTTGTCGAGACAATGGAGTCGCTGCTCCCTCAGCTATCTAAATCCGCACCTGCGATGAGCGCAGAAGACTTGGAACGCTTCCTGTCCCAGGAAGACGTGTATCTATTTCTCTACCGAGACTCCGACACAGGAGCCCCGCTTGGCTGCCTCACGTTAGTAACATTCCAAATCCCCACCGGGAATCGCGCTTGGATCGAAGACGTTGTCGTAGATCAGGGCTCACGGGGTCAAGGAGCGGGACGTCAGTTGACCGAAGCTGCCGTCGAAAAAGCTAAAGAGCTTGGTTGTCGTACGGTCGACCTCACTTCACGACCTACCCGGGAAGCGGCGAATCGTCTCTACCGGGCAGTGGGATTCGAGCCCCGCCAAACCAACGTCTACAGGTACGACTGGGCGGAGTAGTGCCGGCTTCCATCCGGTAATGGGACAATGGCGGCATGGACACTTTCATAAAAAACGAACAGGGAGACTTCGCGCGCGACTACGTCGCCTTCATCAACGAGTCCCCTTCCCCCTTCCACGCCGCCGCGGAGGTGGCCCGAAGATTAGACGCCGCTGGTTTCGCTCGTGTCGAGGAAACCTCGCCTTGGCCCACCGGGGTCGGCAAATACTACGTGGTGCGGGGCGGCGCCGTGGCAGCTTGGATTGTCCCGGAAGGACTGCGCGATGACGCGGGGTTCTCCATCTTCGGATGCCACACGGACTCCCCCTGCTTCAAATTAAAACCCACTCCAAACCACGCGACCGCTGACGGATGGGGCCAGCTCTCCGTCGAGGTCTACGGTGGAATGATCTTCAATTCGTGGCTTGATCGAGAACTTGTCCTAGCGGGTGCAGTGTTTGACCGAGAGGGCACTGTTCACCTGCTCAAGACGGGTCCGTTAGCGCGTATCCCCCAATTGGCAATCCACCTGGACCGGACGGTCAACGACAAGCTCACGTTAGACCCGCAGAAGCACCTGCGGCCGGTGTGGACCATTGACGATCCAAACGCCAACATAATGGATGTCCTGGCCCAGGCGGCCGGGCTGGACTCTGCAGAAGACATTGCCTCCTACGACGTGCTTCTGGCCCCCGCAGAGGCTGGCGCCACCTTCGGCAGCGCGGACCAGTTCATTGCGGCAGCAAGGCAGGACAACCTCTCATCCGTCTTTGCGGGAGTCACCGGTTTCGTCGCAGCCTCCGAAATCAGTCCGGTCGACACCATTCCGGTCTTCATTGCTTTCGATCATGAGGAAATCGGCTCTGCCAGCCGCACGGGCGCTGCAGGCCCATTCCTAGAGGACGTGCTCACCCGCACTGCCATCTCCCTTGGAAGGGACGGGGATGCCCGCTCGCAGATGATCGCGCAATCCACCTGCATCTCTGCCGATGCCGGTCACAGCGTGCACCCGAACTATGCAGACATGCACGATGACGACACCCGTCCCGTCCTCGGTCGCGGGCCACTCCTAAAGATCAACGCGAAAATGCGCTACGCCTCAGAAGGAGAAGGAATTGCTCTGTGGCGGCGCGTCTGCCGGGCCGCTGAAGTTCCCTCCCAGGACTTCGTGTCCAACAACGCAGTTCCATGCGGCTCTACCATCGGACCCATCACGTCCACACGCCTTGGGATCGTCACCGTGGATGTGGGAGCACCAATGCTATCTATGCATTCCGCACGGGAAATGACTCACGTTGCAGACGGTGTCGCTATGGCTCGTATCGCGCAGACCTACCTGGGTGGGGACTACTAACCGATCAGGAATAGAACCAGAGGAACCAGAAGTATTTTCGCCACGATCGCGACAGCGAATAGGGAAGAGTAGGCAGATTCTATCCGCTCATCTTGCACGCGAGAATTAGCTGCTTGAAGCACCGCTGGCTGCCCCAAGAACCCTGCGACCCCTCCCGCTGAGCGGGCTGCGGAAAGTCCGGACATCCGCCCCACTCCCAGCATGAGCAGGGAGGCGACACTCACCGTAACCACCGAGATGGCTAGTGCCGGAAGTGCTTCCGGACCCGCCAGCATCTGGGCGACCTGGGGACCTGCCCCCAATCCCAGGGCGGCCAAGAAGAACAGGAGACCCAGCTGGCGGATCGTCAGGTTCGCAGCCTCCGGTAAGGTCCATACAAGCGGACCGGCTCTCCTGAACGCTCCCAGGACCATTCCCACCAAAAGTGGACCTGCCGCCGGACCCAACTGGAACGCCCCGCCGCTTGGAAGCGGAAGACTCACCATTCCAAGGAGTAATCCCAACACCATCCCGACGCCAAGAGCAAGGGCGTCGACCTCGGCCACTTGACGTTCGGAGTCGCCAAGGTGAGAGCGGACCTCGTCCAATTGGTCAACGGGCACCACCACTGCCACCTGATCACCCAGCTGCAGAGCCAAATCGTCCCGAGCCAGAAGGTCCAGGTCCGCGCGACGAACCCGCGTGATCAAAGCGCCAAACCGCGCCGGCAGGTTTAGCTCAGAAACCGTACGGCCAGCCAGGTCCGGGTTTGACAGAATAATCCGCTCGAACTCAACCTCGTCGCGGTGATCTGCCAGGTGCGCCTGGGCTATCTCCCCAATCTTCTGCGCCTCTTCCTCAACTACCCCCGGCTCCCCTACCATCACGACCAAGTCTTCGGCTTCCAGGTCTTCCCCCGGGATCAGAACGCGGGTGCGCCCGGACCTTTCCACGTAGGAAAGGCGAATCTGCTGGTGCCTCCACGCGTCGATAGTCCTGGGATTAACCAACTCCCTAATCCGGACGGTGACTGCGTGCAAGCCCTGTCCCGCCAGCGGCGGCCTGTCGTTCTTACCCGGCCAGGAACGCCCCGCCATAAGGGAGACCACCACTACCCCAACCAGCGCTCCTATCGGGTAGGCGAAGGAATAGCCCACCGCAGGGTCCAGGCTGTCCGTTAGCCTGCTTGCCGTGTCCAAGGCTGGGGCCGCGGTGAGCGCCCCTGTAAACAGCCCGGCTCCCAAAGGAGCCCCTATGCCCATCGCGCGTGCCATAAATGCCGCTACCAGAGCCCCGACCGCAGAGGCGCCAACCGCGCCCACAAGCAAGGACAGGTTGTCCCGCAGCCCAGTACGAATGGTCGCCCCCGCGGAGATTCCCACGGTGTACACGAACAGAAGCAGGCCCAACTGCTGAACCACTCCCAGATCAGCTCCCAGTGCCGGGTTAAGCGCTGACATCAGCAGTCCCACAAATAGCGCGCCCGCCGCTCCCAGCCGCACGGGACCCAGTCGGATGGCGCCAACCGCGGCACCCAACGAGACGGCCAAGAATAAGCTCAGCAGTGGCTGGCCCGCAAGTATAGTTTCCACCCTCTCAGCCTATCGGGCCCTCCCCCTACTCGGAACTGGCCCCTTCCGCCGCGCCTCTCCCCTCGCCTTGAGCCGCACCGGTTGGCACGCGCCCGAATTGAACTCTGCGGATCTATCCCGCAACCAACGTCAAGGTACGCTGAAGCCATGAACCCCTCACAGAGCCCGAGCAGCGCGGAAAAACTACGCGTCGATATCTGGCTGTGGGCAACCAGGCAGCTGAAGTCTCGTTCTTTGGCTACATCGGCAGCGCGCGCCGGACACGTCCGCATCAACGGGGAGACTGCGAAAGCTGCCGCGCCCGTCAGAATCGGAGATGAAGTGCGGCTACGCGTCTACGGGTTCGACCGGATACTGACGGTTCTTGCTCTTCCGCGGAAACGGCTCGGAGCTCCAGCGGCACAGAAGTGCTATAAGGACCTCAGCCCAGAAAGACCGCGCTACGTTCCCATTGCTGTGCGGGAAAAGGGAGCTGGCCGCCCCACCAAAAAGGAAAGACGCCAACTGGAGGCGCTGCGGGGTGAAGAGTGGACGCAGCACTCGCGCAGGGACTACCGAAAGTGACTAGAGGAGGAACTTCATGCTGGATACTCCGACCGTGAGCCTGCGAACAGGTGCCCAGATTCCCCGGGTGGGTTTTGGAACCTACAAGGTGACAGAGGATGCACAACAGATCGTCGAGTCAGCATTGGACGTTGGCTACCGCCACATCGACACGGCGCAGATGTACGGAAATGAGGCCTCAGTTGGGTGTGCCTGGGCGGGCAGCGGCATTCCCAGAGAGGAACTCTTCATCACCTCAAAACTGGATAACCCCAATCACCGGGAACCAAACTTTTCTGACGCTTTCGCACAGACTTTGGAAGACCTGCAAACAGACTACGTGGACCTATATCTGATTCACTGGCCGTTGCCAATGCAGTATGGCGGCGACTTCGTGACTACCTGGAAAATGATGGAAGAGGTGTACGCCAGTGGGTCGGCACGTGCGATCGGACTGTCCAACTTCGAGCCGGAACACGTTCAGCGCATCCTGGATGGGGGCAGCGTAGTCCCCCACGTGATTCAGGTAGAGTCCCACCCTTTTTTCCACAACCAGGCAGTCAGGGACGCCGCCCAGACCAATGACATCCTGTTCGAGGCATGGTCACCCCTGGCCCGCAGCCAAGTGGTCGCGGACCCAACGCTGGCTGAGATAGGCGCTCCCCACGGTAAGAGCGCGGCGCAAGTAGCACTGAGGTGGGGACTGCAAAGAGGCCACGTGGTTCTACCGAAGTCTTCTACTGCTGAGCGGCAAGCGGAGAACAAGGACCTGTTTGACTTCGAACTGTCAGCGTCGGACATGGAGTTGATTTCCTCACTAAACCGTGACGAAGCCGGACGCACTGGTGGACACCCGCTCAAGCGCACATGACAATGAAGAGAGTCTCAGAGTCACCAGATTTGTGAGGAAAAGTCATGACGCAGGAGAAGCGCTCACTTAGGGTAGTGCGCCCCGCAGCCCTCATGTCCCTTGTAGCCACAGGATCACTACTTTTGGCCGGCTGCTCCGCCTTTTCGGGAGGTTCCCAATCCGGATCGGCAGGTGGCTCTTCCGGACCGGACAAGCACCCTCTGCAAATAGAAGACGCCTCATACCCGTCAGAGGGGGTCGCAGTCGAGGGATTGCATGGGCAGAGAATCGCCTCCTCTGCGAATATTGCCGCGCGCTGGGACGACCTGCCTGGGCAACGAAAGTTCAACAAGACGGTCTCCAAGGCGGTCTCCAAACAGGTTAAGGCGTACGCGAAGTCTGTGGGAGAGAAATATGTCCCCGAAGCACACGGGGTCGACTCGGGCATGGCTGAGCGGGGTTGTATCTCCGGGTCGACGTTTATGAATCCCGAAGAAATCCTGCAGAGCCCAGACCTGACGCCTCCATCCGAGGGGCCGGGTCTCACGATCACCTGCGAACCCGTCGTTGCCGCGGGAACCACCTTCGGGGAGAGGCTCCGCTACGTGGAGGGGTCAGCAGATGAAGTCACTTCTGACACCGTGCAGACGTTCTACACTGACACGGCGAGCGGAGACGTGGCCAGGGAGCAGGATCTACTAAACTCTGACACCCTCAGCGACATTTACACAGAAGCCGCCCCTCTCGTTGCGGAAAGGCTGGGCGTCCCCGAGGAGCTCCTTCTGCCAGCATCCGAAGGGGCACAGCTTCTGCGAGACAACGTGAGCGCGGTTCAGTTCAACGACGAGGGGGCCATCACCATCACCGTCGACCGCGCATTCTCCACCAAGCAACTGGACGCGATTGACCATGCGATGGATGACGAAGAAGACCCCACCATTGACGTTCTGGAACTGCCGGAGCCTACCGCCTTCAGCCTGTACGTCGTGTCCGAGCGCGTCCCGGACTTTTTCACGGACCTGGGGGTCAGCATCGCTAAGGCTCACGAGGAAAAGCTTGAGTGGGCCGGGGCGGAAAAGTTTCTTGCCGGGGAAGCCTACGTCAACTGCACTCTGACTCCCTGTGTGGCTCTAACGTTTGACGATGGGCCTTCCGAACTGACTCCGCAGCTCCTAAGGGACCTGGCCAGTGAAAACGCTGCCGCCACTTTCTACCTGGTTGGTAGCAACGCGGAACACTATCCGGAAATAGTAAAGGAAATCGCCGAATCAGGGAACGAACTCGGGAACCACTCGCTGTCGCACCCACCCCTGACCACGCTGTCTGCAGAGGGAGTCGCCGAGGAGCTGGGCACGACCAACGACCTGGTAGAAGCGGCATCCGGTGTCGTTCCTTCCACCGTGCGGCCCCCTTACGGCGACTGGAACGAGTCCGTGCTTGCCACCGCCGGAGTACCCTTCATCATGTGGTCGATCGACACTTTGGACTGGGAGAAACCAGGCTCGGCCGCACTGATTGATTCTGCTGTCCACCAGTCAGTGCCCGGGGACATAATTCTCATGCACGATATCCACGAGGAGACCACGGCCACCGTGCCAGACATCCTGGCGGGGCTCAACGATCGCGGCTACACAATGGCCACCATCGAACAAATGCTGGGGAAGAAGCGTCTCTCAGAGCCAACCGTCATATATTCCCGCTGACTGCTCGGGGCGGCCCAGGGTAGCCGGGCGCGAAAGCGACTACTCTAGAAGCATGGATCTTGGGGATAACTATCGCGACGAAGCCATAGTGCGGATGGCGGACGGAACTGTTAAACAAACTAACCTCTTGTCGGGGACGGAAGTGTGGACAGTGCCGGGACGGGCAGACAGGCCGCTACCTTCCTCGCTTCCCCCTGCCAACCCCATCAACTGGGAAGAGAAGGACGCCTGGTGCGCCTTTTGTCAGCGCAGATACTTGGAAACACCCCCGGAGAAAAGCCGCCTTGTTGACAAGGACGGCGATTGGGAAACTCTGCGGGCCCTCTCAGCTGACCAATTGTTCGACACTGTCGCCCAGTTCCGCAGGATCCCCAATCTCTTCGAGATTGTCTCATTCTCCTACTGGCTCCTGAACCATGACCACGTCCCTTCAGAGGGTGCACGCCGGCGCATGGCCGAATACTTGGCGTCGGACACCGGCTACGATCACGTCATGAATGTGGTCAAGGCTCGCATACGAGCATCGGGGGTCGGCGAAGAAGAGTTTGAACGGATGAGCGAATCTGAGAAGCTGCAGTACGCTAACGGCTTCTTCTCAGGCGGACACGACGTCATCATTGCGCGGCGGCACTACGTTGACGGTGCGGAAAATGGCTCCGAGCTGGCTGGATCTGGCACCCTCACTCCCGAAGAGCACTTCCAGTACATACGCATGACCGTGGATGCCTTAGAGAATCTCTACCAGCTTGACCCAGCAGTCAAATACGTTGTGGCTTTCCAAAACTGGTTGAAGCCGGCAGGCGCCTCGTTTGACCACCTTCATAAGCAGCTGGTGGCGATAGACCAAAAGTCTGTGCAGACTGTCGCTGAGATAGAAAGGATCCGGAAGCATCCCCGCATCTACGCAGACATCCTGCAGGTCGGGGCGACCCGGAACCTCATCATTGCGCAAAATGAACACGCAGTGGCGCTGGCAGGCTTCGGACATCGCTACCCCACCGTCGCGGTTTGGCCTCTTGGCCCTCCCGTAAACCCGTGGGAGGCAAGCCCGGAACAGCTTCGCGGGGTTTCAGACATCCTGCACGCGGTCCACGCGGCGACCGGAGCTGCCGTTCCTTCAAACGAAGAGTGGTATCACCGCCCGCCCAGCACCGTGACGCCGGTACGCTGGCGAATTCTGCTGAAGTGGCGAATCTCCACTCTGGCCGGATTCGAAGGTGGAACCCGCATCTACCTGAACACGATCGACCCCTGGCAGGTGCATTCCCGTACCGTCACGCGCATGCGGGAGCTGCGCGAAGAAGGCAGAATCTCCGACATGCGCATCGGCGACGAATGCCACGTAACACCCAGTGACCTGGAATAGCCACAACGCGGGCCCTCTGGCAGAAAGCCGGGCGCGTGTTTGCGCCACCCCTAGTCCGGCTGGCGTGTTTCGATCGAGTTAATCCGACTGGGCAGTCCCCAATGCGGATTCGAGTGACTCCAGCCAGGCAGAGACATCCTCGGTCGGAATATCTTTTGCTTCCTGCGGGTACGGTGCAATCAACTGGATGCTTTCAGGAAGCTCCACGTCTGCGACCGGGTACGCTACTCCAAGCTCTGCAAGAGCTACCTGACCTTTCGTGGAAACCAAGAAGTCGACGAACTGTTCCCCGTCTTCCGACTGAGCAGAAGCGAGCAAGTCAGTCTGGACGCAAGTCCTTTGCAAGGTCACCCACCGGGACCCGGTCCCAAGATTGTTGACTTCTTGCCACGGATAAAGCGCCGACCGTATCAGGACACGCGGCTCTTCGCCGGAGGCATCTTCGTCTGAGAACCACGGAAGTTCGGCCCCCCACTTGGCGTACTTCGCTAGGTTCTTTTTCAACTTTTCTTGGCTTCCGCCTGCGCGGCCGACCAACCAGAGTGCCGTCTGCAAAGACTCCGCGGGGTCCCCTATCCGAAGCCACGGGGCCGCTTCACGGGTCGAATCCGGGACGTCCAGCGTATTCGCAGTAAACCACGCTTTGTCCGCGACAAGGCAGATGACGTCCTTTCCATAGACGGTTCCCGTTGGAGCGGCAAGTTCCACGTCACCACCATCAGCGACAACAGCGCCCTCTATCTCTCTGTCGGGATCGGAGGCCACGTAGGCAGCCAACAACTCTTCACTGGCCCCCAGCCCGGATACCGTGAGATCAACAGAGGAGAGGTTGGTCGCCACTCCCCCACGCTTCACTGTGCCCTGGTTAGCAGTCTGGGAGGAGCCGCGCAGATTATGGTATTCGCCCGTGGAAGAGGTGCAACCAGCCACCAACACGGCTGCAGCCAGGACGCCTGAGAACAGGGCTTGAGAACGCACGGCACCTCCTTTTTCTCCGACCCATCCTACCGCTCCACGAGCAATCTCCCACGCGCAGCGACTACAATTGGATGAGCTAAGCCCAACCTCCGGGAGGAACTTCGTGGAAATCAGCGACGATCTCAAGAGCAAGATAGCCACCACCCTTGTGGCCGCAGCTACCGCCTTCGTGGTGTCCAAGGCCATCGACACCGTTTGGAAGATGGTGACCGGGGACGCCCCTCCCAGCGAAGACGACCCGGATGTCAACCCGCTTCCGTTGGCAATTTTCGCCGGGGTCACAGCCGTGGCTGCGGCTCTTACCCGGCAGGCAGCGATCAAGAAGACCGAAACCTACATAGCGGCCCGGAAGTAGATCAGAGTCTGGGGAAGTGGCCCGTTAGGTCGGCTCGCTCCCCGGACGCATCAATCAAGCCCGCGGCTTCTGCCTCCCGCCAGGAAGCGGTCCCCGTCCACAGGCCCAACCACGTTTGCGGGGACATCTCCACGACAGCTGGTGGCGTGCCTCGCCTGTGTGTTGTCCCCCCAAGGACCTGTGTTGCGCCAGCAGGGGGAACGCGGATTTCTACGCTCCTGCCCGGCAAGTCCTGCGCGAATTCCTGCAGGGTATACCGGACTGCCAACGCCAGTTCTGCGCGGCCCAGAGAATCGGGGTCACGCACCCAATCCAAGAGTGCTTGCCGTCCTTCTTGCGGATCAATTCGGGCCACGACACTATCCCTAGATAACACCTTGAGCGCGCATCGCGTCTGCCACCCGGATAAACCCGGCAGCGTTAGCCCCCAGAACGTAATCGCCCTCGGTGCCAAACTCATCAGCTGTCTCCAGGCAAGTCTCATGGATCCTGCTCATGATGCGGGAGAGCTCGTGCTCCACGCGATCAAATCCCCACTGGGACATTTGCGCGTCCTGCTGCATCTCCAAGGCGGAGACGGCCACACCTCCCGCATTTGCCGCCTTTCCAGGCCCGTAGAGAACATCGGCTTCCTGGAAGACAGTGATGGCGTCCGGAGTGGACGGCATATTCGCCCCCTCTGCCACTACCTGGCAACCGTTTTTGACCAGTGTGGTCGCGTCCTGCGCACTCAACTCATTTTGGGTGGCACTGGGCAGAGCAACATCGCAGGGGACCTGCCACGGGTTACCTTCCGAATGGAAAACCGCCCTGGGTCGCCGCGCAACGTAGTCTGCGACCCTGCCGCGACGTACCTCTTTGATTTCCTTGAGTAGCTCTAGGTCGACCCCGTCCTTGTCATGAACCCACCCTGAGGAGTCAGAGAAGGTCACAGGTTTGGCGCCAAACTGCTCAGCCTTCTCTATGGCGTAGATTGCTACGTTTCCAGAACCCGAAACCGTGACGGTCTTGCCGTCTAGCTCTTTCCCGCGGGTTCCCAGCATCTCTTTGGCGAAGTAGACCACTCCGTACCCTGTGGCCTCCTTGCGCCCACGTGACCCACCCCAATCCAGGCCTTTACCGGTGAGCACTCCCGCTTCCCATCGGTTAGTGAGGCGACGGTACTGCCCGAACATGTACCCGATCTCCCGTTCCCCCACGCCGATGTCTCCGGCGGGAACGTCCGTGACAGGCCCGATATAGCGAGACAGTTCCGTCATGAAGGCCTGAGAGAACCGCATAATCTCGTTTTCGGTGCGGCCGTGCGGGTCAAAATCTGACCCGCCTTTTCCGGCACCCAAGCGCTGCCCGGTAAGCGAGTTCTTAAAGATCTGCTCAAACCCAAGGAACTTGATGATGTTTCGGTTGACCGACCTGTGGAAACGCAAGCCCCCCTTGTACGGGCCGAGGACGGAGTTGAACTCCACCCTGTACCCCCGGTTGACCTGCACCCGCCCGGAGTCATCCACCCAGGGAATGCGGAACATGATCTGCCGCTCGGGTTCAACAAGTCGTTCCAGCAAGGCGAGCTCCGCGTACTCCGGATGGCGATCGATGACGGGACTGAGGCTGGCTAGGACCTCGCTTGCCGCCTGCTGGAACTCAGGTTCTCCCGGATTCCGGCGGAGCACCTCCTGGTAAACTGCCTCAATCTTGTCGTTCATCAACTCACCTCACCTTGATTCTCACTCGTGTCTTATTTTTTCAAACGCGGGCTGTGAACGGGGTGCCCATTCCAGGAAATGACCGGGCGCCCGCAGCTCAGCTCAGCTTGTCCACAAAGGCAGAGAACTTCTCCAACGCCGAGGATAGGAACTCCTGGGTCCCCTCTTTCGTCGCGCGTCCCTCTTCATCAAACTGGTCCTGACTGATGGAGATGTAGAGTTCAGGCTGCCCCATGACGAATGCGCCGATCATGGGCAAAATCGACCTGGCCTGCGACTGAGCAACCGCCGTTGCTATGCCGCCGGGGCTAGCTCCTGCTATAAGAGCAGGCTTGCCCGCCAGTGCGCTGCCGCCGAATGGGCGCGACAACCAATCGAGTGCGTTCTTCAGCACCGCCGGCATTGAGCGATTGTACTCAGGTGTGACGACGAGAACTGCGTCTGCTGCCGAAACCAGGTCACGAGCTTCCTGACCGCTCTCCGTGGGGTTCTTATCGTAGCCGCTGTAGTAAAAGGGCAGGCCTTCGATTGGGACTTCTACAAACTCTAACGAGTCCGGGGCTGCCAACTCCATGGCTCGCGCCAGTTTCCTGTTCAAAGAATTGGGGCTAACCGACCCGATAAGAACAGCCACCTTTTTTGTCATGAGCGCTCCACTCCTTGCTCCCGTCCTCTCTAGACGGTCGTCGACGGTTATCTTTACTATCCCAGGTTATCCGCTTCTGTCACATCAGTCAGTGGCAAAGAGCCTCGATCACAGGCGCGGCCTCGATTTGACTAGTGCCCCGAGGTATGAGGCGGCGTGTCGTCCACAGGCCCGACGGGGCGTCGTTGGGACCGCGCCATTCTGCTATCCACACCTGTGGATAAACCTGTGGGGAACTGATTGCTACTGTGTGGATATCTCAAAAGCCCGTCACCACCCTCGGCTACCGCCTCGCCCGGACTCGGATTCGTCCTTCTCCCGTTCGCGCTCCGCCTGGTCTTGATTTCGCTTCTCGAGCTCTTCGCGTCGTTCCTTTTCTTCGGCGGTCTCCCCAGCAAACGGATCCTCCTCTTGGTCTCCTTCGTCGGGCTGATCAGCTTCGGGCCCGTCTGTGTTCGGCTCAGCAGGGTCCTCTTCCCCAGAGGCTTCTCTTTGAGCCCGGTCCCGCTTCTCCTCTATCCGCTCGGCCGTTGAAGCGCCCTCTTGTTCTTCCGCAGAGGGTTGCGGCTGCGGCTGGCTCTCACTGTCATCGTCAGAACCTCCCCCAGACTCGCCAACCAGCTGGCACGGATCGGCCCATTCCAGTCCTCGGTCGTATTCGGCCACCGCACCTTGTGGATCACCGGCGGCGACCAGGTCGTCTCCCACTACCTCCCACGACACGGCAAGATTTATGCGGACCTGGCATTCGTATGTGTAGGCCTGGATTTTTCCATCCGAATCCGGAACGGCTTTGGGGACGCTCTCAAACGCCCGCTCCAAAAGAGCGCGGCCCTCTTCGAGTCCCCCTAAATGCAGCAGCGCCGTACCCCGGTTGTATTCGGCAACCCACGGAGCCGGCCACCAGCCGGTTAGTGTCTGCTGTTTCGAAAACGTCCCCTCAGCTGCCTCCCAGCGATCCGTCTGCCCCGCGGCCACGCCCCGCCAGGCGGTGAACTGCAGGATCAGCAACGCTAGCCCAACGACCCCGATAAGGATGAGTGCGGGCAAAACCCTACGGAACCACACCAGGATGCGTCGGTTCCTCTGCCGGGGAGGTTTCTCCCCCAGAGGCAGGGCTCCAAAAGGAGGCAGTGGACCAGTTGCTGGCGTGTTCTTAGAGCGCATGCGTCCTCCGCATGTACACCAGATATCGGGAAGCCAGAATCATCTCCCAAACGAGCAAACCTGAAAATGCGAGCGCAAAAGGCCAAATCAAGTACTTGTAGGTCCGGTCCGTGCCGCGTTGCTGAGCCATAGCGGTGGAGGTCGCCATTAGTTCCTCCCCCAGATCGGATACTTCTTCCTCCGGGGGATTTATGAGGACCGGAACGCCAAGGATGCCCCCGAGATCACGTAGGGTATCCTCGTCCATCTTTGAAATCGCCGGAGCCCCGGGATTATCGGGATCCTCCATGTACTCTTCCTGGGCACCACTGCCCGTCACGAAAACTTTCATGGGGCCGCCCTCGGCAGTTCCGTAGCCAATCACCGCGCCCCCGTCGATAAGCCCAGCAACCTCGACCCACTCCTGGGCAAGCCCCGTCGTTTGCGGGTCTGTGTTCTCCCCATCTGAGAACAAGACCAGGTAGCGCTGATTCTGCGGCCGTGACTCGGCAGAATCCCGCAGGGTATCCAGCAGCACGTCCAACGGTCGGTTCAATGATGACCCAGCCGAGAACTCGGAAATCTCTTGATGCAGGGTCTGAGCCAGACCCGCGACTGCGGAAGAATCCGTCGTCACCGGCAGCTCGATGCGCGCCGAAGAATCCCAGGTAATCACCGAATAGCGGGAACCCGCGGTCTGAGTAAGCAGATTCAGCATGTCCCGGCGCACCCCCTCCAACCGGGGCGCCTCGTCTTCCCAGTCTTCAGCTGCCATGGAACCGGTCCGGTCCAACGCTAGAAACACTTCCACGTTGCTGACCACTTCCGTCTCCCCGTCAGAGACCGATGGACCGGCAAGTATCACGACCAAAAGAATTCCCATGAGAGCCCTGCGTGCGGCAGTTAGACCGGGACGGGTCGGGAAGCTGGACGGGCGCCTACGAAGGTACCCCGCGACAACCAGGGCAAACCAAAGCAGTGCGAAAAGGAACACTCCCCCAACGGAGATCAACGGGTGCCACGTCATACCCGCCTCACCACCAAAACCGCTAGGGAAACCAAAGACGCATAAGCAGTCCATAACGCAGCAGTACGAGGCCGGTCCGTCTCGACTATCCGGGTTTCCCCCTCCGACTCAGAAACCCCCTGGGATTGGATATCTGTCAGAATCGCGTCGGCAGCGCCGGGAGCGTTCAGCTCATAAAAGGTACCGCCCGATCCCACGATCAGGTCCCGCATCTGCTCCCCTTCACTGGTCAGCACCCCGCTCGGTGACGGGTACAGCCCAATGACACGAATACCCTGATCGGTTGCAAACTTGATGGCCTGCTGGAGAGTGTAGATCTGGGGACCCTGGACCTCGTTATCCGTCGCTAAGATAATGGTCCGTGAGCGTTCCTGATCGTGGTGGTCAAAACTCAGGACGCAGGACGCTAGACCGTCCCCGATCAGAGAAGCGATCTCCTCTCCTCCGGGTGCGTCCACTCCCTCCAAATACTCGAAGAGTTCCGGGGACACCAGGACATACTCGCCCTCCTCGCCCATGTACCCGCGTCGGATCACCCCCGCTGCCTCAGCAAGAACATCATCTATCAGCTCATAGTCATCGGTCAGCGCAAACTTGACCACCGACATGGCGGACCACATCTGAAGGGCAACCCTCTCGCCCTCAAACTGGTCAACCAGCTCGCGCATACGGTCCAGGATTTGCCCGTCATAAGGGAGCATGGACCCGGACGCATCCAAGCAGAGGACCAGATCGCGCCGCGCTAAGGCCTCGTTCTCAACCTTCCTGTCTACGGGAGCCCCCGCCAGAAGTGCCGTACCTAAAAGCGCGATCAGAAGTGAACCACCAAGGACGCTGGCGGCGAATCGACCCCAGTTCTGTTTGGAGCGGAAGGCGGGGAGCATGCGCAATGTCTGAGTGTTGGCGACCCACAGGCGGGTGGGAACCCGTAGGCGGCCGGCACGCCAAGCCGTTCCGACCGCGGCGACAATTCCCACCAGCAGGATCACTGCAAACACAAGTGGGTACCTCACTGCTCGATCACCACCCGAGCTCGTTCTAAACCACCCTGAACGACGGCTACAGCGCTGACTCCTTTTAGCTCGCCGACACCAAATGATGGCGTTTCGCACCACCGAAGCGCTTCCACAAGAGCGGGCCACCTGTCAGCCATCTGCGCCGACTCCCCAACAGTCAGGCTCTCAACGTTGGTTTTCAGCCTTTCACTGGCGGCCGCTCTGATCAGGGAGCTCATCGCTAGGTGCGCCTGCCTGGCTGTTAGCCTGCCGTCCGCTGCGTCCTGGTAGACCTCACCAAGCAGACGCAAGTACCGTTCCCTCCGAACCTGACTCAAAGAATGTAAAGCAACGCTTTCGCGAACCTGAGAGAAACGGTAGGCCAGAAACATGCTCAGCCCAGTTATTAGGGCCAGCAACAGCAGACCCGTCCCGGTGAGCCAAACCCAGTTAGGGTACAGAATAGGGTCGCGCAACGTATCACCCACTGCGTTTCCCCTTCCCGAACATATGCAACATCGCGGGGAGCACGTCCGCTTTGCTACCCGCCGTCGCAAACTGGACCCCCGCGTCCTGCAGCCTGCGCTCCGCTGCCTCTAGGACGGCGCGATGGGCGACGGACCACTGGTACCTGAGTGTCGCATCGTGAGCCACGAAGTCAGGGATAATCCCCTGATTCACGTCCGTCATTGTCCCGGTAGAAACTGCAATTGCCGGATCGGTCGGATCCTTGTCCTCCACCAGTAGAACCAACACCTTATGTCGAGCCCGCAAACGTCTGAGGGCCTGTGCAGTATCCGGTGTGATCTGGTAGTGATCAGTCACTAGAAGAAGGATCGCGCGCGGTGAAAGCCCGTTGCGGACCCTGTGAATGAGCCGACCCACCGCCGCCGGTGGACCGGCGACGCTTGACGTTTCAGCGATGCGTAGAATCTTTTGGGCGTGAGCTATTCCCGACCGTGCGGGAACGGACCTGAGCTCTCCCTGATTACCCACAACCAGGCCCAGGTGGTCTCCCCGTAAGGCCGTCAACCAGGCCATTGCCGTCGCGAATTCGACGGCCACGTCCCTCTTGGATTCCCCTTCCCCATCCCGGGCTGCAGCCGCCATAGAGTCCCCGGTGTCAACCATCAAATACGCCGTAAGTATTGCGGTAGACTCGAATCTCTTTACCACCGGCAATCCCAGCCGCGCAGTGGCCTTCCAGTCAATGTCGGCGACCTCATCCCCCGCCTTGTATTCGGCCATGTCCAAGAACTCGTGAGAGGTCCCCGCACGAGACCCCTGGTGCATCCCTGACAGGAGAGTCACCAAGCGTCGCTGCACGGGAATCGAAACTAGCTTCCCGTAGTCGTGTAGGCCCGCTGCTGGCACTGCTAATCCCTACGGCACCGGAACCGCGGTGAACACCGCGTCGATCAGGCCCTCAATAGACACGTCGTCAGCCACCGCATCCCACGTGCGGACCATACGATGGCGCAGCACCGGATAGCGCAGCGCCTTGATATCGTCAGGGACAACGTACGAGCGCCCCGCCTGAAGAGCATGGGCCTTAGCTACCTCGAGCAGTGCGATACCGCCGCGGGGTGAGGCTCCCAGCCGAACATGGTTCGTGAACCCTGGAAGAGGGTTCGGGCCGCCCCCACGAGTCGTGTTCACAATGTCTACCAGGTAAGACTTGATGGAGTCGTGCACGAACACTCGAGATTGGAAAGACTGAAGCTTTTGCACCTCGTCCAACGTAAGTGGTTCACCCTTTATGTCCTCGTCAAACGCGTCCGCGTCGATAAGCTGCAGAATCGCAAACTCTTCCTCAGGCGTCGGGTACGTGATGACAACTTTCATCAAGAACCTATCCATCTGCGCTTCAGGCAGAACGTAGGTGCCTTCCTCCTCAATGGGGTTCTGGGTCGCCATGACCATGAACGTCGAAGGGAGCGGGAAGTTCTCCCCACCGATCGTCGTCTGACGTTCCTGCATAGCTTCCAACATTGCTGACTGGGTCTTAGCCGAAGACCTGTTTATCTCATCGAGAAGCACAAAGTTGGCATGGACGGGCCCCAGCTGCGTGTCAAACTGTCCGGTCGTTGGGTTGTAAATCTGAGTGCCGATTATGTCGTTCGGCATGAGGTCCGGCGTGCATTGGATTCGCCTAAAGCTTGCGGACACGGCATCAGCCAGGGTTTGCGCAGAGGTTGTCTTCGCTAACCCAGGGACCGATTCTATGAGAACGTGACCGCCCGCAAGCATAGAGGACACCAACGAGGATCGTAGTTCCTCTTGCCCAACCACGCGCTGAGAGAAGATGTCGTTGACTCTGCCGATCAGTTCTCCGGCCTCTGCCAGCTCCTCTTCGGTCAGGTATTCGTTTTCGTTCACTAAGCCCTCCCGGCCACCGACTGATGCGCGTTGCCGCGCGTTCCCATCCTAGTCCGGCCGCGAAGTCCGCGGACACCTCGCAAACTCCTTGAGCACCACCTAAGCGGTGCGAAACCCTCCAAATAGAAGGAGCAGCACCCCACAAGCGGTGTGCAACCCAACCAACCCAACCAACAGAACAGCCCCCTAGCTCCTCATTTGAGAGGAGCTAGGGGGCTGCCCGAACTCTCGCCGGTTGGCGGGGTCCTAAATGAAGCTAGTTCTTCGCAGCTTCGATGCGCTCGCGGAGCAGGTCAAGCTGCTCGTTGATTGCCTCGGGGACGCGGTCACCAAACTGCTTGAAGTACTCTGCGGAGTCTTCAGCTTCGGCGGCCCAGGCCTCGGGATCGATCTCGTAGAGCTTGTCCCAATCTTCCTTGGTGAATCCTTCCAGGCCTTCAATGTTGAAGTCCTCGAACTTGGGGTAGCGGCCCGTCACGCCATCAATGGCTTCGACTTCACCGGCGCGGCGGCGCACAACCCAGTCGAGCACGCGGGAGTTGTCCCCGTAGCCGGGCCAAAGGAACTTGCCGTCGTCGTCCT
>CAYFRG010000016.1:29903-43367 GCA_964345535.1 uncultured Actinomyces sp. | reverse complement strand
CTCACGGGCACACGGACCTGAACCGTGCGCGTCTGCCTATTCCGCCACTCGCGCGTCGTCCATCACTATACCGAACGCTACCCCGCCTAGGTCAAACTGTCGGGCCCCTGTTAACTAGTAGTGTTTGTCACCACCACGGGTGAGGACCAGCACATCAGAATCGGCCAGATCTCCGTGTAAAATAGTCTGTTTGCTAGTCCTGTGCGGTAGCCTTGACTGTAAACTTACGGGCATGTTTCCGTGTCGAGCCAAGAGACTGGATTCGGCTGGTGGCTGTCCGTGGCCCCGGAAGGTAGGGAGGGAACAGTGAGTTTCTTCGATCGGTTTGAGAATGCCGTTGAGAAGGGTGTGAACAGCGTGTTTTCCCGCGTGTTCCGCTCTGGTTTACAACCGGTTGACGTTTCTTCAGCTCTGCAGCGGGCTGCAGACGACGACCTTCTGGACGTTGCTGAAGGGCAAGGAATCACAGCTAACGAATACCGGGTGAAGATCTCCAACACCGATTACGCGGCCCTTGAGGAAGATGGCCTAGGTGAACTCTCCGTGGAGCTGGCTGAGGGGCTTACCGACTACATTTCCAGGCAAGGATATGCGCTGCTCGGTCCGGTTTCGGTGGAATTTGAAGGCCGTGATGACGAGTTCACAGGGAACGTAGAAGTAGAAGCTAAGCGTCGTCGCGGGGCCGCCGCACCCGCAGCTGGGTCGGTTGCCTCTCCGGACCACCCAATCATTGACGTGGATGGAGAGAAATGGCTTCTCACCGAAGATGTGACGGTCGTTGGTAGAGGGTCCGAGGCCGACATTCAGGTAGACGATTCGGGTGTTTCACGAAAGCACGTGGAATTTCGAATTACCATTTCCGGCGTCATTCTCACAGACTTGGGGTCAACAAACGGAACGTACGTTGAGGGACACCGCGTTGACGCTGCGACCCTGGTGGATGGCAACCAAATAGTGATTGGCCGAACCCCCATACTGTTCTGGACACATCCAGAAGATGAGGGCAGCGTATGAACTCGGAGCTAGCCTTTACCATCTTCCGCATCGGTTTTCTGGCTCTCCTGTGGTTGCTCGTGCTGAGTACCGTGGCGGTCCTTCGGAAGGATATCTTCGGCACCGTGGTCACTTCTCGAGGAGCTGGGAGAGACACAGGGAAAAAGAAGCGGACGCGACGCTCTCGCAAGGAGAGGGTCGGCGGGCTAGCTGAGCCGAAAATGCTCATGGTCACTGGAGGATCGCTGGAAGGCACTTCGTTGCCGCTAGGTAGCGCCGTGATCAGTATTGGCCGCTCCCCCGCCGCAACCCTGGTTTTGGATGACCCTTACACTTCAAGTCGGCACGCGACAATACAAGAAGTAGATGGGGACTGGATCATTGAGGACCAGGGATCCACCAACGGTACCTTCGTGGATGAAGAGCGGCTGATTCAGCCTCGTCGTCTGCAGGTTGGGGAGACCGTGCGGATCGGGCAGACCACGTTTCAGCTGGTGAAGTAGATGGATGTTCAGTTCAGCTTCACGGCGCGTTCTGACGTGGGACTCCTGCGGCAGAACAATCAGGACTCCGGGTACGCGGGGCAGAGGCTTCTTGTACTTGCCGACGGCATGGGTGGTCCCGCTGGTGGGGACATAGCATCTTCGATCGTAGTGGCTGAGCTGGCGCCCCTCAATGACGATGCGATCCCGGTCGAGCAGATGATGAGTTCTTTGCGTTCTGCACTGCAGGATGCGCATGACGAGCTTATTGCTCGATCAGAGGTAGACCCAAAGCTGCGCGGACTGGGAACCACGTGCATAGCCCTGCTGCGTTCCCGCAACAAGCTGGCCATGGTTCACATTGGTGATTCCCGCGCGTATTTGTTGCGTGGTGGTGAGCTCATCCAGGTGACTACCGACCATAGTTTTGTGCAGTTCCTTGTCGATTCCGGCCAGATTACTTCAGAAGAAGCCGAGAATCATCCGAAGCGAAGCGTAATCCTTCGCGTTTTGGGTGATTCCCCGGGCGCCGTAGATGCTGACGAGACCATGCGTGAAGCCGTTTTGGGCGACCGCTGGCTCCTGTGTTCGGATGGGCTGTCCGGAGTGGTTGCCCAGGACACCATAGAAGAGGTCCTGCGGACAACGCCGGATCTTGACGAATGTGCCGACAAGCTCATAGAACTGGCCCTGATTGGGGGCGCCCCCGACAACGTTACCTGTGTCCTGGCCGACGTCGTACCTCTGACCGACAACGTTCCGACCACTCCCATGGTCGTCGGTGCGGCAGCCAAAGAAGGACAAGTTCCGTCCAGACCGATCCCCGGGGCCGCCGGCAGAGCCGCTGCCCTAATGGGGCCCACGAGTGGGGAACTGGAATCCCTAGAGGACGAAGGTACCCCGCAACCACGGCGAGCCCGGTGGATAGTAGGTGGGATTGGCCTCGCACTTCTGGGAGCGGTAGTGCTCGCAGGATGGTTCGGTTGGGACTGGTCCCGTCAGCAGTACTTCGTGCTTGCAGACCAAGGCCATGTCGTCGTGTATCAGGGCATTCCCCAGAAGCTCGGGCCCCTGGAGCTGGGCAGGCCGATAGAAATAACTGATATTTCTGTAGCTGACCTGCCACCGATAGACCAGCAGAGGCTAAAAGAGCCGGTGACCCGTTCCAGCAGGGACGAAATAGACCAGTACCTGGCGGGCCTAAAAGAGCGTAGGAACAGCCAGGAAAGCGAGAATAGCCAGTCGGGAGGCGCTGCGCAGAAAGCGCGTGAAAACCCCCAGTCGGGTGGTGACACCTAATGGCAACCGTGCATGTCTCACCAGCTCGCCCCCGGCGCCTCGTCGAAATCGTGCTGATGATCCTGGCGGTCACCCTGGGTGTTGGTGGCTACGCACTCACCACCCTCAACCGCACGGGCGAGTATCCCTCAAACCTCCTGACCTACTTGGGTATTCTTGTCGGATTAGCCGTCGTGGCAGAAGTTGGGGTCCATTTTCTAGCCCCCTACGCAGATCCGGTAATACTGCCGACCGCCACCGCTTTGACGGGTCTTGGTCTGGCTATGATTTATCGTCTAGACCTGAGTTACGGTCAAACTGGGCAGCCGGTCACGGGCATCAGGCAGCTGCTTTTTGCTGGGATAGCCATGCTGGTGGCCGCAATAATCCTGATCACCGTTCGTGATCACAGGTCACTGCGCAGGTATACGTACACCTTCGGAATTATCTCAATTCTGCTTCTTCTGTCCCCAATGATTCCTGGTTTGGGTGTCTCCCACTACGGAGCGCGAATCTGGGTGCGAGTGTTCAGTTTCCAGTTTCAGCCCGCGGAATTCGTGAAGGTCACCCTGGCTATCTTCTTTGCAGGATACCTGGTTATGAACAGGGAGAAGCTCTCCATGGCAGGCCCGAAGATCCTTGGGATGCGTCTTCCCCGTTTGCGCGATCTGGGACCGATTCTGGTCGTCTGGGCGATAGGTATTGGGATCCTGGTGTTCCAGAGGGACCTGGGAACGTCGCTGCTGTTCTTCGGTCTTTTTGTTGCCATGTTGTACGTCGCGACAGACAGGGTTTCCTGGTTGGTTTTGGGAGCGGCACTATTTGTCCCCGCCGCAGCGGTAATAGTCAGGGCCATGCCGCATGTGCAGAATCGCTTCATAGTCTGGTTGAACGCATTCGAACCGGAGGTTTACGAGTCAGCTGCTGGTTCATACCAAGTTGTCCAGGGAATCTTTGGTTTGGCAAATGGCGGATTGCTGGGGACAGGCTGGGGTCGAGGGTACCCGCAGTTGGTCCCGTTCGCTCAGTCGGATTTCATCCTCGCGTCTTTGGGAGAAGAGTTGGGGCTGGTCGGCCTTTTCGGGATCCTCATGCTCTACTTGGTACTCATCGAAAGGGGGCTACGGGCAGCCCTTGGCACCAGGGACGGCTTCGGTAAACTCCTGGCCACCGGACTCTCTTTTTCTTTTGCGTTGCAGGTCTTTGTCGTCCTCGGGGGTATCACTCGAGTGATCCCCCTTACCGGGCTTACTGCGCCGTTCCTAGCACAGGGGGGGTCGTCTCTTATTGCGTCCTGGATGATCGTGGCGCTTCTGCTTCGCATTTCGAACGGGGCGCGCAGCCCGGCTCCGGCTCCTGCACCCTGGAAGTATGACTCGGTTCCCGCTACCACCGGGGAAATCCCGGTGATTTCGGCTGCCCAGTCGGCTGAGTCTGGGGTAGGGGGCGACGAGTGAACGCCCAGGTGCGCAAGATTTTCGCGGTGGTCCTCCTCCTCTTCTTCATCCTGGGAGGCGCCCTTACGTGGATACAGTTCGTGAAGTCGCCGGAACTTCGCGCTGACGGTCGCAACTCACGCACTATCTTGCAGGCTGCGGAAAGGGAACGCGGAGCCATAGTCGTGGCCGGAGAGCCCGTTGCATACTCGGAGCGGGTGGGCTCCGGAAGCGGCATGTTCGAAAGGGTTTACCCATACGGCGAGCTTTACGCGTCGGTAACCGGATACTTTTCGGCCGTAAACCTGTATGCGACCGGAATGGAGGCTGCCGCAAACGAGATCTTAGAGGGGCAGACTTCCTCACTTCTGATGCAGCGAATGAGAAACCTTTTCGCTGGAAGACCCCGGCAAGGCGGTGGGGTTGAGCTTACGCTAGACCCCGACATGCAACAGACCGCTCAGGATGCTCTAGCAGGTCGGCAGGGTGCAGTGGTCGTAGAAGACGTAGAGACGGGTGCCATTCTTGCCCTCTATTCGTCGCCCAGTTACGATCCCAATCCGCTGGCATCTTTGGACAGCGCGGTGGCACAGGCTGCTGACGAAGAGCTGTTGGCAGACCCGGCACGCCCGCTGAACAACCGGGCTATTGCTTCTGATAGGTACGCCCCCGGCTCGGTTTTTAAGATCATCACGGCAGCGGCACTGTTGGAATCGGGGGTCGAATCCTCGACAAAGCTTGAATCTCCGGTCACGATCGAGCTACCCGGCACAGATACGGAGCTGTCGAATATTGACATGATGGAGTGCGGGGACGGCGAGGTCACGTTGCGCGAAGCCTTTGCCCGCTCGTGCAACACCACATTTGCTCTGGCGGTCCAGGACATTCCGGCTGACCGGCTGGGGCAGGTTGCGGCCAAATTCGGGTTTGGGGACCAGCTTTCAATACCTCTAGCCGTGTCGCCCTCACATTTTCCCGAGGATCTCACGCCCGCACAGCTGGCTACCAGCGCGATCGGACAGTTTGAGGTTGCGGTGACCCCCTTGGAGATGGTGATGGTCGCCCAAGCAGTGGCGAACGAAGGTAAGATGATGCATCCCTATCTGATCGACCGGGTGCTCGACGCCGACAACAACGAACGCAGTCAGACGAAGCCGAGTGTTCTGGCTAAACCGATTACCGCCTCGGTCGCCGCAGACCTGACGGACATGATGGTCGCGGTTGTGGAGGAGCCATACGGGACAGGCCAGTCCATGTGGATGCCTGGCGTCTCTGTCGCCGCTAAGACCGGCACGGCGGAAGTCGGAGATGGGACGCGTGCGAATGCGTGGGCGGTGGCTTTCGCTCCGGCCGACAACCCGAAATACGCGGTCGCCGTCATAGTCGAAGGTGACGATGCGGACCCCACTCCGCACGGTGGGGAAGTGGCCGGACCCATAGCCAAGAGACTCTTGGAGGTGGGACTGAATGACTGATAAAGAGATACGCACAGGTCAGGTGCTTGGCGACAGGTACACACTCCTCTCCTTGATTGCTCGCGGAGGAATGGGCGAGGTATGGCGTGCCCGCGACGCACTGACCGGACGCCTGGTTGCCGCGAAAGTCTTGCGCTCCGAGCTGGTGGGTGAAGAGGTTTCCCTTTCTCGGTTGCGATTGGAAGCGCAGAACGCAATGCGCGCTAAGCATCCCAACATTGCGGCAGTGCTGGACTCTGGTGAGTCCAATTCTCAGGGTTGGCTGATCATGGAGATGGTCGATGGGGAACCGCTGACCAGCTTCATAGGGGATGGACTGACGCTCACCCCCGGGCAACTAATCCCGCTATTGACTCAGACCGCGTACGCGTTGGATGCCGCGGCTCGTGCCGGTGTGGTCCACAGAGACATTAAGCCGGCGAATATCTTGGTCAAGCAGGATGGGCGCGTGAAGCTAACAGATTTCGGAGTGTCTTTCTCCTCCGGGCAGGCGAACTTGACGGCAGCGGGAATGGTGATGGGAACAGCCCAATACTTGCCGCCAGAGCAAGCACTCGGTAACGTCGCGACACCGTCCGGTGACTTGTACGCTTTGGGTGTTATTGCCTATGAAGCCCTTGTCGGGGAGCGCCCATTCACGGGCGCCTCCCAAGTGGACATTGCGTTTGCGCATGTGAACGAGGCCGTGCCGCCCCTGCCAAGCACAGTGCCTAAACCGCTAGCAGACTTGGTTTTCAATCTCCTGGCAAAAGATCCTGCCAACCGGCCAGCCACCGGTGCTGCGCTTGCCCGCGAGCTGAACCTGATCGCTGCCGACCTGGGCCTGAGTACTCTGCCGGAGCCGCTGCCAATCCCGCAAGTAGTCCCCGAGCCTGCTGAGCAGCCGCAGACGCCTCGCCGTCGACCGACCAGGAGTGAAGTTGCTGCAGCGCCCTCGCGATCTTCGCAGGCCGCTACCGTGGCGCCCGTTTCCCCAGCGCCGCTGCCGAAACGGGTTGTTCCCACCAGCCCCTCAGACGGTCGCTGGCATCCGATCGCTGCCCAGCACGCGGATCAGGTGAGCGCGCCTCCCAGTTCTGAGCCCGCGGGTTCAGAGGCATCTGACGCTCCAGCATCATCATGGGGCCTGTGGGTCATTGTCGGGCTGGTAGCCCTAACCATTGTTTTAATCATTTTTGCGATGCTGCGGAACCACGGCGTGATCGGTGCCGACCCAGCAGCTGCCATTTTGCAGTTCCAGAAATCCCAGGAGGTACAACTGTGGCTAGTAACCAACCCCGCCGTTTAGCGGGACGCTATGAGGTCCGTTCGCTAATAGGCCGCGGCGGCATGGCTCAGGTCCACCTAGGTTTTGACATGCGGCTCTCCCGTGTTGTTGCCATAAAGATGCTGCGCATAGATTTGGCGCGCGACATGATCTTCCAAACTCGATTCCGTCGGGAGGCGCAGGCCGCCGCCTCTCTCAACCACCCGAACATCGTTGCTGTGTACGACACGGGTGAGGAAGAAGTCATCGGGGCCGACGGTCGCCCTGTGTCCGTCCCCTACATTGTCATGGAATACGTAGAGGGCCACACGGTCAAGGAACTTCTCAGTGACGGAACTCCCGTGCCGATTGACGAGGCGGTAGAGATCACCTCGGGTGTCCTGGCTGCCTTGGAATACTCCCACGCGTCCGGCTTGGTCCACCGAGACATCAAACCGGGGAATATCATGCTGACCGGGGACGGCACTGTGAAAGTCATGGACTTCGGCATAGCCCGGGCGATGACCGACTCTCAGGCCACGATGACGCAGACGAACGCGGTCGTTGGCACGGCCCAATACCTGTCCCCGGAGCAGGCCCGCGGCGAGAAAGTGGACGAACGCTCGGACATTTATTCCGCCGGGTGCGTCCTGTTTGAACTTCTCACAGGCAAACCGCCGTTCACAGGAGACTCGGCGGTCTCTGTCGCCTACCAGCACGTCTCGGAGATCCCTCCCGTCCCCTCGTCTGTAGCCGGTGACGTACCGGAATCTCTTGACCGAGTGGTTCTGAAAGCCATGGCTAAAGACCCCGATGGTCGGTACAGGACGTCGGCTCTGATGCGCGTCGACTTGGAGCGGGCCGGGCAGGGCCTGCCGATTACCGCCCCCGACACGCAGTCGTGGACAGCTGTTACCCAACCCGTCACGAGTGTTCCCGACGGAACTGCGGTCTACCAGGGGCCGACTCGCGCCGGGCTGGCCACAGCTGCCGGGGAGGACTCTGATCTTTCCGATACCAGCACGGCCGGTCAGGCCATCGAGGAAAAACCCAAGAAGAGCAAGACCCTGTGGATTTGGCTGCTGGTTCTCCTAGCGGCAGCAATGGTAGCGGGCGTCCTTTACCTGTTGCTCAGCACGCCGAAAGAACCGGAGATCGAAGAGGTCGAGGTCCCGGCGCTGGCGGGAATGACCGTTGATCAGGCGGAAAAGGAGTTGACCGCGCTGAACCTTGTCTTGGAGGTGGGAGACCCCGTCACCGACCCAGATATAGAGGCCGACTTGGTCGTCAGTAGTAACCCGCCCGAAGGAACGATCGTGGATGAGGGCTCTACGGTCACTGTCGCGCTGTCATCCGGTCCCGGCTCCCTAGAGATCCCGGACATGGAGGGTTGGACGCAGACACAGGTTCGTAAGGAACTGGAAGGGCTGGGCTTCAAGGTTGGAGAGGTTAAAGAGAAAGACGTAGCTGGGATGAGTGCTGGTGGGTTGGTTAGTACCGATCCTGCCATGGGAAGTGTTCAGCCAGTGGGGACAACCATAGACTTAACTTTCGCTAGCGGATACATAGAGGTCCCTGTGGGCCTAGAAGGGGCCCCCGAGCAGGAAGTCTTGGACCAGCTGGCCGACCTGGGCTTGAGCACGCGCCTTGAAACCGAGTATTCCGATACTTACGCCGAAGGGTCGGTCATAAGGGTGGAGCCTACGGGACTCGTGAAGGCCGGAGACCGCATCACCGTGACCGTATCTCTGGGACCGGAACCAGCAATTCAGGTTCCCACGGGTATGGAGGGATCCGCAGAGGATGATGTCGTTGGTCTTCTGAGTGACCTGGGACTGAGAGTGACTGTGAAGACGGAATACTCCGACAAGTATGCGGAGGGAGCAGTCGTCAGCGTTTCCCCAACCGGTGAAGTTGAGAAGAATGCGAAAGTAACCGTCATCGTGTCTAAGGGGCCCGAGCCAACTCCTGAGCCAACGCCGGATCCAGACGACTCCAAGGAGAAGCAGGACGACGACACGGACTAGTAGTAGGGGAGTGGGAGCGCCGCTGCGCTCCCACTCTGGGACACGGTCATGTCCCCATCGAAGGTTTCATGTACCCACGGGTAGAAGTTTTCGAATAGGAAATAGAAGATCGCCGCGGTGATGGCCAAGAGGAGCAGCGCCTTGAGCCAGCGCGGCCCGGGGGCTCGCTGAAGCAGGTAGCTGATCAATTGTCTCTCCGTTCGTCAATCATCAAAAGTTTGGGGACTCAGCCAGTGCTTCGGGGATGCCCTCGGACTTCTCCGTCCAGTAGGCCAGCTCGTTGTAGACGATGAAACGCTCCGAGTTTCCGAATTCAGGGTGGCAAGTCGTAAGTGTCATTAGCCGTTTAGTGGGCTGCACCCCCGGCTCGTTGGGTACGGGAAGCACGACCTGGTACCTGTCGGGAGGCACGATTTCGTTCCCGATCATCTCATAAACAAGATAGGTGTTTGCGGTTTCCACAACAAGTAGGTCCCCGGGCTCTAAAATGTCCACGCGCCTGAAGTTGTTGCCGTACGTGCGCCGGTGACCCGCCAGTGCAAAGTTGCCTAGTTCCCCGGGCAGCTGCGTCTCCACATAGTGTCCCGCGCTACCGGTGTCCAGCAGTTCTGATCCAGTCCCCTCCACGACGGGTATTTCCATCCAGTTCCATTTTGGGACGTGCAAAACCCCAAAGTATTCGCCGTAAGCAGGTTGGTCGATTATGGGCGGAGGGTCCGTGCGGGCTGGAGCAATCTTGGTCGTGTCAAGAGCCGGGTGTTCCGTCTGGAACTCAGTTATTCGTTCTTTGACGTCACCCGCAACAGTGAACGTTGTCCACCACAGCTGCCAGACAACGTAGCCGCCGATCACCAGCCCGGCGATGATGAGCAGTTCCCCAACAGTCGTGACGATGAAACGCCAAAAGCCAAACCGGGGCCTCGAGCGCTTCCGGTGAGCTCTGGAGGGATAAGGGGGTGCTACCGAACTCAAACTAACCCTCCCCAATCTTTTCCACATACTTGTACAGGGGGCCCTCAGACAGTGGGGGAAGCGTAAGGTCAGACAGTGCTTCCATGCGCCATCCTACACCGTAGACTCGCACGTACTGTTGGTAGATTTCTATCTGGGGATCGGTGGCAACTGATTCCTGAAGCTCTGTCGGGTCGCCAATCGCCTCGATCTTGTACGGGGGGGAAAACACGGAGCCCCCAACCAGGATCACGTTGCCAATGCACCTGATGGGCGTATGTGGCGTGACCCGCAGCCCCTGTACAGACATGGCTTCCGCGCCGCCCCTCCACAGGGCGTTCATCACCGCGTTGACGTCCTCTTGGTGAACCACTAGGTCGTTCGGGTTTGCCGAGGATGCCTCGACCGTATCACTAGGTGCGTCCGTGAGTTCCACTAGCACCCCCGGACCGTTTACAGACTGGGCTAAGAACGGACGATCCGCCATGTCGTCGGGCGAAACTTGAAGGTCCCCCACCAGGAATTCGATTTCTTCCTTCAACTCTGCATTGAACTGCTCGGACTCTGAGACGGAGACTTCTTTCTCCGCCACCAAGGTGGGTAGGTCTAGGCCCAGGACAGACTCCCGTTCGTGACCTGTTTTGGCTGAGATGCCGAGCAGCAGTCCGGTGCCGACGGTTACCACTAGCACCGCGATGGTGGTTATCGCTTGCCGCCACAGGGGTGTGCCCTTAGCCATTCCGCCCTCCCGGTCTACTAGTTGACGGTGGACCTACAAGCCAATCTAGCCGCCAAGCATGACGGGTCTCGCAGCCAAACGAGAGCGCCGCCACTTTGCAATATTTTAGATCCCCTCGGCTAAGATGGTCGCGGACAGAAACCGCGTCAACGGACGTGGAAGACACACCTGTGGAAGCGTCGGTCGGCGCGGATTGTGTAGGAAACCCATGGCAGACAAGCAGAACCAGAAGAAGTCGCGCAGGCAGCATGACCAAAATGTCCAGCGACAAGATGCTGACACCGAACAGAGGTGGACCGACGGGATTCCGGTCAGCCCAAGCTGGTGGGCGCCGGCCTTCGTAACGATCCTCCTTGTTGGCCTGATCTATTTGGTGGTCTTCTACCTCACCAGCGGCAGGTGGCCGCTCCCCGGTATTGGGAATTGGAACATCCTTGTGGGAGTCTCGATCATGCTGGTTGGTTTCGGCATGACACTTCGGTGGCGCTGACAAGCGACAAACAGGTCGGTTATCCACAGGTTCGTCCACAGCTGGGGAAAACTACACCGGTGTAGTTCGAAGGAAAGCTGCCCGACCCGCAGGTGGTCAGCCGATGAGGACCTGGTAGATCCCCAGGCTGCCAACAGCCAAGACGGCAATCACTGCGACGGTACCTAGAGCCTCCCACGTATTCTGCTTTCGCTGAGTTCTTCCCGGTCTAGGACGCGACATGGTCGCGTACATCCATGCGACCAAAGCTCCAACAATAAGGCCCCCAAGGTGCCCCTGCCAGGAGATCCCCCCGGCAGTAAAACTGTAAAGCAGGTTGATGCCCAGCAACACAAGAATCGACGTTGGATTTGTGCGGGTCAACAGCTGTTGAACAAGCACGGCTCCCAAAAGCCCGTATATTGCCCCCGATGCGCCGACAGTCCAGGTGCTTAGAGTCTCAGGTTGCACCAGCGTCCACGCAAGTGCCGCAAATGATCCTCCAGCAGTGGACAGCAGGTACAGGCTCAGGAACCGCCAATGACCCATGATTCTCTCCGCGTTGGTACCAAGCAGGTAGAGCATCATCATGTTGAACAGGATGTGGAAAAAACCAGCGTGTACCAAAGAGACCGTGAGAAAACGCCATGGTTGGAAGTAGGCGGCGACCGGATTGAACGCCAAGAAGCCACCCACCGATGGCCAAACCATGTCTAGGAAATACGACGCGACGGTTACAGCCAGGATCGTGTACGTCACGACAGGCGTGCTCGACAGTCCGAAGCTCAGCTGCGGGCGTCGCGAGGTGCTCTTTGCGCAGTCGACGCAGATCGACCCAACCTCTGTTGGAATGGTGCAGTCCATGCAAGTTGGTCGGTTGCATCTCTTGCAGTATGAAACCGCGTTGCTGCCGGGGTGCCGCGGGCACTGCTCCTGCCGCGGCACCGCGGCGTACTGCCCGAACCTGGGAAGGTCAGTCATTACTCAACTATGTCGACAGATGAGATAACGACGTCTGCGTCAGGGCGATCCTGGTGGTTGGTCGGCACGGCGGAGATGGAGTCAACAACTGCCTTTGAGTCATCGTCGGACACTCGGCCGAAAATTGTGTGTTTCCCGTTGAGCCAGGGAGTTGCCTCTGTCGTGATGAAAAACTGCGAGCCGTTAGTGCCCTTCCCAAACCGGGTACCAGCGTTCGCCATAGCCAAAAGGTAGGGCTCGGTGAACTGCAGGCTGGGGTCAATCTCATCGTTGAAGGCGTAACCAGGGCCCCCGGTTCCTGTTCCAAGCGGGTCGCCACCCTGGATCATGAATCCGGGGATCACGCGGTGGAAAATAACGTCCTGGTAGAGAGGCCTTGTGGTCTCCTTGCCCGTTGCCGGGTCGGTCCACGCGCGCTCACCGGTAGCCAGGCCGCTAAAGTTAGCCACCGTGTTCGGGGCCTCGTTGGGGAAAAGATCTACGTTTATGTCACCTTTGTTGGTGTGAATAACAGCTTTCATACGCCTATCTTGTCACCTTTACCCTCCCGCTGTCGCCCCTCGCGGTACGGGCTTCGTCGATAGCGAAAGGAGGTCGGCGTGGCCTCGATATTTGCGCAAAGAGGTGCACTTCTGCCAATAGCGGGGCACAATAGAAGCTAGTTGGGAGTTAGTTGAGCCACACTACTTCCGCGCTGACTGAGTGCCCTCGTCAGGGTACCTAACACGGGAATGAGGAGCAGTATGACCAAGCACGTCGAACAGGAAGAGCTTTTGAAGAAGGCTGAGGAAGTCAGAGACGTCGTTGTCGAGAGCGCAGAGAAAGCCTTTGAGAAAGTCGCAGAGGCCACCAAGGCGGGAGTGAAGACCGCTAGCCCGCACGTAATGGATGCCGTTGACGCGACGGTGAAGACCGCGGCCCCGTACGTCGATTCCGCGGCAGACGTCGCAGCGAAACTCACCACCAAAGCCGGAGAGAAGCTGGAGCACTTCCACGAAGAGGTCGTTGCAGACTATCTGCCACGCATAACCGCGGCAGTGGAGGAAGCAGCGGCCAAAGCCAAAGAAGAGGCCACGAAGGCAGCGGACTCGGCCGTCAAGGTTGTGGAGATTACGCCAGAACGCGTCGCGGCAGTAGAGGAAGTAGCCACCAAGAAACGTCGCGGCAAGGGACGGAAGATCCTAAGGTGCTCTCTGGTAGCAGGGGCCGCCGCTGGAGCCGGATACCTTTTGTGGCGCCGCGCCCAGCCGATCGAGGACCCCTGGGCCGAAGAGTACTGGGCTGACCTTGAGGCGGCCGACGCCGTCGAAGAGGTTCCCACTGAGGAGGTCACGGCAGAAGAGACGGTAGAGGAAGAGGTTGTTACCGAGGAAACCACCAAGTAACG
>CAYFRG010000016.1:849-29803 GCA_964345535.1 uncultured Actinomyces sp. | reverse complement strand
CGGCAGAAGAGACGGTAGAGGAAGAGGTTGTTACCGAGGAAACCACCAAGTAACGACTAGCAACTTGAGTAGTGGGGAGCCGGCGAGCTCCCCACTACTGCTTTAAAGTGCGGAGAGGATGCTGCCGATCAGTGCCAGAAGTGACGCACCCCAGTGAAGTACAGGGTGATCCCCGCGGCTTCAGCGGCTGCGATAACCTCTGCATCCCGCATTGAACCCCCGGGTGCCACAACGGCCTCAACCCCGGCATCGATGAGCATCTGCAGGCCATCTGCGAACGGGAAGAATGCGTCCGATGCTGCAACGGCTCCGCGGGCCCGCTCTTGCCCGTCGGCCAGGGTGTTGGCGCGCTCGACGGCAAGCCTTGCGGAATCAACGCGGTTCACTTGCCCCATGCCAATGCCCACGCTGGCTCCATCCTTAGCTAACAGGATCGCATTGGACTTAACGGACCTGACGGCACGCCACCCAAACTCCAGGTCCGCCAGAGTTTGGGCGCTGGCGGGGTCACCGGCAACCAGGGACCAGTGTTCGACGTCATCGCCCCCGGTTTCTTGGTCGTCAGTGCCGATTACCGCGTCCATGCGATCAAGCTCTTGGACTAGCAGGCCGCCGTCGACGGCGATGAACTCCGTTTCTTCTGATCCGGCGGCCTCAACCTGCAAGATGCGGAGGTTGCGTTTCTTGCGGAGCAACTCTAGGGCCTCTGGCGTGTATCCAGGCGCAGCCACTACCTCCGTGAACACTTGGGATATTTCCTGTGCGGTTTCCAAATCAATTTCTCGGTTTGCCGCTACTACAGAGCCGAAGGCAGAAACCGGATCGCACGCAAAAGCCTCGGAGTAGGCGCCGGAGACTGCGTCCGCTGTCGCGATGCCGCATGGGTTCGCGTGCTTCACGATCGCCACAGCGGGGGTCTTTTGGTCTGAGACGGCACGCAGGGCGGCCGAAGTGTCCTGGTAGTTGTTGTAAGACATTTCTTTCCCGCCGAGCTGGTTCGCAGTCGTCAGCGACGCGGGATCGGCAGCCGGGCTGGTTTGAACGTAGAGGGCCGCCTTCTGATGCGGGTTTTCGCCGTAGCGAAGGTTGTGGTCCAGCCGGTAGGTGCGTCCCCACCACGAAGGAAGTCCCGGATCCTCAACCTGCTCACCCAACCAGTTCGCGACTGTCACGTCGTAGGTAGCGGTGTGGCGGAATGCCTCCAGTGCCAGATGCGAACGCAACTCGCGGTCCGTCCCCCCGGCAGCTAAAGCTTCAATAACTTCCGGGTACTGCGAAGGATCTGTTACGACCGCAACACTCGCATGGTTCTTGGCTGCCGCGCGGATCATGGCGGGTCCGCCGATATCGATCATTTCGATGCTCTCTTCGAAAGAGGCACCCTTACCAATCGTCTCCGCAAACGGGTACAGGTTCACTACTACCAGGTCGAATGGTTCAAATCCCAGTTCTTCAAGCTGACGGCGATGCTCTGCGACGTCTAGGTTCGCCAAAATCCCTGAGTGAACCGCGGGGTGCAGCGTTTTCACGCGACCATCCAGAACCTCAGGGAAACCGGTTAGCTCCGCGACGTCGGTTACTGGAACCCCGCCCTCGCGAAGAGTGGCGGCGGTCGAGCCAGTCGAAAACACCTCGGCCCCAGCCTCAGTCAGGGCGGCTCCCAGGGGGAGAAGATCCGTCTTGTCGGATACGGAGATTAGTGCGCGGCGCACGGGACGGGGAGTGTCAGGCATAACCAGTTCCTAGAGTCTGCTCGAAAGAGGAAGCCGGCCACCCAGGCGAACGGTGACAGGTATTTCTACCCGCTGGTGCGCTCCCCGATGGTGCTCCATCTACGCCAGTCGCGCCCCACCCCTCACCCTACCCACCAGATCACCCGCGCGGTTTGAGAGGCCCCTCACCTTCGCCCGCGTGCAGCAGGTATTTGATCGTCGCCTGGTAGCTGAGTTCCGCTGCGGTCTTTGCCTCAACGTGGAACTCCTGGTTCGCGGCTGGGCCGCACAGGTCGGACACCGCGCGTAGCGAAAGCCAGGGGACGTCGAACAGGTGGCACACTTGGGCCGCTCCGGCGGTCTCCATGTCTGCGGCTAGGGCCCCCGGAAACCTGGACCGAGCATCTTCAACGTTCCTGGAAGTTACAAACGAGTTTCCCGAGGTGACCTCGCCAACCCGGTCGGCTGTCCCCGGGGGAACCACCAGGGGCGACTCGTAATAGGAAGGCATCCGCGGCACCTGTCCTGGCTCGTATCCAAAGACCGTCGCATCAGCATCGAAATACCGGGCGACGGTAGCTGCGATGATCTCCCTAACGTTCACTTCGGAGCTGAGCCCTCCGGTCGTGCCGGCAATCAGGTAGACGGGGGAGTCGAAGTAGTCCAGAGCGCGCTGCGCCGCGGCCGCAGCATTGGTAGTCCCAATTCCAGACCGGATTAGGGCAACTTGGAGACCCCCCAAGGTAGCCATGTAGAAGCGCTGGGGGTCACGATCGCTGCGGGGAGGCAGCGCCACCCGCACATCGGAGGCTCGAGCCAAGAAGGGCGCAAGCTCCTCTTCCATTGCACACGCGATGATCGCGGCAACCTTCATGGGGACCAAACTACTTTTCCTCAGAGAACACTGCATCCCAGCTGGAACGCTGTTGCAGGAAAGTCTTTGCGGCTGCCTTGGCGCCTTCTAGAGAGTGATTCTTGCCCCAGCCGCACTGGATTTCGTTGGCTGCCGGGACCGCCTCGGCCGCAAGAATGTCGGTCATTGTCTGCTCAAGAAGCGGGAGGAACTCACCCTCTGGAATGTCCAACGTCAGTGCGTAGAAGCCTGTTTGGCAGCCCATTGGGGAGAAGTCGATTAGCCGGTCTGTGTGGTTACGCATTAGCTCCGCGGTCAGGTGCTCGATCGAGTGGATCGTCTTCATGTCCAAGTGGTTCACATTGGGTTGGGTAAACCGAACGTCGTATTTGATAAGGGTGTCCCCGCCTGGCAGCTCCTTTCGGTCAGCCACCCGCACATAGGGTGCCTTCGCGACCCGGTGGTCTAGGTTGAAAGATTCCACATTCATGCGCGGGGCGCTTAAGTCTTCACTCATGGCACCATCCTAAGCTCATGCCAGACCGAGCATCCATGCAGGCCTTCTAGCGACACGCCGAAGCGCCGGGAGGAAGGATTTCTTTTGGCGGGAACCGTCCACAGGAAGCAAGGACTGTGGACGGGACACGGCGTCGTTGTCCACAGGGCTGTTCGGCCAGAGCTTTTCCGCAGTGTGGGCGGAGCCGAGCGCTTCATTTGTCGGAGCTGAGCGGATCCTTGAAGGGTGAGGTATTTCTGCCGATCGGAACAGTCTCGGGGGGTGGTTCCGGGCCGTCAACACCGACTCCACAGGGTTGGGGCAGTTATCCACAGAAGACGCAGCTCGACAGGTGACCACAACCTGTAGGGGTGCGTGCACTATCGCACCACAACGTGTAGTGTTGCCTTTGTGCCCACGACTGTCGGTCAGTTAAATGACATGGTTGTGATTACAAAGCTGTGACTTATCGGTGTCGAGAGGCCGATTCGGTTTGACCGGCAGTTGACTGCCGGAGGGATTTTGAGAGGGAGGCGCGCCAGGATGAGCATAATTGTTTATTCGAAGCCACGCTGCGTGCAGTGCGACGCAACGACTAGAGCGTTGAACAAGCTGGGCGTGGATTACACCACTGTGGACGTAACTCAGGACGCCGAGTCCTTGGAGTTCATTCTTTCACTCGGATATCAGCAGGCCCCGGTCGTGATGTTTGGTGAGGTTCATTGGAGCGGTTACCGGCCCGACATGATCAAGATGGTGGCCCAGCAGCTGGTGGCCGCATCAGCCTAGTGTGCGGGGTAGATCGGTTTGGAACCCGTCATCGTTTATTTTTCTTCGGCAACAGAGAATACGAAGAGATTCGTTGACAAGCTGGGCCTCCCTGCACACCGCATCCCACTTAGAAGGGGCGATGTGCCGCTGCTAATGGAGGAAGACTATGTCCTGGTTGTCCCCACTTACGGCGGGGGAAACGTTCGGGGCGCGGTTCCTAAGCAGGTCATCAAATTCTTGAACGAGCGGCAAAACCGTGAGCATTGTAAGGGCGTCATTTCAAGCGGAAACACGAACTTCGGGGAAGCATATTGCCTTGCTGGAGATATCGTGGCGCAAAAGGTGGGCGTTCCCCACCTGTATAGATTCGAACTTTTAGGCACGCCTGCGGACGTGCAACGAGTGCAAGAAGGACTGAAAGAGTTTTGGCCGACAATATGACGGATACGGGTCCGGAGACTGCTCTGGCTCCCGACATGGACTATCACGCGCTCAACGCGCAACTAAACCTTTATGGCGCAGACGGAAAGATCCAGTTTGATGCAGACAAGAAGGCTGCCCGGCAGTATTTCCTACAACACGTCAACCAAAACACCGTCTTCTTCCACAATTTGCAGGAGAAGCTCGACTACCTGGTCGAAAATGGCTACTACGAGAAAGAGGTGCTGGACCAGTACACGTTCCAGCAAATTAAGGATCTTTTCAAGCGCGCTTACGCGTACAAGTTCCGGTTCCCAACCTTCCTGGGCGCTTTCAAGTACTACACCTCTTACACCCTGAAAACTTTTGACGGGAAACGCTACCTGGAGCGCTTCGAAGACAGGGTGGCTGTCGTAGCCCTGTACTTGGCTCAGGGGGACTATGCCCTGGCTGAAAAACTGGTCGACGAGATGATGTCTGGCCGCTACCAGCCAGCAACCCCTACGTTCTTGAACGCGGGCAAGCGGGCTCGGGGCGAACTGATTTCTTGTTTCTTGCTGCGTGTGGAAGACAACATGGAATCTATCGCTCGCGGCATCAACTCTTCTTTGCAGCTTTCCAAGCGGGGTGGCGGAGTTGCGCTCTCGCTGACGAACCTGCGTGAAGCTGGGGCACCGATCAAGAGAATTGAAAACCAGTCCTCCGGTGTTATCCCAGTAATGAAGCTTCTGGAGGATTCATTCTCCTACGCAAACCAGTTGGGGGCCAGGCAGGGTGCCGGGGCCGTCTACCTGAACGCTCACCATCCGGACATCATGTCTTTCTTGGACACCAAGAGGGAAAACGCAGATGAGAAGATCCGCATTAAGACGCTGTCGCTGGGCGTCGTCATCCCGGATATTACGTTTGAATTGGCAAAGAACAACGAAGAGATGTACCTGTTCAGCCCGTACGACGTGGAGAGGTACTACGGGAAGCCGTTCTCTGAGATTTCGGTGACGGAACACTACCGGGAAATGGTCGACAACCCGGCAATCAAGAAGACGAAGATCAACGCGCGTCGTTTCTTCCAGACGCTCGCTGAGATTCAGTTCGAGTCGGGTTACCCGTACATCGTTTATGAAGACACGGTGAACAAACAGAACCCGATTGAGGGTCGTATCACGATGTCGAACCTGTGCTCCGAGATTCTGCAGGTATCAGAGGCCTCTGAGTACAATCCGGATCTGTCGTATTCCCACGTGGGTCGCGACATTTCTTGTAACTTAGGCTCGCTGAACATCGCTAAAGCCATGGATTCGGGGGACTTTTCTCAGACGGTTGAGACGGCAATTCGCGCGCTCACTGCGGTTTCTGACCTCTCGAATATTGAGTCTGTCCCTTCCATTGCTAATGGGAACCGAATGAGCCACGCTGTGGGCCTCGGACAAATGAACCTGCATGGTTACTTGGCGCGGGAACAGATTCACTACGGGTCTGAGGAGGGGCTCGACTTTACAAACATCTACTTCATGGCGATTGCATACGAGGCAATCAAGGCCTCCATGAAGATCGCCCGCGAACGCGGCGAGACCTTCGCGAACTTCGAGAATTCCAAGTACGCCACTGGAGAGTACTTTGAGAAGTACATAAACCAGGAGTGGGCGCCAAAGACGGAAAAGGTGCGTGAGTTGTTCGAGAACTCGTCAGTGCACCTTCCCACCCCGGAGGATTGGAAGCAGCTGGCTGCAGACGTCTCCAAGTACGGTATGTACAACCAGAACTTGCAGGCCGTGCCACCCACCGGGTCGATCAGCTACATCAATAATTCGACGTCGTCGATACATCCGATCACTTCAAAGATCGAGATCCGTAAGGAAGGGAAGTTGGGCCGCGTTTACTATCCTGCGCCCTACCTGACCAACGACAACGGTGAGTACTTCGCGGACGCCTACGAGATCGGCCCCGAGAAAATCATCGACACGTACGCGGCTGCTACGCAGCATGTCGATCAGGGCTTGTCTCTCACCCTGTTCTACCCGGATACAGTGACCACGCGGGAGCTCAACCGGTCTTACATTTACGCGTGGAGGAAGGGAATCAAAACCCTGTATTACGTGCGCATTCGGCAGATGGCTCTGGAAGGGACTGAAGTCGATAACTGCGTTTCCTGCATGCTTTAGCTGTTAAGGCTCGGACCTTTTCTCAGCTACGAGGTTGGGCACCCCAGGTGGGTGCCCAACCTTTTGTGTACGTCCAACACGGACAGCTGCTTGAAGGTGGGGGCCTTTGCAGGTGAAGATCGTTCAACTCTCAGTTGAGGTCAACCGCGTCATCGTGGGGTGTGAAGGAAACCCAAAGCAAATTTCTAGGCTGAGGAGCACGAGCCATATCAGGTGCTCTGCCAGGGGCGAGGCACACAAGGGGTCGAATCCCGTTCCACTAGGATCGGTGAGCTATAGATGTGGCTGGGGATGAGCAGAGGGCACGGAGAAGCCCCATTTCGAAGGACGACCAATAACCGGTTCGTTCCGGTGAAACAGAGCGCAGGAACGTTGCCGACATTCACGAGTGTGCATGGGTTGCCGATCCCCTGTGGCCATTGGCGGGAACTGGGGAAACACAGGCGCTAGCTACAAGAGGGCTGCGTTCAGCGGAGAACGGGTTTGACCCATGTTGGTGTCCCGCGTGACCCAGAAAACAGAGCAACTGCCTTCTAACCGTTAGGCCATTTCGTGCGCGCTCCCGCTGTCCTGTGGCTACTTAGGACTCAGAAGCCAGAAGGGGCAAAGCATGAGCTTAAGAGCGTGGTTCGTGTGCTCGAAAGCCCGGTGGTCTGGCACACGCCCGCTGGATCGACACCGCCCCAAATGAGGGGGCGCCCCGCTACTCGGCATTCTGCTACTAGGATGAGCCTTCTGGATCTAAGCTCGCTCTTCCACCCGGACCATTGCTCCAGCCTGACTACCTACCCACCGTCGTCCGAACAGACATGAACCATGCACGCCTTCCGCGTCGGCCAACCCGCCAGCGAACCGGACCAGTTACTTCAGTGTTTGAGCATCGCTGATCTCGGATTGTCTGTGAAGGTGGGAAAGATGATGATCTCGAAGGCTGCCGCGCGAAGAGACAGAAAGAAAGAGTGTGAGGGCGCGTGTCCCAGGGGCGGTTCCGCGTCGGTGGCAACTCGACCGCTAGGAGCCGTCTGGGCACCAGCCAGAAGACACTTAGCCGCCTACTCGCAGCTGGACAGTCCTTCCTAGTTTCCACGTAGCTGCTGGAGCCCCCGCAGCTGGGAGAGATTACAAGACCCGCCGATTCACTAATCCGGCCGTGGTTCAAGTGCCACGTCTACCGAGCGTGCGGTGGCCTGTGCGGCTCGGCTCACAAGGATCTCAAGGGGCCCGCGTCGCCCCGCAAAACCGAAGTAGGTACCCAGGATGAGCAACACTGCCAGTTGAATGAAGAAAGCGTGCTGCAACAAAGGATGCTGGGAAAGGTCAGCGTACGCGCTGAAACCGCCCGCGTCGGCAACCGTAAATGAGGTCATTACTAGGTGCAAGGTGTACATCGTCAGGGGGGCGGCGCCGACGCCAATCGCGGGACGCAGCACCGGGGGAGGTTTTGCGAACCCTGATGCCAGTAGCAGGCTTAGGCCTATGATTGCGACGCTGATGCCGCCTGTCCGAGCCAGGTCAACCATGGATCCCGTGTGCGGGCTCAGATCTAGGACGGCCGCCCATCCCGCCGCAGAGGGGGTGCCAAAGCCGGAAGCGGAGAGTTGCTGCATGGCCGCGCTTCGGCTCAACCCCGCACTGGACATAAGGGAGGGTGCCTGCACGGTGGTGCGGTACAAAAGACCCGCACCCCACGCGGCAAGGCCGGTGAGGGTTCCGAATAGGATCATGAGCAGTGCGGCTTGTCTGGCGAGGCCTCGCTTGTTCATTGAGAGAAGCCACCGGCACAGGATCATGCCGACCAGCATGTACACGACCCACGTCACGGCCGGGTAGGTGCCCCCTATCAGCACACTCTGAAGCAGAGGGAGGACCCCGGAGTAGTCGAGTCGCCCGGGATGCTCCTGCGCGGCAATGATAAAAGGGCCTGCCACGGCCAACATGGTGCCTACGGATCCGAGCACCCAGGTTGGGGCTGAGATCAGTGGGGCGAGCAGAATCAGAGCTGAACCGTAGTACACCAGGATCACGTATATGGGGTGCGGGGGCAGGAACTCAATCATGAAGCCGATCAGAACGATGATGGCACCCCGTGTCACCCCCGCCGCGATTGCGCCCGGAACCTGCTGAGGAAACCGGTACCTGCGGGCCGCGAACACCAGGCCGAAGCCACCCAGCACGGAGAACAGTGTGGATGGGAAACCAGAGGTTGCGCCGCGAAGCCATTCGGTGTCGCCGCGGATGACGACCAGGTGAGCGGCCATCATTCCCACAATTGCGACAAAGCGGGCCAAGTCGATGCCCCAGAGGCGGGGAAACGGTGGTGTCCGCATATGTGAAGACCTCACTGAGAGAAGTGCGATGCTCCGCTCAGAGTAGTCTCCTGCCGGGACCGACGCCAGAGCGATCGGTGGAATGTGGACCGACTAGCTGAGCGTGCCATCCACCTCTATGTGTTCCCACGGGTTGAACCTGGGGTGGAGCATTTCATGCGGCTCCACGTTCCACACGCCGCAGTAATATTCGATGGTTTGCATGGTCAGGTTCCGTTCGCCTCGTTCAATCGCACCCAGGTAGGTGCGGTGCATATTCGAGTCGGCGGCAAACCGTTCCTGACTGGCGCCAAGGCAATTCCTGTAGGCGCGGACGTTACGTCCGAAAGTCGCCTGCAGTTTGCCAAGTGCCATGATCCCATCGTCTGAGATTGCTACTCATGGGTCTACAGACATATGAGTAGCATCTCCGAGGTGCGCTTGGCGCGTCTGGTGACAAATGCGCAGTTCAAATCATGTTGGTCAGGTGATCTTTAGGCTGCGGAGCCGGTTGACGCCGGCAATTATGTCGACCCGTCGAGGCATGACCAGTGTTGCGGGATACCGCCGTGCCCCAAATTTGCTGAGCGCGTCCAGGCCGTTTTCGACGAGTCGATTCTCGACTGCGTCAGCCAGCTCCTGGAGTGTTTTTTCCGAGTCCGCGAGCTGCTCGGTGAGTCCCCGCACGGCATATGCGATTGCCTCGGTTTGGCCGGGATCTACTATTTGCTCGACGTCTCGAACATCAACGCCTTCGCGGTCGATTTCGATCCTGTCGACCCCCGCTGCTTTCGTCTTGGGGCGGTCCGAGCGGGCCTTCGAGGGGGCGACGACTCGCGAAGCTAGGTCCGGGAATCCAGGGAGCTGTTCGACGCTGACCGGCATGCTCTCTACCAGTGCGCGCGCTTTATCCGTGACGTCAACGCAGCGGTACGACTCCATCTGGAGGACACGGTCCGCGACGTTCAGGTAGGCGGAGGAGCCACCCGTTACCAGGATTACGGATATTCCCTCCTGCTCCCAGAGGCCGCGGATGCGGTCGATCAGTGGGGTGATCGGTTCCTGTTGGGCAACGACAAGCTCCCTCATGCGGGCGTCTCGGATCAGGAGGTTTGTGGCCGAGGTATCCTCGTCAAGCAGAAGAACAGGGCTGCCCGCCTGAGTTGCTTCGATGATGGAAGCCGCCTGGGACGTCGACCCGGAAGCGTTCTGGGTGGAGAACCGGGTGGTGTCAGCCCCAGTGGGCAGGTGGTTTATGAACGGGGAGACGTCCACTTTCGTGACGGGGCGTCCGTCGGCTGCTCGCACCTTCATCGTGGAGGTGAGAGCCGCGACCAGTTCGCGTCCATCCCCCGGGACGTGCGGGTACACGCCCCTTTCGATAGCCGACAGGACGGTGGACTTACCGTGGTAACCGCCGCCAACAAGGAGGGTCACACCGCCGGGAATACCCATTCCAGACACCGTGCCCGCGTGCGGGAGGTCAAAGCTCACGCGAAGCGATTCCGGCGTCTCAAAGGGAACAGCGTCCAGCATCGGCTTCTGTGAAATACCGGATTCTCGAGCTAGCAGAGCGCCGTCTGCTATGAAGGCGACCAGGTCGGCAGCAGCTACCTGCTCGCTCAGCGCACGATAGTCTTCGAGCGCCCGGACGTGGCGTTGCCACGCGTCGTAGTGAGCCGCTGCGGAAAAATCGAACAGTTTTTCGATCACCTGAGGTAGCTCGTCAGAGAGTATCCGACGAGCCTGATGCCCCAGTATGGTGCGGCCTCGAGCGGGCATCCGCATGGCAATACGCAATTCGAAGAAGTCGGGCGCTACCGAAGCGTATGAGCGTTCCAGTATTTCCTGGCCGCAGCGAGCAATGGACAGTGACCGACTACCCTGTTCCCGGGCCACTTCCGCGAAGCCTCTAGCCAGGAAGTCGGCTGTCGCAAGGCGCTGGTCCTTGCTCTCCAGCTGATCTGCCGGCAGTCGCGTCTTGGACCGAAGGTACTGGACTCGCACCGCTGAGGGCGGCGCGTACGGATCAGATTGGATGCGGTCGAAAATTACCTTGTAGTCGCCAAAATCCCAGGTTCCCAAGGCCCTCTTGTAAGCGCCGTAGGACGACCCGTCAATCTTGTGTAGGAGGGCGAGGAGATCCTCCCCGTCCCCGAATGACGGTTGGTCCTGGAACTTGGCACGCTTGGCGTTTTGGGGTCGGCCTGGCCGGCCGTGTCTTTGGTAGCTCATCCGACCAGCGTAGATCCTACGCTGATCAGCTGCTCGGTGAAATGTTCCTGGTCGCCAGCTATGATGCGGAGGTGACTATAACAGCGGCTGCAGATGGCTCCGCGCTGGGCAACCCCGGCCCGGCGGGATGGGCGTGGGTTGTTAGCGAAGACTGCTGGGACGCTGGCGGATGGCGAAAGGCAACAAACAACATTGGGGAGCTGACCGCTGTTTTGCAGCTGTTTAAGGCCACCCGGTTGGCCGGCCTCAGTGATCAGACGCTTGTCATACAAGCGGATTCCCAGTACGCCATCAACGCCGTGAGTAAGTGGATGCCCGGGTGGAAAAGTCGCGGTTGGAAGAAAGCTGACGGAAAACCAGTAGCTAACAGGGAAATACTGGAAGAAATAGACCGAGAGCTACAGGGTCGTAAATATCGTTTCGAGTGGGTTAGAGGGCACACGGGTCACGCCCTTAACGAGCTGGCTGACGACAGGGCTAGGGAGGCGGCAAGCGCTTATGAGGCGGGCAGGGTGCCAAGCCCCGGACCTGGATTCGGGACGGATTCTTCCGCCGTTGCGCCCGAACCCGAACCTGTTCCCGCCCTTGGATCTGACCCTGATCTTGATAAGAATGTCATTGCCGCGGACAGGGCTCTGGGAACGTGGGGAGAGCTTTTGAACCGTGCTTACAAAAACCCGGTGACCATCGTTTTGGAAGATGGGCGCGAACTGCTCCTCTGTGCTGCTTCTCTCGGTCGAACTTTGCTAGAAGAAACCGAAGAAGAACCCCCGCCAACACTGTTCTAGGCCGCACCGGCACGGTTTTTGGCCATGCGAAACGCCTGCGTGGAGCCGATCAATGCTGTTACTGCGCGGGCTCTTGGCCGCTCTTGCGCACGTGAAGCCACAAAGGCTTTCTGGGTCACCATTTTGGGGATCCAGAAAGCCTTTGTTTTATTCGCGTGGAGCCTTGGCTCGGTTGGATCAGCCTGCGAGAGCTTGATCGACGACGATCTTCGCGGCGCGCTGCACTTCTTCGAGATGCTCCTCGCTGACGAACGACTCGGCGTAGATCTTGTAGACGTCCTCCGTACCTGAAGGCCGCGCGGCGAACCACGCGTTTTCGGTGACGACCTTTAGCCCACCGATGGGCTCATCGTCTCCGGGGGCGCGCACCAGTTTCGCCAGGATAGGCTCGCCGGCCAGTTCTTCCGCCGTGACGTTTTGCGGAGACAGGTTCGCGAGCTTCGCTTTTTCTTCCTTCGTGGCGACCTGGTCGATCCGTGCATACCAGGACTCGCCAAAACGATCCACCTGTTCTTGGTGCAGCTGGGAGGGGCTCTTGCCGGTAACGGCGGTGATCTCAGCGGCAAGCAGGGCCAGCAGAATGCCGTCCTTGTCTGTTGTCCAGACTGTTCCGTCCTTGCGGAGGAAGGAGGCTCCCGCTGACTCCTCCCCACCGAAACCAAGGGAAGCATCCAGCAATCCGTCTACGAAGTATTTGAACCCGACCGGTACCTCGAATACCTCGCGGGAAATTGCTTTGCCAACCCGGTCGATTAGGGACGAGGACACCAGAGTCTTTCCGATGCGGGCATCCGTTGGCCAGTTGGGGCGATGTTCAAACAGGTATTCGATGGCGACCGCTAGGAAGTGATTGGGGTTCATCAGTCCGTCAGAAGTGACGATACCGTGCCGGTCAGAATCCGCGTCGTTCCCGGTGGCGACGTCGAACGGGTAAATACCGGCAACATCCGGGACCATTCTTTCCAGCAGAGAAGCCATGGCGTAAGGAGAGGAACAGTCCATTCGGATCTTTCCGTCCCAGTCAAGGGTCATGAACGGCCAACGCGGGTCCACTTGCTGGTTGATAACGGTAAGGTCCAAACCGTAACGTTCCCCAACGGCACCCCAGTAGTCGACAGCCGCCCCACCCAGTGGGTCTGCTCCGATCCGAACCCCGGCCTCTCGGATTGCGTCGAAGTCGATGACCGTATCTAACTCTCCCACGTATTCCCCCAGGAAATCGTAGAAGTGAATGTTTGGGGTCTGGCTGATTTCCCCCACGTCCGACTGCGGAATCGCCCGCCAGTCGCCGGCCATCAGCTCGTTTGCGCGCGCTGCTATCCACCCGGTGGCGTCGGAGTCTGCTGGGCCACCGGTCGGCGGGTTGTATTTGAATCCTCCGTCAGCCGGCGGGTTGTGCGACGGGGTGATGACAATCCCGTCCGCGAGTCCCGGGCCGCTCTGCCGGAGTGCGTCCGGGGCTCCGTTGGCCCGCAGAATCGCCAAGGAGACCGCCGGTGTTGGGGTCCAAGAACGGCGAGAGTCCACATAGGTTTGAACACCCGCAGCGCTAAGCACGCTGATTGCGCTGCGCCAGGCCGGCTCAGACAGGGCGTGCGGGTCCGCACCGACAAACAGAGGGCCGTCCGTGCCTTCTTTGGCACGATACTCAACGATGGCGGCGGTGGTGGAAACAATATGTGCCTCGTTGAACGTCCCGTTCGTAGAGGTGCCACGGTGTCCGGAGGTCCCGAAGACGATCTTTTGGTTCGGGTCGGATAGGTCAGGTTCGATGTCATAGTATGCGGACAGCAGTGCGTCCACGTCGACTAGGTCTTCTGGTTTGGCTAGTTGGCCGGCGCGATCGTGCATGGTTCCCCCTCAGAAGCGTCTTTGCGTATTGTTCAGAGTTTATCGCCAAAAAGACCGGTTACTAACCGAGTCCATCTAATGGGGACCTAACCCAAAAGTTCGGGCGCATTGCGCCGATCCAGGGTCGAGCAGCTACGCTATTAGACATGGGAAAAGCTAGTCGTCGCAAAAGAGTGAACCCGGCCAAACAGAAAAATGTTCGGCCTCCGATCCCGTTCGTGGCGCGGCCTTTTGAAGGCCTCTCGAAGGAGCGCGAATTGGTTGCCATGCGGGAAATTATTCCCTGCGCAACCATGTCCGCAAGGACCAATGCCGAGTTGGGTGAGGAGGAGTTCGACTTCGTGACCCTACTGCCGGATGGCGCGGGCGCGCTTGTGCGCGGCGACGGCCGAATTCTGGTGGGTCTGCAGACTCGATTCCATTCGGGCGACATTTCCCACGACCTGGGTGCAGCACTCTCAGCCGCGGTCAAGTTGAAGGAGAGCGGTGGGGAAGGCGTAGTCCAATTTGATGTGCGCGACCCAGCGCCTCGTCTGCAGGAACTCCTTGATGACGCATCCGTTGGCGATATGGAAGTCCTGCAGGATTTCCAGTACTGGTTCGACCCGACTGAGCCACTCGATGCGGACATGCGCAGCGCCCTGGAGCAAAATCGCGAGGACATGGTTCCCACCGAAGAGATACCCGGTGTGGACGGCATGTACTGGTGCGAAATGAACAATAATTTTGTGCGCTACGTTGTCAGTGTTGATGAGGATGACCTGTACACGGCTCTGGCGCGCCTCCAAGCTTCGGGAGACGCTGTCCTAGGGGAGGGGTCCCAGTTTGTTGGCGCGTTCCGAGCCTGTGGCATCGGGATCCCCGTCTTCCAAGTTGACCCGGAGTTGGCGGCAGGGCAGTTCGCGGTTTCCGGCGCGACTCTAAGGGACAAGTTGGAAGCAGCTCTCGAGAACAAGCAGCCGCTTTCAGATGATGAGCGTCGTGCGCGGGCAGGCATGGTTTCGCGTCAGGTGACTATTCGTTAGCCGCGGAAGAATCGCGGCGGGGTCAGACAAAGGAGTTGAGAGTGGTCCCGGAAAAGGCGGAGCCGACAGGGCCGCAACGAGTTGCGGTGGTGATCCCCTGCCAGGACGCGCGAAAGTACATAGCAGGCACGGTGCGCGCCTGCCGGGCCATTCCCAGCGTGGACCTAATTGTCGTGGTCGATGACGGGTCCGCAGACGACACGTCGCAGGTGGCCCGCTCTGCCGGAGCGGTCGCCGTGCGCCATTCGGTGGTTCGCGGTCGCGCTTCTGCCCTTGAAACGGGTGTGAAAGTTGTGGCTATGCGTGACCGGGAGGACTGGCCTTCCCGGAATCTCCTGTTCCTTTCCCCTGATCTGGGCGATTCTGCCGTGGAAGCAAATGCACTGGTTGAGGCGGTCAACGACAAAGTGGCCGATTGTGCGATTGGGATCAGCCCCGAAGAGGCGCGTGCGGTACGTACGTCCAGGCACTCGGTGGCGTGGAACGCCATCCGCAAGAGCACTGGCTGGGACCCGGCGGAGCCGCTCTCTCTGCATCGCTGCATGACTCGGGAAGCCGTTACGGCCGTCATGCCGTTTGCTGCCGGTTGGGGAGTGGACGCCGGAATGACCATGGACCTGCTTGAACAGGGCTTTTCCGTAATGGAAATCCCCTGCAATTTCCAACGTTTGGGCACCCCGGAGCAAGATCCAATTGCGCAAAGGCGTGCGCGCTACTGGGACACTTGGATCGCGGTGAAACTGCGCAGGCTACGTCGACCGCGGGTCAAGCTCTCCCAGCGTCTTTCTTCCGGGCCCCAAGAGGTGGGAGCCCCGTATCGACTTCGCGAACGGGACTCCCAAAGCTCTGACTAGGGCTCGACAGTGACCTTGATTGCCTCACCGCGCTTGACTATGTCTAGGGCTTCTAGGGCATCATCGAGCGGTACATGCTTGGTGATCAGGTCTTTGACTGGAAGCTGACCGGTGGAGATGTACTCCAGGGCCTGCTTGTGGTGCTCCGGCGCGCTTCCGTTGGCACCGTGGATGTGGAGCTGTCGGTAATGGATTAGGTTTGAGTCGGCGCTGATCTTTGGGTTCGTCTTGGGGAGTCCGCCGAAGAAGGAGATACGACCGTTGCGGGCAGCCATCTCGATGGCTTGCTCCTGGGTGATGCCCGCTGGCGTCGCAGTAATGATCACGTCGGCGCCGCGACCCCCGGTGAGTTCCATGACCTTAGCCACGACGTCCTCATCCGCCGCGTTGATGGTGCCATCAGGCTGGACCGCATCCGCGGACATCTTCAGGCGCTCATCGTTGATGTCGACCATCCAGACTTGTCCGGCCTTATGGACGCCGCGCGCGACACGAGTGTGCATGCAGCCGATGGGGCCGGCACCGAAGACTACAACGAAGTCTCCCTCTTCAATTCCGAGCTGTTCTTGAGCGTTTATGGCACAAGCAAGGGGTTCGGCTGCGCTGGCTTCGTCGAAGGCGACGTTGTCTGGCATCCGGTTCAGGCCATCGACTTTCAAAACTTCTTCCGGGACGATCATGTACTCTGCGAATCCGCCGTCGTACTGGTACCCAACGGAAGTTTGGTTCTGGCAGACTTCCATCCAACCTTTCTTGCATTCGTGGCATTCCCCGCAAGGGACGGCTGCTATTACTTGGACGCGGTCTCCGACTTCGAAGTCTCCCAGCGCTTCGGAGCCCACCTCTACCACTTCTCCGGCGATCTCATGACCCATGGTGGTCACGCGGGTAATATTCGGATGCCCGTTGTCGCGGATCTTTACGTCCGTGCCGCAAGTTGAACAGTTTCGGACTCTGATTTTTACTTCAGCCGGGCCGCACGTGGGCTCTTCGATGTCTTCGATTCTTAGGTCGCCGGGGGCGTAGAAACGTAAGGCTTTCATTGATGCTCCTTCACATCGGGGCGCCGTAGGTGCCCTTTCGGTAAACTCCGCCAGGGGCTCGGCGCGTTTCCTAGTTAGGCTACACGCGCCCTGCTCGCCCGGCAATGAAATTGGAAGCATCTATTGTGGGACGGAAGTCCGCTAGTATGATGTAAATCACGGATCCTAGCCGTGTGTGCCCGCGGCTTGGGTGACTCATCCTCTCCGAAAGGGAGTGCACAGTGGCAGATCAGGTACAGGGAACTAAGAGCACTGAAAAGAGTGCCTCACGAATAGCAGTACAGAAGTTTGGCGCATTCCTATCGAACATGGTGATGCCGAACATCGGCGCCTTCATTGCGTGGGGTCTTATCACGGCCTTGTTTATCCAAACCGGATGGCTCAACGCTGGTGGTGGGGGAGGCCTTTCGGACTCAAGCTGGGTTGCCCGCCTGGGCGGCTGGGGCGACTATGACGGGGCGGGAATTGTCGGCCCGATGATCAGCTATCTGCTGCCGCTGCTGATTGGCTACAGCGGCGGTCGGCTCATGTACGACGTTCGCGGCGGCGTCGTCGGTGCAATCGCCACCATGGGCGTCATAGCGGGTACTGACATTCCCATGTTCATGGGGGCCATGATCATGGGTCCGCTGGGGGGCTGGTCCATGCGGAAGCTGGATGGGCTCTGGGACGACAAGATCAAGCCCGGCTTCGAGATGTTGGTGAACAACTTCTCTGCCGGAATTTGGGGCGGCATCCTTGCGGTCCTCTCCTTCTTCTTTATCGGCCCTGTTGTTCAGGTTATTTCTAAAGTTCTTGGCGCGGGTGTCGGTTGGCTGGTCGATCATGGACTGCTTCCCCTCACTTCTGTTCTTATTGAGCCCGCGAAGGTGCTGTTCTTGAACAACGCAATCAACCACGGCGTGCTTACACCACTGGGAACGACGGAGGCGGTTGAGACTGGCAAGTCGATCCTGTTCCTGTTGGAAGCGAACCCGGGACCCGGCTTGGGTCTTTTGTTGGCGTTCATGGTGGCCGGTACGGGGGCGGCCCGCGCTTCCGCCCCCGGTGCTGCTTTGATCCAGTTCGTTGGTGGTATCCACGAGATCTACTTCCCCTACGTTCTGGCTAAGCCAAAGCTGATTGCGGCGATGATTTTGGGCGGTATGGCAGGGGTCTTTACAAACGTTTTGTTCGGCAGTGGGCTGAGGGCTCCGGCGGCGCCAGGATCGATCATTGCCGTGCTGCTCCAGACACCGACCGATAGTTATCTGGGTGTCATCTTGTCAGTGGTTCTCTCCGCGACAGTCACGTTCCTAGTCGCCGCGTTGATCTTGAAGACAGACAGGGCCAAAGATATCGACTTGGATGCGGCTGCCGGCAAGATGGTAGAGATGAAGGGCAAACCTTCGGTTGCCGCCGCGGCACTCGGTGGCAAGAGGGATCAGCCTATCCGCAAGATTGTTTTCGCGTGCGATGCCGGCATGGGATCCTCGGCGATGGGTGCCTCTCTGCTTCGCAAGCAGATCCGGGACGCAGGTTTTGGGGATGTCACGGTTGTCAACAAGGCGGTCACTGCTCTTACTGACGAGTTCGATGTGGTTGTCACCCACCAAGACCTGGCAAAGGTTGCAGAGCAGAGAACACCCAGTGCGTCTCATTTTGCTGTCGATGATTTCCTGCAGAGCCCGCGGTACGCGGAGATCGTTCAGCTGGTTGCTTCCAGTGAGACCGGGCAAACAGCCACGGATTTGATTGCAGAGGCCGAGGCTCCAGGGGAGCCGCTCTCTGAGGCTTTGGCGGAGCACGCTGCCACTGATCCGGACAACCTGGCCGGGGTGGTTCCGGTCGTGGCGGTTGAGGAGATTGAGGTTCTTCCAGCATCTTCGGTTGTCTTGAAAGGCAAGGCGAAGACAAAAGATGAGGCCGTTGAAGAGGCGGGAGCCCTCCTAGTTGCGGCGGGGGCAGTCACCCCCGCGTACGTCGCGTCCATGCATGAACGCGAGAAATCAGTTTCGACCGCCATGGGTAACGGGTTGGCGATCCCGCATGGGACAAACGAGATGAAGGACGAAATCGTCCATACGAGCGTTTCGTTCGTCCGCTACGACGAGCCGATTGACTGGGGCGGCAAGCCCGTCGACTTCGTTGTTGGCATTGCGGGCGTGGGGGATGAGCACCTAACTCTGCTCCAGCAGCTGGCTCGCGTGTTCATCGACAAGGACGACGTCGCGAAACTCCGCGCGGCGACCAATGCGGAGGAGGTCCAAGACATCCTGGGCCGCTAGCGCCCGGCTGCACAAAAGGATCCCGCCAACCACCTGGCAAAGGTACGGTTGGCGGGATCCTTATCTGTTAGCCTGCGCGGCGCAAGCGCAGTGAGTTCAATACAACGAAGACGGAGGAGAACGCCATAGCCGCTGCTGCGATCATTGGGTTGAGCAGGCCCGCGACCGCTAGAGGGATCATTAGGACGTTGTAGAAGAACGCCCAGAAGAGGTTCCCTTTGATGGTTGCCAGGGTTTGTCGGGAGATCTTGATGGCTCGGGGTGCAGATCGCAGGTCAGAGGAGACAAGGGTGATGTCTGCCGCGGCGATGGCGGCGTCGGTCCCGGATCCCATGGCGATAGCGACCCCCTGGTTCGATGCCTGCGCAAGCGCCGCAGCGTCGTTTACGCCGTCGCCGATCATGGTGACGACATTTCCTTCATCCTGAAGTCGCAGTACCTCCTCTTGCTTTTCCTCGGGAAGGACTTCCGCCAAAACCTTTTCGATTCCCACCTGCTTGGCAACGTGCTCTGCAGCACGCTGGTTGTCACCACTCAGGAGGATGGGTTCGATTCCTAACTTTCGTAGGTCCGCTATTGCTTCCGCGGACGTGGGCTTCACCGTGTCCCTCAGGGTTATTAGTCCGATGACTTGGGCGTCTAAGAATTTCTCCGGCAAGACGCGCTGTTCGGAAACCTCCGTCGCCGCCGGCGAGGCTACCCCGACAGTTTCCCTGCCTTGGACGTCCGCTTCGTAGCCGGCGGCCTCGATCACGTGGGCCAGCTCCTCATCCGTGTGGTCCGCGCTGAGAGTGATCGAAGCGGTTTCAGTCGCCAAGTTTACCTGCGCGTCCACCCCGTCCAGTTTCTTCAGCTTGCGTTCTACTCGGTTCACGCAGGATGCACATGTCATGCCCCCCACTTTTACGTTGACGCGGACCAGGGGTTGCCCGTCCGCATCCGCCCCCACAGCGGACACCAAAGCGGGCAGTGGCGAAGCGACGGTCTCCACCCAAGCGGGGACCTTCACCGCGGCAACCACGGTCGCTCCGGAAGCCTCTCCGCGGTCATGTTCCGCTTGCAGTTCCAGGGGTAGGGAGACGCCGTGGCGTGCCAGCCATCGGGAACTGCCCACCAGTATCAGCTCTTCGCCTGCAATGGCGGACACTCCGCCGCCCGCGTGGTTCGTAAAGCCGGTGACGGGCGGGAGATCCGTTCCGTCGCCCTCGGCGCGCGCGGCAATGGCCTTCGCCAGTGGGTGTTCAGAGTGTGATTCGACGGCTGCGGCCAGCGCCAGCACTTCCGAGTCTGCCGGGGTGTAACTCTCAACAGTGACGTCCCCCGTGGTAATCGTTCCGGTCTTGTCCAGTAGCGCCGTGTTCACCGTGCGGGTTTGCTCTAGAACTTCCGCATTCCGGATGATGATGCCCAACTGGGACGCGCGTCCGGAGCCCACCAATAGCGCGGTTGGGGTAGCCAAGCCAAGTGCGCAGGGGCACGCGACAACAAGAACGGCCACCGCAGCGGTGAACGAGGCCTGAACGCCACCGCCGCTCAGAAGCCAGGCGATCAGAGTGACTGCGGAGATGGTGATGACGATTGGGACGAAAATAGAGCTGACTCGGTCGGCTAGTCGTTGGACCGGTGCCTTACTAGCCTGCGCTTCGGTAACCAGTTTCCCTATTTGGGCCAGGGTTGTCTCCGAACCAACCCGGGTCGCCTCAACCACCAAAGAACCCCACGTGTTGAGGGTGGCTCCCGTGACCTCGTCGCCTACAGCGACATCCACGGGAACGCTTTCTCCGGTCAGGAGGGAGGTGTCGAGAGCCGAGGTTCCCTCCGTGATCACCCCGTCGGTCGCTATTTTTTCACCCGGCCGAACCAGGAAACGGTCTCCCACTTTGAGGTCGGCAGCGGGAATTACCCGCTCGGACCCATCCGGTGAGAGTAACGTGGCCTGCTTCGCGCCGAGCGTCAGTAGGGAGCGGAGCGCGTCCCCGGCCCGGTAGCGTGTGCGAGCTTCCGCCCAGCGGCCCCCGAGGAGGAAGATGACGATCATGGTCGCCCCCTCGAAGTACAGTTCCGGGTGGGATGCCGAGGAGGTCCGCGGGATGAAGGACATGGACATTCGCATGCCGATCTGGCCCGCGCCACCGAAGAACAGCGCCCAGTAAGACCAGAGGGACGAGGCGATCACCCCCAGGCTGACCAGGGTGTCCATCGTGGTGGACCCGTGACGGGCCGCACGGAATGCCGCCTGATGGAACGGCCAAGCGCCCCAGGTAACCACCGGGAAAGAGAGCGCCCCGACGACCCACTGCCAGCCCGGGAACTGCCACGCGGGCACCATCGACAAAACCATCACGATGATGCCAAGAGGCAGTACGGTCAGGAAGCGGACACGTAAGCTTTGGGCACGGCGGTAAACGTCCGAGCCGACCTCACCATCCTTTTCCACTTTGGGGGTCGAGTCGTAGTGATCCAGGTTGGTCATCGGGTCCCTTCCGGGTTGGTGCTCGCCTGACTAGTAGTTGTTGCGCGCGATGGAAACCAGCTCGTAGCCAGCTTCTAGAACCGCTTCGCGAATAGCATCGTCGTCCACGGGTCCGGACGTGGTGATGACGGCTTTACTTTCTCCGTCTTTAACAAGGGCCACGTCTACAGAGTCCACGGCAGGAATCTCTTCCAGCTCTTCCGTGACGCTGGCAACGCAGTGGCCGCAGGTCAGTCCGGTTACAAGAATCTCGATTGTCTTGTCAAAATCGCTCATGTTAGCTCCTCCGAAAGATGGTTCGTTCATAGGTTGGGTGCGGGTCAAGACTTCAGTAGGCGGGCGACGGCCTGCATTGCTTCGTGCATCTTCTCCCGCTGCACGTCTTCCCCCTGCTTAACCGCCGATACAACGCAGTGGTTGAGGTGGTCTTCCAGAAGGCCGAGAGCTACGGCATTCAAAGCGCTCTCCGCCGCAGAGATCTGCGTGAGAATGTCAATACAGTATTTGTCTTCGCTGACCATCCGTTGGATGCCCCGCACCTGGCCTTCTATTCGGCGCAGCCGCGCAAGGTACTTGTCCGTGTCCTGGGAATAACCATGCATGATATGCCTCCTGAAAGCCGAGTAAGAGTATACCCCTACGGGGTATGGGTAGCAATGGCCAATTGCTTCTGGAAGATGCTTCTAACTGGGTGGCCGCAGCGCGCCGCCTCCCGTAGTCTGACCGGAGGATGAAAGGAGTCCGGACGTGCCAGGGGACTACCAGTTGCTTCGACGTGTGCCAGAAAGCGCGGGTGCTTCTTACCTTGCCCGCAGGTTGGTTCCGCTTATCCCAGCGTTCGTTGGATCCTTCGGAGCGTCCTTGAGTGCCAAATTGGTACCCGAGCAGTCACCTTGGCACACCGTGGCTAATGAGCGAGCCGAGCAAAAGAGTACGCGCGCAGTGGATCGCATGCAGGACATTTTCTTCTCCGAGCCGGGCCTGGACACAGTCCTTGTACGGGAGATAACCCGAGCCGGGAAACTGATCGGAGAGCTTGCTCGAATTAGGCTTTGGATTTACATCAGCCTGGGTCGGGATCGGACCGGGCTAGCGCGACGCAATCTTCAGCGCATTCCGCGGGTGGCTTATGATTCCGCCATGCTCAGCGGCCTAGCCATCGGGAAGGCACTCGGCTACTTCACTGGCGGGGATGTCCACACCCACACTTGGTTCGATTCGGGTGGTGAAACCTCGCCATTGCCAGGCGGACATCCCCTGCCGCAGGTGCGCCGATTCGGTCCTCCCTCTTCCCTGGGCGATTTGGCGGCAGACATAGATGACCTGTATTGGGCGGATGCGTACGGGCAGGGGATAAAAGTGACCCTGGTTGGGGACGGAGACGAGCGCAGATGGATGGTTTCTATCCCCGGCACGGACCACCCGGATCCGGCCAGCACCCCGAACGCGGCGGATCTGGAAGCAAATATGCGCGAAGAGCTCAACATTCCTTCCGCCATGCGGGTCGGTGTGGTGGGAGGCATTCACCAAGCTATGGCCCTAGCCGGTGTTCCGGCGGCGCAGCACCAGCAGGAAAAGGTCCTTCTTTGCGGTCACTCCCAGGGCGGGATCATAGCGGCGGCTTTAGCGGCAGCTGACCCGGTGGAAGTCGGTTTCCACGTGACAGGCGCTCTCACCATGGGCACCCCGGGCCGCAGGTACAGGATTCGGGATGACGTCACGATGATTGCAGTCGAGCACCTGCAAGACGCGGTTCCGGCCATGGACGGAACTCCTCGCAAAGAGGGTGACCACCGCGTGGTAGTGCAACGCCCTCTTACCAAACCGCGCGTCGGCTCGCTCTACTACGCTCACGCCTCGTCCACGTACACTGACACGGTTCGACTTCTGGAGCGCCGCGTCAGCGTGTCCAGGTGGGGGAAAACGGCAGATGCCGTATCTAAACTGCAGGAGTTTCTACCTCGAGATGGGGAAAGTACCAGGGTCTTTCACCAATACATATGGCAAGATGTGCTCCCCTCTCACACTTCCACTACTTGGAATGAGTACTTGGAGTTCAACCGCCACCACTGGGAACCGGTGACCTATGGGGACGAGGTTTCCCTTCGTGCGGATCCTGTCCCCACCCCTCAGGAAGTGTTAGCCGAGGTTGGAGAGGTTCTTGAGAGTACTGTTCAGAAGGCGAAGCAGGCGGTGATCCCCAGTGGGAGCTAAGCAAGAAACTGACGGTTCCCTGGTACGGGTGGTGCGCGGCGCCGCGCAAATCCCCTGGATTCCTCACAGGGGCTCTAAGGCTTCCCGGTGGGTCACGCATGGAGTGGATCGGGTCCTCCGGGAATTCATTGGGCACCTGCGTCCCACGCCGCCTCCCGGAAGGCCACAGAGATTTACGTGGCTGATCCGGCGGTCGTTTCAAGACCGCCTGCTGGGGATAGTCGCTCAGCGTACCGGGGGCGTAAATGTCCAAGTGCAGTTCCTGCAAGCTTTCGGAAAACCCATGGTCATCGACTTTGACATAGGGGTGACCAGGGAACAGTACCGGCAGATGGAGGAAGCCCTGCTCACGCAAGGGGTGGAAGAGGAATCCCGCTATTCCTACCGGGTGTTCGTCGAAGACATCCTGGACCTTGCGGCCCGCGCCCTGTGGGATAACCCAGAGGTTGCCCCGGTCGCCTTGCGTGGCCGCATCAGCGTTGGGCCCGACGATGACGGTGAGGTCGAAGTGCTCCATGATCTGCGAGACGTAGGGTTCGCTGATGAAATGGCTCGCCCCGAGGACCTGTACCGCAGGTACGGGGCTCCTGCTTCCGACCCCGACTGGAAGCCCTAGCCCAGCAGTAGTCCCAGAGGTCCCGGAGCAATGACTCTGCAGCTCTCCAAACCAACCGTGAGTTACGCGGTGGCCCAGAGTTAGCTGCCGCGGAGCGCGTCCACGGGCTCCGTTCGGGCAGCCTTGATAGCCGGGTAGGTCCCGGCTGCTAAGCCGACCAGTGCCCCGATCAACACCCCCGCCGGGGCCACCCACGGAGAAATGACGGGCGTCCACTCCCTCGCCAGGCAGACCCCAAGAAGGATAAAAAGGCCCACGGAAACGCCAATAAGACCCCCTAGAACCCCGGTGGTCAAGGACTCCAGCATGAATTGCTGCGCGACCTGTCGCGTTTTCGCTCCGAGGGCGCGGCGCAGCCCGATCTCCCCACGCCGCTCAGTCACAGATAACAGCGTCACGTTGGCTATCCCCACGCCGCCGGCGACTAGCGCAACAACGCCGATAGCAATGAAGAAGACGTTTATGTCTGTCTGGACTTCCCCCTGCAGAACGCTAGCCGCCCCGGGCACCCGGACTTTGTATCCCTCCGGAGAGTTCGGGTTCAGGGCGATTGGTGCTTGCCGAGCCACCAAGGAAATCGCCCCGATCGCGGTGCGGATGTCCAGACTGTCGACCCCGGATAAGTCAAGGTCATCACGGGCAGTCTGGATGGGAACGATCACGGCATTCAGCAGAGAATCTCTAGTAGACGTTTGGTCGATGATTCCGATGACGGAGTATGCGTCCTCGCCCACGAAGATTGCCGGGGCGCCACTCACGCGATTAACACCCAGTTTCTCTGCAGCGTTGGAACCTAGGACCGCCACGCGATCGGCCCTTTCCAAGTGGCCTTGGTCAAAAAACCTGCCAGTCTGAATACCGGCACCTACGACCTCGAGTAGCTCCGGAGATGCGGCCACTACTGGCGGGGGCACCGTCGGTGTCTCTGAAGGATCCACCACCTGTACCGCAAGAACCGCTGGCGCCGGCGAAACCTCCGCGTAAAGCGCAGCACTCTCAACACCGGCCAAGTCACTCACGCGGTCCACGGCGTCCCACGGGATGCTCACCGTGATCTTTTGGGTTTCCCCCTCACCGCTTGTTTTTCCGGGCTCCACTACGACGCGTGTGGCCGCCACCAAATCAAAGCTTTTTGCAATCTGGCCAGCGGCGCTCTGGGCCAGGCCGAGCGTCGCTACTAAGGAGGCAATTCCAAGCACTGTGCCAAGTAGCGTAATGAACAGGCGCGACGGTCTGGCCCCCACCCCTTCTAGGGCTTCGTTGACCAGGTCGCGCGTCGTGAATCCTGTCTTAGGGGGAGCGGCAGTCTTCGATCTACGCTGTCTTCGCAGTCTCACGCCAGCTCCACTAGCCTGCCGTCGCTTAGGCCCACGCGCCGCCTTGCCGCCTTAGCAACGGCTTCATCGTGGGTGATCATCACGATGGTTAGCCCCTCTTCCCAGAGCTCCTTGAAGAGCTCCAGGACGGCCTCAGAGTTGTCCCGGTCCAAGTTTCCAGTCGGCTCATCTGCCAGCAGAAGGTCAGGTGAAGTACAAACGGCCCGCGCGATTGCCACCCTCTGGCGCTCGCCGCCGGAGAGAGTCCCCGGGTAAAAACTGACCCGATGGTCCATCCCGACCCGGGCTAGCGCCTGCCTTGAAATATCCTCCCGATCTCCGCGTGCCACCCCCGCATAGGCGGTCGCTAAAACGACGTTTTCCAGTGCAGTGCGGGTCGGGAGAAGATGGAAAGACTGGAAGACGAAGCCAATTGAGCCCCCGCGGAGGGCTGTCCGCCGGTCGTCTGACAGCTCAGCCATGTCGACACCGTCGAACCGATAGGAGCCGGTGCTTGGCCGGTCCAGTAAACCCAGGGTGTTCAACATGGTGGACTTACCCGAACCGGATGGGCCCAGAACCGCCAGGTAGTCACCCCTGTCTATCGATAGGTCAACGCCTCTGAGTGCATGCACGGCCGGGGGGCCAGGGAAGATCCTGGTGACGTCTTCTAAGGAAATGAGAGGGCCCTGGTAGCCAGTTTCGGGAGGTGCCGACTCCTTTTTCTGCGTCCCACGCTTCCGGGACAGCCTCCGAAGGGTCATCTTCCCACCACGACTTTTGCGCCCGGCTCAATCCGGGCATCATCCGAAGAAATCTCTACGTACCCTCCAGCGGCGAGTCCGGGCGATACTTGCACAGTCTCCACACGGTACGGGTCGTCGGCTTCAGGCACCAGTAGCTCAACCCGGTTTCCTCCGTCCGCGCTGGCGGACAATGCTGCCAGAGGTACCGCAAGCACCACGCCGTCAGTTGAAGCTACGGGAATACGAAGGCGCACGTTCGTGCCACGCAGCTGGCTGATCTCCTCCTTGCTCAGCTTCCCCGGGTTAAGCCGCACCGTGAATCGGTCAGAGGTTTGCACGCCTTCGTCAGGTGCGTCGTCCTGGTTGCCCTCGGAGCTGCTTGCATTCGAACGGGGCGCCGAGATTTTCGTGATCGTGGCTTCGCGCTCCTCTCCGCTTGCAGTCGTGTATGTGGCGACCATTCCCTTCTCAAGGAGATCGGCATCCTGTTGCGACACGGTCCCCTCAATGGTGAGCTTCGCGCCGGATACGACCATGGCTGGACCTGACAGGGTGTCACCTCTGCGGACGTAGACTTCGTCTACGCGGCGTGGCAGAGAGGTTAGGAAGAGCACTTCCCCGGCCGGTAAAACCGGTTGCACTCCGATTTCCGCTTCTTCCAAATCTTCGTAAGCAGCGGATAGCGCATACTCGGCCTCCTCAACTTCCAGAGCGTCCGCACCGAGATCGGCACCTTCCGGATGTCGGGCTGCCTGGTTGTAGGCATTCTGGGCGCGGGTTAGCGCTATTTCGGCAGAACGGGCGCTCGCCTCAGCCGCTCGTAAAGCTTCGTGGGATCCTTCCGCTCCCGTAGCTGGGGCGTACCCGATTTCCTCGTAAAGCGCGCCTACAGCTGCGGAAGTATCCCACTCGAACAGGTCGGAGTCGGTGTCCCCTGCCCAATAGCCCATCTTGTCCAAAGCCTTCTTGAGTTGGAGGACATCGGGGCCGCGCATTCCTATGCTGAGAGTGCGGTAAGCGGGGAGGGCCCCCTTGAGGACTACAACCGGACGGCCGACAACTTCCAGTGCAATGTCTCCTGCACCCAGGAGGTCTCCAACCTTCGGTACGTGGCCCGTGATTATCGGACGCCCGTCGCTTTCTGCGGTGTCTATCTCTACTTCTCGCGAGCCTGCATAGGTGACCTCCCCGCGCGTGACAATCGTGTTTTCGATCGTCCGTTCCTCAACCAGGGCAGTCACAGGGCCGGCTTCGGGAGGTTCGGTTCGGGCGGCCAGCTCGGCGGGCGAAATGACGAACTGCATCAGTGCGATTCCCGCAAGGAGAGACAGGACCGCGACTCCTGCTACCAGCGCCACCAGTCGCTTCCCCGCCCATGCCCGCTTCGTTTTTCCGGCGACCTCTGGAGGCGAGGTGTCGGAAGGACGGGATTCCCCCTCACTCAGGAGAACGTTTATAGTCGTTTTTTCAACGTCCACGTTTAATCGTCCTTAGGAACCATCGCTTTGCCCGTACTTGGCCACCATTGCTTCAAGCGCGTCCTTATACTCCTCGACAAATTTTTCCTGAGCTTTGAATTCGAGATCTTGGAGCTGCTTGTCGTAGCCGATCTTGTCTGCACATTTCCAGTCGGCCACCGCAGCTTCGATTCCCGCTTTTTGGAATGTGTCAATCGTTTCCTGCGAAGGTTCAACCCACTCGGAATTGTCTCCCATGAACAGGTCACTGTAGTCCGAGAAGACCTTTTCCTGCGCATCGGAACGGCCCGTCAGATCCGGGTATCCGACATCGGCCATACAGGCCGCCCACTCTTTGTCTAGCTCGGTTAGTTCGGGGCTGTTTTCATACACGGACATGCTCATTTCCGTCATGGCTTGGATCATGTCTTCGAACTCGGGGTCTTCCCACAAGCCGAAAATAGCGTCCTCATCCTGGTTGAGCTGGTGGTCCGCCCAGCCCCAGCATCCGTTGTCTTCCCACCGGTATTCGTAGTTTTCCACCCCGTCCTCATCCTGTTCAAAGACGTCTTCCGAGGCATCTTGCAGACCGTAAAGGGTTTCCCAATACGCTGCCTGCTCGGATTCGGAAAGGGAGTTGATATACGGCTCGTTGGGGTCCGAGTACTCATTTCCGGAATCGGATTCGTAATCCTCCATTCCGGGCCATGCGACAGCCCCGTACCCATACTGCTCGGCGAACTCAAGAGAACCCCAGGTCGGCCCGTCTTCGTCATCGGCAGAAACATACTGGACGCCGCCTGAGATCTGGGGCGTGTATTCGAACCCTTCCTTCGCCATGCATTCGGCGATTAGCTCTTGAGTTTTCTTATCACGCTCCGCAAAGTTATCTTCGTTCCATTCCTGGCCCGAGTCCAACGCCTGCCAATACTGGTCAAGTGGCCCAACGTCCGCAGAAGAGTTCCCCGAGCTTCCAGACGAACAGCCGGTGAGACCGGCCGCGCCCGCGGCGAGAGCAGCTGCCATCAAAAAGACTCTTTTTCGCATGGTCGATTCCTTTTCCTCAAGCCCGCCGGAGCGGGGCTGCCCTAGGGTGGTATGCACCTGCGACAACGGATGTTTCACGGTTCTGCATGCGCTGATTCTACCGAGCAAAGCCTCAGATTCTGCGTCCTGCTTGAAAAGTCAGGGTTTAATCAGGGTCAAACGCGCCTTTCAGGGAGCTGGGGGCTCTTCGCGGATAGACCCTCGGGCAGGAGTCCCACATATCTCCATACATTTAAGCGCGATTAGCAGACCGCAAACATGGTGCCGTGGACACGTTTTATCTGCTTCAGAGCCGACCTGGA
>CAYFRG010000016.1:0-839 GCA_964345535.1 uncultured Actinomyces sp. | reverse complement strand
ACCCGCGACAACGGATGTTTCGCGGTTCTGCATGCGCTGATTCTACCGAGCAAAGCCTCGGATTCTGCGTCCTGCTTTAGAAGTCAGGGTTTAATCAGGGTCAAGCGCGCCTTTCAGGGAGCTGGGAACTTTCCGCGGAGGGTCCTCGAGTAGGAATCCCTCCTGTGCCCATACATTTAAGCGCGATTTGAGGACCCCGAGACCGGTGAGGTGGACACGTTTTATCTGCTTCGGAGCTGATCTGAAACAACTAGTGCGGAAGTAGACGCGGAAGCTGCGGAGCGATCCCCACGTAGGTTTCTGGGCGCAGAGTCAGGAGGGTTTCCCGAACCTCATCCCTCACTGGGAGTTCGGTTATGAACTGCCGCAGAGATTCCTCGGTTAACCCTTGGCCGCGGGTCAGCTCCTTCAGCCGCTCATACGGGGAGTCAACTTTCGCGGCCCCAGACGCGTCCTCCACCCGCAAGACCTGCTGCACTGCCTCGGAAAGAACCTCCCAACGGGACTCTAGGTCCTCAGCGATGACAGCCTTGTCGGGGGCAACGCCCGCCAGTCCGCGGATGATGTTGTCCAGCGCCAGCAGGGAATAGCCAAGGGCGGAGCCTATGTTGCGCTGAGTGGTGGAGTCGGTGAGATCCCGCTGCAGCCGCGTGGTTACCAGTGTTTGGGAGAGCGCCTCTAGAAGCGCGTTGGAAATCTCCAGGTTCGCCTCTCCGTTTTCGAAGCGGATCGGATTTATTTTGTGAGGCATTGTGGAGGACCCTGTAGACCCTTGGGCTGCCAGGTCTTGCCGGAAGTAACCCAAAGAAATATACGTCCAACTGTCCGTCGCGAGGTTG
>CAYFRG010000015.1:0-51095 GCA_964345535.1 uncultured Actinomyces sp. | reverse complement strand
GGACTCACAGGAGGCGAGCTGGATGCGAACCTCGGTTTGGTCGCCTCGTCCATCGGGCGTATGATTCCAGTTCCTCTGGGGGACCTGGACTTGGGGTTGGTCGAGGTCGAACCCTACGATTTCCTTCCGATAGACCATCGGGCGGCTCGCGGAGAGCTGCCTGACACGAAACATTTCGTGATGGATGACCAGGTTCCGTTTTCGTTCTATCTGGACCGGAAACTGTTCCTTCACAACATGGGCCACAGCATGTGCGCGTACCTGGGGCAGCTGCTGGGCGACACATACGTGTGGGAAGCGGCCGGTCGTCCGGACGTACGCTACTTTGTGCGGGGAGCGATGATCCAGGCGGCAGTTGCTGTCGCGCAGGCGCACGGTCAGCCGATCGCACCTCTGCTGGATCACGTCGACGATTTACTCTACCGGTTTTCGAATCGCAGCCTGGGTGACACGGTTGCCAGAGTTGGACGCGACCCCCTTCGGAAGCTGGCGCCAGACGACAGGTTCCGCGGCGCGCTCCGGCTTGCCTCCAACGCCTACCTTCAGACCGGGATGCTGTCCCTGGGGACCGCAGCGGCCCTGAAGTGCGCAACCGATATGGGTGAGCTCACCCAGGCCGGAGCTGCCGCGATGATTGAGGAGGTAAAATCGAGTCTTGGACCTGAGAGTGCGCGCGTATTCGAGGACCAATGCGCTGCGATCGCCGGGGGATTCGACTTCCAGGAGCAGGTGCACATCTTGGACCAGCAGTACAACCCTCCGCGCATACCGTAGCCCGGGCTAAGCAAAGCCTGGTTTTGGGGTGAGGAGGTACTAATGAAGACCGGGCGAACGCGTCCCCCGACAATGAAAGATGTTGCCGAGCTCGCTGGGGTTGGCCTGAAAACGGTCTCCCGACACGTCAATGGGGAGACAAACATAAATCCTGAACTCGCATCTCGCATTCAGGACGCCATCTCTCAACTTGGGTACACCAGAAACCTTGCAGCTGCCAGCATCAGGCCCGGGTGGACAAGCAAGATGGTCGGCTTGGTCATCTCCGACCTGGCTGACCCCTTCTATTCAGGGATCGCCAGCGCGATCGAAAAGGAGTTGGCGCGTGAGGACTACATCCTGATCCTGGCCAACTCGTTTGATCTGGGGGAGTCTTTGGACGAGGTCGTACAGAGACTAGTCGAACAGCGGGTGGAGGGGCTTATTTTGGTGCCACCCAGTACGCCCTCCCGAGTTCTGGAGGAACCGGGGTGCCTAGACGTTCCAACCGTTTTACTAGATCGGCCGGTACCGGGCAGCGGTTTGAACGCGGTCGTAGCCGACAACTACACGGGCGCGCTGAAAGCGGGTCAGCTTCTGCGCAAAGAAGGGTTTTCCCGGCCGGCGTTCCTGGGTGATTCACTTTCTGTTTACACGATGGGGGAGAGATACCGCGGGCTGTGTGCTGCCTTCGGTGTCGATCCCGAAGGGCCCGACGCGCTGCCAGGTTGGTTCAGCGCGCACACGAAGCAGCAAGCCGCTGAAGGGGCGCTTGCCTTGATTGAGGATCTGAAGCCCGATTGCATTTTCGCCGCTAATAACCGCGCCTCGATCGGCGCGCTGGAAGCGTTCCAAGCGAGTGGAATTTGGCTTCCTCTCATAGGCTTCGACGACTTTGAGAACGCGTCCCTCATAATGGGCGGCCTTTCCGTGGTGGCCCAGGATATCCAGGGCACCGGCACGGAAGCAGCCAAGCTACTTTTGAAACAGATCAAGGGTGGCTCAGTGCGTCCGGAAGAGATGATCCAGGCTGTACAGCTGATCGTCAGAGGGAGCGAAAAGGCAAACTGGCGCTCCAGGTGACCCGCCTGGAGACTGGGCATCGGTCCGGAGGCGGCAGTTTCGTACCGATGTTTCCACGCCCGGTTACGGAACCTAAGTCAGTTTTGAGGTCTATGCAAGAACGGTGGACCAGCTGGACGCGTGGAGCTCCTTTCAGGCGGACTTGGCCCGACAGCCCCGCGGTCAGCTTTTGGGAGCCCGCAGCCCGAACCTGTAACGCACGCCTGTGACCGTGACGGGTCTTCAAACTCCGAGGACACTCGGCCGCATTTGACGTCTGCAGATGTCCTATCCGATTTGCTAATTCTTTTGAGTCATTTCGGAATGGGTTATAGCTGGTTTTAGATGGGAAGGGTTTCTCCGGATTTACGACCCCTGCGGAGATCTCCCTCTTCCGTTACCCTCCCGTTACTCGCCGGAGGACGATGGTCCCGACGGGTCCCGGGAGGTGCTTACAAAAGTGCATCCCACGCATTTAATGCCTGTCTGCGCGGGGAAAAAGAACCGCCGACTTCGTACGCTTGAGGGGACAGGTGAACTGGGCGCATTTACCGGCCGGTTCTTTTATGTTCTGAGCGCGGCGGGGAGTGTCAACATGGCGGAGGGCGCAACGAAGCGTCGTTGGTCAACACGCTTCATCGTGATGGCTGTCGCGGCCTTCGTTATCGGAGTGCTGGGCGGCCTGATGATCTACACGTTTGTGTACGCGAAAGGCGCTTCCTACCTGTCAAATGACCCTGAGGCTTGCATCAACTGTCACATCATGGAAGAGGAGTATGACTCCTGGCTGGCGGGTCCTCACCACAATTTCGCGACGTGCGGAGACTGCCATCTGCCCCACGACAATATCGTGCACAAGTACTGGGTGAAGGGTGAAAACGGCTTCATGCACGCGCTCAAGTTCACCACCGGCTGGCATCCGGAAAACATCGAAGCACGCCAGGTCAGCCTGAACATTACGAATCAAGCGTGCCTCGACTGCCACGACGACTTTACCTATGACGTCCGCCACCCGGGCGTGAAGAGCGACGACGAGATTTTTGATTGTATACGCTGCCATTCAGGCGTTGGACATGATTAGGAGCATGTTGTGAGCGAAAAAACGGGAACTAAGAAATCCATAAGTCAGGGCTGGCTGCTGGCACTGATCCTGGTTGCCGCCTTCGCGCTCACCTTCGTGGTGGTGGCGTTGCTGATGAACATCTCCGATAAGAAGGCGGAGAAGGGACACACCTACACTCCGGTTGTCGCTATTGACGAGGACACGGTGGACCCCGCCGTCTGGGGCCAGAATTTCCCCGCTCAGTATGAGGGGTATTTGGCAACGGCCGAGTTCACTCAGGCGAACCACGGAGGTGTGATGGAGCCCCACGATGTAGAGGGAGATCCGCGCACAGAGGTCAAATCTTCCAAGCTAGAAGAGGACCCTCGTTTGGTGACCATGTGGGAGGGCTACCCGTTTGCAGTGGACTATAGGCACGCGCGCGGACACGAGTACATGACGCTCGACCAGATGTACACGTTGCGCAACACGGAATTCAACCAGCCCGGTACGTGCGCGAACTGCCACGCTTCAATGCCCGCCTTCTACAAAGAGGTAGGAGACGGTGACACGACGCTTGGGTTTGAGCTGATGGGCACCATGTCTTTAGGGGAGGCTTTAGAGATTTCGGACCACCCTGTCTCCTGTATTGACTGTCACGACCCGGAAACTATGGCTCTGACAATCACTCGCCCCGCATTCGAAAACGGCATCACTGCCCTGAAAGCTAGCGAGGGCATCGAAGACTACGACGTACACCGCGACGCAACTCGCCAGGAGATGCGCAGCTACGTGTGCGCGCAGTGTCATGTTGAGTACTACTTCGCTGGCGAAGACAAAGTGCTGACCTTCCCCTGGGCTGAGGGCCTGGATATTGACGATATCTGGGACTACTACATGAACGTTGGTCACGTTGACTGGGAGCATGGAACCACCGGCGCCCAGGTCCTAAAGGCACAGCACCCGGAGTTCGACATTTGGGCGCAGGGTGTGCACGCCGCTAATGGTGTGAGCTGCGCGGACTGCCACATGCCGTACGAACGTAACGGCGCAGCGAAGATTTCGAATCACCAGATCACCACTCCGATGAAGGACCTGAACGCGGCGTGCGGGACCTGTCACGGCGACACCGACGTGTTGGAAGAGCGGATAACCACCATTCAGGACCGGTTCATCGAGTCGCGGGACCGGGCAATGGACGCACTGACAGCGCTGGTAGCTGACATCGAGACTGCTATGAAGGACGGCACTCCCGAAGAGAACATTGAGCTGGCACGCAAGTTCCAAAACAAGGCCAGCTTCTACGCCGACTACGTGTACTCGGAGAACTCTTACGGTTTCCACGCACCGGACTATGAGCAGCGCATCCTCAGCCAGTCCCTTGACGCGGCAAGGAAGGGACAGCTGGCTTTGCACGGCGCGACTGCCGAGGAACTGGACGCCTCCGAAGTCACGACGGCCAACCTGAATGCCTCACTGCGTGCCAGCACTCAGAACACCGGTGCGCAGAGTGACAACTAAGGCCTCCAATGCCGCGCCTCTAAGCCCATCCCTGAAGGAACTCCTCCGGGAGTTCCTTCAGGGTGCCCCAGAGGAGCTATCCGAATGGGCAGCAGCCCAACAACTGCTCCTTGACGCAGATGTTGCTACGGCAACAGGGACGGCAAAGACTACTGCGGAAGACCTTAATGCGACCGAGTCTGACGACTTCTACAACGATATGGAGGACGATGATGACGTCCTTCAGCGTAGAAAACCTAAAGCTAAGACCGCATCGCCTGATTCTGTCTCCACCAGGGGCGTGTTGAAGAGTGGCGGTGCGAAAATAGCATTGGTCGCCGCGCTGGGACTTGGGGCAGCATTTGGGATTTGGTACGCGGGCAAAGAACCAGCCCCCATCATGGACGCTGGGACCACCACCATGACGACGGGCACGTCCGAGAACGCCGACCCCCTGCGTCAGATAGAGCTAGAACAGCAGGTAAAAGAGAACCCAGACGATATTGACGCCCAACTGGAGCTGGGAGTCCTCTACTTCAATCAGGGACAGGTCACGTTGGCGGCAGAGCACTGGGAGGCTGCCACGGAGCTGGATCCCGAGAATATAACGGCCTGGTACAACTTGGGTTTCGCGCGGCTATCGCAGGATCCTGCTGACATGCAGGGGGCGCAGCAGGCCTGGCAGAAGGTCGTCGACATTGACCCGGACTCTGAGCTTGCGCAAACAGTAGTCATGCATTTGGACAACGTCGGCGGTGCGGGGCAGGAGAGCGGCGGCTAATGACCGGTGCCGTGTCTGTGCCGCTCGTTTTCCTGGCCGGGATCATCTCTTTTGCGTCTCCCTGCTTCCTGCCGGTGGTGCCGGTTTTTATTGCGTACCTAACCGGTGGCGAGAAAAGTCGCGCTTACCCGCAGTTTGCAGGTCTGCCTCGTAACGGTTTCATTGCAGAGGCCGGAGGACGACCTGCGGCGAACCCGCTCAGAAAAGCGAAATCGGTGCCCGTACGCAACACATCACGGGTTCGCGGGCTCGCAAATGCCTCGGTGTTTGTGGCGGCATTCTCGGCAGTGTTTGTCCTGCTTTGGTTCCTAACCGCCACCCTCGGGTGGGTGGTAGGCGATTATCGTGACGTCCTCAGAATAATCGGGGGCATTGTCCTGATCGTTCTTGGACTGGTCACGGGGGGTCTTCTCGACTTCCAGTGGCTGGCCCAGAACCGCGGCCCGAACATTCCAGTGGGGGGCGCCCCCACGCTGGGACGCTCAGCGCTGATGGGGTTCGGGTTTGGGGCTGGATGGTCACCCTGCATCGGCCCAGTGCTCGGGGTTGTTTTAGGAATAGCGATGACATCGGGATCTACGGCGCTCGGAACCGGACTGCTGATCGTGTACTGTCTGGGCTTGGGACTTCCGTTCCTGCTGGTTGCCGCGGGCGCAACCTGGCTGACGGAACGACTCGGCTGGTTTAGTAGGCATTATCGCGCAGTACAGAAGACCAGTGCTGCGCTGCTCATCCTGCTTGGCCTGTTGATGGTGACGAACTTGCTGGCACCGCTCAGCGGGTTTTCGTGGCTGACTGTGTAGGAAGGAAAAAGATGACCGAGCAGACGGGACGCGCTTCAGTCCAAGTGGGGAGTAGCGAAGACCCCGGCCAAGCGCCCAAGGAGCGCGAAGTAGCGGTCTCGGAGCTTTTCCACTGGATTTACCGCTTCTTTTACTCGAAGACAGTCGGGCTGATCCTCCTGTTGGTGTTCGCTTTCTACGCTGTGATCGGGTCCGTGGTTGGTCAAATGGGGCCTGAGACCGCAGCTGATCCGGAGATGAAAGCCCAAGCAGTAGAGCAAATGCGCGCCGTTTACGGCGGTTGGACTCCCATATTGGATGCGCTGGGTTTCTTCCACGTGTTCACGTCGCTCGGGTTCTACATCGTCGTCGGCATGCTCGCGCTCAGCATTATTGCCTGCACGACCCACAGAATCCCCGAGCTCGTGCGCCGCCTGCGGGAGCCGCGCCTGCACGTGTCAAGGCAGTTCTTCAATAGGGCCAGGTATCGCGGCAGCGTGCTCACCCAGGAGAGCCCCGACCAGGCGGTCAGCGTGACTCGGCAGGTGCTCCGGAAGAACCGCTTCCGTGTTATTGCCGACCCGCGGGACCCGAAACGCGCGCTATACGCGGACCGGAACGCGTGGAGTGGGATTGGAACGGTCATCGCTCACCTGAGCTTCATCGTCATTCTGCTGGCCTTCGTAATCAGCTCCAAGATGGGGATCGAGGAAGACCTAGCAATCCCCGTAGGCGGACAGGTAGAAATAGGCCACGGCGTGGAGGGAGCGGTGCATGCTGTTTCGTTCCAGGACGTGTATACGGAAGAGGGCCGTCCGTCCGACTACGTGTCCGTATTGCAGATAAGGGACGGTGAGGAAGTACTTCGAGAACAAGAGGTACGTGTCAACTCCCCTCTTGATTACGGCGGGTTCCGGTTCCACCAGTCGACATTTGGGATGGCCGCGGATGTCCTGGTCACCTCGACCACGGGCGAAGAAGTGTTTGCCGAAAGCGTGCCACTCCTGTGGAGTTCGAATGATGGCGCCAACGCGTTGGGTCGCTTCGAGATCCCCGGTACGGACGTCGAGGTAATTGTGGTATTGCCTGCATCTGGGCGCAGTGATTCGACTGTTCCGGTTGGCTCCGCGGCGTTCGAGCTTTACCAGGGTGAGGACGGTGCTCCTCTGGATATCGTCCCAGCTGTTCAAGGGGAACCAGTGGAGGTCCAAGGGTATTCATTCACCTTCGAGCGGGAGCGCCAGTACACGGGGATCCGTATGCGTCATGACCCAGGGGCGCCGTGGATGTGGGTTGGCTCCGTCTTACTGGTGGTCGGCATGAGCATAACGTTCATGTTCCCGTATCGCAGGCTGTGGGCCCGCGTCGATGACGCGGAAGGTGGCGGATCCGCGGTGTTGTTCGGGGCGGTTTCCAGACTGGACTATTCATATCAGCGAATGTTTGAGAAATTGGTGGCAGAAGTTGACGGGGAACTCGGCCAAGATGAGGCGCTAATCGTCGCCGAATCCGGGTCCGCTGAGTCCCAGACAGGCAAGGTGGATTCCGATGAATGACGTGACCCAGGTGGCGGAGTACCTGCTCACCGCAGCCCTCATATTCACAATGATTGCGCTGATCGCAGACATCGTCGTGGTTACGACCAAGAGGCCAGTGAAGACGGCTGCTGGCATAGCGGGCTCGGTCTCCGCTTCCGGAGAAGCTCACCAGCGGGCGAAGCTCCCCACAGGGCTCGCTCTTTTTGCCACGGGGTTCACATTCGTGGCGTTCGTCTTGGGTTTGATCTATCTGATCATCCGCATGACGCAAACGGGATACGGACCCTTCTCGAACCAGCACGAGTTCGCGGTCTCCTTCGCGGTCGGGATCCTCGGGGCGTATTTGGTTGCCGAGTACGTGTGGCGGGTGCGAATCCTCTCTCTGGCGGTCCTTCCGGTCGCTGCGGGTCTGATCGCATACGCCCTGAGCTTGGATACCAGCGTGAAACCGCTAATCCCCGCGCTGCAGAATAATCTGCTCCTAACGCTGCATGTCGGATTCGCGATGATCGCGTACGGCGCCGCAGTAGTCTCTTTCGGAGCGGCAGTTCTGTACCTGCTTTACCCCTACCTGAAGATCCGTCGCTTGCCCCCGCGCGACCTGTTTGACGACATTGGCTACAAAGCCGCGACCGTTGTCTTCCCTATGCTCACCATAATGATCGTGCTCGGCTCCGTGTGGGCTAACACCGCATGGGGACGCTATTGGGGATGGGACCCGAAAGAGACAGCCGCGCTCGTGACCTGGCTGATCTACGGAGCCTACCTGCATGCCCGCGTCACCCGCGGTTGGCAGGGCAAACGCAGCGCGTGGTTACTGATAATCGGGTTCGCTGCGGTGCTCTTCGCCTACTTCGGGAACCACTTCTTTGGAGGGCTTCACTCATATGCCTGAGTCAAAGTCATGGCGCAACTCTCCGGTCGGCAACATCGTAATTTTGGCCGCCACCACAGTTATTGTTCTGGCGGTTGTATGGTTCGTGGGGTTTGCTCGTGGAGGGGACAATCAGGACGTAGCCGCGGAAGGCGCGGAGGGACAGGCGTCGTCCGTCGACATTCCTGACACTGGGCAACCTGCGCCCGAGGTCGGAGAAGCAGCCCCCCAGTTTACGGCCACAACCCTGGATGGCAAGGAATTCGACCTAGCGAACCTGGGCGGAAAGCCAGCCTGGATCGTGTTTAACGCTACTTGGTGCGCGAACTGCCGGGCGGAGATTCCGGACGTTGAGGAGACATTCGACAAAGCGGGAGACCGAGTCCAGATCCTGTCTGTGTACGTGTCCGATACGGAAAGCGCCGTGGCTGACTACTCCCAGAAGCTGGGTCTTACCTACCCGCAGGTGGTGGATTCTGGCAACAGCATCGCCGCCTTATACAGGGTGGTGGGGCTCCCCACGCACTACTTCATAGACGGGGACGGAACCGTGAACCAGGTCCGCGTGGGTACCCTCAGTCCCGCATTAATTGATGAGTCCCTGGCTGGAATTGGTGTGAAAGTCGGTTAGAGGCGCGCAGGCGCTGCAGGGACAAACCGGTCGAGGTTGGCTTCCGCGCACTGGGCATTTCGTCTGGAAGCACGTGGGGAGGATTCCCCAGGCTGAACGTGCTCGGAGTGTCTCTTTAGGGCCTGTGGTGCTTGAAGCGTCGGGCGGAGGCCCTGGATGCCACCTGCCACCGCAGGGCGCCGTCCACCATAGCCCGTAGAGTTACTGCTGGGCGCGTCCCCTGCCCCGGTGTTTTTCGGTTTGGGTTTTCGTCTCAGCAATTATTTCGGTAGACTATGTTGTGTCTTCCCCACCAAGGGAAACGCGCGAGTGTAGCTCAATGGTAGAGCCTCTGCCTTCCAAGCAGATAGTGCGGGTTCGATCCCCGTCACTCGCTCCACTAGGAATCAGGTAGCGAGGTCCCAGTTCGGACCGATCAAAACCCGTTGAACTGGCGCCGCCTGCACAGTTTTTTAAGACATCCAAGCAGGGAATCCTACCGCAACAGCTGAATCCTTCCTCATAGAGACGATCCAAAAGTCGGCTAACGGTCCAGCTGCGCACGTGTCGTTCACTAAACGCCGGGGGAAACACTGGGTATCTGGGGTGGGCTTGCCGCTTGATTGAACAACCGGGCCCAAGGCGAAGGACAATCTCTGGGGACGCGGTTCTCCCCGCGCGGCTTGAGCATTGCGACGAGCTCGGTGCCATTTCGGATGCCGGGCGCGCTGTGTGAGCTCAATTAGGGGCCTGTCAGCGGTTTCAGTAATCCGGCTTGAGGGACCCCTTTTTTTGGGTGACTATTAGATCATGGTCGAACAGGTTATGGAGTCAAACGTCAAAGACACTGCGCTCATTTTCGAGGGTGGGGGAATGCGCGCCGCCTATACCGCTGCGGTCGTTACCGAAATGCTTAAGCAGCGGATCTACCTCGACTGGGTGGCAGGGATCTCCGCTGGGAGCACAAACACGGCGAACTATATTTCCAGGGATCCGGTTCGTTCTCGGAGGTCTTTCGTTGAATTCGCCTTAGACCCCAATTTTGGGAGCCTTCGGACCTGGGCTAGCGGTGAGGGTCTGTTCAACGCCGACTACATCTACCAGCGCACCTCAGAGCCCGGGCAGTCCCTTCCCTATGACTGGGACACGTTTGAAAACAACCCGGCAACCTTCCGCATCGGAGCCTTTCGAGCCAACGACGGCAAGGAAGTCTTTTGGGGGCGTGAGGACATTGATGAGCAAAGGGACTTCCTAATCCGAGTCCAAGCCTCCTCCACCATGCCTGTATTCATGCCGCCGGTAGAAATTGATGGGCAAATGTACGTGGACGGGGCACTCGGGCCCTCGGGAGGAATTGCTCTCGACGAAGCGAAGGCTGCTGGTTTTGAAAAGTTCCTGGTGATATTGACCCGGAGCCGCGATTACGTGAAGAAACCGTTCCGCGCCAATGCCATCACCAGCCGTGTCTTCAAAGAGTATCCCGCCGTAAGCGAAGCGCTTATGCAACGGCCCGATAACTACAACCGGACGCGTGAAGAGCTTTTCGATCTGGAGGCCGACGGCAAGGCCTACATATTTGCTCCCACAGGCTACACCGTTAGCAACCAGGAGCGCAGATTCGCACGTCTGGAGAGGTCGTACTCGGAGGGCACCGAGCAGATTCGCTCCGAAATGCCCGGCATCAAGGAATTCCTCGAGCTGCCCTAGCCAAGCACCGCCGTGGCAACACCGGGGGCAGGTCTGCCATCCCTGACGTGGTTAGCGTCGGAGGGGAGGTGCTCCTCGGTTCTCTAAGGAACCTGAATCAGTCGGCGCCCTTGAGGGCCGCCCAGAGGAACCGCCAGGTCAACGCTTGCGTGTGAGCGCGCTGTCGGTTGTCTGCGGCGCCTGCGTGGCCGCCTTCAGTGTTCTCGTAGTAGAACACGTTCTTGCCAGCCTGCTCCGCCAGGTAAGCCAAGGACCGGGCATGTCCGGGATGCACCCGGTCGTCTCTGGTCGACGTTGTGAGAAACAGAGGTGGATAATCCTTCGCGGTGTCGAAAAGGTGCACGGGGCTGAACCTCTGGATGAACTCCCAGTCTTCGGGATCGTCTGGATTTCCGTACTCGGCAACCCAGGAGTGTCCGGCTAACAGAGTGTGGAAGCGGCCCATGTCGAGTAGTGGCACCTGGCAGACGATAGCCCCAAAATCATCCGGATATTGCGTATACATGTTGCCGGCAAGAAGGCCACCGTTGGAGCCCCCCTGCATGCCCAACTGAGCGGCTGTCGTTACGCCACGGGCAACCAGGTCCCTGGCGACTGCAACGAAGTCCTGGTAGGCCGCCTGCCGTTTTTCTCGAAGTGCGGCCGCATGCCACCGAGGGCCGAACTCTCCGCCGCCGCGGATGTTAGCCACCACGTAGATGCCGCCCTTTTCAAGCCATGCTGCCCCCATGCCGGGAGAGTACGTGGGTAAAAGGCTCACGTTGAAACCCCCGTAGCCGCACAAAAGGGTGGGAGAGGGCCTCCGGTTGGCCGCGGACACCTGGAAATAAGGAACGCGAGTGCCGTCTTCCGATGTCGCGAAGTGCTGTGACACGGTTACGTTTGACGCGTCGTAGAGAGGGGGTCCCTGCCGCACTTGCCTCCACAGGTACCGGTCGGTCTCCCACTTCAAGAGCCACAGGGTTGGGGGTGTCTTGTACCCGGTGGTTACCGCCCAGAGGTCGTTCGAGGCGGGAGCGTCCACCGCGGTTACCTCGATCGTGAGGAAGGGATCCGCGTACGTGAGTTCCTCCGGGAGCGGCAGCGCATGTGACTCCCAGACGCCCCCCTCAGCCGGCGACACAATTCTTAGGCGCGGGACTACGTTATCCAGGAACGTCAGAATCAGGTGGTCCCGCACCGCGGCCATATCTTCAATGACTTGCGTGTCTGTGGGGGTGAAAACCGGGTGAGCGCTGGCCGTTTCCGCGTCTGCCGTTAGTTCGGCGAGCTTGACCGCGACTACGCTGCCAGCGGGCCACGTCTGACCTGTGCGGGTCCAGTCTTTTCTGAGCCACGCCAAAGCCCACCGGCCCCACACTGAAGCCTCAGAAGTTGGAGGAAAACCTAAACGCTTGAACGAAGAACGGGTGATCTTTGCAGCGTCGCCCGGACCAATGTAGGTCTTTGATGAATAGAAATCCTCCATGACGTCTATTCGAGAGTGGGACCCCAACCGGTCACGGTACGTTCCGGCCCAAACTCCCATGTCGGACTGATCTCCGGACTGGATCACCGGGGCATCTTCGAGTCTTTGTCCCCTGGTCAGGAGGCGTGCCTCCAACGGATATCCGGAGGCAGAGACAGCGCTTAGGGCAGTCGGCTGAGTCAGCCAACAGTGGTTCAAATCGATCCAGCTCAAGCTCCCCTTGCCGGAAGGACGGAAGAACCCGTCCGGAACCCACTTCCTGGTTTCCAGGTCGAATTCGCGGGTCTCATCAGCGTCTGTTCCTCCCTCTGACAGCGCCACCAGAGCCCTGTCCGCCTGCGGGTAGCGGATCGAGGCGCCGTGCCAGACCCAGGATTTTCCTTCCTGAATACTCAACGCATCTACGTCGAGCAGGACTTCCCACTCATCCTTCCCGTCCAAGTAAGACCGTTGCGGTTGGCGACGCCAGAGGCCCCTAGGGTGGTCCTTATCAGTCCAAAAATTGTATGCGTACCCGCCGCGAAGAGTTGCGCGAGCTATGCGGCGCGGATCTTCAAGTATTCGCAAAAGGCGGTCTTCCAGACCGGAATCGCGGAACGCTTCTTCGGCACGGCTGCTTCTCTGCTTGACCCAGCGGAGTGCTTCCTCACCTAGGACATCCTCTAGGAAGGCGGGGGACAGGCGCGCTGATGGATCAGGGTTTTGATGTTCCGCTTCTTCTGTCATGACAACACCTTCGCAGGGAGACCGACGTTGCGGCAAGCCTGAGACGGGACCAAAATCACCCTGCGCCAATAATTCCCCGTTATCGTTTGTCGGAGGGGTCCCGTAAACTACTAACCAGTGTCCGCACATGTGGACTGGTATTTGTTGTCCAAACGATTGGGAGAAGACCCTGTGAAGAGCACCGTCGAGACGCTGGAGCCCACCCGCGTTAAAGTAACCGTAGTCGCTGACTACGAAGAGCTGGAACCGCAGATGGAAGAGGCTTACCGTGAGATCGCCCAGCAGGTGGAGATCCCGGGGTTCCGTAAGGGCCATGTCCCCCCGCGGATCATCGATCAGCGGTTCGGACGCGGAGCGGTCATTGAGCAGGTGGTGAATGAGGTCCTCCCGGGTTTCTACGCAGAGGCGATCCGTGAGAACGATCTGCGGCCCATGTCGCAGCCTGAAGTTGAGGTCGAAGAGGTCCCGGCTACCGAAGGTGAGCCCGGTGGGGAACTGAAGTTCACTGCTGAGGTCGACGTGGTTCCGGATTTCGAGCTTCCTTCGATAGAGGGACGCGAAGTCGTCGTTGACCCGGTTTTGGTTGAAGAGCCCGCGATACAGGAAGAGCTTGATGAGCTGCGTTCTCGTTTCGCTACGCTGAAGACACTGGATCGCGCCGCCGAAGACGGCGACTACCTCACGCTGAACCTGGAAGCGACTGTCGACGGGGAGACAATAGACTCCCTCTCTGAGGTTTCCTATGAGCTGGGTTCCGGAACCATGCTGGAGGGTCAAGATGAGGCGCTGCAGGGAGCTGAGGCCGGGCAGGAACTGACGTTCACCTCGGCAATTCGCGGGGGAGAACACGCAGGCAAGGACGCGACCATTGACGTTGAGATCGTTTCCGTGAAGGAACGTGAACTGCCTGAGGCAGACGACGACTTCGCACAGATGGTCTCCGAGTTCGACACGGCTGAAGAGCTCTGGGAGGACCTGCGCGAAACGGTTGCGAAGCGCAACATCTCTACTCAAGCGTTGGAAGCCCGTGACAAGCTGCTTGAGCAGCTGCTGGCTGAGGCGGAAATTCTTCTGCCCGCGTCCGTGGTGGATCATGAGATCTCGCACCGCATCGGTGAGGATGCCAGTGAAGAGGACAGGGAAGAAATCCGGGCGGCTGCTGAAGCTGACATTCGCCAGCAGGTGTTCTTGGAAGAGCTCGCTGAGACACAAAAGGTCCAGGTTGGTCAGCAAGAGCTCTATGAGTTCATCATGCAGACCGCACAGTCTTTCGGCTTAGATCCCATGCAAATGTTCCAGGATTCGAACCAGATCCAGAACATGATGGCGGAGCTTGCCCGCACCAAGGCGCTGGTTTCTGTGCTCCGCGGCGCGACCGTGAAGGACACAAACGGAGAAGTCGTGGACATCTCCGAGTTCACTGCTGACCCGGCTGAGCAGTCCGCCGCAGAAGAAGACGTTGACGAAGATCTGATAGCCGACTTCAGCGAGTAGTGACCTACTAGCAGTGCCCAAGACCGCGGGCCCATTTCGGTGGGCTGCGCGGTCTTCGGTTTCCTGCGCCAACAGCGAAAAGGGCGTGACAGTGCCCCAAACGGACCCGGGGAGGGTCTACGTTAGTACTTGAGAGCGGCCCGCTGCGGTCGCGGCTGCACAAGCGACTTGAACATAGAAGATGTAACCGGCTTTTCCGGGAAGGAACTGGCACCTATGACTCAGACACTGCCAATGGCACAGAGTCCGCAGAGCCCCGCGGGCCTTGGAGACAGCGTTTACCAGAAGCTGCTCAAAGAGAGAATCATCTGGCTTGGGGGAGAAGTAACAGACGAGAGCGCCAACGCGGTTTGTGCGCAGCTGCTCTTGCTTGCCGCTGAGAATCAGGATGAGGACATCTACCTGTACATCAACAGCCCTGGCGGCTCCGTTACTGCGGGTATGGCCATCTACGACACCATGGAGTACGTGAAACCGGACGTTGCAACCGTGGGTATGGGTTTGGCCGCGTCTATGGGCCAATTTCTTCTGACTGCCGGGGCGCCCGGTAAGCGGTACATCACCCCGCATACTCGGGTCCTCATGCACCAGCCTTCTGGTGGGGCAGGGGGGTCTGCCACGGACATCCGGATCAACGCGGAATTGATCTTGCACATGAAGCGCGAGCTGGCAGAGATCATTGCGAACGCCACCGGAAAGACTGTTGAGCAAATCGATCGGGACTTTGACCGAGACAAGTGGTTCACGGCGCAAGAGGCGCTGGAATACGGGTTTGTTGACCACGTTGTGTCCGGTCAGGCCGAGGTCGCGGGTGCTCTGCGCACCGAGTCCAAGAACCAGGACGGAGAGAACTGAACATGACTTCAAGTAAGCCTTACTTCGAGGCCGTAGCTCGGCAGATGCCGGAAGCTAGGTATGTGTTCCCTACTTTTGAGGAGCGCACCGCCTACGGGTATAAGCGTCAGGATCCGTACGCGAAGCTGTTCGAGGACCGCATTGTTTTTCTGGGTGTGCAGGTTGATGACGCGTCCGCGGATGACGTGATGGCCCAGCTGCTGGTGCTTGAGAGCATGGACCCAGACTCTCTTATCACCATGTACATAAATAGCCCCGGCGGCTCATTCACGGCGATGACCGCTATTTACGACACGATGCAGTACATTCGTCCCCACATTCAAACCGTGTGCTTGGGGCAGGCGGCATCAGCTGCAGCTGTGCTTTTGGCCGGGGGCGCACCGGGCAAACGCCTGGCACTGCCGAACGCTCGGGTGCTCATTCATCAGCCGGCGATGGACGGTGTGCGGGGGCAGGCCTCGGACATTCAGATCGTTGCCGATGAGATCGACAGGATGCGTGACTGGCTGGAAGTCACCCTGGCTAACCACTCCAACATGAGTGTTGAGCAGGTTCGCTCCGACATTGAGCGCGACAAGATTTTCACAGCGGAGCAGGCCAAAGAATACGGGCTGATCGACCAGGTGCTTGCCTCGCGTAAAATGGAGGGTTAAGCGCATCCGGTCGGTGAGTCAGGGGACACCCCGGCTGAGGGTGAACTATCCTGGCGGGGAGTGCGCTTCGCGGAACTGACAGGCGCAGCGGTGAGGAGGACCCGGTGGCCAAGCTGTCTGAGGGGGGCGACCTACTGAAGTGTGCCTTCTGCGGGAAATCGCAGAAACAGGTGCGCAAGCTTATTGGCGGTGCCGGTGTATACATCTGCAACGAGTGTGTCGACCTGTGTCAGGAGATACTTGACGAGGAACTGGAAGATGAGATTCTTCCCCGTCAGGTGAGCCTGCCTAAGCCAAGGGAAATCCACGACTTCTTGGACTCCTGGGTTATCGGGCAGAACCCCGCGAAGAAGGCCCTTTCCGTGGCGGTATACAACCACTACAAGCGGGTTCGTCACAGGGACGCCGGCAACAAAGAGGACATGGAAGGCACCAAATCCAACATTCTGCTGCTCGGCCCAACTGGAACGGGCAAGACACATCTGGCTCGCTCGCTGGCCAAGCTCCTGGAAGTTCCCTTCTCGATCGTGGACGCCACTGCTTTGACAGAGGCTGGCTATGTCGGGGAAGACGTGGAGAATATTCTTCTGAAGCTGATCCAGGAAGCCGACGGGGACATCAAGAAGGCCGAGCGCGGCATCATCTACATCGATGAGATCGACAAGGTTGGTCGCAAAGGTGAGAACGCCTCGATCACCCGGGACGTGTCTGGTGAAGGCGTCCAGCAGGCGCTCCTAAAGATCATTGAGGGAACGCGGGCTTCCGTGCCGCCCCAAGGCGGTCGCAAGCACCCACATCAGGACTTCCTGGAAATCGACACCTCGGGCATCCTGTTTATAGCGGCGGGTGCCTTCTCCGGGATAGATGAAATCGTGAAAGAACGTCTGGGAAGGCGCACCACAGGTTTCGGAACGGATTTGGAAGCGGCTGCGCAGATAGATGACTATTACGCGGAGATAACCGCGGAGGACCTGCACAAGTTCGGGATGATCCCCGAGTTTATCGGGCGCCTACCCGTGTTGACGGCCACGGCCGAATTGCAAGAGGATGACCTAACCCGGATCCTGACTGAACCGAAGAACGCGTTGGTTGCCCAGTACAAGCACCTTTTTGATTTGGACGAGGTCGAACTCGAGTTCACGAAAGAAGCGTTGCAAGCGGTGTCGCAACTGGCCATGGAAAGAAAAACTGGCGCGCGCGGATTGGCGTCCATTATGGAACTCACGCTCGCGGATCTTATGTTCGACGTCCCTTCCCAACCTGAAGTGGAACGGGTGGTTGTCACTGGCGAGGCAGTACGCGGTGAAGCGCCTCCTCTTGTGTATGTAAACGCCGCGGAGGAAAGCCGCTCCGCATAAGAGCCCGAACCGGCCGGGCCAGCGCCGGGGAGAGAACGGTCTTGATGTGAACGACAAGGACGCGCTTGGGCAGGAAGATCCCGAGATTATGGCCGCGCTGTTACGGGAGCGGAGCGCCATTGACAACTTCGATGCCGCTTTGATCCACGTTCTAGCTGAGCGTTTTCGCTGCACTGAAAGAGTCGGACACATCAAAGCCCGTGGGGGACTTCCGCCCGCTGATCCGCAGCGGGAAGCACAGCAGGTTCGCCGCCTGCGGCTGTTGGCGGAGGAATCCGGATTGAACCCGGACTTCGCAGAGAAGTTCCTGGGTTTCATGGTCACGGAGGTCATCCGGCATCACGAGGTGATCAAAGAGGAATACGGTCGGAATGAGCAGCCCTGGTGACGGAGCGGGAGACCCGCGGTACCCGTACCAGGATCTAGCACAGCAGCAGCCTCCGCCCAGCTTTGCCGATGGTCTTACCGGGTCGTTCCCAGCCCCAGCGCCCACGTACGAGGCGGGCGTCCCCGCAGGGCAGATCCCCGCAGGTTCTCCACCGCCCGGAGGGACCGGGCATGTACAGCCCTCACCTGATCAACCGACTCCCGGTCAGCTAACGTTCGGCCCGGGCGCCTATTCGAACGCCCCGCAGGCCCAAGCACCGGCAGTACCGTCAGCAGTGCCGGAGGGGGAGCGGGGACGGCGCGGTTGGGTTGTTTTTATCGGGGGACTGGCGGCCTTCCTAGCGATAGTCGGCATTTGGACTTTCCTGAATCGAGCACCCTCATCTTCTTCCTCTGCACCTGCCGACGGGTGGGTTTCCGAGACCGGTTACCAGTTTGAGACCGATCGGTGGCTGTGGGAAATAAGAGAAGTGGACATGGATGCTAGCGGATGGCTGTCCGAAAAGTACGTGTTCAGTGCCCCGGAAACCGGTGAGAAACCCGTTGCAATCCGTGTTTCAGTAACGAATAGGGGAAGCGAACCGTCAGATCCGTTCTTCGCTTTCGATTACGTTTTGAACGGCCCGGGCGGAGGGGGAACCACATATTACTCGGAGAACCTGATCTTCACCTCCGAGATGATGGTGGGCTTGGGAGAAGTGAAGCCGGGCAAGTCGGCTGCGGCTTGGATCGCGTTCACTGTCCCAGCCGATTTTGATGCGGGTACCCTGACGGTCACTGAAGTTCAGGGACTGTTCCCGAAGGAAAAGCAATTCGAAATTCCCTAGAAGGGCACACGCGCCAAAACAGCAGTCAGGCGATCAGACAAGAGGAGGAGAACTAATGAGCACGCAGGTTAAGGCCGCACCGGAGCGCAGTAGGTACGAAATCCTGGTTGACGGGGAGGTCGCGGGGTTCGCTAGCTACCGCATCCGCGAGTCAGACTCCGCGGGCAAGCACACGTGGGTGTTCGACAGCACGGAAGTGGACCCAAAGTTCCGGGGCCAAGGGCTGGCAGGGAAACTGGTCCGCGCCGCCATGGACGACGTGCGGGAGAAGCCCGTATTCGTGGAGCCGGAGTGCAGCTACGTCGTTGCCTGGTTCGACAGGAACGCTGATTACCAGGACCTCCTAGATCCAGGCTACGCGGAGCAGCACTGACACTCTGAGGCCTTGTCAGCGTTCGATGGGGCCACCGTAAATCCGGTCCACTGCGGCCTCGAATTTCTGTAGAACCGCGTCGCGCTTGACCTTCAGTGACGGCGTAAGCATGCCATCCGCTTCCGTCAGGTCTGTCGGAAGAATCTCGAACTTCCGGATCGACTCTGCGCGGGAGACAGACTGGTTTGCCCGTTCGATGGCCCTGTCCAAAGCTGCTCGCACGTCCACGTTATCCGCGGCCTCAGCAGCAGACATCGGTGGCAGATTCTTGTTCTTCAGCCAGACGGGCAGCATCTCCGCATCGAGAGTGATCAGGGCACCCACGAAGGGCCGTTGATCCCCGACAACAACGATCTGACTGATTAGGGGGTGCCCGCGCAGTTCATCCTCAAGTCCGGAGGGGATAACGTTCTTCCCCCCTGCGGTGACGATTACGTCCTTCATCCTCCCGGTGATGCGTAGGTAACCGTCGCGATCCAGGGAACCCAAGTCGCCCGTTGCGAACCAGCCGTCCTCTAGGACCTCGTCCGTTAGCTCCTGATTGTGGAGGTAGCCCTTGAAGACCGAAGAGCCCTTCACCAGGACTTCTCCGTCGGGTGAGATGCGCACAGCCATCGGAGGAAGAGGCGGCCCGACGGTTCCGATCTTGTTTAGTATAGGAGTGTTTACCGAGATCGGTCCGGTGGTCTCCGTCAACCCGTATCCCTCAAGGACAGGAAGTCCAGCACCCCTAAAGAAGTGCGCAAGACGCTCAGATAGGGGAGCACCACCCGAAATGACAAACTCCGCGTTCCCGCCCACCAGCGCGGTGATCTTGGAAAGCACAAGAGCATTCGCCAAGCGGTGCTGAGACTTCAGCGAGCGAGACGGTCCCTCTTCGGTGTCCAGCGCGCGAGAATACTCAACTGCTATGTTCGCTGCCCAGCGGAACAGAGTGTTCTTCGCGCCGGAACCGGTCTTAGCGTCGGCTGAATTGTAAATTTTTTCCAGCACGCGGGGCACGACCAGCAACCAGCTTGGCTTGAACGAGGCCAGGTCAGGCAGCAGGTTCTTAATGGAGGGGGAATGTCCCATGACGCCTTCCCCGCAAACCTGGTACACCTGCAAGAACCGCGCCAAAATGTGGGCTAATGGTAAGAACAGGAGCATCCGAGACTTGGGGTGGCTGGCCACTTCTGGCATCCACAGGTACGAGTTAACGGCCAGGTCGGTGAAGTTTCCGTGGCAGATCTCCACGCCTTTTGGTGTTCCCGTAGTGCCGGACGTGTAAACAAGGGTCGCCGGTGATTCGGTGGTGAGCCGGTTGTAACGGGCGGATACTTCGCTTGCCGGAACCGTTTGCCCCGCGGCAATAATCGTGGGGAGCGCCTGGTTATCCAGAGAAAGGATCTGCACTTCCACGTCAGCGCTTTCGGCGGCAGCGCGAACCAGGTTAGCCATGGAGACAGATTCGGTCACCACTAGCTTCAGTTGCGCGTCCCGCAAAATGTGAGCGATCTGCTTCGCGGAGGACGTCTCGTAGATGGGAACGGGAACCAGCCCAGCCGTCCACCCAGCAAAGTCGAGCAGCGTCCACTCGAACCGGGTCGGAGACATGATCGCGAACCTGTCACCAAACTCCATGCCCATGCCGATCAGGCCGGCAGCAACCTCCTGGACTTCCTGCCAGAACTGGCCCGCCCGGATCGCTCTCCACCTTGACCCCATCTCAGTTTGAACTTCGATGATAGGGGCCTGAGGGTCGCGTGCAACCCGCTGACGCAGCAGGGCAGGGATGCTCAGGTGCTCATCGATCCGTTCCAAGACCGGCGCGGTCCACTCCAGAGCTTCGGTGTCCGGCGCTGGTTCCTCCAGGCTCTCACCCTCGGGAGAGTCCAAATCGGTTACGTCGTTGATCACAACGGGTCCTTTCGGGGGATCACTATTGTTTCTTTTGCCTCTTGGGTGCTTCCCCCAAGGAGGAAGATACGATTTCAAAACTCTCTCCGCCAACCTGCCACGTGATGGGCGCGCTAGCGTGAATGCATGCCTCCAGGTCGGCAGCAATCGAACGAGCCAACTCTAGTTCGTCCTGTGGGCCGGATACCGTCACTTCAAGGATCGGGGTGCGCGGGGAAACCTTCGCTTCGGATTTGATCCTGCGCAGCTCGATGAGGGCAGCCTCGGCGGCGTCCATCAAGGCGGGGTCACCCCCGGCAACGTAGTCGGCAGCTCGCGGCCAAGGTGCCGTGTGGATCGAACCGTCCCGGTACCACGACCACACCTCTTCCGTTGCGTAGGGCAAGAAGGGAGCAAGCAGGCGGATCGAGGCGTCCACGACCAGCGCGAGCGTCGTCCGAGCTGACTGGGCGTTGGCCTGATCCCACTTGCCTTCACGGTTGTACGCGCGTTCCTTGACTAGCTCCAGATAGTCGTCACAGAAAGTCCAGAAGAACGTCTCTGTGGCCTCAAGGGCACGAGTGTGGTCGTAGTCTTCCAGTGCCTGAGTCGCCACCCTTATTGTTGCCTGTAGGTGAGCCAGCTCAGAGGCATCCAGCGGGTTTGTGACAAGTGCGGGGTCCAAGCGCAGGTCAGAGCCCTCGTCACCCATGGTGAGAGCAAACTTGGACGCGTTCAGAACCTTGATCGCTAGTCGTCGGCCAATTTTCATTTGGCCCTCATCAAAAGCCGCGTCGGTGCCCAACCGTGCCGACGACGCCCAGTAACGCACCGCGTCGGAACCGTGCTTCTCAAGCAGGTCCATGGGCGTGACGACGTTGCCTTTCGACTTTGACATTTTCTTGCGGTCCGGGTCTAGAATCCATCCAGAAATCGCAGCGTTACTCCAAGGGAGTTCACCGAAATCGCTCACGGACCGCAGGACTGTCGAAAAGAGCCACGTGCGGATAATGTCCTGACCTTGAGCGCGTAGATCCATCGGGTAAACGCGCTCAAATAAGTCCTCATCCACCAGCCAACCGGTGGGGATACGCGGTGTCAGAGAAGACGTTGCCCAGGTATCCATGATGTCCACTTCAGGGGCAAACCCACCCGGCTGATTCCTCTGCGATTCGTCGAATCCTGCTGGAACATCGATTGTCGGGTCGATCGGCAGCTGGCTCTGTTCTGGAACCAGGACCTGGTCGTGGCGTATCTGTCCTTGCTCGTCAATGCGATACCAAAGCGGCAGCGCCACACCGAAGAAACGTTGCCGGGAAACCAGCCAATCGGTCGTCAGACCCTCCACCCAGTTCTCGTAGCGCACACGCATAAACGGCGGATGGAAGTTCAGCTTCCGTCCGGCGGCAAGAAGCTCCGAACGAAGGTCTTCCGTGGCGCCGACCCGCGTGAAATCGCGTCCTCCGTTGCGGATGTACCACTGGCGGGAGGCGACGATCTCTAGAGGCTTGTCACCTTTCTCGAAGAAGTTGGTCATCCTCTGCGTAGGAGTGGGATCGCCAAGCAGTTCGCCCGAGGAAGCTAGGGCTTCCGCCACGGCTTTGCGTGCGGAGAAAGTAGTCTTACCTTGCATCTGGCCGAAGAGTTCCGCACCTTCCGCATCGGTAATCCAATCCGGGGTTGACCGGGTGATTCGGCCGTCCTTGTCCAGGACCGCGCGGGTGGGAAGCTGCAGGTCCCGCCACCATTCAACGTCGGTGAGGTCACCAAACGTACAGCACATAGCGATGCCCGCGCCCTTATCCATTTCTGCGGCGCGGTGGGCTAGGACGGGGACCTCCACGCCGAAGCCGGGAGACGTGACGGTGGTACCAAATAGGTCCTGGTAGCGCTCGTCATCCGGATGTGCGATTAGCGCCACGCATGCGGGCAAAAGCTCCGGTCGGGTCGTTTCGATGACTACGTCCGCATCTTGACCGTGGAACGCTAGCGAATAGTAGTCGCCTGGGTATTCTCGCGCTTCAAGTTCTGCCTGAGCCACGGCGGTTTGGAACGTAACATCCCAAAGCCCCGGGGCTTCTGCCTGGTAGGCCTCTCCCCGTTCCAAGGCACTCAAGAATGCTGCCTGGGCGACGCGGCGTGCATGATCACCAATCGTCTGATAGGTGAGAGACCAATCGACAGACAGGCCCAGGTAGCGCCACAGTTCCTCGAACTGTTCCTCATCGGATTCCGAGAGCTTCACACAAAGGTCAATGAAGTTGCGCCTAGAAATAGGCTGCTGGTCGGCTGCCCGAACGGACTTACCTGTGCCGCCATCGTGGGGTGGTACGAAGTCCTCAACGAAAGGAAGCGACGGGTCACAGCGCACCCCATAATAGTTTTGCACCCGCCGCTCGGTGGGCAGTCCATTGTCGTCCCACCCCATGGGGTAGAAGACATCTTTGCCGCGCATCCGCTGGAAGCGCGCCACCGTGTCAGTGTGGGTGTAAGAGAAAACATGGCCGATGTGTAGCGACCCTGAGACCGTGGGAGGGGGAGTATCGATGGAGTAGACATCTTTGCGCGTTGCGTTGCGGTCGAACCTGTATGTGTCCTGCTCTTTCCAGGTTTCACCCCACTTTGCCTCCAAACCATCAGTGGTTACCCGGTCCGGTACCCGCGCGGGGGGTAGGGTCACGTTCGCGGTCGAGGCAGATTCGTTCATCGATTACTCCAAAAAGGTGCAGAAACTCTCCGGGAAGGACACCACGGATTATTTTCCGCTACTAAGTCCTAAGTTTAAGGCTAGCTTTGCGCGCGACTGGGTGCAAAGCTGCCCACGGTGGTAGGAGTCACCACAACGCGGCACGTTTGTGCTGTGTCACTGCTCTCCAAGCTCGATATCGCGGGAAACCGTTGCGGCCACCGCCCCGTGCAGAGCAGATGCCAGGCCGGCCTCTTCCGCGGCCAACAGGCCAGCAATCGTCGTTCCTCCAGGGGAGCAGACACCGTCAATCAGCTCCGAAGCGTGGACTCCGCGCGCGCGGCCCTCTTCCAAAAGGAGAGCCGAGCCGAGCATTGCCTGCGTTGCAGCTTCTGTCGCCAGCTCCGCGGTCATGCCTTCGGCCACCCCCGCACGTGCCAAAGCCTGAACAATGTAGAACATCCACGCCGGCGAGCTACCAGCCATCGCTGTGAACACCGAGAAGAGATCTTCGGGCAGTTCCATTACCTTTCCCACAGATCCGAAAACCGCTTTCGCCGCGTCTATCCTTGACTGGTCCGTGCCCTCTGTGGCCGTCAGGGCTGACATGGCCTGGCCGACGCTAGCGGCGACGTTAGGCATGACCCTCACGATCGGGGGTACTTCTGGAGCGGCGCTCAAGTCCGTGACAATGGCATGCAGCGACCGCCCCGCCGCAATCGACACAAGTGTGGGCTGATTAGCGCCTGTAAGAGCAGGTGCGATCTCCTCCAAAACGGAAGTCTGTACGGCCGGTTTTACTCCCAGGACAACCAGGTCCGCGGCTTGGGAAAGCTCGCTCGCGTCCTTACACACGGTCCCCTGTACCGCCTGGGCTAGCTCCAGGGCTTTTGCCTCATCCCGGTCGTAGAGGAAGATCTCTACGCCTTGGAGGTCGCCGGCTTGAACCCCCCGGGCAATAGCTCCCGACATGACTCCGGTCCCGATAAATCCAAGCTTCATGGTTTTTCCTCTCCTAGCGGCTAACCCAATTGTGCCACCCAGACGCTCCCGCCAGGTCCTCTGATTGCCGCAAGTGAGACGTCCACAGGACCCAACGTGCCGCGCCGTCCACAAGGGTGCGGCTGCCTATTCGCTTCGGCCACGGGGGAATCTAGGCTGACGGAATGAGCGGAACAGAGCATTCTTTTCATCGCAGAGCTTCCCGCCACAGCATGCAACGCGGGAACAGGTGGTCGCTGAGCGCCCCCGCTTTCCTGGCCGTGAGTGTCCTTGTCTTAGCTCTCCTCGGCTGGGTGGTTGTCGGCGCGTTGACCCGGGAAGAAGAAAAGACCTTCGAAAGCGAAGCGGACCTGTTAGCTGCCATAGGAGCAGACAGTGACGACCTGGGCGCCTCCGCCCGGTCAGGATCTGGTGGCCATACGGGGCAGGATACCGACATGGCAGGAGACGGTTCGGATGGGACTGGACCCAGTTCGGCTGAGCTTGGCTCGGCTGAGTCTGGGTTAACAGAGCCTGGGCACCCTGAAGTTGAGGTGGAGGGTTCGGAGTCCGGGGCTGCGCAGTTGGTGGTGTACGTGTCAGGACGTGTGAAGAAACCAGGGGTGGTGACCCTAGCTCCCGGATCTCGGGTTGTGGAAGCACTGGAACTCGCTGGCGGTCCGACCGAAGACGCGCAACTGGACGGGACAAACCTGGCGCGTCTGCTGGTGGACGGGGAGCAGGTCCATGTCCCCGGCCCCGAAGAGAAAGTCGGAGCACCGGGATCCGATAGTGCGATTGGTTCTGGGGCTCCCTCGGCAGTGGTGGGCACCGGTGGTCAAACAGGGACACAGCAGACAGGGCAACCCTGCATCGACATCAACTCCGCCTCGGTAGCGGAATTAGAGGCACTTCCGGGTATCGGCCCGGCGCTGTCGCAGCGGATCGTTGAATATCGGGAGGCCAACGGAAACTATCAGCAAAACGCAGACTTGCGGTCGGTGACAGGAATAGGAGCCAAAATCTATGCGGGCTTAGAGGCAGACCTGTGTCAGTAATAACCGGAAGCAAGCCTGAGTGACTGGTAGCAAAGTGCGCCCGGAAGACTGGCGCTTGGCTGGCGTGTCTCTTGGGGCCTGGGCTGGAGCAGCTGCCGGAACCAATGGACTTAGCGCGGCCTGGTGGGTCTGGGCTGTCCTTGGGGCCGCCGCGTTTGCTGCGCTTCTGCCCAGGGCACTTTGGGCGGCTGCGGCCGTAGCACTCGGGATGCTAGCCGGGTACCTGTCCGGGAGCCTGGCTTTGCAGGAGTACCGCGACGACGCTGCCACAGAAGCCGCACTGTACTCGGATAGTGTTCAGCTGCTGGTGCGTCTGACCGAACCCCCTCAGCAGCGGGTTACCCCCTGGGGACGCGCCACTTTCGCAGCAGCTGGTCGTGTCCAAGCGACGCGTGTCTCTACGCAGTGGGTGAGCAGTTCGGTTCAGGTGCGACTATCCGGTGACGTCGAGACTCTGAGTGGTTTCCAAAGAGGGGACCAGATGATCGTGCAGGGAAAACTCCGAACGGATTTTTGGAGACAACCGCCAATCCTGGGAGAGTTACGAGTCCAAAGCGCGCGGCTGGTAGCAAGCGGTGGCAAATGGAGCCAGTTCACGTCGGGTGTGCGGTCCCGGATGCTCGCGCTGGCTGGGGCACTGCCGCAACCTGCAGGAGCACTGGTCCTTGGAATGTCTGTCGGTGACCGGCAGCTCCTTGAACCAGAGCTGCGCCAAGCCATGGCAACCGCGTCGCTGACTCACCTGACAGCCATTTCCGGCACGCACATCGGGCTCGCACTTGCGGCGCTGGCAGTTCTCGTGCCCGGCGGACGGTTGTGGCGCCCCGCAGCAATGGTCCTTTTCCTAGTCTTCCTGGTTGGCGTTGTGGGTCCTGCTCCCAGTGTCCTCCGGGCAACTGGTATGGCGCTGGTTGCGATGATTGCGCTCATATGGCGCCGTCCGGGGCAACCACAAGTTGCTTTGTTCCTGGTGGTGCTGACGTTGACGCTTACTGACCCGTGGATTGCGACGAAGCCTGGGTTCACCATGTCCGCCCTAGCAACGCTGGGAATCTTGATCCTGGGAAGGAGCTGGGCCAACAAGCTGGAGCGATTCGCCGATGAAATGATGTCGGAAAAGCAAAGTGGACGGGGACTGGTTCGGAAGGTCGCTCAGATCGTGGCGGTAAGCGCTGCTGCGTCCCTTTGGGTTCTGCCGCCACTGGTCGCCATCACGGACACGGTGCCGCTGTGGTCGGTTCTGGCAAACGTTTTGGCGGCACCGGCTGTCGCCCCAGTTACGTTGCTTGGAATCGCGGCTGCAATCCTGTGTACGTCCTCGCCGTCTATCGCGACTCTCTTGATGTGGGCCGCGACCCCATTTGCGGCGTGGATCGCCTGGGTCGCGCGGTGGGTTGCTGGACTACCGGGTGCAAGCTTGCCGTGGCCCGGCGGGACCGGTGGGGTACTCCTTGCTGCCGGCCTTGTCGGTCTTGTCACGGCTGTCCACGCTGCTTACGTCAAGCGGCGAAAGACTGGGGTGGAGAACCCCGAGACTGCTGAGTCGCCACTGCACAGAGCGCCAGAAACCGACTGAGCTGAGACCTTGGGCGGAAGGGACGTCGGGCGCAGGGAAAGCCTCGGGAGCTCTCCCTTCTCGCGAAGCCTACGGGGAGTCTTCGCGCACATCCAGGTAGGGAAGCCGAAGCACTGACTGATAGGTTTGGTGCACGTAGTGTCCATTTTTGGAGATGGGGTGAAGTCGATGGCACAGGCACGCAGGCGTGGTTCTTCCGGTTCGAAGCCTAGGCTTCCTCTCGTTTTGCAGGAGCTGCGGCCGGCCCCCGTGGTCATGTTTCGGGGTCCGGAACGGGCCTTGGCAGACCGAGCGGTTCGCTACCTGCGAGAACTCGCTTTGGGGAGCGACCCGGGGCTGGAAGTAGTAGAGGTTGATGCGGCTGTCTGCACTCCAGAGCAGCTGGCACTTTGGGTATCCCCCTCACTTTTTGGGGAACAGAGACTAATCATTTTGAACGCTGTAGACGAGGCATCCCCGGAGCTGGCAGACGAACTTGTCGACCAGATCAAGCTCGGATCTTCGGATGTACAGATACTCCTGTACCACCGGGGCGGAAACACCCTGAAACGCGTCACTGATGCGGTGAGAGCAGAAGGATACCCAATCTGGGATGCGCAGGAGCCAAAATGGGAGAGTCAACGGTTGTCCCTCGTCCGCGACGAAGCGGCTTACCGGGGTGGGAAACTCTTGGGCGAATCAGCTCAGCTGCTTGTTGACGGCGCGGGAGCAGACCTGGATGAGCTCCTAGGTGTCACCCGCCGCCTCCTCGGAGATACTGGCGGCCAGATCACCCCGGAATCTGTGCGCGACCACTTCGCGGGACAGGTTGAGACTGACAGTTTCCAAGTCGCGGACGCCATGGCCAAAGGGGAAGGGCCCCGGGCAGTCATCCTTGCCAGGCGTGCTTTGGAATCCGGTGTGGAACCGGTGCTGATCGTCGCAGCACTTGCCTTCAAGCTGCGAGCGGTCGCTAAGGTTACCGCTTCCGGTGTACCTGACCGGCAGCTGGGCATGAGCCCGCAGGCCCTTGGCCACGCAAGAACCGATGCTCGGAACTGGTCCCCGGATGCTCTTGGGCGGGCCATGTGTCTCATCGCCCGCGCGGATGCTGACGTGAAGGGAGCCTCGAAGGACCCCAAAGGTGCGATCGAGCGGTGCCTCATAGAGATCACCCGAGCGCGTGCATAGATCATCGCCCCAGCGTTGGGAGGGCGACAAAAGAGCAGTAGAAACAGAGCAGTGGAGGGGCCGCCGTGCGGTCCCTCCACTGATTTAGCGCTTCCTAGCGCTTGTTGGTTCTAGGTGTAGCCCCCGCTACTTGTCCATCCCGTTGACGCGGGCGGCAAGACGCGACTTGCGGTTTGCAGCCTGGTTCTTGTGGATGACTCCCTTAGAGACGGCTACGTCGAGCTTCCGAGATGCGACCCGCAGGCCTTCCTCAGCAGCTTCTTTATCCCCGGCATCGACGGCTTCGCGGGTCTTCCGGATAAGAGTTTTCAGTTCAGACTTCACGGCCTGGTTCCGGATGCGACGCTTCTCATTGGTGCGGTTCCGCTTGATCTGTGACTTGATGTTTGCCACGTGTTGACTCTCCTCATGGTTCTGCAAGCTAGTTCGGTCGGTGAGGGATGAGCCAGTGCCGGGACTGGGCGTGGGGACACCCCGCAAACGGACTGATCAAGATTCCAAGCCCGACCCGGTTCGGAATCCAACTATGAACTTTACCAGCCGGGCCCGGTTTCGAACCACCCGCGCACGGGCTGTATCGGGTGAACGTTGCCACACGGGCACTTTCCACATGCCTTTGGCGCCGGGTTATCCACAGCTTGTGTGGGGGAGGGTTTCGATCGGCCAATTGGGAGAGGAAGTTGGGGCAGGAGCGGGGAGGGTCCCCAGAGGCAGCGGATTTGAGCGGAGCGGAATCATGGTCAAGCCAGGCGAATACGAAATGGAGTCGGGGATCGCGTTAGCGGACTACAGTGGAATCCTCCAAGAAGTAGGGGAGGGGCCTCCGGAACGTTCCCTGCGAGTTCTCACCGAATACTTGGAGAGAGCCACAGATGAAGACACTACCGTTCTCATCCTGCGGGAGATGGCCCCTTGGTTTGTGGCGCTTGGTTTGGCGGATGAAGCCATGGAAAGATTGGACGCTGCCGTTCAAATAGCCGAAGAAGCTTGGGGACGGCACGATCTGCGTTCCCTGGTGGTGCGGAACTCGCAAATGTACTGGGCTGGCCAGGTGGGCATGAGTCGGCGCGCCCAGGCTCTAGCAGAAGACCTTGTACCTGACGCTCGAGAGCACCTGGAACTCGGATCTAAGCTGCGACATGCAATACGAAACAACGCTGCGCGCATCCTCGAATTGGGACCGATTCCAGAGCTGGCGGACATCCTGTACCAAGAACTGCTGGATGAGATTGATGATCTAGGCCAAGAAGGCCAGACAATGGCACTCACATCCAGACACAACTACGGGGAGTATCTGCGTGATGTGGGAGAGTTTGAGCGTTCGACGGAAGTGTTCCAGAAACTGCTCCTGATCCTCACGGAATACAGGGGAACCAGTTCTTTCAACACGCTTGCCGTGAGACACGAGCTTGCTGTGGTGACGTTGTTAGGAGGAAAGCGCACGCAGGCTTTGGACATGTGGTCGGTCCTCCTCGCGGACGTTGAACGCTTTTTGGAGCCCGGAAGTCAGCTGGAACTGGACATTTTAGGCACCCTGATTTCCGACGCTTTAGACATGCATGATGTCCCTGCCGCTGTTCGTCATCTTGACAGGCTGCTGGATATTCACCGTAGTGAGGGAGAACTGGGCATGAGTCAGGAGCTCGCAAAGATGCGCAATGCGCTGCTCGAAGCGAATGCGTAATAGGTCACGCCACCGGGACAAACTTTCCGCTAATGCGCGGCTCGTGGGACGATAGCGGGGATAGCAGTGTCCCCAGAGCAGAGCAGTGGAGGTTCCAGGTAGTGTCCGTGCCCACCAAAGATGAGCTGATGACGATTCAGCCAGCGCACACGCCGCAGGACAGGATTCGCAACTTCAGCATCATCGCCCATATCGACCACGGCAAATCGACTTTGGCCGACCGGATGCTGCAGATGACCGGTGTGGTCAACCAGCGGGAAATGCGCGACCAGTTCTTGGATCGCATGGACATTGAGCGAGAGCGCGGCATCACCATCAAGAGCCAGGCGGTACGGATGCCGTGGGCCCTGGACGGGGAACCTTACGCGCTCAACATGATCGATACTCCCGGGCACGTGGACTTTACGTATGAGGTGTCGCGGTCCCTTGCCGCTTGTGAGGGAGCCCTGCTGCTGGTCGACGCAGCCCAGGGCATTGAAGCGCAGACACTAGCGAACCTTTACTTGGCGATGGAAAACGACCTGGTGATCATCCCGGTGTTGAACAAGATCGACCTCCCGGGGGCGCAGCCCGAAAAATATGCGGAAGAGATTGCTTCCCTGATCGGTATTGACCCGGGGGACGTCATGATGGCGTCCGGCAAGACGGGGGAGGGCGTCGCAGAGATCTTGGACCGGATCGTCCGGGAAGTGCCGCCCCCACACGGCGATCCTGACGGGCCCACCCGTGCCATGATTTTTGACTCCGTGTATGACTCCTACCGGGGCGTGGTCACGTACGTGCGCGTGATCGACGGCAAGCTCAAGCAGCGCGAGCGGGTAGAGATGATGTCGACCCGCTCCGTACATGAGGTGCTAGAGGTCGGCGTGATCAGCCCGGAAGCGGTCCCAGAAGAAGGGTTAGGGGCCGGAGAAGTCGGATACCTAATCACCGGGGTGAAGGACGTTCGCCAGTCACGCGTGGGCGACACGGTCACCACCGCGATCCGGGGCGCACAGGAGCCCCTGGAAGGGTACCGCGACCCCAAACCAATGGTCTTTTCAGGTATTTACCCCGTTGACGGCTCGGATTTTCCCGACCTTCGTGAAGCGCTTGTGAAGCTGCAGCTCAACGACGCGGCCCTGACATACGAACCGGAGTCCTCTGTCGCTTTGGGGTTCGGGTTCCGCTGCGGGTTCCTGGGTCTGCTGCACTTAGAGATTGTGCGTGAGCGCCTGGAGCGGGAGTTCAACCTGGATCTGATTGCCACCGCACCTAACGTCGTCTACACGGTAGAGGAAGAAGACGGGACCCAGATTCGGGTCGAAAACCCCTCGGCGTTTCCGGACGGCAAGATCAACTCGGTGAGCGAGCCAATGGTTGCCGCCACCATCTTGGCTCCGTCCGATTACATCGGGGCAATCATGGAACTGTGTCAGGACCGTCGCGGCATGATGGGCGGCATGGATTACCTGTCCCCGGAACGCGTCGAGCTTCGCTACCAACTTCCACTCGCAGAGATTGTGTTCGACTTTTTTGATCAGTTGAAATCGCGGACTAAGGGCTATGCTTCCTTGGACTACCACGAAGATGGGCAGCAGGCCTCAGACCTGGTCAAGGTCGATGTCCTACTGAATGGGGAACAGGTCGACGCGTTCAGTGCCATCGTCCACAAGGACGCGGCGTATGCCTACGGCGTGAAGATGACGAAGAGACTCAAGGACCTAATTCCCCGCCAACAGTTCGAAATCCCCGTCCAAGCAGCGGTCGGCTCCCGGATCATAGCCAGGGAAACCATCAAGGCTCTGCGCAAGGACATGCTCGCTAAGTGCTACGGCGGAGACATTTCCCGGAAGCGTAAGCTGCTGGAGAAGCAAAAAGAGGGAAAGAAACGAATGAAGTCCATCGGGCGTGTGGATGTTCCACAGGAAGCTTTCATCGCCGCGTTGACGTCGGACGCACCAACCGGAAAGAAGTAACTTCGGTGGAGGAAAAACTGGTCCTAGCGGAGGAAACAGAGAGACCATTTCGTGCTCGAACCAAATCCTTCGTGCGGCGGTCTCGGGGCATGCCGGCAAACCTGAACCGCGTCCTGGAAACGCACGGCGCGGACTACATCATCCCGGTCGAGTTTGAGGGTTCCCGCACGACTGTAGCTGCCACCGACTCGCTGGATTGGGCACAGATTTTTGGTCGTAGCGGAAACCTTATCGTGGAAGTTGGGTCCGGCAACGGCGAACAAATCGTCGCAGCGGCGTCGCAGAATCCGGACAACAACTACCTTGCCTTCGAAGTGTGGCGCCCAGGGGTTGCCAAGACCATTTCCCGCGCTGTGGCCGCTGGCGTGACCAACCTCCGGATAGTGGAGGCCGACGCCGCCCAAGCCCTCCCGCTGCTGCTGCCTGAAGTCAGTGCCAGAGAGGTTTGGACGTTTTTCCCAGATCCGTGGAGAAAGAAACGACATCACAAACGCCGACTTGTCGATGCGCAGTTCGCCCGCGCGGTGGCGCGGGTACTCCGAGATGATGGCTGCTGGCGTCTTGCCACGGACTGGGATGATTACGCGTGGCAGATGCGCAGCGTGGTCGAAGAGAATCCGGTCCTGGTGAACCCGCACCGGGGGGCACGTCCGGACCCCGCAGATCCAGAGCCGAACCGCGGCGGGTTTGCCCCGCGTTTTCCGGGGAGGATTCGCACACGTTTTGAAACGCGCGGACTAGCGGAGGGCAGGTCAGTCCGGGACATCACGGCTGTCAAGCCCCCGGCTACCGTCGAATAGTCCCATGCCAAGTCAACCCGAGGGGTCTTCATGGCCGCCCCCGGCCGACCTCTGGAACCGCGCACTGCAGCGGGGACGTTCATCCCCCCTAGCCGTCTATGTGCATGTCCCCTTCTGCTCGGTGCGCTGTGGGTACTGCGATTTCAATACTTACACCACGGAATTTGGGCCCGGCGCAGACCTAGAAACATATGAGCGGTCCGTGCTTGCGGAGATCGACTTCAGTCGACGCCAGCTTGGGGCGGACACCGAAGAAATAAGCACGGTGTTCTTTGGCGGGGGCACACCAACCCTTCTGGCACCGGAATCCCTGGGCAGAATCCTCTCAGGGCTCAAAGAAACCTTCGGACTGGGACCCGATGCTGAGATCACCGTCGAGGCCAACCCGGAAACGCTATCTGCTCGGAGCGTGAAGGTTCTGGCCGACCAGGGGGTGACACGGTTGTCGATAGGAATGCAGTCCTCAGAGCCGGCGATTCTCAGCGTGCTGGATCGTGTTCACCGCCCGCACTTTGTACCCCAGGCCGTCCAGTGGGCACGTGATGCCGGAATGCAGACGTCCGTAGACCTGATCTTTGGCGCTCCCGGAGAGACCCTGCAACAGTGGGAGAACAGTTTGATCTCAGCGATACAGCTGGAACCTGACCACGTGAGTGCGTACTCCCTGATAGTGGAGCCGGGGACGAAGCTTGCTGCCCAGATTGCCAGGGGAGAGGTCCCGGAACCGGATGAGGACCTTGCTGCGGAAAAATATGTGCTTACCGATGAGCTCCTAAGCGCGGCCGGATACCGGTGGTACGAAATCTCCAACTACGCGAAGGTGACTCCGGGGGAAGAAGAGACGCCTTCGACTGGTCTCAAGAACGCCTCGGAACACAACCTGGCTTACTGGAAAGACTGGAATTGGTGGGGGTATGGCCCCGGCGCGCACTCTCACTGGGCAGACCTGCGGTGGTGGAACGTCAAGCACCCGCGCGCGTACGCGGGACGGAACGGCCTTGGTGAGAGCCCGGCGTTTGCATGGGAGTACTTGGATCAGGAAACGCGGGACCTTGAGCGGCTCATGCTGAGTATCCGCACTGCTGATGGGGTATCTGACGACGGCGGACTGGCCGGGGTGGAGCACTTGGTGACCGCGGGCCTGATAGAGAAAGCGGACGGCCGCCTGAGGGCGACCCTGGAAGGGCGACTGATGGCCGACTATGTCACTCGGACTCTAGCCGGTTGGGAGTCTTAGAAGGTTTCCCGGCGCCCAACCGGTGCAATGTGGACCAAAAAATGAGCGCGGTAATTGTCGACCCCGCGAAGGCAAGACTGTGTACTGCGTAGTAACTGTTCAGAGCGAAGTCGTCCCCCGTATGAGGGTTTTGGGTCCAGTTCAGTACCGCCAGTACCACGCCAACAACTAGGGATGCCGCGGCAAGCAGGGAAACTATGACCACGTAGATCACCCTGAGCGGACGTCGACCCGGCGCGCTGGGGTGGATTTCTCCGCCGCGGGCAAGCCAGATTGCGGCGGCGCAGGCGACTGCGAGCGCCAGCGCGTCGGAGGCCAGGGTGTCACTGAGGCGGTGCCAGTGCGCAGCCACGGTGAGCGCACCGATTCCGGTCGCCCAGCTCATCGTGAGGAACATCGTGATCCCTCTCCACCCGTAGGAAACGACCAGCATTGTCGCAAGTAGCAAAGACATGGCAATGGCGGTGTGTCCTGACGGGAGCGTGTTGTGCTGCAGTTTCTCAGAAGCATCAATCAGGTCGGGGCGGGGAAGTATGTAGCGTTTGAGAGCCTCGGCGCTCAGCACGCTGACCACGATGACGCCCGACCCAGCCAGCCCAAGACGCCAACCGCCCCGCAGGAAACCTACGGCGGCGACAAGAAGGATCGCCACTGCCAGAGACGTGACAGAAATGGCCTGCAACTGCGCGTTATCGAGTTCGATAATGTTGTCCGGACTGAGTTTAGAGCCCCGAAGCGCAGCATTTTCGAACGTCTGTCCCGCTCGCGTCCATACGGCAGCGATGTAAATGCCAGCGAACGCTATAAGAGATCCGATCAAAACTACCAGCCACCGGGTTTTGGCGGCACGGATTTCTGGCGGTGTGAACTCTGAAGTCATGCTTTTATCATGCCGGGCCGTGCTGGTTCAGGCAAAGTGGGGCAGAGCGTGGACCAAACGACCGAAAACGGTACAGGCTCGGTGGGCCGTAGGAGCCCAGTCTATTATTGACACTGAGGGGAGGAAGACAATGGTTCAGGGAAGACAGCTGGAGGTTCTGAGGACCATTGTTTCCGAGTACGTGGGTACCCGAGAGCCCGTCAGTTCGAAGGCGGTTGCCGAGCGGGGACAAATCGAGGTCTCCTCGGCGACCATCCGCGGGGAGATGAACGTCCTCGAAAGGGAAGGCCTCATCTACCAGCCGCACACGTCCGCCGGCCGCGTTCCCACAGAGGCGGGCTACCGCACGTTCGTGGATGGTCTGATTCACCTGCGCCCGCTTCCAGAACCTCAGCGCCGCGCCATCGAGGAATTCCTGGGTGACTCGATCGATTTTGACGAGGTCATCGCCCGCACGGTCCGGCTCCTAGCCCAACTCACGCAGAGCGCGGCCGTCGCCCAGCTGCCCGCACGGGCACCCTCGCGCCTGCGCAGGCTAGAGGTCGTGGATTTGGCATCCCGCGTGGTCATCATAATCGTGGTGACCCAGGACGGTCACGTGCTGGAACGCCGACTGGATCTTGGTCAGGCTCCAACAGAGCAGATTCTGGCCGAGCTACGCGACCGTTTGAATCCGGCTTTGGAGGGTTTTTCCTCAGCTGACATTGACCGTCTCGGCAGCGCCCTGGTAGAGGAGTTCGCGCCTGCCGGCAGGGGCAGGGCCTCCCTGGTGGTGTCTGCGGTTCGGGAGATGCTGGCGTCCCAATCACCGTCCCGCCTGGTGGTTGCTGGGCTGTCGAACCTGGCAAGGGTTGGGGAGGACTTCTCAGACGTTTCCGGAGTTCTGGACGCACTTGAGCAACAGGTCGCTCTGCTGCGCTTGCTGAGTGAGGTCCACACACAGCCCCTGCACGTGTCCATAGGAATGGAAAATCAGGACGAGGACCTTGGTGAGGCCTCCGTGGTTTCTGGTGCATACCAGGATGGAGAAGACGGAAAGGCTCACGTGGGCATAGTCGGCCCCACTCGGATGGATTATCCCCGTTCGCTGATAGCTGTAGAAGCGGTTTCTAGGTACCTGTCCCGCCTAGTCTTGGATGAGCAACAACGCTGAGTCCGCGGACTTGCACACACATTCTTGTGTGATGTTCGGGGTCGGCATATAGTGCGAAAAGGGTTACCTGAGGAAGAGGCAAATTGACGGACTACTACGCGGTTCTTGGGGTAGACAGGGATGCCAGCGCCGAAGATATAAAGCGCGCATACCGGAAGAAGGCACGCCAGTTGCACCCAGACTACGCTGGGCCCGCCTCTGAGGAAGCTTTCAAAGAGCTTTCCATGGCCTACGATGTCCTCTCGGATCCTGCTAAGCGGCGCCAGTACGACATGGGGGGCCCCTCCATGTTCAACTCCGGTAGCTTCGGTGGAGACTTCGGGTTTGCCGACTTGTTTGAGACCATGTTCGGCGGCCGGGGCTTCGGGGCTCCAACCGGCCCGGCGCAGCGTACTCGCAGGGGTCAGGACTCTCTTGTTGCCGTCGAATTGACGCTGGAAGAAGTCGTGTTTGGTACTCACAAGGAAGTCCAGCTGGACACTGCTGTGGAGTGCGCAGAATGTCAGGGCAGCTGCTGCGCACCCGGAACCAGCCCGGTGACGTGCACCCAGTGTGGCGGCACCGGCAGCCAAATGCGCGTCCAGCAGACCCTGTTGGGGAACATTCAGACAGCGGTCGCGTGCCCCGCCTGTGAGGGGTACGGACACATTATTGAACACCCTTGCGAAGAGTGTGGCGGGGATGGACGCACCCGCGCCACCCGCACTGTCGGTTTTGATATACCGGCTGGGGTGGAGGATGGGACGCGAGTCCGGCTTGCTGGTAAGGGGCAGGCGGGCCCCGCTGGAGGCCCAGCCGGCGACCTGCACGTAGAAATCCGCGAGAAGCCGCACCCGCTGTTCACCAGGCAAGGCTACGACCTGCACACGCGCATTGAAGTCCCGATGGTGGCAGCAGCTCTTGGGACAGTGTTTTCTTTGGGGACCCTTGACGGGGAAGAAGAATTGATTATTGCTCCGGGAACCCAGTCGGGTGAAGAGATGATCCTGAAGGGCCTGGGGGTCGGGCGTCTGAGCCGTGCGGGCCGGGGTAACTTGCACGTTCATGTTTCCGTGCAGACTCCGACCGATCTGGATCCACGCCAGCAGGAGCTGCTTGAAGAGTTGGCGGAGCTGCGCGGAGAACACAGAGTTGAACCTGTTCTTGCGTCCGGTGGCCCGCTGAAGTGGTTCAAGGGCAAACTGGGGAACAGGTGACTCTCCCCGTCTTCTTTGCGGAGGGCTCAGCCATTCCGGATGCTGGGGGCAGTTTCTTCTGGGAGGGCACCGAGGCCGATCATGCACGCAAGGTCATGCGCTTAGGTCCAGGAGACACCTTGGATCTAGTGGATGGGACCGGACTGCGCGCCACCTGCACTGTCCGCTCAGCTATGGGGCAGGTTCTGGAACTACAGGTGCAGGAGAGAATCCAGGAAGAGGCGCCGAGCGTGCAGGTGACCCTGGTTCAGGCGCTGGCCAAGGCCGGCCGGGACGAGCAAGCCATAGAGATGTGCACCGAGCTAGGCGTGGACAGGATTGTGCCGTGGCAGGCGCAAAGGTCCATCGTGAAGTGGGCTCCTGCGAAAGCCCAAAAGGGCCGCCAAAAATGGGTGAACGCGGTCAGAGCCGCAACGAAGCAGTCGCGGCGGTCAATCGAGCCAGAAGTAGCAGACGTGGTGACAACGTCGGAGCTGGTGGAGGATTTACGTGATCGCAAGGGTGGGAGTCACCTGACGCTTGTTCTGGATGAGAGTGCCACGGAACCGATCTGGGAGGCCCTCTCTAATTGGGATCTGGAAGACCGAGCTGGGGCCGTAACTCTCATCGTCGGGCCGGAGGGTGGGATTGACGAGTCCGAGGTGGAGCGTCTCTGCGGCGTAGGGGCCAAGACAGTCTTGGTGGGCCCGTCAGTGCTGCGATCTTCGACTGCAGGTGCCGCTGCGTTGCTCCTCACCAACATGCTGCCAGGCAGGTGGCAGTAGAATACCTCACCAACATGCTGCCAGGCAGGTGGCAGTAGAATAAACGAGTAAGATCCTCGGTACAGAAAGCAGTGACCCATCGCTAACAACGGCAAGCCAGCATACCCAAGCCGGTATTTCGTAATTCCCGATGACATTGACCCGGTGGCTTTGCTCGGGCCTGCTGACCAGGTTGTCCGCACCATCGAGCGCGGCTTCCCGGAAGTAGAAATCCACGTAGAGGATAAATCTCTGCGCATCTGCGGCCCCCAAGGGCAGATGTCTCTAGTGCTACCGCTGCTCGACGAACTGGTGGAAGTAGCCAGGGATTACGGTCGCGTAGAGGTTGACGCGGTCCGGGAAATCCTGCGACTACTTCGACAGAATGCGTCTGAATCTCGGACCCCATCCGTCCAGACCGGACGGGGCAAAACGATCCTGCCGAAAACACCCGGCCAAGAACAGTACATGCGGGCCCTGGCAACTTATCCCATTGTCTTTGGGATCGGTCCGGCAGGGACGGGCAAGACCTATCTGGCGATGGCAGAGGCCGTCTCGTCCCTTCTGGACGGGCGCGTGAAGAAGCTCGTTCTCACCCGGCCAGCCGTGGAAGCAGGTGAAAACCTGGGGTTTCTTCCGGGAACAGCCAGTGAGAAAATCGACCCCTACCTGCGCCCCCTTTTTGACGCGTTGGATGAGCTGCTTGAGGAGGGAACCCTTCCTGAACTGATGGCCGCGGGCGCCATCGAAATTGCTCCGCTTGCGTACATGCGCGGCCGCACACTCAACGACGCCTACATTATTTTGGACGAGGCCCAAAACACGACGCCGGCGCAAATGAAAATGTTCCTCACGCGTCTTGGCTTCAACTCCCACATGGTCGTTACCGGGGACGACTCGCAGATAGACCTGGGCCGGGCCAACATGTCTGGACTGGTTTTGGTGCAGCGGATCCTAGACGGACTGCCCCAAGTAAACTTCACCTATCTCACCAGCGCGGATGTTGTGCGTAACCCACTGGTGGCGGAAATCATTGACGCTTACTCCCGGTGGGAGGGCGACGAGTCCCGCATGGCACGTCCGGAGAGGAAACCTCATGAGCGTTGAAGTCTTCAATGAGACGGAATATGAACTGGACCTGACGGAGTTCGCCGCGCTAGCAGAACACGTTTTCGAGCAGCTGAGTGTAGGTTCTGCCGTCGAAATGAACGTTCTATTCGTTGAACCCGACGTGATGGAAACCCTTCACCAGGAGTGGTTGGGACTGCCCGGCACGACGGATGTGCTCAGCTTCCCAATGGATGAACTGCGTCCCGGTACGCCTAACAACCCGGTTCGCTCTGGTGTTCTTGGTGACATAGTGATCTGCCCGCAAGTGGCGGCGGAGCAGGCCAAGAGCGCAGGCCACTCCAGTGTCGAAGAGATGCTACTCCTGGAAGTACATGGCATCTTGCACCTGCTTGGCTTCGACCACGCCGAACCGGAAGAGGAGGCCCTGATGTTTAGCATGCAGAGGCGGCTCTTGTTAACCTTCTTGGCGCAGGCCTGACATGGGGCCACTCCAGGCACCGCTCCCGCTAGCCGCTGCGCCGGATCACGTTCAGGTTCTCCCCGTCGTGCCCCTGCTGGTGCTCGGGTTGGTCTGTCTCCTGATTGCGGGGCTGCTCAGTGCTGTTGAGATCTCTCTTTCGCCACTTTCACGCGCATACGTCGACGACCTGGTTGAAGAAGGCGTCAAGCGCGCCCCCCGCCTGGCGCGAATAATGGAAGAACGCAGCCGCGCGGTCGTCGCCCTGCACGGGGCCCGGGTCTTCGCCCTCACCCTAGCGATCCTTTCTGTTACCTTGGCGGCCTTGGACCTGCTGCAGTCGACGGGCATTCCCTGGTGGGGGGTGGCACTGCTGGTGCTTGGAGTTATGGGCGTGGTGGAGCTGCTGGTTGTCCTAGTCCTGCCCTGGGTGCTTGTGTCCCGCAGCTATGTCGCGGTGGCCCTGGCGGGAAGCCGCACCACGGAGATGCTCATGAGTGTTTCCAGACTTCTTGACCCGCTGATGAGTCGCACCTGGATGAATAACACGTCGGACCAGAGGATGACCGTCGCAGCGGATTTGCGGGAGCTCGCGGACGAAGTTGGGGAGCCCGATGACTTCGACGACGACGATAAAGACATAGTCCGGTCCGTCTTCGAGATGGGGCAAACTCGGGTTCGCGAGGTGATGGTTCCCCGCACATCGATGGTGGCTGTCGCTGAGGATCAGAGCATGATCGAGGCGCTGCGGGTGTTCGTTCGCTCCGGCTTTTCTCGCGTTCCCGTGTTCGGGGACGATGTTGACGACGTGATCGGGACTCTCTACTTCAAGGACGTGGTTCGCCGCCTCCTCGACAACGAAGAGCTGGCTGCGAATCCTGTTCGGTCATTTGTGCGCCCAGCAGTTTTCATCCCGGAAACCCGTTTTGTGGACGACGAGCTTAGAGAGATGCAGGGTAACAACACGCATTTGGCGCTTGTTATTGACGAATACGGCGGCATAGCCGGCCTCGTCACGTTGGAGGACCTGCTTGAGGAGCTCGTAGGAGAGGTCGTCGATGAGCACGACCGAGCAGAGATGGGACCCGAACAGCTCAGCGCCACCAGTTGGCGAGTGCCCGCCCGGTACTCGCTTAACGACTTGGAGGAACTGCTGGACCTAGAAATTGATGATGCGGGCGTCGACTCGATCGGTGGGTTGCTGGCCCAGGCAATAGATCGGGTGCCCTTGGCGGGGGACACGGCGACGGTGGGACCTCTGCACCTGGAGGCCGGGGGAACTATCGGGCGTAGAAACGAAGTAGGATCGGTCGTGGTTGCGGTTAGTGCCGAAAGTGGCGTAACCCAGGAAGAAGGCAGTGACGATGAGTGAAGAGCCAGATGATTACCGGGCAGGTTTTGTCTCAATCGTGGGCCGCCCCAACGTCGGAAAATCGACGTTGACCAACGCAATGGTCGGGCAGAAAGTTGCTATCACCTCGCTCCGCCCGGAGACCACCAGACATAACATTAGGGGGATCGTCAACCGGCCCGGCGGCCAACTTATCCTAGTGGACACGCCCGGGTATCACCGTCCGCGTACGCTTCTCGGTAAGCGCCTAAACGACATGGTTCGTGAGGCGCTCGCAGAAGTGGACGTTGTCGCGTTCTGTTTGCCTGCGGATCAGAAGGTCGGACCGGGAGACCAGTTTATTGCTCGAGAACTGAAGAACAGCCGCGTCCCGGTTGTAGCAGTCGCGACGAAGCTAGACAAGGTCAACAAGGAACGTCTGGCCGAGCACCTTCTGGACATTGACCAGCTGGGAGACTGGGCGGCGATCGTCCCCGTTTCCGCCCAGAAAGACGAGAATCTGGAAACCCTTGAGGACGTACTGCTGGAGTTCCTCCCACCTTCCCCCCAGCTCTATCCCGACGGAGATGTTACCGAGGAATCGGACGAGGTCCTCATTGCCGAGTTCGTTCGGGAAGCCGCACTGGAAGGTGTCCGAGAAGAACTCCCTCACTCCATCGCAGTGCAGGTGGAAGAGATAATCCCACGCGAGCGGGACGCAGGCGACGACAGGCCTCCGGTCTTAGATGTACACGTGAACATTTTCGTTGAGCGCGATTCCCAGAAGGCCATTGTCATCGGGAAAAAGGGTCAACGACTCAAGGACGTCGGCACCAAATCCCGCCGTGAAATAGAACGGTTACTGGGTCAGCGCATCTACCTTCATTTGCACGTGAAAGTTGCTAAAGACTGGCAATCTGACCCGAAGATGCTCAAGCGCTTCGGATTCTAGTAGAAAGAGACACTTGTACCCCTCATCATCACTGCCGTTTGACCTGATCGCCTCTGATTACGACCTGACCTTAGCCACCTTTCCCGGCGGGGTCATAGGCACGCGCACGCTTGACAGGATCCGCCAGGTGCGTGAGCTCGGAGTTCATCTTGCGGTGATCTCCGGCCGGTCGACAGGGGGCCTCACTAACCGCCTCCGCAGGCATGATCTGGACTTCGATGGCCTGTACATCGTCGGTTACAACGGTGCAGAGATCAGCCAAGCATGGGACGGTGAGGTTATTGCGTCCTACACGTTGCCAAAGGAAACGCTGCTCCAGGTGATGAAGGAACTGGAAGGCGGCCCGGTCGAAGGGATAGTCCCGCACGGGCAGAATGTTTACAGCGTTGATCCGGACACGGAGCTGGCCCGTGTGGAATCCAGCGACAATAGCACCAGGATGAAGAACCTGAGGTCTTGGGAGGAGCTGGACGTGGCAGCTCATAAGGTGCTGCTAGGCGGCCGTGTTGAAGACCTACAAGATACTGTTGATCATCTCCGAGGCACTCTGGGAGATGCTGTAGAAGTCGTGTTTTCTGCTCCTCACCTGGTCGAGGTGAACGCCAAGGGCATCTCCAAGGGGCTCGCTCTGGGCACGCTTGCTGGCCACCTTGGCGTCGACCAGGGACGGACGCTCACATTCGGCGACAATGAGAACGACATCGCCCTAATAGAAGCTGCGGGTGTCGGTGTCGCAATGGGTAACGCTATCGACTCACTGAAGGTCGTCGCGGACAGGATTACGGCTTCCGTGCACGAAGACGGGGTCGCGGATGTCCTAGAGGAGTATTTTCCGCAAATCTGACCGGCCATCTGGTGGTATCAGTTTGCAGTGGGCTCAGTCACTAGATAGATTGCCGGTATGACTTTCCTACTACTTACCAACCTCCTTCCCCGCCGCGGTGACGCCTAGATCCCGATCGGAGGACGCGCCGCGGAGTGGAGATTTCTGATCAACACGTCTGAAAAGTAGGAAGTAGTCATGAAAACCTCCGGAAGAATCACCTCTCAACGTCCCTCAGGGATGCCGTTTGGAAAGTACCGCCCGGCGCTGGACTTGAACCCGATCGATCTTCCAGATCGAACGTGGCCAGATCAGAGAATCACGCGGGCTCCCCGCTGGCTCAACACTGATCTTCGGGACGGTAACCAAGCCCTGGTGGATCCAATGGACCCGGCCCGCAAACGGAAGATGTTCGATCTTCTGGTGCAGATGGGTTTCAAGGAGATCGAGATCGGCTTCCCAGCGGCCTCGCAGACTGACTACGACTTCGTTCGAGAGCTGGTGGAGGACGACGCGGTGCCGGAGGACGTTACAGTCTCCGTACTGACCCAGTCTCGTTCCGGGCTGATTGAGCGGACCCTGGAGTCCCTGGTTGGCTTCCCCCGGGCGACAGTGCACCTCTACAACGCTACGGCTCCCCTTTTCCGAGAGGTTGTTTTCCGTAACGACTGGGCCGCCACTGTAGATCTGGCGGAGACCGGCACACGTGAGGTCATTGCCCAAGCAGAAAAATATCTGGGGGACGATACTATTTTTGGCTTCCAGTATTCTCCGGAGGTCTTCGTCGACACGGAGATAGAAAAGGCGCTGGAGATATGCGAGAAGGTGAGTGATGTCTGGCAGGTGGGTTCTGATCGGGAGATCATCTTGAACCTGCCCGCCACCGTTGAGCGGACTACGCCCAACGTCTATGCGGACCAGATCGAATATATGGCCCGCAATCTCACTCGGCGCGAGCACACCACGATTTCCGTGCACCCGCACAACGACCGGGGAACCGGGGTGGCCTCGGCTGAACTGGCGCTTCTGGCGGGCGCAGACCGCGTCGAGGGCTGCCTATTTGGGCAGGGGGAACGCACCGGCAACGTGGACCTGGTGACGGTTGCCTTGAACCTTTACACCCAGGGTGTTGACCCGGAGCTGGACCTGTCCGATATTGACCGTGTCAGGGCCGTATCGGAGTACGCCACGGGCATGCGGGTGCCCGACCGGATGCCTTACTCCGGGGATCTTGTGTATACCTCGTTCTCGGGATCCCACCAGGACGCGATCAAGAAGGGGTTTGCCGTCCGTACCAAGGAGCTGGCGGGTGTGGAAGACGAATCCGCCATCGCTTGGCGGATCCCGTACCTGCCTATCGATCCGCACGACGTGGGACGAACGTACGAGGCGGTCGTGAGAGTCAACTCCCAGTCCGGTAAGGGCGGGGTCGCCTACCTCATGGCCAACGCTCACTCTCTTGAACTGCCGCGCCGACTTCAAGTCGAATTCTCCAGATTGGTGCAGCGCTATACAGAGGGGGAGGGCGGAGAGGTCGACGCGGAAACGCTGTGGAAGATATTCACGGACGCTTACCTGCCTGCGGAACACGCCGAAGGACTCGAGCCATGGGGACGCTTCGTACTGGGGAAGACAACTGTCACCGCGGACAGCGAGAGCGCGCGACTTCAAGCGGAACTGTTTGACCGCGGACATCAGGTAATCCTTTCTGCCACGGGCAACGGACCAATCGATGCGTTCGTACGCGCTCTGACGGAAAAGGGATTCGGCGTGAAGATCCTGGACTACTCAGAACACGCACTGACACACGGGGAGGATTCTGAAGCCGCCGCGTATATCGAAGCCGAAATTGACGGCCAGGTGGTGTGGGGAGTCGGCATTGACCCGTCTATTGCTCGGGCTTCCTACCAGGCAGTTATCTCCGCGCTAAACCGAGCCCTCCGCTAGCCGCCCCGGGGTGAGCTCCGCACGGTGAGTGGCACAATAGGAGAATGCTGCGCACGTACAGGGATCGGGGGATCATCCTGCGCACCTACAAACTGGGGGAAGCAGACCGCATAGTCGTTCTCTTGGGCCAGGAAAGCGGCGTCGTCCGAGCTGTCGCAAAGGGCGTACGCAAGCCGACTTCTCGCTTTGGTGGCAGCCTGGAAGCGTTCAACCTGGTCGACTTGCAGTTGTATCGGGGTAAGAACCTGGACACCATCACGCAGGCTCAGTTGAGCTTCGGGTACGCGGGACAGCTGGGCAGCGACTACGAGGCCTTTACCGCTGCGAAAGTCCTAGTGGAAACGACCCAGAAGCTGACGGAGGACCTCGCGGCCGGGGAACCAGAGACCTTCGCGCTCTTACACGGAGCCTTGGCAGCGTTAGCAGCCCGGCGCTACCCAGCAGACCTGGTGGCTTCTTCCTTCCTTCTGCGGCTCATGCGCTTAGCCGGATGGGATCCCGTCCTCGAAGAATGTGCATCCTGCGCTGCCCCGGGTCCCCACCGGGCGTTCTCTGCTGAAGCTGGAGGCGCAGTATGCAGCGCGTGCTTGGGCACCAGCCGTCTAGAATGCGGCCACGACGCACTGCTGTTAGCCGCAGATCTTATGATCCCGGACTGGGACAAAACAGTGCTTTCCTCCCCGCGGGAACGAGCCGAGGTTCGCGCGCTCGCGGGAGTCTGGGCGCAGTACCATCTGGAACAGCGGCTGAGATCCTTGCCGTTCCTGCAAGCACCGGAGGAGAGCCGTGAGTTTCACTGAGCCAGTGATCGATCCAGGACGCGGAGCAAACCCGTTTCCACCCGACTTAAGGGGGGTTGGCCCCCGGCACGTCGCTGTGATTATGGACGGAAACGGTCGCTGGGCGAACGCACGGGGCTTGCCAAGAACAGATGGACACCGCGCGGGAGAGCTAGCCCTGATGGACACTGTCGCCGGCGCTGTAGAAGCCGGTACCGAATTCATCTCCATGTACGCGTTCTCCACGGAGAACTGGAACCGCTCTCCAGCAGAGGTCCGCTTTCTGATGGGCTATTCCCGCGACACCATTAGGCGCCGGGCGGCGCGCCTGAACGAGTGGGGGGTTCGAATTCGCTGGTCGGGCCGGGCCCCTCGGCTGTGGAAGAGCGTCATCAGGGAACTCCAGGATGCCGAGGAACTTACCAAGAACAACACCGGTACGCAGCTGATTCTGTGCGTCAACTATGGCGGCCGGGCCGAAATCGCCGATGCAGCCAGGAAACTTGCCAGGGAAGTCGAAGATGGGCGTCGCAGAGCCGACTCAATAGGGGAACGTGACCTCGCCCGCCACCTGTACCTGCCGGATGTACCCGATGTGGATTTGCTGGTTCGCACCTCAGGGGAGCAGCGGATCTCCAACTTCCTGCTCTGGCAGCTCGCTTATGCAGAGTTCGATTTCTTGGGCATTCCTTGGCCTGAGTTCGGTCGCGAGCAACTCTGGGACAGCTACGCTGCCTACGCTGGGCGTGATCGCAGGTTCGGCGGCGCCGTCGACAAGGTTGCGGACACCCAAGGCGACTAGTGGGGTAGACCGACTGGTGAGGTCTTCGGGCCGGTGGAATAGGTCGAGTTGCGCACCACGTCGAACTATTAGGAGCAAATTAGCCGTACGTGCAGGCGCTGCCAAATGGCTAGGTTTTGCAAGACTGGCTAGTGGGCGGCGTGCGGATAGAAGAGTGCTAGGCCCAGGAATATCAGTGCGGCAACTAAGAATAAGGCGGCTACAGCCCCCCGGTACTCCATCTCCAGGACGCGGGCATACCCAGCTGTGATCTTCCCTGCCAGTGTTGGCATATGCAGCCACGCCCAAGTCATGAGGACGAAAGGAGCAGCTAAAGCGACTAGGAATACCACGTAGGCGGCTATCCTTGGTGCGAGCTCAGTGCCCACGCCTGTGACCACGCGGCCAACCAGATACATGATGGGCAACGTCGTAAAGCCGACGGTCGATCCGACCAGTCCCACAGTGAAATACCCCAGCGTTTCTGAGTGCGACTTCCCGATCTTCGTTTTGTCCTCTCTCTTTTCTTTCTTCTGTTTCTTCTTAGGTTGCGGCCGCTCAGGTTGCAAGCGAAGCCAAGCAAAAAACACGATCGCCAAGACAAAGAAGACAGCAGCGGCTATGTAGTCGTCGATCCGGTTCACCAGGGCGGTGTCAAGTTCGGTGCGGGCATGGTCAACAGCCTTCGTTGGGTTGATAGCCAAGAAAATGAAGAACAATATAGTTGCGCCGGAGTACAAGCCAAGGACGAGCAACCCAAGGCGGACCCGAATCCCCTTATTGCGAGCCAGGAGATTCGCCACAGCCGCGTAGATGGCCGGGTTCGCACCCAGAGCCAAACCGAATCCCAGGAGTGCAGGTACTGCGCCAACCCACTTCGCGATATCCAACTGCTCTGTCCAATCGTCAAGAAGGCCGCTCCGAAGCCCGCAAAGACGACCGTTCAACTTGTTTCGAGGCTCTTCGGTAGTATCTCCCGCGGTCTGTGTCGGGGCAATTTATGTCTGTAACCCCTACTGCGGTGCCAAGGCACTTAGTGTGCGGTCGGTTTACGTACGCGGGGGCCTTCCAAGACCCGCGCGGACTGCTTCTGCTTCAGCTTCTTTAGTCCGTAGAAGAAGGCGATTGCCGCCGCCACCACCGCGTACGACCAGGGGTTTCCCGCCGCCGCGGTAACCGCTGCCGTCCACACGGCTAGCAGCCCCAGTCCGTAAAGAAATGCCCAAGCTATCGCGCCGGGAATCATCGCCAGGGTGAATTTTTTCCAACTCATGCGGACAAGCCCCGCACCGGCCAGAACCGTGGTTTGTACCCCAACGGTTAGGAAGCAAAATGGGATGACAATAATTCCCCACTTCTCCAAGATGGCGGCGCCTTTACGTGGTGTAGGGCCCAAAAACCAGCGGACGAATCGTCCTTCTTTTTGGCCGGAAGCGGCACGCCTTTCTACGATGGCTGGGACTGACCGGGCAAGCCAATACGTACCCTGTGCCCGGAGAAAGACGATCACGAAGAGGGCGCCGATGAGGACGGGGACCGATTCGGTCCAAGGAATGGAAGTCAAGATGCCTTTTCCTCTGTTTCTACGCCAGCGCATTCACGACAGGTGCCGAATATTTCAAGAAAGTGGACTGGGTCCTGGTATCCGTGCTGCTCAGCCAAGCTTTGCAGCCACCCTTCTAAGCTCTTAGGCTTGATCTCTGTTACTTTACCGCAAGATCGGCAAATCAGGTGATGATGGTGTGATTCTTCCTCGCACAACCGATAGAGGCTCTCTCCCTCTGGGCTGCGCACTGTGTCTAGTTCCCCCGAGTCCGCCAAGATCTGCAGGTTCCGGTAAACCGTGGCCAAACTGACCTCTTGGCCTGAAAGCCTCAGGTCATCATGTACCTGCTGGGCCGATCGGAAATCCTTCTGATTATCCAGTTGCTCCAAGACAGCCGCGCGCTGGCGGGTCATTCTTTGCACGCGTCTACTCCCATCCCGACCGGAGCAGCCGCAAGGCTGGCCGGTCCGGTCGCAACCTCTCTTTTAGAAAACAAGGTCACTTTACCCAACCCGCGCTGCACTGGCTCGTCTCCGCTTCTTCGTACCGGGTCGCTTGCGATTCTGTTTGCGCCACTGGCCCACCAACACAAAAGCAACGCCATAGATGGCAATTGCCAAAACCACTATCATCGCCCCCGGAGACAGGTCGACGCTTGCAGTAATCCCTAGGCCTACGGCGCTAACCGTCGCGCCAAGAACGCTCCCAAGCAACATAGTTTGCCGGAAAGACCTCCGGAATAGCTGCGCGATAGCTACGGGGATCACCATGACCGCCGATACGAGCAGTGCCCCAACCACTCGCATTGAGATGGCCACAGTCAGTGCTGACAGAACCGCGATCAGCATCGACAGGTTTCGGACTGGTAGCCCGGTGGTCTGAGCAAAATCCTCGTCATTACAGACGGAGAATAGGGCGGGCCCCAAGCCGACACCGAGTCCCATGATCACCGCGGCAAGGGAACCGATGAGGATGATGTCCCACCAACTCACGGTCGCTAGGGAGCCGAACAGGTAGGAGTTCAGCTGAGTCGAGGTTCCACCGGCTATTCCGATCAGCAGAACTCCACCCGCAATACCGCCATAGAAGAGGATTGCTAAGGCTACGTCTGCAGAGGATCTCCCGGAGCGTCGCACCAGCTCGATTGTCACCGCTCCGAGCACAGAAGTGACTACGGCTCCCGGGATTGCTAACTGGTCGACCGGGCTGAGGTTCGCGACCGTTCCGACCAGCCAGCCCAACGCGACTCCAGTGAGTGCGACGTGCCCTATCCCGTCACCTAGCATGGCTAGCCGGCGCTGGACCAGGTAGGTTCCGACTACCGGCGCGCTGATGCCGACAAGCAACGCAGCTAGAAGAGAGCGGAACAGCAAGGGAGACGTGAAAAAGATTGCTAAGTCGCTCATTAGGTCTCCAGGTTCCAAGATGGCGTCGCGCCTTGGTGAGCAGGCTCATGATGGTAGTCACTGTGGGCTTCAGTCCCTAGCGGTCGGTGGGGACCGTCAGAAGCAATATGCCCTAAAGAAATATGGATTTCTCTGTCAATCAAGGGGGCTAACTCTCCGAGCTCGTGCAGAACGATCAGGGAAGTATGCCCCGCGTCTTTTTCGGCAGAGATTACCCTGGCCAAGACTTCCCGGTTATGGCGGTCAAGTCCCGTGAGGGGTTCATCCAATAGCAACAGGTCTGGGTTTCGCACCAGCGCGCGGGCAATGAGAGTCCTCTGCTGCTGGCCTCCCGAAAGGACCTGGAAAATATCCTCACTCCTGCTGAGCAAGCCCACCTGGTCCAAGGCTCTGGACACCTGTTCTTTGGATCCTCGAGAAAGCCACCAGGTGCGGGGGCCCAGAAGACCAGTCTCCACGACCTCTCTGACGGTCGAACCGACACCACCACCGATTGTGTTGCGTTGCGGAACGTACCCTATTCGACGCCAGGGAACACGAGGGTCCGGTCCCGGACCCGAAGACAGGACCGTGCCGAATAGTCTGATTGTCCCTTTTTGGTGGGGGGTTAGTCCAAGGAGAGCTTTCATCAGCGTAGACTTGCCCGATCCATTGCCTCCGGTTATCGCAACGCAGGTTCCGGCATCGATAGTCGCGCCGATTCCGTGCAGGATGGGCGCGGCACCGTATCCGACTTCCAAATCATGGAAGGAAACGGGCGCAGTAGGCTCACCGGTCATGATCCCCATCCAAGACATATTGAGAATCAATGTCAATACTGGGATGCAGAGTGGAATTGCCTTGCGCAAAACGTGCGCTGGCGTCTGCTAGCGGCGCTATCTCAGTCAGGATCATCCTGCCAGCGGGCGAGCATACCGGCTCGGTATCCTCTGCAAGGACCCGTATTTCCGGCAGAGCAACAACATGGCTCAAGAGCTGGGTTCGGAGCCCTTCATGAGTTCTCGGAGCACGCGTTCAGCCGTGGGAGCGTCCAGGTTGGCTCCCATTGCTAGGACCCCAGGTCGCAGCCCATCGGGAAGGGTGTTCTCGCTTCCCAAGTTCAGCACCCGCCCCCCGGCGACACGAACCATGTGTATGCCAGCAGCCATGTCCCAAGGCTCGAACCCTCCGCCCAGGAGTGCCCCTTGCCACCCGGCGGCCACTTGCGCCAGGTCAAGCGCGCTTGCACCGGTCTTGCGCACCACCATGAACGCCCTTGCCAAGTCCACTATGTCCTTCAGGGACTGCTCGGGGTTTTCTCTTATGGCGTGCACCCGAGGGTGATAGCTCACAAGTAGAGCCTCACGTTCCGTGCGCGGTCCCTGCGCCTTCATGCGGGTGCGTGTCCCACCCCGATCGACGTGCCAAGCTTCTTTAAGATCGGCGTAGAAGAGCTCCCCGGTGAACGGAATAGTTATCGCTCCGGCCACCATCTCCCCATCAAGTTCCACTCCGACTGAGGTCCCAAAGTAGATGGAACCTGCTGCGAAATTTGCGGTGCCGTCTATCGGGTCGACTATCCACCGCACACGCGGCCCAAGTACCGCTAAATTGGAGCCGTCCGTCGCAGCACCGTCCTGTTGCTCACCGCGCCCTTTTGAGAGAATCTCGTCCCCGAACTCTTCACCCAACAGCCGGGACCCGGGGATAGCAGAACCCAAGAAGGTCCGCAGCCTGCGTTCCGCTTCACGATCGTGGATGGTCACCGGGTCATGCACGTCCCGTTTAGTCTCATGCGATGTGACCGTTCTAGTCACGTCCCGCAAGTACCCAGCCACGCTAAGGGCCGCCTTAGAGGCTACTGCGGCCAGTTCTTCTGCCAGCGCCAACCGGTTCGAGGTCACACGGACCCACTCCTTCTCATTCGAAGCTACAAATTTACGTTCCGTCTTTCATTATCGGCCTCAACTGACGAAAACGGCAGCTGATGGTGTGCTGAGCTAGTGACCAAGTCCACCCCCAAGAATCGCCGCTTACAACGTTGAGGGTTCACTGGCACTTGGAGTTCGTGGCACAATGGGGGACTGTACCCAGCCGGTCGGCTCCCTCTCTTCCGGTCGGCTGTGTCCCGAGAAAGCAAACGATCCGTGACCCACCGGATTGGGCGCGAGTATCAACCCAATTAGCTAGGAGTACCACAAAAGTGGCAGTTCGTATCCGTTTGAAGCGCATGG
>CAYFRG010000014.1:0-52503 GCA_964345535.1 uncultured Actinomyces sp. | reverse complement strand
GAGGGGAACTCGTACGGCTGTCACGAGAACTACCTGATGCGCAGGCGAAGAGACTTTCGGGAAGTAGCGGATGCCCTTGTAGCTTTTTTTGTGACGCGCCAGGTGATCACCGGTGCGGGCGACATTAAAGTCTCCGCCGAGGGGGAACCAAGTTACGTTTTCTCGGCCAGGGCTGATCAGATGTGGGACGCAGTTTCTGCTGCCACGACCAGGGCCCGTCCGATCATTAACACTCGTGACGAGCCCCTGGCCAACGCCGCGGAATATCGGCGACTCCACGTGATAGTCGGGGACTCCAACATGGCCGAGCCGACTACCGCACTGAAGGTGGGTTCAGCCGAACTGTTGCTTGAAGCGATCGACCGGGGCATAGTCCTGCGAGATTTGGCCCTGGAAGACCCCATCCAGAGCATTCGTGACATCAACTGGGACCTTACCGGGCAACTCGCGATTCCGATGGCCGACGGCCGGGAAATGCGGGCAGTCGACGTGCAGCAGATCCTGCTAGAACGGGTACTGGAGCTTATTCCGGACTCAGAGATGACGGATTTGCAGAAATACGTTGTCGACCTTTGGGGCAGGACCATCGCGGCCGTCGCCAGTGGTGACTGGTCGTCGATTGATACCGAGATTGATTTTGCAATCAAAAAATCCCTGCTGGACCGGTACCTTGAACGCAGCGGGGCTGCACTGCTGGATCCACAGGTTACTCGACTGCTCCTGAGCTACCACGACATAACTGCCGGCGGGCTGCAGCCCTCTTTAGAAGAAGCGGGTCTGATGCTGAGGCTCACCGGACCCGAGCAGATCGCAGCGGCAGAGGAAATACCCCCGGCCACGACCCGAGCTCACATGCGCGGAAACGTTATCGCAGCGGCCGAGCGGAACCGCCGTGACCTGGGAGTCGATTGGGTGCACCTGCGCCTTGAAGACGGGAGTCACCAGGTGGCGCTGCAGGACCCGTTCCAGACCCACAATGAAGCGGTGGAAGCGTTGCTACAGGCAATAGAGGATACGCCTCCGCGCTTGCCGGCGTAGGGTTACCACATGGAAACGCGTGTGAGCCGGAGCCAGGTGCGACGCCTACGACAGAGGCGGCGTCTACCAGTAGTTTTGCTCATGTTGGTGATTATCGTAGCCGCTGCAGCACTCTTGATTCTCTGGGGTGTATCGGCACATAAGGACAGACTCTCTGTGGGGCAATCCGGACAAGGTCAATCCGAGTCTGGGGATGACCAATCTGGGGGGCAGGCTGCTCAGTCTGGTCTGGGCATTTCTGATTTGGTGACGGTGGCTGGCAAATTCGGGGCTCTTCCCGTGGTCGACGTAGCAAGACCTGTGGAACTAGGGTCGATGAAAGTTGCCAGGATAATCGAAGGCGAAGGACGCCGTATCGCGGAGAGCGATCCTGTCCTGACGCAGGTCTACCGTTTTTCCGGTGAGGATGGCTCTCCCGTAGGTGACCCGGAGTTTTTGATTGGCCACGCCACCGCAGACGAGATGGGCGAGGAATTCACCGACATTTTGGTTGGAGAAAGTGAGGGTACAAGGCTGCTGGTCGTGAGACCTCAGGACAATAATCCTTGCGAGCTGGCAGTTGTAGACATTCTGCCCATGACAGCCGCTGGGGAAGAGGTCACGGGTGCGGACTCTCCCCTTGATGTCGCGATGGGAGATGAAGGTCCAAGGGTTAAACACAAGAAGAAGGCACCCGCGCGGCTCACTGTCCAAACTTTGATCCGGGGAGAAGGACCACAAGTCCAACTGGGTGACCAGATCCTGGCTCACTTTCTCCTGTCGGGTTGGAGTGACGACGTCGTGCTTATTTCCAGCTGGGGCGAGGGTCTCCCAGTGGCCAGGGAGCTTGACGACATGTGGCCGGGTCTTATCGACGCGCTGGTTGATCAGCGGGTTGGGTCGCGTCTAGCGGTGACCATTCCACCCGACCAAGCCAACGGGGAGGATACGATTATCGCTGTAATTGACATCCTTGGCACCGTGCACGCTGCGGACCAGTGATCGGAAGGAACCTATCGTGACCATAATCCGAGTTATTCCGTGCCTTGACGTGGCTGGCGGCCGTGTCGTGAAGGGCGTTAACTTCTCGAACCTGCAGGACACAGGGGATCCAGTCGAACTCGCGGCGCGTTACAGCCAGTCCGGGGCGGATGAGCTTACGTTCTTGGATATTTCTGCTTCCGTTGAGGAGCGGGGCACAACCCGAGAGATCGTGCAGCGCACGGCGGAGCAGGTGAGTGTGCCGCTCACGGTGGGCGGCGGGATTCGCTCGGTGTCCGACGTGGAGGATTTGCTAGCGCGAGGGGCCGACAAAGTTTCGGTCAACACCGCCGCTTTGGTGCGTCCGGAGCTGATTGACGAGGTCGCCTCGTCCTTCGGCTCCCAGGTCCTAGTTCTCTCGCTGGATGCCCGTCGCCCAACGGGTGACTCTCCCGGGTATGCGTACGAGGTAACCACGCACGGCGGGAAGCGCTCAGCTGGAATGGACGCGCTGCTCTGGGCGCGTGAGGCGCAGGAGCGGGGCGTAGGCGAAATCCTGCTCAATTCGATGGACGCTGACGGAGTACAGACAGGATTCGACCTGGAGATGCTTAGTGCGACCCGTGAGGCGGTGACCGTGCCGCTTATAGCCTCTGGAGGGGCGGGCGCAGCCCAGCACTTTGTGGACGCCGCCAAGGCTGGTGCGGACGCGATTCTGGCGGCTTCAGTTTTCCACTTCGGTACGGTTTCGGTCGCCGAGGCAAAAGAGGCCCTGGCCGCTGCCGGCTTCGAGGTCGGCCCTCTACGGGCGTAGGTACGCAGATACTTCGGTCACTGGCGGAAGAATGCATACTCCAGAGTGTGGAGGCCTTCATTGTCCGACGCGGCCCAACAGGACCGACCCGAGTTGTGGTCCAAGGCGGGATAACACATCGCTAGGACTTAGGAACCGGGCGGCCAGCCGGTGACTGGTTTAACGCAGAGAGTTCAAAAGTGCCACAATGCAAACGTGGGATTGGACCGGGAACTGGCCGCTCGATTGAAGCGTGACGAACACGGGCTGATATGTGCCGTGGTACAGGACCATGCCTGCGGACAAGTGCTGATGGTCGGCTGGATGGATGATGAGGCACTCTCCCGCACACTCGCGACAGGGCGTGTTACGTACTGGTCGCGTTCTCGGCAGGAATACTGGCGCAAGGGCGATACCAGCGGCCACCACCAGTACCTGCGGAGTATTTCTCTTGACTGCGACGGTGATGCGCTGCTTCTACAGGTCGACCAGGTTGGTTCAGCCTGTCACCTGGGAACTCGCAGCTGCTTCGAAGCTGGCGGTGAGCTGCCTTTTCAGGCGGCCCACAGTGAGACTGGAAGGACCGAAGAATGAGCGTTCTTGATCAGATCATTGCAGGTGTAAAGGAAGATGTTGCCAACAGGGAAGCAAAGATGTCCCTGGAAGAAGTGAAGGAGCAGGCACGACTTGTTCCTCCGGCAAAGAACGTAATTTCTGCACTTTGGGATGTTCCCGGTGCGGTTTCGATAATCGCCGAGGTGAAACGTGCTTCGCCTTCAAAGGGGAGACTATCGGATATTCCGGACCCGGCCGCTCTGGCCCGCATCTATGAAGAGGGCGGCGCCGCGATGATCTCGGTCCTCACGGAGGAGCGGCGTTTCCACGGGTCCCTGGACGACCTGGACGCAGTGCGGGCCGCCGTGGACATTCCGGTCCTCCGTAAGGATTTCATTGTTTCCCCGTATCAGATCCATGAGGCACGGGCCCATGGTGCTGACGCTGTACTCCTCATCGTCGCAGCTCTAGAGCAACCGGCCCTGATTTCTCTGATTGAACGCGTCCAATCCTTAGGGATGACCCCGCTTGTGGAAGCACACTCCAGGTTGGAGGCACTTCGGGCTTTAGAAGCAGGGGCAGAACTGATTGGCGTCAATTCACGCAATCTGAAGACGCTTGAAGTGGATCGTCGCGCGGTAGATGAGGTCCTGGATATAATCCCAAACGACGTCGTGGCTGTGGCGGAGTCCGGAGTTCGGGGAAGCCGCGACGTACTTGACTATGCGATGGCGGGGGCGGACGCTGTCCTTGTTGGCGAAGCTCTAGTAAGGGCCGGTAACCCGCTGGAACAGATTCGCGACATGGTAAGCGCGGGGCAGCATCCAGCGCTGCAGACAGACCGCAAAAGGCGGGTCAGGGAAGCACAGGAGGACCAATAGTGACAGAGTCTGGGCCGGAATCGGTAGACCACTATTTCGGGGGGTTTGGTGGCCGTTTCGCGGCCGAACCACTCATGGCAGCTATTGACGAACTGGACATAAAATGGACAGAGCTTTGGGCCGACCCCGATTTCCGCGAGGAGTTCGCCATTCTGCTTCGCGATTATGCTGGGCGTCCCTCGCTGCTCACTGAGGTGCCCCGGTTTGCCGAAGGGACTGGCGCCCGGATCTTTTTGAAGCGGGAAGACCTAAACCATACTGGTTCTCACAAGATCAACAATGTGCTTGGCCAAGCGCTACTCACCAGAGAGATCGGGAAGAAGCGTGTGATTGCGGAGACCGGTGCGGGCCAGCACGGTGTCGCTACTGCCACTGCCGCTGCGCTTCTGGGGCTAGACTGCACCATCTACATGGGCAAAGAAGATACTGAGCGCCAAGCTCTCAATGTCGCCCGAATGCAGATGCTCGGTGCAAAGGTCATCGCGGTCACCCAGGGCTCTCAAACCCTCAAGGACGCGATCAATGAGGCCTTCCGCGACTGGGTCACCAACGTAGAGACCACCAATTACGTGTTCGGCACCGCCGCTGGGCCGCACCCGTTCCCGGACATGGTTCGTGATCTGCAGCGGGTAATCGGTGACGAAGCCCGGGAACAGATCCAAGACCTGACCGGAGCCCTTCCTGATGCCGTCTTCGCGTGCATCGGCGGTGGCTCTAACGCTATCGGCATTTTCACGGCGTTCCTGGGCGACAAGGACGTGCAGCTTTTCGGCGCAGAGGCTGCGGGTGACGGAGTGGAGACGGAGAAGACGGCTGCCTCCATCAACGTGGGGCAGGTCGGTGTGCTCCACGGAGCCCGCACATACGTTCTCCAAGAACGGGACGGTCAAACCAAACCTTCTTATTCGATCTCTGCCGGCCTGGACTACCCGGGCGTTGGGCCCCAGCACGCACACCTGGCGAAGGTGGGTCGGGCCACATACGTTCCAGTCACGGATGCAGAAGCGATGGAAGCCTTCCGGAGGCTGTCTCAGACGGAGGGAATCATCCCCGCCATAGAGTCGGCGCATGCGCTGGCAGCAGCGATGCGCTGGTTGGAGTCAGGGGAAGCCCCTGAGAACCCGACCATCATTATCAACCTGTCTGGCCGAGGCGACAAGGACATGAGGACGGCTGCCCGGTACTTTGGGCTGGGCGAGGCCACGGAAGAATCTGTGGACGCAGACACGGGAAAGGAGTCCAGCAAATGACCGCCAGTGCGCCTGTCATAGCTGATCAGGTGAGTCGTGGGAATGCGGCTCTTGTTGCATATCTGCCCGTGGGTTTCCCGACTGTGGACCAGTCGATTGAAGCAGCACAGGTTCTTTTGGATAACGGCGTCGATGTTATCGAACTTGGTTTTCCATATTCGGATCCCGCCATGGATGGTCCCGTGATCCAGCAGGCAACAACGAAAGCTCTAGAACGAGGCGTGCACCTAGAAGACCTTTTCCGCGCGGTCAGTGAGCTCTCTGCGGGCGGTGCCCCAATCTTGTCGATGACGTATTGGAACCCCGTGCACTGGTACGGAGTTGAACGCTTTGCAAAAGACTTTGCGCAGGCGGGTGGCGCCGGGCTGATAACCCCAGATCTTCCGCCGGAAGAAGGCGGGGATTGGACGCGCGCTTCTGACCGCTACGGGCTGGAACGTGTGTACCTGGCGGCTTTGTCGTCCACGCAGGAACGACTGCAGTTGATTTCCGAGGCCAGCGATGGCTGGGTGTACGCCGCCTCCACAATGGGCGTTACCGGCACTCGCAGTTGGGTGGATGCCCGTTTAGAAGACTTGGTAAGGCGCACTCGCGAAGCCGGCGCGGAGACGGTATGTGTGGGTCTTGGCGTGTCTACGGGGGAGCAGGCGCATTCGATCGGGAAATACGCTGACGGGGTTATCGTGGGCTCCGCCTTCGTGAAACCTCTGTTGGATTTGGATTTTGATCATGCTCTGATTCGCCTTGCTGAGTTGGCGCAGGAGCTCCGTGCCGGTGTGGACGGGGCCAGGAAGGAAACAGACTAGATGTTGGTTGGCGCAATTGGCGGACTGGGCCTGATTGGGCAGTCCATTCCATCCCCTTCTCAGGGTGTGTGGTGGCTCGGACCGGTTCCGCTGCGTGCCTACGGCATTCTCATGGTGTCTGCCATGGTGCTCGCCGTATGGGTCACGTATCGACGCTATGTGGCTAGGGGCGGAGTTGGCGACGTCGTCTTGGACGCGTCCCTGTGGGCCATTCCCTTCGGCATTGTTGGTGGCCGTCTCTACCACGTGATCACGACTCCCGCCTCTTACAAGGACGATCTTTGGGCCGTGGCGCGCATCTGGGAAGGCGGCATGGCAATTTGGGGCGCCGTAGCACTGGGAACCGTTGGCGCTGTCATTGGATTACGAAGAGCAGGCCAACGTGTTGGGCCGTTCGGAGACTCCTTGGCTCCCGGTTTACTGCTAGCCCAAGTTCTGGGCCGGTGGGGAAACTACTTCAACCAAGAGCTATTTGGTGGTCCTACTGAGGCGCCGTGGGGCCTTGAAATTGACGCGGCTCACCTTCCAGCCGGTTACGCGGAAGGAACCCTCTTTCACCCCACTTTCCTCTATGAGGGACTGTGGAATCTAGTAATGGCTGGGCTGATCGTTTGGCTGGATCGAAAGATCAGGTTCAAGTCCGGCCAAGTGATGGCTTTGTACCTGATTGCCTACGGCACCGGAAGGTTCCTGATGGAGTTCGTCAGGATTGACGAGGCTCGCGCCTACATGGGCCTTCGACTGAATGCTTGGACTGCCCTAGGCGGGATCGTCCTAGGAATCATCGTGTTCTTCATCGCAAAGAAGATTGGGGCTCCGACGCGTATCCTTCCGGAAGAGAAGGCCGCTTACCTAGCTTTGACTAAGGATGGCTCCAGTTCTCCAGAGGCCCACGAAGCAGAGAAAGAAGCAGCAGAAGCAGTGGAGGCAGCTGAAGAAGTTTCCAGGGAGCAGGAAGACTCCGGCGAAGAAGCGGGAGCGAGACCTGAGCTTCGGAGTCCGACAGCCCTGCCGGAAAGCCGGGATAATGGAGTGGAAGCACCGGGGGATTAGCCGCCTATCCGACACGGTGTCGCAATGGGGGCCGGTTCCAGCGGAAACCGGGGGACGACAGCGTAAGATAGTTCGTGATTGCCGCGCGAGCGCACTCGCCGCGTGGCCTGCCAGAAACTAGAGGTGTGACCAATGCGTAGAGCCAAGATCGTTTGTACGATTGGACCGGCAACTGATGCTCCCGAGCAGATCCAGGCCCTTGTGGACGCAGGCATGGACGTTGCCCGAATCAACCGTAGCCACGGCTCCGCTGAAGAGCATGAGGCGGTAATCCGCCGGGTGCGCCGTGCGGCCGAGACTTCGGGTCGTGCCATTGCTGTCCTTGTTGACTTACAGGGGCCCAAGATTCGACTGGACGTGTTCCAGGATGGGCCGCAACTGCTGGAGAAGGGCGAGACGTTCACGATCACTACCCGGGACGTTCCGGGGACCAAGGAACTGGTCGGAACTACCTTCAAGGGTTTGCCGGGAGACTGTCGGCCGGGTGACCGTCTTCTGATCGATGACGGCAACGTCGAGGTCAGGGTCATCGAGGTGACTGAGACAGACGTGGTGACCCGCGTGGAGGTTCCCGGCATGGTTTCTGACCATAAGGGCTTGAACCTACCGGGCGTTGCTGTTTCTGTGCCCGCCCTTTCTGATAAGGACCGGGAGGACCTCCGATGGGGCCTGCGTGTGGGGGCCGACTTTATCGCCCTTTCCTTTGTGCGTAACGCAGCCGACTATGACGACGTTCACGCAATCATGGAGGATGAAGGAATCGTCCGCCCTGTGATCGCTAAGATTGAGAAGCCTCAGGCCGTAGACGCACTGCAGTCCGTCGTGGAGGCTTTCGACGGCATCATGGTCGCACGTGGCGACCTGGGCGTGGAGATGCCCTTGGAGTCTGTCCCCCTGGTGCAAAAGCGGGCGATTGAACTTGCTCGCAGGGCATCTAAGCCTGTCATCGTTGCTACCCAGGTGATGGATTCGATGATTCAGAACCCCCGGCCCACGCGTGCCGAGGCTTCGGACTGCGCCAACGCTATCCTTGATGGAGCTGACGCAGTCATGCTTTCTGGGGAGACGTCGGTTGGGGCTTACCCGATTGAGGCGGTACGCACGATGGCAGCGATCATTGAGAACACCGAAGAGAATGGTGGCGAACGGATTGCGCCGTTGGGTGCATTTGCGATCGACCGTTCCGGGGTGATTTGTGAAGCGGCTGCGAATATTGCAGAGAGCCTTTTCGCGGCCTACCTGGTGACTTTCTCCCAGATGGGCAGCACGGCCCGTCAGATGGCTCGCCTGCGTAGCCCCATCCCGCATCTAGCTTTCACGCCGATTCCAGAAACGCGCAATCAGCTTGCCCTATCTTGGGGTGTTCAACCAATTTTAGTCCCAGAAGTGGAACACACAGACCAGATGGTTGGCCTTGTGGACGAGGTGCTCCAGGAAACGGGCATCGCAAGTATCAGCGATCGTTTGGTGATGGTAGCGGGTATGCCCCCGGGCGTTACGGGTGCCTCTAACCTGCTGCGAGTGCATGATGTTGGAGACCCGACCACCATGTGACACTCCGCGGGCTCCTTTACTTCCCGTACCCGCTTTGGCATACTATTGGGATCGTGATGGCCGGTACGCCGACTTTCACACGAGGTATGCCGGTTGGCTAACTGCGCGGTCTTTGTGCACACCACCGGCGGGAAGGAAGAAAATGATGAAACAATTTAATAGGAAGCAAAACGTTCATCGTGCGCCCGTGACAGTTTCCGTGCGGGATCACGTCTCTGGACGTCAAGCTAACAACCTGCTTGAGCAGGATCTGGGGGCCTCCGTAGGCCCGTGGTTCGCAGACTGGACTTCCAACGGGGATAATCCTCGGGTGGCACAGGCCGTCCGCGAACTCGATCAGCCGGCACGCAGAGACCGTGCAGCTGCATTTCTAGGTTTAGAGATCATCACGTCCGCATAGTTGCGGCAACAGTTGGGGGCTCGGCTAACGCCGGGCCCTCAAACGCTTAAGCCCTGCGCGGGAAGACTCAGTCTGGGCGCGTCCCCCTGCGTGGCTGCACGACCGGATCTCATGCACTGCTGGCAGGGTCGTGTCGGGTGTCGGCACGTTTACCCAGCACGCGGGTCGACATCACCGGAGCGTCGTTAATGGCCGTAGAATTGAGGCCGTAAAATATTCAGCAGAGTCAATTCAAGCGATATGAGGGCCATGCCAACCCAAGCAGACGGCAAGCCGACCGGCAACTACCCCGCTTACGATCCCTGGGGCCTGACCGACCTGGATCAGGTCTTTAGAACATTCCGGGACCCATCCCAGGAGTGGAGACGCTTGGTGGCTGAGGTATTGGGAACCTTTTTTCTTGTGCTTGTCGCCGCGGGCGGTCCCATGATTGCCGCAGCTATTCCGGACAGTGTTGGCAGGGCGGCCGCGGTTGTCGCTCCCGGAATAATGGTCATGGCGGTGATCATGGCTTTTGGAAAAATTTCCGGAGCTCACCTGAATCCTGCAGTCACGCTCGCTTTTTCTCTCAGAGGTGATTTCCCGTGGTTGCGGGTCCCTGGTTATCTTGTCGCTCAGGTTCTCGGAGCATCTATGGCAGCACTGTTTCTGCAGTTAGCGGTTGGGGTGTCAGCTAGCCACGGGAGCACGTATCCTGCGGCTGGTTTCAGCAGCGGAGCCGCCTTCGCGATGGAGCTTGTTCTCACTTTCGGTTTGGTGACCGTAATCTTGGGAACCGCGTCCGGAGCGCAGAACATCGGGATGTTCGCTGCCGTGGGCGTAGGCGGATATATTGCACTGGCTGGGCTTTGGGGGAGTCCTATTTCTGGAGCTTCCATGAATCCAGCCCGGACGCTTGGCCCTAGCTTGGTGGGCGCGGATCTTACCGACTATTGGGTGTACCTTGCGGGGCCAGTTGCCGGAGCTGTGCTGGCAATCTTGGTCGCGCTGGTCCTACGCGGCCCCGGGGGAGGTTGGGATGGTTCCGCTGCCGCGCAAGGAACGATTGACGTCGACGCAACAGACCCTAACCTGCGCTAGTCGGAACCGGGTGCCAATGGCCCGCAGTTCGCCTCTTCTGGGAGCTGTGGGCGCTTCCGTAGTGGCATGCGCGCTGCCCAGGGTCTGTTCCCAGGCGATTTTCCGCGGGGGAAGCTGATCTGGGAGAGTCAGCCCGCTGTTCGTGGCACGTCCCCAAAACCATAACGGCTGTGACCTACGCCCGCTACAGCCACAAAAAAGCGATAGTTTAGACACCAACTATGGTCGGCTTCCTCAACCACATGATTCTGGAAACCTGTACTTCAGTCGGGTGCCTTCGCTGTCTCGGCCGCGAAGACGTGCGGCAAACGTGTCGAGGCAATCACCTCGAGAATCTACTGAGAGCTGTATGCGCGAACGTGGTTCAAAGTGAAGCCGGGACTCGCTGAGGTGGTCCAGCCGTCAGGGGAGCGAGGGGCGAGCTTCCTGCGGGATCACTTCCGTGAGGTTGCCGACAACCCAAGTCGGACGGATTTCCGGGCCTGCGGAGACTACTTGGGCCATGGAGGTATCGCCGGTTAGAGTGACGGCGCTGGCTGTTCCAGCGTTGTGCGCTATTTGAATGTCAGTTTCGAAAGTGTCACCGATCATGAGCGCATCTTCTGGTGCAATTCCGAGCTTCGCCAGTTCTGCGAGAAGCATCCGCGGGTTGGGCTTGCCCATGACATCCTGGCACTTGACGTTTGCGCTCTGTTCGATTGCTGCAATGACGAATCCGGTGTCCGGCAGTGCTGTTCCCGGACCCGTTGGTCCGTGCCGGTCGGGGTTGGTTGCAATTAGGATTGGCTGTTTGCACTGGTAGAAGGCGGTGAAGGCCTTAGCCAGTTCGGGGTAGGAGAAGTGATGGTCGCAGGACGCTATGACTATGTCGACTTCCGCCGGATCGTCGGTGACAGTGATCTCGTTCAGCTCTAGGTTCTTCTTCAGATCGGGAGCACCGATGGGGAACACTTTCGCTTCCGGATAATTATGGGCAATCCAAGCTGATGTAGCTTCGATTGTCGTCAGGATTTCCTCCCCAGTGCATTCGATCCCCAGTTTCCGAAGTCGCCTTACGTGCCCCAGGTTGTCGGTCGTCGACTCGTTCGACAGGAAACGAACGATTTTCTTCTTCTCTCGAAGCACCTTGAGGCACTCTAGGGCACCCGGGATGATCTCATCACCCAGTGCAAGGGTCCCATCTATATCGAAGAAGTAGGCTTCGTACCAGCGGTCCGGGGTCATGTTTCCTCCAACTATCCGGGGATATTCAATCTCTGATCTTATGATCTCAGGAACGGCGCTAGCACGTAGACGCTGCTCACGGTCCTTACTTTCCGGCAGCCTCTTCATCATCCGTTGTTCAGAGTGTTGGCCGATCTCCATCTCCCCGCCAACAACGAATGTCTGTGACTGAGTAAGGTAGCCTCTTTCGAAGCTTGGCTGCAAGAACCACGGCCTGCTTTGCCCGGGCTTTCTTCCTAAGCGTTTGCCTCGGTCTCTACTGCCTAAGTTCCTGTTTCACCCTGCCAGCCTGGGGCTTTGATTTGTGCGAGCGTTTGATAGGGGAGCTCTCGCTGGAGTCGTTGATTGTGCCACCCGCGAACCCTTTGGAAAGTACCGGCTTCGACGGCAAATGAGTCCGCCTCGAAGGCGGCATTCACGGTTAGCAGGCTCTTTTAAGAAGGGGTTCAGGCCTTTCGCCAATAGCGTCAATCGTATGAGTCCTCAATGGCGCCGGCGGGACCAGTAACACCTGCTTGGGTGAGCGTGCTCCAGTAGACGGGGAGACATATCGGGGAGACATAGTATGTGGGTCAAGGGATTGCTGCGAGACCGCCGTTTCGAGTTGATCGCGCTGGTGGTTGGAGGCTTCTGCTGGGGCACGCAATCCGAGAATCGTACGGGATCGGTTATCCGGTTATGGAGCGTCTACGCGATGACGGACAGTTCCCCTAGCCGTGCAAGTTCGGACGTCACAAACTCCGTCCAAACGTACCGTGATCGCCAGCGCTCATATGCATAAGCTAACGACGGAAAAATGGCGAGTGTCGTGTCTGGCGGCAGACAACCCGGTGGGAATAGGGGAAGAGGGCGCTCCCAGCGCCGCCACCCGACAAAAAGCTTGGTACCCCGAGTGGGATTCGAACCCACAACATGCCGATTTTGAGTCGACCGCCTCTGCCAGTTGGGCCATCGGGGCAAATGTGAAATCACCATCTATGCCTGCACTACTAGCGCAGTCCAAGGATAGGATAATACCCAGTAAGCAAGCAAACTAGAGAAGAGCGACAATGACAGACACAGCTGGGGACGCAAAGAGGGTACTCGTAGCGGAGGACGAAACGCTCATCCGCTTGGATATCGTAGAGACACTCACAGCGGCCGGGTTCGACGTTGTTGGAGAAGCTGGCGACGGAGAAGAAGCCGTCAGCATGGCTCTAGACCTAGAACCAGACCTGATCGTAATGGACGTGAAGATGCCGAAGATGGACGGTATCAGCGCGGCAGAAGAAATCCTGAAAGAGCTCAGCTGCGCAATCGTCATGCTGACAGCATTCTCCCAAGCAGAACTTGTGGAACGAGCCAGCGAAGCAGGCGCAATGGCCTATGTGGTGAAGCCATTTGGGCCGGCTGACCTTGTCCCTGCAGTCGAGATAGCACTGTCAAGGCACTCTCAGATTGAATCCCTCGAAGACGAAATAAGCGATCTCGCTGAACGCCTAGAAACGCGCAAACGCGTAGACCGGGCCAAGGGCCTCCTGATGGAAAAGATGGAAATGACGGAGCCGGAAGCATTCCGCTGGATCCAAAAAACTTCCATGGACCGAAGGCTCTCAATGCGCGAAGTAGCTGACGCTGTCATCGACCAAGTGGCCGAACAATAAACCAAAACGCGAAAAGGCGGCTCCTCCAATCTCTGGTGGGGCCGCCTTCATGGTCTTCGAGCCTCGCGCGAGTCGTGGACCAATAGCTTTTGTGGTCTTTTTTGCCACCCCGTCCCGGTTGTTTCTTACACATGACTTTAGTTCGGGTCTTTGCTCGTCTTCTCAGTTGTGTATTGTTTTGGCGCGTCATGCGTCCTCACGCTGACGCAGCGTGACCGTACAGAAACCTGGACCCGCATTGGGCACCACGCTTACGTCCAGCGTTCCGCGCGAGCTCTCCCGGACAACCTGGTCCAGCATGCCACTATGGATCTGGCAAACCAGCGGGTACTGCGTCTTGTCCTGAGTGTCTAGCAGCGGACACTGGTGTAGTTCAATGGTTTCTTCATCGTTTCCCTCGGTAGCTTGGAACCCAAGCCGGGACAGGAAGATACGCACTTTCGCCATCCGAAGAGAAAAATCTCTTGTGCAGTCTAGGTCAGAGAGACCCGTATCTCCCGAAGCTTCCTGTTCTGCCAAGAGCTTCTGCCCCCAGTGGGACCCCAGACGAAAGGCGGAGGCACTCGGGTCCTCCGCGGTCAGGGCTATCTGATCGGCCAATGCCGAGATGAGGCTCGTGTAGCCCTCCAAAACCACCTGTGTATCCGCGGAAGCCTTAGCTTCGTATAGCCAAGAGGGACGTCCTCTTTTTTCGGTTTCTTCCGCCGCCCTGCTGGCAAGGCCAAGCTCAAGCAGAGTGTTAAGAACGCCACGAATAGTGTTCCCGTGGAGCCTTAACAGGCTCCCCAGATCCTCAACAGTGAGAGGACTCGGAGAATCAGCTAACGCCTGAAGAACCTGCTGCTGAGTGAGAGTAAGTGAGGATACAACCTTGATAGTGCTCGAAATAGACCTGGGCGAAGAATTGTCTTCACTCATACCGACTCACCCTGCCCGCTTGTGTGAGAACTCATTTGGGTGTGCAAGGGCAACGACTCGCATCGAAAAACATCTTCCCTGGAGCCAGCGTATTGTGAGCCGACGGAACACACTGCCGTTTGGGTGGAAGCGACCCCAGTGCTCGGCTGCATGCGGGTCCCAGTTACATAGTTCACCTAAACAATCCTACCGGGGAATGTCGCCTAGAGTGCTGCAAACTTATGGGAGTTCAACGATCTGGTTCGTCATAAGAGCGGCTGAAACAAGTGACCCGGCAGAGTCACGAACCTTGACTTCATGCACGGTCGTGCGCCGGCCAAGGTGCTGCGCTGTCGCGGTTGCTGTAATCTCATCGCTCTTAGCGGGCCGCAAGTGAGTGACTGCCAGGCTCGTCCCTACGGCCACCATATTCGTGCCGTTGGAGCGGCCCACCTCGGCTGCGTGTACGCCTGCGGCCCTAGACGCGGCCTCTTCGCATAGGGCAGCGGTCGCTCCGCCGTGCAGTATGCCGGTCGGCTGAGTATTTCCAGCTACGGGCATCCGTAGGATAGTTTTCTCCGCGGACTCGGCCACGGACTCTATGCCAAGCTTCGTGCCCAAAGTAGCGGCCTCTTCCGGGTCGCTAGGCAGGGGATGTGTCATGGCTCTATGGTGGCATATGTGAGTAAAAAGATGCTGGTTGTAGACGGACATTCAATGGCGTATCGCGCCTTCTTCGCGTTGCCCGTGGAGAAGTTCACCACGAGTGGGGGACAGTCAACGAATGCGATCTACGGTTTCCTTTCCATGTTGACACGCCTTCTAGACACGGAGAGCCCCAGTCACATAGCGGTCGCTTTTGACTTGCCAAGCGGCTCATTCCGCGACAAGGAATACCCAGAGTACAAGGCGGGCCGCTCTGAGACACCGGAGGAATTCAAGGGCCAGGTCTCCATCATCTCCGAGATGCTCTCTCGCATGGGGATTCGCACTCTCACGAAAGAAGATTACGAAGCCGACGACATCCTCGCCACCTTGACCAAACAGGGGAGTCAAGCCGGATTGGAAGTGCTCATCGCGTCCGGTGACCGGGACACGTTCCAGCTCGTATCCGACTCGGTCACCGTCATATATCCCGGCCGAAGCGCCTCTGACCTGCGGTACATGACCCCGGAAGCTGTAGAAGAACGTTACGGGGTCCCCCCGGTGATGTACCCGGAGATAGCCGCATTGGTAGGAGAAACTGCTGATAATTTGCCAGGCGTGCCCGGAGTGGGAGACAAAACCGCGGCGCAGTGGCTGAAAAAATACGGAGGTCTGACGAATCTTCTTGAAAACGCGGATGCGATAGGCGGCAAACGCGGAGAGGCACTTCGCGAACACCTAGACGACGTACGCCGGAATCGACGGCTCAACCACCTGGTGGACGATGTGGAGCTGGGAGTGGACATACCTGATCTGGTACCCACTGCAGCCAATCATGCAGAGCTTGAGGATCTCTTTGACACGCTGGACTTTGCTCGACTGAGAGACAGGGTCTACCGTGCCCTCAACGTTGAGCGAGAAGTGGTGGCAGAAGAGCAGGCCTCACAACCGGACTTCTCACTGAAGTCCGTGACTATTGTCGGGCCGGAGACTGACGTGTCTGCTTGGCTCCAGGATCGTAGCGACTTCACTCTGGGCTATTTGGCTTCCGGTAGAACGGCTGAGCAGAACCTGGTCGGCTTCGCGCTCCTGTCTGATGGGGACGTGCTTGCTGCGGATCCGGCTCATCTTGACTCCGTTCAAGAAGCCGTATTCGCGCGTTTCTTTGCATCGGATGCGGGCATGGCTGTTCACGGCGCGAAACCGGCTATGCAGGCGTTCCAAGCACAGGGGTGGGAGTTCCCACCGGTTTCTTTCGAGACGGAGCTTGCCGCATACCTGGTGCGACCTGACCGCCGAGGGTACAGACTGGACGACCTTGCAGCTGAATATCTAGGTGAAACGGTACCTGAGGAGGACGATGGAGCACTTTTCTCGCTGGGGGAAATTACCGAGGGAAGCAGCCCGCGATGGGCGCAGGCCTTAGCTGACCGCGCTGCCCTCACATACCGGCTTGTGGAGCCGCTACGGGACATCCTCGAAAAGCAAGACATGCTTCCGCTTTTGACGGAAGTAGAGATCCCAACTCAAAAGGTGCTGAACGGGATGGAGATAGCAGGGATAGCCATCGACATGACCGTCCTTGAAACCCTTGCCAAAGAGTTTCGTGAAGGCGTCGCTCTTTCGCGGGCAGATGCGTATGCCGCGGCCGGTCGCGAAGTGAACTTGGGAAGCCCAAAGCAACTCCAAGTGGTGCTATTCGAAGAACTGGGGATGCCCAAAACTCGCAAAACCAAGACGGGGTGGACAACAGACGCCGCTGCGCTCACAGACCTGTTTGCAAAGACAGGACACCCGTTCTTAGAAGCACTGCTGAGGCATAGAGACTTCGCAAAGCTCTTGCAAATGGTCGAAGGACTCATGGCGGAGGTCCGCCCCGACGGCCGTATCCACACGACGTTCCAGCAAACAGTGACCGCGACGGGCAGGCTTGCTTCTTCAGATCCGAACCTCCAGAACATTCCCACACGCTCTGACCTTGGAATCAGGGTGCGGGAAGCCTTCGTAAATGGTCCCGGCTATGCGGACCTAATGTCCGTGGACTACTCACAGATCGAAATGCGCATAATGGCGCACCTTTCAGAGGACGCGGAGCTGATAGCTGCGTTCAAGTCGGGCGAAGACCTACACAGGACAATGGCGGCCATGATCTTCGGCGTACCAGTAGATGAGGTAACTCCGGAGCTGCGAGCTCGGATCAAAGCGACCTCCTACGGCTTGGCGTATGGCTTGTCCCCGTTTGGTCTGTCCAAGCAGCTTGACGTCAGCGTGGAGGAAGCCCGCGAGTTACACGCAAAGTACTTCGAGCGCTTTGGTGACATCGGGCGCTACTTGCAGGAAGTGGTGGAGGAAGCTCGCGTGCTCGGCTACACGGAGACAATGCTCGGGCGCCGCCGCTACTTTCCCGGCTTGCAGGACGACAGCCGCCGCGTTCAAGAGATGGCTGAGAGAGCCGCTCTGAATGCACCGATCCAGGGAACTGCAGCGGACATCATCAAGCTAGCGACGAACCGGGTTGAACGGGAGCTGGAGGATGGTGGCTTCAAGTCACGTCTGCTTCTTCAGGTCCATGACGAACTTGTTCTGGAAATTGCGGAGGGGGAAAGGGACCGGGTGGAGAATATGGTGCGTGATGCCATGGGCTCGGCTGCTGACCTTTCGGTTCCGTTGGATGTCGCTGTGGGTGTCGGGCACTCGTGGAGAGACGCAGCTCACTAGGAATTCGGTGCAGAGACAAATCCGTGTCAGGAACACCGATATTGTGAGCAAAACGTAACAATCGGAGCGCGGAGTCGTCAGTTCCCGCTGGTAAGCTCATGAGCGTGCCTGAGACCGGCATCCCTTGTTTTGCGCGCAAAATGCGGGATTCCTCCCGGGAACAAATGTCCTATCCATCTAGATAATGTCCGTTTCGGAGTTTACAACTACATGACCACTTCTACCGACCAGCCAGTGGCTGGCACCCCTCAAGTTGCTATCAACGACATTGGCTCTGAGCAGGATCTGCTTAACGCCATTGACGAAACCATTAAGTACTTCAACGATGGCGACATCGTAGAGGGAACCGTAGTTAAGGTCGATCGCGACGAGGTGTTGCTCGACATTGGCTACAAGACTGAGGGGGTAATCCTCTCACGTGAACTTTCCATCAAGCACGACGTAGACCCTGACGAGGTCGTCGCGGTTGGTGACAAGATCGAGGCCCTGGTCCTCCAGAAGGAAGACAAAGAAGGCCGCCTGCTTCTTTCCAAGAAGCGCGCTCAGTACGAACGCGCTTGGGGAGAGATTGAGAAGGTCAAGAATGAGGACGGTGTCGTTTCCGGAACCGTCATCGAGGTCGTCAAGGGCGGCCTTATTCTTGACATCGGACTTCGCGGGTTCCTTCCTGCCTCGCTGGTGGAAATGCGTCGTGTACGTGAGCTTGGACCGTACATCGGTCGCGAGTTGGACGCGAAGATTATCGAGCTGGACAAGAACCGCAACAACGTGGTCCTGTCCCGCCGGTCCTGGCTGGAGCAGACTCAGTCTGAGGTTCGCACGAACTTCCTGAACACGCTGCAAAAGGGTCAGGTTCGCAAGGGTAATGTCTCTTCCATTGTTAACTTCGGTGCGTTTGTTGACCTGGGTGGCGTAGACGGTCTGGTTCACGTTTCTGAGCTCTCATGGAAGCACATTGATCATCCTTCCGAGGTTGTCGAGGTTGGCCAGCCGGTTGAGGTCGAGGTCCTGGATGTCGACATGGATCGCGAACGCGTTTCCCTGTCGCTCAAGGCCACTCAGGAAGACCCGTGGCAGACCTTTGCCCGCGTCCACGCCATCGGACAGGTCGTGCCCGGCAAGGTTACGAAGCTGGTTCCGTTTGGCGCGTTCGTTCGCGTGGAAGACGGTATCGAGGGCCTGGTCCATATTTCCGAGCTGGCCCAGCGCCACGTCGAAATGCCGGAACAGGTTGTGAAGGTCGGGGACGACGCGTTTGTGAAGGTCATCGACATTGACCTGGATCGTCGCCGCATCTCGCTGTCCCTTAAGCAGGCCAACGAGGGCGTGGACCCGGCCTCTGAAGAGTTCGATCCGTCACTGTACGGTATGGCTGCCGAGTACGATGAGAACGGCAACTACAAGTACCCTGAGGGCTTCGACCCCGAGACCCAGGAGTGGATGGAAGGCTTCGAGTCCGAGCGGGAAGCTTGGGAGAGCCAGTACGCAGAAGCACAGTCCCGGTGGGAGGCGCACCGTGCGCAGGTCGCCGCGGCTCTGGAGGCAGACGCCGAAGAGTCGCCAGCTGAAGCGGCGCCCGCTTCCTACTCCTCTGATGAAGGCGCTGAGGGAACCTTAGCGTCCGATGAGGCCCTAGCGGCCCTGAGGGAGAAGTTGACTTCCGGCAACTAGCAGTCAGTCGCGAAAGCGGGGGTACCCAGTTGGGTACCCCCGCTTTTTGCTTTCTGCCGCTGCAGATTGTCCCGGGGGCGGTAAACCTGTTCTCGCGGATACCGGAGACCACAGGCGCGTGAGTTCACTATGCTGGTCGCATGAAACTGAAGGTTCTTACCGAGGAGCCGCTAGACCTTTCCGAGCCCGTCCTAGTGGGTCTTACCGGTGGGATCGGGGCCGGTAAGTCCGCCGTCGGGCGGGGGCTCCGAGAACATGGCGCTCTGGTCGTGGACGCGGATACGCTTGCCCGCCAAGTCGTGGAGATCGGGACCCCGGGGCTTTCCCAGTTGGTGGATACCTTTGGACCGGACGTGCTGAGGGCGGACGGCAGCTTGGACAGGGGGGCTCTAGCGGCCCTGGTTTTTCGTGACAGGGAACTGCTGGCGGCATTGGAGGGGATCACCCACCCTCTTATCGAAGAGGCTCGCAAGAACGCGTTTTCTTCCCTCCAACCAGGACAGGTCGGGGTTTACGAAGTCCCGCTTTTGGTGGAGCGGAAGATGGGGTCCCTCTTCGACGCGGTTGTTGTCGTCGAAGCTCCAACGGACATCAGGTTCCAACGTCTACTTGAACGCGGACTAGCGCAGGATGAAGCACAAAGACGCATGGAGTCCCAGGCAAGCGCCGCTGAGCGCAGGGCAATAGCGGACTACGTTCTAGTGAATGATTCGGATCCGGAGACACTAGCCGAGGCCACCCGGTGTCTGGGGAAGCTGTTGGGCTTATAGCGTGATTTACGCTGGCATCTCTGCCCCCGGATATCCTTAGCACATGAGTGTCGACCAGATCCTACGCAGCGAAGAACACCCCTTCGAGGTCATTTCGGACTTTGACCCGTCCGGCGACCAACCAGCTGCCATCAAAGAATTGGTCGAACGAATCAACAACGGAGAACAGGACATAGTCCTGCTGGGAGCCACCGGAACGGGAAAATCTGCGACCACCGCCTGGCTGATAGAACAGCTTCAACGCCCAGCTTTGGTCATGGCGCCGAATAAGACCCTTGCCGCGCAGCTGGCAACCGAGTTCAGAGAGCTGCTTCCACACAACGCCGTGGAGTACTTCGTCTCCTACTACGACTACTACCAGCCAGAAGCCTACGTGCCCCAAACGGACACGTTCATCGAGAAGGACTCTTCGATCAACGAAGAGGTGGAGAGGCTGCGCCACTCCGCGACGAACTCTCTCCTAACCCGCAGGGACACGGTTGTCGTCTCCTCGGTATCCTGCATCTACGGCCTGGGAACACCCGAGGAATACGTGGCGCGCATGCTGGAACTGGAAGTCGGGCAGCAGGTTGAACGCGACCAGCTCCTACGTGACTTTGTCGCTATGCAGTACGCTCGCAATGACATCGCGTTCACGCGCGGGACCTTCCGGGTTCGCGGGGACACGATTGAGATCATCCCCGTGTACGAGGAACTAGCCATTCGAATAGAACTGTTCGGCGATGAGATCGACTCTCTGGCGGTCCTACACCCGCTCACAGGACAGACAATACGGGAGGCCTCAAAGGTCCACATCTTCCCCGCGACCCACTACGTAGCGGGGAAGGAAAGAATGAAGCGTGCTATCGCCTCGATAGGAGAAGAACTGGAGGACCGCGTCAAGTGGTTCGAGAAACGGGGCAAGCTCCTAGAGGCGCAGCGGCTTCGGATGAGGACTACGTACGACCTCGAAATGATGCGTGAGATGGGCTCCTGTGCCGGTATCGAAAACTACTCGCGTCACATTGACGGACGCGGGGAGGGCACCCCGCCTCACACACTGCTCGACTTCTTCGCTGAAGATTTCGTTCTCATCATCGATGAGTCCCACGTGACTGTGCCCCAGATTGGCGCGATGTACGAAGGCGACATGTCGCGGAAGAGGACGCTGGTTGAACACGGTTTCAGGCTCCCCTCAGCGATGGATAACCGTCCGCTGAAATGGGAAGAATTCCTAGAACGAATCGGACAGACCGTGTACCTGTCGGCTACCCCTGGACCATATGAGCTGGACAGGTCAGATGGCACGGTGGAACAGATCATTCGCCCCACGGGATTGGTAGACCCGAAGGTGGTCGTAAAGCCAACCGACGGGCAGATCGATGACCTGCTGGAGCAGATTCGCCAGCGGGTGGAAAAAGATGAGAGAGTCCTGGTCACAACGTTGACCAAGAAGATGGCCGAAGAGCTCACGGTGTACCTGGCAGAACGCGGCGTCAAAGTCGAGTACCTGCATTCCGACGTGGACACGTTGCGGCGGGTCGAGCTTCTTCGAGAACTGCGAATGGGGAAGTTTGACGTCCTAGTGGGTATCAACTTGCTGCGGGAGGGGCTGGACCTGCCCGAAGTATCTCTGGTGGCAATCTTGGACGCGGATAAAGAAGGGTTCTTGCGCTCTACCAGGTCACTTATCCAAACGATAGGGCGCGCCGCCAGGAACGTTTCTGGGGAAGTCCACATGTATGCGGACAACGTCACCGACTCGATGCGCGAAGCAATCGAAGAAACCGAGCGGCGACGTCAGAAGCAGATCGACTACAACCTGGACCATGAGATCGACCCCCAGCCACTGCGTAAGAAGATCGCGGATGTTACCGACATGCTTGCGCGTGAGGACATCGACACCGAAGAACTGTTGGCAGGTGGCTACCGAAAAGGCACTGAAGTCGGCCACACTCCTTCACCGGCTCCGGGTATGGAATCGCGCGCGCAACTAGCCAGCGTGGCCCAGGGTGACCTGCGGGACCTGATCGAGGAACTCTCAGCTCAAATGCATGCGGCTGCGGACGAGTTACAGTTCGAGCTTGCGGCAAGGCTCCGCGACGAAATCCAGGATCTCAAGAAGGAGCTACGGGCAATGCGAGCTGCTGACTAGCGGACTTGATGGCCGCTACCCCCGCCTTTACACTGGACCCTTGAGGGGAGTAATCCCGCTAAGCTCGCATCGTCAATACGGCCCTTCTAGGCCCGGTGCGGACACCCGTTTCTTTGGGTTGGATGAGACCTCACTTATCTGGTCTACTCCGAAAAGAAATGGGAACCCAATGGAAGTTGGCTTCTGGGCTTGGCTGATCCTAATCGTTATCGTGACGGTTTTGATCACGTTCGACATTGTTGGGCACGTTCGTACTCCGCACGCGCCGACCATCAAAGAAGCCGCCTGGTGGTCGCTGGCCTATATCCTCTTGGCGCTCGTATTTGGCCTGTTCACATGGTGGGAGTTCGGTCCCGCTCTTGCCGGCGAGTACTACGCGGGTTACATAACTGAAAAAGCTCTGTCGATCGACAACCTATTCGTGTTCGTGCTCATCATCTCTGCGTTTAGAGTCCCCAGGGAATACCAGCAAAAGGCGCTGATGTCGGGGATCATCATCGCGTTGGTCCTGCGCTTGGTGTTCATTCTTGTGGGGGCCGCGATCATCGAGCGATTCTCAGCGGTCTTCTACCTGTTTGGCGCCTGGCTGATTTGGACGGCGTATTCCCAGGCTCGCGCCGGAGTGGGGACAGAGGAAGAGGATGAGGAATACAAGGAGAACCGTTTCACCGCGCTGGTTCGCCGGGTCTTCCCTGTGAGTGACGGGTTCGTCGGGCAGCGTTTCTTGACTCGCCACGGCGGAAAAACCTACATCACGCCAATGCTTCTCACCGTGCTGGCTCTTGGCGGCGCGGATATCATGTTCGCGTTTGATTCGATCCCGGCCATCTTTGGGCTCACGCAGGAACCGTACATAGTTTTTGCAGCTAACGCCATGGCGCTGCTTGGCCTACGCCAGCTTTACTTCCTGATAGATGGCCTGCTAGCAAAGTTGGTGTACCTGCATTACGGCTTAGCATTGATTCTGGCTTTCATTGGAGCAAAGCTGGTTCTGCATGCACTGCACGAAAACAACCTGCCGTTTATTAACGGGGGCCAGCCGGTTCCGGTGCCAGAGATCGGTATCGCACCGTCACTTATCGTGATCCTAGGGATCATCACGGTCACTGTTTTTGCCTCCATCGCCCGCAACAAATGGGTGGCTGGTCACGGCGACGACGCGCAGGCCGGAGCGTGAGATCGCTTGGCCCAGCTAGGATGAGGCAATGAGCGGCACCCACCAGGAGCAGTTAACCGAGCAAGGACTAAGCACTGAAGAAGTCCAGCGTCGCCACGAAGCAGGGCAGAGCAACTTTGTCCCTTCCGCGACTTCAAGGCCCGCGCTGGAAATTGTTCGCGCCAACCTGTTCACACTTTTCAACGCCATTTTGGGTACAGCGGCGATTGTGGTCATCCTTCTTGGTGACTGGCGAGATGCTGTTTTCGGCATAGTTTTGGTAATGAACATCGCTATCGGGATGTTTTCCGAGTTGCGCGCAAAAAGGATTCTGGATTCCGTGGCGGTCTTGGACGCTCCGACAGCTCAGGTTTTGCGAGACGGCTCCGTGACCTCGATCCCCACAGAGGACCTGGTCATAGACGACGTTGTGAGCCTGTCCCTGGGGGACCAGATTGCCGCTGACGGGAATACTCTGACAACGCATGGCTTGGAAGTTGACGAGTCCATTCTTACGGGGGAGTCCCTCCCCGTGCGAAAGCAAACCGGCGATGCCCTGTTATCCGGCACGGCGGTGGTCGCCGGGTCGGGCGCGATGCGGGTGGCAAAGATCGGGCAGGACGCCTGGGCTCACCAGGTTGCAGCTGAAGCGAAAAAATTCTCCTTAGCTGTGAGCGAGATCCAACAGTCCATTGACAAGGTCCTGACGTGGATCACGATGGTCCTGCCCCCGATGATTATCCTTCTTGCTTGGTCCCAGGCGCGCGTGACCGATTGGGACTGGCGCGCGGCTATGGTTTTGGCCGTGGCGGGAGTCGTGGGGATGGTTCCTCAAGGCCTTGTTTTGTTGACCTCACTCAACTTCGGCTTAGCATCCGCCACATTGTCCCGCTCGGGGGTTCTAGTCCAGGAACTCCCAGCAGTAGAGATTTTGGCCAGGGTCGACGAACTCTGCGTAGACAAGACCGGCACACTCACGACCGGGGGCATACGAGGGGAGCGCATTACCGATTTTGTGGGGAGCAGTAGCGTCTCAGACGCGCGCTCTGCTCTGAATGCGCTGACTTCCGACCGTGCAAACCCTTCGGCGGTGGCCGTCCAGGAGCTGTTGCAGCTGCAGCCGAGCGTCGAAATGCTTCAGGTTCCCGTCGAGGCAGCGGTTCCCTTCAACTCGGCTAGAAAGTGGGCATCTGTGCGCGTCGGGGAGACCTCGTGGGTACTGGGTGCCCCCGAGATTCTTCTGGACCACAGCGCGGGGGACAAAGTTGGAATGGCCCGGGCCTGCGTAGCAGATGCTTCGGAATCCGGGAAACGTTCTCTGTGCCTGGCTTCGACCCGGGAGGAGGTCGAAGAGGACCGGGATCTCCCTACAGACCTGACTCCCGCGTCCGTAGTGGTGCTGGAAGAAGATCTGCGTCCGGACGCCGCTGAGACCTTGGAATACTTCGGCGAGCAAGATGTCAGAGTCCGAGTGATCTCTGGTGATTCCGCCCGCACGGTTGGCTCTCTGGCAGCCCGGCTTGGGCTTGCAGGCGGAAGAGAACTTAACGTCTTAGATGCCAGAGAGCTGCCGGACATCGACACTCCTGAGTTCGACCGGGCAGCGGCAGACGTGGACGTTTTTGGTCGGGTGACGCCGGAACAAAAGCGTGGACTGGTTCGCTCGCTACAGAGAGCCGGGCGAACAGTAGCGATGACCGGCGACGGGGTTAATGACGCCCTCGCGCTGAAAGAGGCCGACCTGGGCATCTCCATGGGAGACGGAGCTCCGGCGACAAAGGCGGTGTCCCGAATGGTTCTCATGAACAATGAGTTCGCGGTGCTGCCCGGAGTCGTTGCGGAGGGACGGCGGATCATCGCCAATATGGAACGTGTCTCTGCACTTTTCTTGTCGAAGACCACGTATGCCATGGTCCTGGCAGTCGTGGTCTCTCTTATCGGTTGGGTGTATCCCTTCCTGCCGCGCCACCTGACGTATATCGGGACGTTCACGATTGGCGTGCCCGCGTTTCTTTTGGCCTTAGGACCTGCGACAAGGCCCTATCGCCCCGGTTTTCTTAAGCGCACGCTCTGGTTAGCAGTCCCCTCAGGCATCTTTCTTGCAGCGGGTGCACTTGCGGCCTACGGACTGATCGGAGTGGACACCGTCCCGGGGCAGACTGCCGCGACGCTCACGCTCATAATCGGGGCACTGTGGCTGCTTGGCATATCGGCGCGTCCGCTGAACTGGTGGAGATGGCTGCTCATCCTTGCCATGGGTGCGGGTGCGACGCTAGGTGTCCTAATACCGTTCACGCGCAAGTTCTTTGCTCTGCATTGGCCCAGTCCCGGGGAGTGGGCTGTGATTGTCGCGATCGGCGTCGCCTCTGCCGCCGCGATAGAGATAAGTTTCAGATTAACAAAGCGGTTTCGGGTAGGAGCAGGAGTCACATGAGCGAACTGGCGTTTTACGAGGACGGGCTGACGGATGCGCCTGCGGTCGTCCTTGGACACTCTTTGGGCTCGGACCACAGGGTTTGGGACGAGGTCACCGCGGCTCTTTCCGGGTCGTGGCGCATTATACGTTGGGAAATGCCGGGGCACGGCGAATCCAGACGGCTTACGACTAAGGCGACGATGTCACATCTGGTGGACCAGGTGCTTGCCGGGTTGGACCAGATCGGGGTCAGTGAGTTCCACGCGGGCGGCATCTCCCTGGGAGGGATGGTTTCCTTGGCGCTTGCCCAAAGAGAAGAGAAACGCGTTCTTTCTCTGGCAATGTTCGACTCTGGACCCGCGCTGCCGCCCCCCGAGCCATGGCTTGAACGCGCCCAGCAGGTGCGCGAACAGGGAATGGCTAGCCTGGCCGACGCCACCATGGACAGATGGTTTACCCCGGAGTTTAGAGAGGGGCCCAACGCGGGGCGCTATTTGCGGACACTGGAAGCATTCCTAGCGTGTGACCCGGAGGGGTACGCGCAGTGCTGCGAAATAATCGCGAGCACGGATCTGCGACCTAAGCTAAGTCGGGTGCGGCAGCCAACCCTGCTCTTGACGGGGGATCAGGACGCGGGCATGACCCCGGGGCAGGCAGAGGACCTCGCCCAGGTTCTTCCGGGAGCCCGCGGCCTATTCGAGGTCGTCGCCCCCAGTCGGCACATGACGTGCGTGGAGCATCCGCAGGTCGTGGCCGCTGCGTTGGCCACCAGCCTGGAGCGAGCTGGCTAGACAGCCTTCAGGCGATTGGAAAAGTCGTATCGAACTCGTCGGCTAGATCTCCGAGCGTCGGATGCCACTCACGTACAAGAAGCGAATGAATCAGACCGTTGGCAGCGAACGGGTCGTCCTCCAACAGGTCTCTTGCTTCCTGCGCTGAATTCGCCCGAAGAATCAGCATTGCACCGTCGAAGAGGCTGTCGCGGAGAAAACCCGAAGCCACAAGGTTGCCTGCATCCTTCAATCCGCGCAGGTATTCCCGGTGCGCTGGGCGAAAATCGCTTACCAGGTTAGACAGTGCTTCATCGTATCGGTACTCAACCACGTAGAGAGCCATGCCCACATCCTAGTGGCAATTCGTTGCTGGGTCACTAGGCGCGGCCGAAGGGGCCTCAATAACCCCTACCTCGGTAGGGGCGCCCAAGTGGGTCCCAACTAAGTACATCTCGCGGTGGGCGTAATCGAACAGGTGTGTCATGGCGCCCCGTCAAGTTAGGATGGCTGGGTGACTACTGATCTGATTATCCGCGGCGCCAGGCAACACAATCTCAAGAACGTGGACCTTGAATTGCCAAGGGACAAGATGATTGTGTTCACGGGGCTTTCCGGATCGGGGAAGTCCTCCCTAGCTTTTGACACTATCTTCGCTGAGGGGCAGCGACGCTATGTAGAGTCGTTGTCCTCCTACGCCCGGCAGTTTCTAGGGCGCATGGACAAACCGGACGTGGACTTCATTGAGGGGCTTTCCCCTGCGGTTTCCATCGATCAAAAGTCGACCTCTCGTAACCCGCGCTCTACGGTTGGCACGGTCACGGAGGTCTACGACTACCTCCGACTTCTGTATGCCCGCGCTGGGACGTCCTACTGTCCGCAATGTGGAGAACTGATAACAGCGCAAACTCCTCAGCAGATTGTCGACCAGATCCTACAGTGGCCGGAAGGCACGCGTTTCCAGGTTCTAGCCCCTGTGATCCGGGGTCGCAAAGGTGAGTATTCCGAACTGTTTTCCGAACTTCTGTCACACGGGTACTCCAGGGTCATCGTGGACGGGGAGATGCACAGGTTAGACAGCCCTCCCACCCTGGAAAAGAACCTGAAACACAATATCGATGTCGTTATAGACCGCCTGGTCATACGCGACGGAATCAAAAGTCGGCTAACAGACTCAGTTGAGAATGCACTAGCGCTTGCCGAAGGACTAGTCGTCACGGACAGGGTGGACTTGGACCCGGAAGACGACCTCAAGTACAGGCGTTTTTCTGAGACACGTGCCTGCCCTAATGACCACCAACTGGGTTTAGAGGAAATTGAGCCACGGACGTTTTCGTTCAACGCGCCGTACGGTGCGTGTGAAGAATGCGCGGGTTTAGGAATCCGCACTGAGGTCGACCCGGATCTGCTCGTTCCGGATGAAGATCTATCCCTGGCAGAGGGTGCCGTTGCGGTTTGGGGCGCTAACCAGAGATACCAGCAACAGGTTCTCGCTTCGTTGTCGCAACAGCTCGAATTCGACATGAACCTTCCCTGGAAAGAGCTTCCCAAGGGGATCCGAAAGGACATAATCCACGGCAAGGACTTCAAAGTCCATGTGAAGTATAAGAATCGGTGGGGACGTCAGCGCGCGTACACAACTGGGTTCGAAGGCGCTGCTCATTACGTGGCTCGGAAGATCGAAGAGACGGACTCAGACTATGTTCGGGACCGGCTGGACGGTTACATGCGGGATGTGCCGTGTCCGAAATGCCACGGAGCCCGACTGCGTCCGGAAGTCTTGGCCGTGAAGGTCGGAGGCCTAAACATAGCCGAACTGACCGGTCTTTCCATTGTGGAGACGTTGGAGTTTCTGCGTGATTTGGAGCTGAGCGGGCGCGACGGGCAGATCGCCAAGCCCATCCTGACCGAAATCTTGGCGCGATTGGAGTTTCTCGTTAATGTCGGACTCACGTATCTGACGTTAGCTAGGTCTGCGGGTTCGCTTTCGGGAGGGGAAGCGCAGCGGATCAGGCTGGCTACCCAGATAGGGTCCGGACTGGTCGGTGTCCTCTACGTCCTGGATGAACCTTCCATCGGCCTGCATCAGCGCGATAACCGGCGCTTGATCGATACGTTGCTGCACCTGCGCGATTTGGGCAACACTCTAATCGTTGTTGAGCACGACGAAGAGACGATGGAATCGGCGGACTGGGTAGTAGACATCGGGCCCGGAGCGGGGGAGCGCGGCGGCGATATCGTCTACTCCGGACCGGTCCCGGGGATCCTCAGCGAGCCTCGCTCTGTCACGGGCCAGTATTTGCGCGGACAGAAGAGCATCAAGATGCCAAAGGAACGTAGACCAGTCGACAAGGACCGGGTTCTCACGATTCGGGGAGCCCGAGAGAACAACCTGAAGGATATAACTGCGACCATTCCATTGGGTTTGCTGGTCTCTGTTACGGGTGTGTCGGGTTCCGGAAAATCTACGCTGATCAACCAGATTCTGTACCGGGCCCTGGCTAACCGACTTAACCGCGCCCGTTTAGTGCCGGGGCGGCACCGTTCCATCTCCGGCTTGCAGCATCTGGACAAGATAGTCCACGTTGATCAGTCCCCGATTGGGCGCACGCCGAGATCCAACCCGGCCACCTACACGGGAGTGTGGGATCACGTGCGCAAACTGTTTGCCGAAACGAACGAGTCCAAGGTGCGTGGTTACGGACCGGGCCGCTTTTCGTTCAACGTTAAGGGCGGTAGATGCGAGGTTTGTAAGGGCGACGGAACGATTAAGATCGAGATGAACTTCCTTCCGGACGTGTACGTTCCGTGCGAGGTATGCCGCGGAGCTAGGTACAACCGGGAAACACTCGAAATCAAGTACCGGGGGAAGACTGTCGCGGATATCTTGGATATGCCCATAGCTCAGGCCGCTGACTTCTTTGCCGCGATCCCACGTATCGCCAGGCATCTGAACACTCTGGTTGAGGTCGGCCTTGGTTACGTGCGGCTGGGGCAGTCCGCGACCACGCTTTCTGGTGGGGAAGCACAGCGAGTGAAACTAGCCTCCGAGTTGCAGCGCCGCTCCAACGGGCGAAGCATCTACGTGTTGGACGAGCCAACTACGGGACTCCACTCAGAGGACATTCGTAAGTTGCTACTAGTTTTGCAGAATCTCGTCGACAAGGGGAACACCGTCGTCGTTATTGAGCACAACTTGGATGTCATCAAGAGTGCGGACTGGCTCATTGACATGGGTCCCGAAGGGGGATCCGGCGGCGGCGAGATCATTGCTACGGGCACGCCCGAACAGGTTGCCGAGGTAGAGGGATCCTGGACAGGCGGTTACTTGGCGGACCTTCTCAAACGCGAACATGAGCGCGAGGAGTGGGTGGCCAAAGAGCTCAGTGCCTCTTAACTGGCTGGGGGAGCTACGATCCCGCCCGTACCCGCCAACTCTTCCGGAGTCAGGTCATAGAGGGCATCAATCTCATTGGAGAAGTCCTCCAAAACACGGTGGCGTTTTAGCTTCAAAGAGGGCGTGAGGTAGCCGTTAGCGACGTTGAAATCTGCGTTTAAGATCCGGAATCGGCGAATGGATTCTGCCCGCGAAACACTGTCGTTGGCTTTCGCTATTGCCCTAGAGATTGAGTCGCGAACCTGGGGCATGCTCGCTGCGATATGCGGCTCAACCATGGGTAGGTCGTGGTTCCGCAGCCAGGGTCCCAGCATTTCTGGGTCTAGGCTGACCAGGGCTCCAATGTAGGGCCTCCCGTCTCCAACAACTACCACGTGACCAACAAGAGGGTGCGAGGAAAGAGACTGCTCCAGGATCTCTGGTGACACGTTCTTACCACCGGCAGTGACTAGAAGCTCCTTCTTGCGCCCGATGATTGACAGGCGGCCCTCCGCGTCGATGCTGCCAAGGTCTCCCGTGTGGAACCAGCCGTCCTTGAAAGCTTCGGCCGTCGCTTTCGGAAGGTTGTGATAGCCGGGGCTCACGGACACTCCGCGCAGAAGCAGCTCTTTATCGTCCGCTAGGCGCATCTCATTCCCCGGCCACAAGTAGCCGACGGAGTCCGGCGGGTTATCGCCGGGCAGCTCCACAGTCACGGGCCCGGTTGTCTCAGACAGGCCGTATCCCTGAAGCAGATCGATGCCTAATCCGCGGAAGAAATGTGCAAGATCCACTGAAAGGGGCGCGCCGCCGCAGATGACCATATGCAGATCAGAGCCCAGCACCCTCTTTATCTTTCCAAGTGCCAGCGCGTCTGCCGCCCTGTGGGACACGCGCAACCCCAGGCTGGGGCCCGTGGAGGTGAGACTCTTTTCTTCGGAGGCCTCCCGATCTTTGTCTGCACTCGGGTAGGCGGTGGCCTCAGATAGTTTCCTAGACTGGTGCGCCGACCATGAGAACACGCGCTTCTTGAAGCCGGTTCCCGCCTTCGCGGAAGCGGAGTTGTAGACCTTCTCAAGAACGCGAGGAACGGCCAAGAGAGCAGTTGGTTTGAAGTCGGAAATGTCTTGCAAAAGTGTGTGAGTGTTCGGGCTGAAGCCGACGCGGCCGCGCCCGATAAGCACCCCGTGCATCACAAACCGCGCTAGCACGTGTGCCACTGGCAGGAAAAGTAATACTCGCGCCTTAGGATCGTCGATAAGGTGGGGCAAAATGTCATATGCCTGCATCAATGGACGGACGAAGTTCCCGTGGGTCAGGATCACTCCCTTTGGCAAACCGGTCGTCCCCGATGTGTAAATAAGGGTGGCCACGTCCGAAAGCTGTGTCTCCTGGAGGATTGCCTCCACGACCTCGTCATGGATATTGGCTCCGGAATACCGCAACGAACGCAGCGCTCCCTGGTCCAATGACAGTATGTGTTTCACAGACTTTGCTTTCACTGAGTGAACCAGTTCAGCCTGCTGTCCCGTTTGTGTGACGACAATGTTGACTTTGGCATCGGAAAGGATGTGCTTGATCTGGATGGCTGAGTCCGACTCATAAATCGGTACTACGACCGCTCCGAGCGCCAATGTCGCGTAGTCGAGTAGTGCCCATTCATAGCTTGTCGCAGCTAGGATTCCCACGTGACCGCCGGGACGGAGCCCCAACGCGTAGAGCCCCTTTGCGGTGGACCGAATGTCCCCAGCAAGTTGAGCAGCTGTAATCTTCCGCCAGGTGCCGACACCACCGCGCTGTTGTCCGACTACGTCGTCCGGCCTTGCCTTTGCGCGGGCAAAGATAAGTTTTGGCAGGCTCTGTTCGTCGGATACCTCCCGCAGAAGCGGATTCTCCCAGAAGCCTTCGGGGTTGTAGAACACGTGGACCGTCACTTTCCCATCGGGGTTGGTGGGCCGGGCGACCCGTTTAGATATCTTAGCGGTGTGTGCGAGCGAACGCAGCTAGGTTCGCTTTTCGAGGCAGCTCCTGGTTTGGTGCGCCCGCGATCACTGTTTGGAGCGGACATCCACGATGCCCACTGCCTCCATCAAGGCCCGCATATTGGTCGGGCCTACGAACTTGAAACCGCGAGAACGAAGCTCCTTTGCCAAGGCTGTTGATTCGGGGCAGGAGGTAACCGCGTCCTGCGCCTCCTGGGACTGATTATCTCGGTCGGGCTTGAATGACCACAGCAGTTGAGACAATCCGCCGCACGCCCTGAGCTGCACGACTGCCGCAGCATTGTTGACGGTTGCCTGTATCTTCTGGCGGTTCCGAATGATGCCCTGTCTGCCCAGAAGCTCTTCGACCTGTACTTTCCCATAAGCAGCAACTACGTCTGGATCAAAGCCGGAGAATGCCTCACGCAGTGCCGCACGTTTGGCCAGGATGATTCGCCACGAAAGGCCAGCCTGGAAAACCTCCAGACTGAGCTGTTCGAATAGTTCAGCGTCCCCGTGAACGGGGACGCCCCATTCCGTGTCGTAGTAGTCCCTGAGCATCGGGTCGGATGCCGCCCAATATGGCCGCACCACCCCGTCTTCCCCGACGATCATTCCCTTTTTCGAGGCCGCGCCACTCTCCACTGTCTGCTCCATACGTGCGGTCACCTTCCCATGCATCACAGATCCAAGCTGGGTTTCCCGTGGGGGGCTCTGCAGAGTCCCCCACGGGAAACCCAGCTTGGATTCTTCGGTTGCTCTACCTGAAGCCTAATGAGGTGGCTCTCTGTACGCAGCGGCCTGTGGATAAACCTCAATCGGCGTATATTGCTTCCAGGTCGGCGGCATAGTCCTCCAAGACTTTTCCTCTGCGAAGCTTGAGGGAGGGCGTCAGATAACCGTTCTCCACGGTGAAATCTGCGTTTACAACCCGGAACTTGCGAATGGACTCAGCCCGAGACACCTTGGCGTTTGCCCGGTCTATCGCGCGTTGTAAAGAGGCTTGCACCTCGGGCACCTCGGCAGCCAACACGGGGTCAACCACCGCTAGCCCCTTGTTACGCAGCCAAACGGGCAGCATTTCCGGGTCCAACGTAATCAGGGCGCCGATGAAAGGCTTCTGGTCGCCAACAACTATGACCTGGCCAATGAGAGGGTGGGTGATAAGAGCTTCCTCAAGGACCTCCGGGGATACATTCTTGCCGCCCGCTGTCACTAGGAGCTCCTTTTTCCTCCCGGTGATTCTGAGCTGTCCGGATTCATCAATGGAGCCGAGGTCACCGGTCCGGAACCAACCGTCTTCGAAAGACTCTTCTGTGGCCTGTTCAAGGTTGTGGTAACCGGGGAATATCGCATTTCCACGAAGGAAGATCTCCCCGTCGTCAGGGGAAATCTTCACCTCATTGCCAGGAAGGACGAAGCCGACTCCTCCGGGAGGGTTTGCCCCCGGTAGCTGGACAGCAATTGGGCCCGTGGATTCTGAAAGCCCATAACCTTGTAGCAGGGTTATCCCGAGGCCCCTGTAAAAGTGAGCGAGTTCTGGGGCTAGCGGTGCGCCTCCCGATACCACGTACTCAAGGTCCGGTCCCAGCGCTGCTCGGATCTTTTTCAGAACGAGAGCATCAGCGAGGGATGCCTTCATCTTGAGAAGACCGGAGGGCCCGTGCTTCTTGTCTGAAGCGGCTGACACGCTTTTAGCCTGCTTGGCGGCCCAGCTAAAGAGTCTGGCTTTCGTGCCACCTCCAGCCTTGCCTTGGGCCGTGGCGTACACCTTCTCCATGACACGCGGGACTGCTAGGAGGGTTGTGGGTTTGAAAGCGGCAATGTCGCTGATGAGGTTCTTTGTGTCAGGAGAAAAAGCAATCGTTCCCGGGCTAACCGCCAGAGTGTGCATAACGAAGCGTGCCAAGACATGGGCAAGTGGAAGAAAGAGAAGGACACGGGTTTTGGGGTTGTTGGTTATCTCCGGCAGCACCTGGTGTGCTGCGTCGGAAGTGGTAACGAAGTTGGCGTGAGTCAGCTCAACGCCCTTCGGCAGTCCGGTAGTCCCAGAAGTGTAGATGATGGTCGCCAGGTCGCTGCTGCTAATGCCCCGCGTCCGGTTCATCACAGCGATCGGAGCGACGTGTCGCGACGCCTCAGCTATGCGCCGTAGAGCACCCGAGTCGATGGAGTCCGCCGGGACTGTGCCGTCACCCTGTGCTGCCTGCACCAGTTCAGCCTGCTGAATGGTCTCCGTGAAGACACGTTTCACGTCCGCGTCTTTCAGGATGTGTCGTATTTGCGCAGCAGAATCCGACTCGTAGATTGGAACGGTGACCGCACCTACGCTCATGATGGCCAGATCAAGGAGCATCCATTCGTATGAGTTCGCGGCTAGGATTGCAACGCTTTCGCGGGGCTGGATTCCAAGACCGATTAGGCCGCAGGCAATCCGCTCAACGTCTGCAAGAAGCTCTTCGATCCGGACCTCTTGCCATCCTCCGAACGCAGTCCGTTTTTCCACTGCCACGCTGCCGGGATGCTTGTGGGCGCGTTGAGCGTAAAGCTGGGGGAGCGTGTAATCCGTCCGCGTCGGAGAGTCTCCGAGCTCGGCGGGCAGGGCCACCTCATACGTCGTCATGTTTCCTCACTTCCTCACGCGCGTAAGCGCCCAATAATCACAACAGACCCATGCTACAAACTTTGAAAGACATTCGGAAAGGGCGCCCATAATCGGAGTGTTTCGGGACGCTGAGTTGGGTGCCACCGGATCCCTCCAGGTCTTGTACACGTGCTTCATCGCTATCGGCGCACTTCGTATCGCTAGTCCGCCCTTCTGTCTTAAGTCCCGAACCTCGTAGAATGGAGTCAGGAGGTTGTATGGACGGGAGCAAGAAGGGAAGCGGTGGACCCGACTGGCGTCCGCCAACCTCTGAGATTCCGCGACAGCCTGGCGTGTACCGTTTCCGCGATGCGGAAGGACGCGTCATCTACGTCGGGAAGGCAAAGAATCTCCGTTCCCGGATTGTCAACTATTTTCAAGACCCCGAAGCTTTGCACCCGCGCACGGCACAAATGGTCAGTCATGCTCGCGCAGTGCAGTGGACCATTGTCGGTTCAGAGATTGAGGCATTGACCCTGGAATACCAGTGGATCAATGAGCTAGATCCCCGATACAACGTCATTTTCCGCGATGATAAGTCCTATCCGTACCTTGCAGTTTCAATGCAGGAGAAGTATCCGCGGGCGGCGATATCTCGGGATGCCAGGCGGCCGGGCACACGCTACTTCGGGCCCTACACACACGTGTGGGCCATACGCGAGACGATCGACAATCTACTGAACACGTTCCCCGTTCGAACGTGCAGTGCGGGAGTGCTTCGGCGCGCGGAAGCACAGGGGAGACCGTGCCTGCTCGGATACATCGATCGGTGTTCGGCGCCGTGCGTCGGTCGCATCTCCGAGGAAGACCATCGCAAACTCGCAGAGGACCTGAGCGCGTTCATGGAGGGACGTACAGCTCCTTTCGAACGCCAGCTCGAGAAAGAAATGCGCGCCGCTGCTGCGGAGCAGGATTACGAGCTCGCGGCTCGCAAACGTGACCAGCTTCGGGCCCTGGAGAAGGTACAGGAACGCAACGCCATTGTGTTGGATACGGATACGGACGCTGACATATACGCCCTAGTGTCTGACGAACTGGATGCGGCGGTCCACGTGTTCTACGTGAGGGGAGGTCGCGTTAGGGGCACGCGTGGCTGGGTTATAGAGCGGGTGGACGAGCGCACCGAGGCAGACCTGCTCAGGGATTTGTTGGAGCAGAATTATTTGGAGCGGATGGGGCTAGCTCCAAAGAAGGGTCGCAAGAAAGCGCCCGTGTCCGTGGACGACGTGATGCATACGCCGCTGGAGGCACTCCCCGGCACGATCCTGGTGTCGCAAATTCCGTCGGAACGAACTTTTCTCGAAGAGTGGCTCACGGATATTCGCGGCTCGAAGGTTACTATCCGCCAACCAAAACGTGGCCAAAAGGCTGAGCTTATGGAGACTGTCAAGGAAAACGCGCGTCACGCACTGACGGTCTACAAGACGCGCAGGGCCGGTGACCTAACTCAGCGCGCTGTAGCGCTAGAGGAGTTGCAGCGCGCGATTGATATGTCCGAGGCTCCGCTACGAATTGAATGTTTTGACGTGTCCCACACAGGTGGGACCAGCAGGGTTGCCTCCATGGTGGTTTTCGAAGACGGCGCGCCGCGCAAAGACGCATACCGAACGTACAATATTTCGGGAGAAGAAGAGGAAAACACGGATGATACCGCCGCCATGCGAGAGGTACTGCGGAGGCGATTCAAGCGCGGGATCATGACGTCCTCGGAAGATGAGGACCCCGAAGAGATTGTTTCGGGCGCCGTTGACGCGCAGGCGCAAAAGCCGCGACGTTTTGCCTATCGACCTGATCTGCTAGTGGTTGACGGCGGCTCGGCACAGGTTAATGCGGCAGCAGCGACTTTGGATGAGGTCGGTGTGGATGTGCCCGTAATTGGTCTGGCCAAACGCCTGGAGGAAGTATGGGTGCCGGGGGACCCGTTTCCAGTGATACTGCCACGCAGCTCTGCCGGGCTTTACCTTTTGCAGCACCTGCGGGATGAGTCGCACAGGTTTGCTATCAGGAAGCACCGGGCACGGCGCTCCAAATCGCTTACTCGTTCCGCGCTAGATGAGGTTCCGGGCCTGGGGCCCGCCCGACAGAAGTCTTTGCTAAAGGTCTTTGGCTCACTCAAACGGATCCGAGAGGCCAGCGTGCAAGACATCGAGCAGGTCCCCGGATTCGGTCCGGTACTGGCGGAGCACACCTGGAAAGCGCTGCAACCTCAGAACTAGGACCGGACTGGAAGGATCAGACAGGACAGATCACAGGAAGAGGTGGCAAGCTAGCGACATGAGCGAAAATAAAGGAGACCAACCCAACCCGCTGACAGTGCCTAAGGGCATCCCCGTGCTGGAAGGGGACCGCGCCACAGAGTCCAGCAACGCTCCAGAAACAGAAGAGGCGTTGAAAAACGAGATTCTCATCATCACCGGGCGGTCGGGAGCTGGGCGCACTCATGCAGCGAACGCGCTGGAGGATCAGGATTGGTACGTCGTTGACAACATTCCCCCTGCTCTATTACCGCACTTAGCCGGAATGATGACGCCGGTCGGAGACGGGGTTCACCGCTTAGCAGCGGTTGTGGACGTTCGGGGGCGGGAGTTCTTCACGGATCTGGAAAAATCTTTAGCAGAAGTACGTGCCAGTGGTTTCCCCTACCGCATCATCTACCTGGACGCGGACGACGAAGAACTGGTGCGTCGCTATGAGTCGAATCGGCGACCACACCCACTTCAGGGAGAGGGAACGATCATTGACGGCCTAAACGCGGAGCAGAAGCTGCTTGCTCCGCTGAGAGACCGGGCTGACGAGGTGATCGATACTACCCGAATGTCAGTGCATGACCTATCCCGCCACATGAGAGATGTCATCTCCAGGGACGAGCTCCCTCCAATCCAAATAATTGTCCAGTCTTTTGGTTTCAAACACGGTATTCCCCTGGATGCAGATTTCGTCGCGGACATGCGATTTGTGGCTAACCCCTATTGGGTCGAAGAGCTCCGAAAACTGACGGGAAAGGATCGCCCAGTCTCGGATTACGTCCTGCGACAGGAAGGTGTGCAAGAGTTCGGAGATACGTACGTAGACCTGGTCGAAAGAACTCTGGAAGGGTACCAAAGGGAGCTCAAGCCGTATGTGACTGTCGCGGTCGGCTGCACGGGTGGGCGCCATCGATCAGTCGCCATGGCGGAATACATCACGGGCAAACTGCGCGGTCGGGGTCACTCGGTTCAGGTGGCCCACAGAGACGTCGGACGGCTATGATCGGGCCGCTGGCACCTATCTCAAAGGAATCCTGATGCCACTTTTAGACAACGAGGGCTTCCCCGTCCGGGGGGAGTCTGGTCAACACGTGGTCGCCTTTGGCGGTGGTCACGGGTTGGCGGCGACACTTAAAGCTCTCCGTCACCTAACGCACCGTCTCACGGCGGTCGTAACCGTCGGGGATGATGGTGGTTCCTCAGGGAGACTTCGACAGGAACTTGACATTCTTCCTCCCGGCGATTTGCGCATGGCTCTTGCGAGCCTTTGTGACGAATCAGAGTGGGGCCTCACGTGGAGAGACCTCATGCAGCACCGTTTTCAGACCGACGGGGAACTAGACGGGCATGCGCTCGGGAATCTGCTCATAACCGGGCTGTGGCAAATGTTCGAGGACCCCGTGGAAGGGTTGGACTGGGTGGGTAGGCTTCTGCAGGCTCACGGGCGCGTACTTCCGATGAGCCTAACTCCACTGTTGATCGAGGCAACGACGGAGTTTGAGGGGAAATCTGAAGTAGTTCGCGGCCAAACAGAGGTGGCAACGATCGGGACACCCATAGTGGATATTCGGCTTTCTCCCGAAGATCCCCCGGTTCCCAACGATGTGGTCTCAGCGATTCGTGAGGCCGAGTGGGTCGTCCTTGGCCCCGGCTCCTGGTATACGTCGGTGATTCCGCATGTCCTCGTCCCAGATATTCACCAGGCTCTGGTGACAACGGAGGCACATCGCGCTCTGATAGTGAACCTGGCACCCCAGGAAGGCGAAACAGAGATGCTCTCTGCCGGGGACCACGTGCGAGCCCTGCACCGGGCTGCTCCGGACCTAAAACTCGACGTTGTCATCGCGGACCCCACTGCCGTCGATGACGTCGATGACCTTGTGGAAGCATCCGAGCTTCTAGGTGCCAGACTGCTGCTGCGGCAGGTTCGGATCGGATCAGGAGAGCCGGTGCATGATCCACTTCGGTTGGCAGCGGCTCTGCGTGACGCTTTCGACGGGTATTTGGGTGAGGTCGGAAGACCAGAAAGTTGGCTGTCATAGTGGCTGGCGAGCGCGGTCCATCTCTCTCACTGACAGGAGATATGAAAGATGAGCTGGTACGGCGGCGAATAGAGCAGCCGAGCCAGATAGCAGCGGAAGCAGCCGCACTGCTTCGATTTGCCGGAGGACTTCACCTGGTGGGCGGGAGAATCCTGGTGGAGGCCGAGGTTGATTCTCTTCTTATTGCCCACAGGCTCCGCACCTACCTGCAGCTTCTTTACGGTTCCGAATCATCCATCGTGGTCGTAAGTGGGGGCGCGCTGAAGCGTGGGAAACGCTACGTACTTCGGGTGGTGAAGGACGCGGACCAGCTTGCACGCCAGGCTGGACTGATTGATGGAAGAGGCCGTCCGGTGCGGGGGCTCCCACCGCAGATTGTGGGTGCAGGTATAGAAGAGGGGATGGCCGCTTGGCGCGGCGCCTTCCTTGCACGCGGGTCCCTTCTTGAACCTGGTCGTTCTGCGACCCTAGAAATCACCGCTCCTGGCCCGGAGGCCGCGCTTGCTCTGGTTGGTTGCGCCAGGCGCATCGATGTGGCGTCAAAGGCGCGGCAGGTCCGCGGCTCTGACCGAGTGGTGATCCGAGAGTCTGATTCGATTGGGAGAATGATTGAGAGTCTGGGTGCGCCGAAGACGTTCGCGTTGTGGCAGGCAAGGCGGGAGAAAAGGGAAGCCCGCGGGTCTGCGAACCGGCTAGCCAACTTTGATGACGCGAATCTCAGACGTTCAGCTAGGGCCGCTGTGACGGCCAGTGCCCGCGTAGGAAGGGCTTTCGAGATTCTGGGTGATGATGTCCCGGACCACTTGCATCAGGCGGGGGAGCTCCGCGTCAAACACAAGCAAGCGTCACTGGAGGAGCTGGGTCAGCAGGTCGATCCACCGCTCACGAAAGATGCCATTGCTGGGAGGATCCGGCGTCTTTTGGCCATGGCAGATAAAGCGGCTGCGGACCGGGGAATTCCCGGGACGGAATCGGCACTAACCCTTGAGATGCTCGAAGACGGGTAGACTCCGGACCCTGGACCGGCGGCACATATGAGACAAAGCCCTCTCAAACCGACGAAAAGTCGCTTGCACGGTGCACAGGAGCAATAAAAAGGTGTAAATTGGGGTGTGCATAAAGCACTTTGTTATGGCCACGGCGGACAATCCGCGGTGGTTTCCAGCAGAGAAAATACCAGAGTTGTGCCTACGGCACATCAGGAGGACATAGTGACCATCCGTGTAGGAATCAACGGCTTCGGCCGCATCGGCCGCAACTACCTGCGGGCCATTCTGGAGCAGGGCGCAGACGTTGAGGTTGTGGCGATTAACGACCTCACTGACAACAAGACCCTTGCCCACCTACTGAAGTACGACTCCGTCGCCGGCAGACTGGATGCCGATGTTGAAGTAGTAGACGACGGACTGCTAGTTGACGGCAAAAAGATCGTTGCGTTCGCTGAGCGCGATCCTGCAAACCTTCCCTGGGGTGAACTGGGCGTAGACATCGTTATCGAGTCCACGGGCTTCTTCACCAACGCGGATGCCGCCAAGGCACACATCGAAGGTGGCGCGAAGAAGGTCATCGTGTCCGCTCCTGCGAAGAACGAAGACGTCACCATCGTCATGGGTGTGAACGAGTCCGATTACAACCCCGAGACCGATGTCATCATTTCCAACGCTTCCTGCACCACGAACTGCTTGGCACCCATGGCCAAGGTTCTGGATGAGAAGTTTGGCATCGAGCGCGGCCTCATGACCACCATCCATGCTTACACCGGCGACCAGCGTCTGCTCGACGCGCCGCACTCCGACCTGCGTCGTGCGCGTGCTGCAGCCCTGAACATCGTTCCCACCTCCACCGGTGCTGCCAAGGCTGTTGCCCTGGTTCTGCCCCAGCTAAAGGGCAAGATGGACGGCTACGCCCTGCGCGTTCCGGTTCCGACCGGTTCGGTCACGGACCTCTCTTTCGTTGCTGCGAAGGACGTTACCGTTGAGTCCGTGAACGCCGCGATCAAGGAAGCTGCCGAGGGCGACCTGGCTGGCATCCTCGAGTACTCTGAGGCACCGCTGGTTTCTACCGACATTGTCGGGGATCCCGCCTCCTCCATCTTCGATGCCCCGCTCACCAAGGTGATCGGCAACGAAGTCAAGGTTGTCTCCTGGTACGACAACGAGTGGGGTTACTCCAACCGCCTCGTCGACCTGACCGTCTACGTTGGCGACCGCCTCTAGACATACTCAGCATTAGATGAGGAACGCCTGCGCACGCGCCAGCATGCGCAGGCGTTCCTCGTTCCGGGGATTCTCCCCGCTAATTTAGTTTAAAGGGAGCTTCATGCTTAGAACTATTGATTCTTTAGGGGACCTGGAAGGCAAACAGGTCCTTGTCCGGTCGGACTTCAACGTACCTTTGAAAGATGACCAAATCACCGACGATGGCCGCATTCGTGCCGCGCTGCCCACATTGCGCAGGTTGCTTGACGCTGGCGCTTCCGTGGTGATTATGGCGCACTTGGGACGCCCCGGTGGGAAGGTCGATCCTGCTTTCTCTTTGGCGCCCGTCGCCAAACGTCTGGCTGAGCTGCTGGATGTTCCCGTGGAACTAGCTCAAGACGTCACTGGACCCTCTGCCGTGGCGTTGGCGGAGGCGCTGGAGCCCGGCCAGGTCCTTCTGCTGGAAAACGTTCGCTACGATGCCCGGGAGACCTCGAAGGTAGAGGAAGAGCGTCAGGAGCTTGCCCGCGAGTACGCTGCTCTTGCTGACGTCTACGTTTCCGACGGGTTTGGTGTCGTCCACCGCAAGCAGGCATCGGTCTACGACGTGGCAGAACTGATACCGTCCGCGGCCGGGGAGCTTGTTTTCAAGGAGATTGACTCCCTCTCAAAGGTGACTGACAACCCGGCACGCCCGTACGTAGTGGTGCTGGGCGGATCCAAAGTTTCGGACAAGCTCGGAGTGATCTCCAACCTGCTGCATAAGGCCGACTCTCTGCTTATCGGTGGCGGCATGGCATTCACGTTCCTCGCGGCCGAGGGCTACGGCGTTGGCAAGTCTCTCTTGGAGACCGACCAGCTGGATACCGTTAAGGGATATTTAGAAGAAGCGAAGAAACTGGGCGTGGACATTGTCCTGCCGGTTGACGTCGTAGTCGCACCGGAGTTTGCAGCTGACGCTCCCGCAACGGTGGTCCCTGCCGACCAGATTCCAGCGGACGAAATGGGCCTGGACATTGGTCCCAAGTCGCAGGAGCTGTTTGCCAAGTACATCTTGGACGCGAAGACCGTGGCGTGGAACGGCCCAATGGGAGTCTTTGAGTTTGAGGCTTTCTCAGGTGGAACCCGCGCGGTTGCGGCTGCAATGGAAGAAGGCGACGCCTTCTCCGTGGTTGGCGGCGGAGACTCGGCTGCTGCCGTGCGTTTGCTCGGCTTCGATGAGGACAAGTTTTCACATATTTCTACTGGTGGCGGGGCTTCTTTGGAGCTTCTTGAAGGTAAAGTCCTGCCTGGCATTGCAATCTTGGAGGACTGAAAAATGGCTCGTAAACCCCTAATGGCGGGTAACTGGAAGATGAATATGGACCACCTAGAGGCGGTCCAGCTCGTGAACCAGCTTGGTATGGAACTGGAAGACCGTGACTTTGATTACTCAACAGAAGTAGTCGTCATTCCTCCGTTCACGGATATCCGCTCTGTCCAGACCACTATTGACGGCGACAAGCTGAAGATCGAGTACGGAGCGCAGGATGTCTCCGTCTACGAATCTGGTGCTTACACCGGAGAGGTCTCCTCTCTGATGCTGAAGAAATTGGGCTGCTCCTACGTGCTCACGGGTCACTCTGAGCGACGCGAGTACCATGACGAAAGTGACGAACTGGTCGGGCGTAAAGCTCAGGCAATCTACGCACAGGGGATGACTCCGATCATCTGCTGTGGCGAGGTGCTGGAGGTCCGCAAGGAAGGCAAGCATGTCGACCACGTGGTATCGCAGCTCCGCGGCGCACTGGCCGGCTTCACCGGGGACCAGGCCAAAGACCTGGTGATTGCTTACGAGCCGGTTTGGGCAATCGGAACCGGCGAGGTCGCAACTCCAGCTGACGCTGAAGAGGTATGTGCGGCTATTCGCGTCCTTTTGGCTGACCTTTACGACCAGGACATCGCGGACCAGATCCGTATCCTCTACGGGGGTTCGGTGAACTCCGCCAACGTGAAGGAACTCATGTCCCAACCCAACATTGATGGGGGACTGGTTGGCGGTGCTTCCTTGAAGGCAGACGAGTTCGCTCGGATTGTCGACTTCAAGAGTCTCTAGGGGACATTCCTGGACTCTCTGAGAACGCAAGCGGTGCGGCTGGGCCGAGACGGCTATTTCATTTCTGCCCAGCCTCACGCTAAAGTAGCGTGAGTGGATTTCCAGTGGCCGGTGCTGTGGGTTTCGGCCTCGTTTAGGAAAAGGTGAATTGTTTTGACGGTTGTGCGGATTGTGCTTGTAGTGCTTATCGTGGTTACAGGCCTGCTACTTATCGGCGCCGTGCTCATGCACAAGGGCAAGGGCGGCGGTATCTCCGACATGTTTGGGGGCGGCATCAGCAACACTGCTGGCTCCTCGGGCGTTGCCGAGAAGAACCTAAACCGCATCACCGTGGGGATGCTGGCCATCTGGTCGGTTTCTATTGTCGCCTACGGCGTGCTCATCCGCTTCTGGTCTTAGGTCAACTGAGAAGACTTCCCGGTCGAGCTCCCTGGATTGGGGGCTCGACTTTTGGTTTCTTGGGCTAGCTGGGTCGAAGGATTCCCGCCAGGTTGCGGAGGTAATCTAGGCTCTGGATCGCACGGTCTGGTGCGATCCTGCCCTGGGACCATGTGATGAGCCAGGGCCCTGTTATGGCCCAGGGAATCCGCGGGTTTTGCACTGCGTACGCCATCACCTGGGAGGTGAAAACCCGCCCGCCATGCTTCTGGCTTCGCGTACTGACGGCGAACTCTCTGTTGAATGCGGGGTCTTCTGTCTTGAGCCTGGTCTTATACAGATTTCCAACCGTACGAGTTTTCATTGTCTGCGGCACCACCGCTACGTCGGGTTCGCCTCCGCCTATGCGGAGCCCCACCACCGTGTAGTGCACGGGCTTATAGGTTTTGTTACCCTGGTCGTCGCGGACCTTTCTCTGAACCATTAGGACGTAATCAGCAAAAAGCTCCTGGGTGTCACCAGCTTGCCTAGTACAGACATTGACGGCGGCAGGGCTCTTCCCCTTCCTAAGGTGAACACCGGTGAGCTCTTGGGCAACGTAGCCATCAGCCGGGTTGTACTCCCAGCCCTGCTCAGAGGCCCAAGCTTCTACTTGCCTGGCGCGTTTTTTGTCCCCCCTGACTTTCAGGAGGGCAGAAGCGACCGCGAACAGGACTATCAAGACGACCAGGACAATGATCAGTATCGTCTCACCGGACATGTCTAACTCCTTCGTTAGATAGGACCGCAACCGCGCTTTACCAGCGCAAACCACGGGGACGAAGTCCCCCGGTTTCGTGGAGTGTAGTGGGTCACACAAACAAATAGAAGCTGGCGCACCGACTAGTTCAGATTAGTCAAAGCATTGGGGTCCCTCCGCCTGGCGGAGGGACCCCAATCCAGGGTACAAAGTCCCTGGACTAGGCGACTACTTCGCGGGCAGCCGCAACCACTGCGTCCGTCGTAATACCGAACTCTTCGAAGAGTTCGTCACCGGAGCCGACTCCACCGAAGGACTCGATAGAGATACTCTTGCCCTCGTTGCCCACAAGCGGGGCCCATGGCAGGGCCAAGCCGGCCTCCACGGAAACTCGGGCCTTCACTTCGGGGAGCAAGACCGAGTCCCGGTATTCCTGGTCCTGAGCGGCAAACCATTCCATGCACGGCATGGAAACGACACGGGCCTTGATATCCGAAGCGGCCAATTCGTCACGCGCCGCCAGCGCCCACTGCACCTCAGAGCCGGAAGCCATGAGGATGACGTCGGGAGTACCGTCGGTATCTGCAAGTACATACCCGCCGCGCTTCACGCCGTCAGCCGAAGCCAAACCTGTGCCTTCGCCACGTGCCGGGTTGGGCAGGTTCTGCCTGGACAGGATGAGTCCCACGGGACCCTGCTGCTCCAAGATCGCCTTCCAGGACTGTGCCGTCTCTGCTGCGTCAGCTGGGCGCACGATAGCGAGGTTCGGGATGGCCCGGTAAGCCGTGAGGTGCTCGACCGGCTGGTGTGTGGGGCCGTCTTCTCCGACACCCACCGAATCGTGAGTCCAGACGTATGTGACTGGCAGGTCCATTAGGGCCGCAAGCCGGACCGCGCCGCGCATGAAGTCAGCAAACACGAAGAACGTGGCCCCGTAGACGCGCGTGAGCCTGTCGGCTGCAATGCCGTTCATGATGGCGCCCATTGCGTGTTCGCGCACACCGAAGTGCAGGTTTCTGCCGAATTCGTTGCCTGTGAAGGCCTTGGATGACCTGTGCGCTGGGAAGAAGGAATCGAAGCCCGTCAGGTAGGTGTTGTTTGAACCAGCGAGGTCTGCCGAGCCTCCCCACAGCTCAGGAAGTGCCGCTGCGACGGCGTTCAGGACCTTTCCGGACGCCGCGCGGGTGGCGATGGCCTGGCCAGCGGGGAATTCGGGCAGCGACTTCTCCCAACCCTCTGGGAGTTCTCCCGCGCGAAGGCGGTTGAAGAGGTCCTTCTTTTCGGGGTTGTCCTGCGCCCATGCCTCGAACTTCTTATCCCAGACTTCGATGGCCTGGTCGGCGCGCTTGATGGCGTTTTCATGCGTGTGCTTGATGACAGCATCATCCACGTCAAACATGGCGTCCGGGTCCATGCCCAGCGCTTCTTTCAATCCCGCGAGTGCCTCCGGCCCAAGCTTGGCGCCGTGAATGGCTCCCGTGTTCTGCATCTTCGGGGTGGGGGCACCAATGATCGTGCGAAGCGCGATCAGGGAGGGACGGCCCGTCTCGTTCTCTGCGGCGGTCAGAGCGGCGCTCAGTGCTGCAACATCATCCGCGTAATGGCCTTCTTCGTTGACCCAGCTCACGGTCTGGGTGTGCCAGCCGTAGGCTTCGTAACGTGCTACGGGGTCCTCTGTGTACGCGATAGAGGTGTCGTCTTCGATGGAAATGTGGTTGTCGTCGTAGATGACGATTAGGTTGCCGAGTTCTTGCGTTCCGGCCAGAGAGCTGGCCTCACTAGCAACGCCCTCTTGGAGGCAGCCGTCGCCTGCGATCACGTAGACCCTGTGGTCAAATGGGGAATCTCCCAGGGCGGTGTTGGGATCGAAGATCCCGTGCTCCCGCCTTGAGGCCATGGCCATGCCTACTCCAGCAGCCAGTCCGGTGCCCAATGGCCCCGTCGTGACCTCGATGCCGTCCGTGTGTCCATACTCCGGGTGCCCGGGGGTCTTGGAGCCCATGGTGCGGAAGCTCTTCAGGTCATCCAGGGACAGGCCGGCGTCTGCCATGTACAGCTGAATGTACTGGAGGAGCGAGGCGTGCCCGGCGGAGAGCACGAAGCGGTCGCGTCCAATCCAGTTCGGGTCGCGTGGGTCGAAGCGCAGGTGCCTCTGATAGAGAACGTACGCCGCAGCTGCCATGGAGATGGGCGTGCCCGGGTGTCCGGATCCTGCCTTCTCTACAGCGTCGGCTGCCAGCACTTTCGCGGTGATTACTGCTTTGTCATCCAATTCATCCCATTGCAGGGCCATCAAACGTCCTCCATCGGCTCTTGTATAAACAACATTTCTAATCTTACCGCTACCCGCGCTAGAGGTAGAATCTGGCGGTATATAACGGTCAAATGTAGGTCGGATGAAAACTTGGGCGGTGGTGCGGTGCAGGAGATGGTGAGCCAGACCGAGTGGTTCTTGGACGACCTGCGCGTGGTGCGTGGCTCCTCGCCCAACACGGTCACAAACTACCGCAGGGACCTGCGTGGTTATACCGAATTTGTCCAAGCCATGGGAATACAGGGATGGGATCAGGTGAGCCCGGAAACCGTGGAGAAGTATCTGGCTTCACTTGCGGACACGGCAGGCTTGGCCCCGTCCTCTGTTGCGCGGAACCTGTCGGCCGTGCGTTCGTTCCACAAATGGCTGGTTCGCGAGCATTTGGCCCCCGCAAACCCAGCGGCCGCAGCAACCCCGCCGAAGAGGGCGAAGGCCCTTCCAAAGGCTCTCACAGTCGATCAGGTAGAGCAGATACTTGAAGGCGCGAAGGCGGGACCCGTGCTCAGGTCTTTAAGAGATGTCGCCTTCCTAGAAGTCCTTTACGGAACCGGAGCCCGGGTTTCAGAAGCAACGGAATTGACCCTGGATGACTTTAGCCTTGAAGGGGAGTTTCCAGCGGTGCGCTTGACCGGTAAGGGTGACAAACAGCGGCTGGTGCCCGTAGGCAGCTACGCGGCGGAGGCTCTCGGACAGTATTTGTCGAGGGCGCGCCCTGCTCTTGCGGCCAAGGGGAAGGGTACTGCTCGCCTCTTCCTGAACCTGCGGGGAAATCCGCTTTCCCGCCAATCCGCTTGGGAGATCTTGCAGAGGGCCGCGCAAGCAGGGGGACTGGACGAAAAAGTCTCCCCTCATACACTGCGACACTCGTTCGCCACCCATTTGTTGGAAGGGGGCGCTTCGGTCAGGGAGGTTCAGGAGCTGCTTGGGCACGCCAGCGTGACCACAACGCAGATATACACGCACCTCAGCGTGCATGGCTTGCAGGAGATATTCCTGCAGAGCCATCCCCGGGCGTTGTGAGGCCGCCGAGTGCTTAGGTCATGAACTAGAATGGGAACCGTGGATGAGGACCTGCAACCTAGTTTGGTGTCACTGGAGGACGACGACGAGTTTGCGCTGCCCGAGGCCCTAGCGGCGCATGGGCCGGCCCGCGTGATCGCGATGTGTAACCAGAAGGGCGGGGTCGGGAAGACAACTACCGCCATCAACCTTGGTGCGGCACTGGCCCTCTATGGGCGAAAGGTGCTCCTGGTCGACTTCGATCCGCAGGGGGCAGCTTCAGTCGGCCTGGGTATCAACGCTCTTGAGCTGGAACAGACTATCTACACACTTCTGATGAACCCCCGCTCGGACGTGAAGGGAGCGATCCAGCCCACCGCAGTGCCCAACTTGGACATTCTTCCCGCCAACATTGACCTGTCTGCGGCTGAGGTGCAGCTTGTCAATGAGGTCGCCAGGGAGTCGGCGCTGTCCAGAGTTCTGCGGCCCATACTGGACGACTACGACGTGGTGATAATCGACTGTCAGCCATCCCTAGGGCTGCTCACGGTCAACGCTCTGACGGCTGCTCACGGGGTTATCGTGCCGGTAGAAACTGAGTTCTTTGCTTTGCGGGGCGTGGCCCTTCTAGTGGAGACCATCGAGACTGTCAGGGACCGCATTAATCCAAGGCTCCGCATTGACGGAATAGTTCCAACGATGGTGGACAGGCGGACAATCCACTCAAGAGAGGTAATGGAGCGACTGGAAGAGACATTCGGGGACCTGGTGTATGACACTAAAATCAACCGGACTGTTAAGTTCCCTGACGCATCTGTCGCCACTGAGCCCATAACCAGCTACGCTCCCAGTCACCCCGGAGCGAAGGCGTACAAGCGGCTAGCCAGGGAGGTCATTTCGCGTGGTGAGGCTCCCTGAGTCGGAGGCCGTTCCTGCGCTTGACACCTTCGAAGTGGAACTCGAGGTCTTTCAGGGACCCTTCGACCTGTTACTTCAATTGATTGCTCGGCGTCAGCTGGACATCACCCAGGTGAGTCTCTCCCAGGTGACCGATGAGTTTATCGAACATATGAAACGTGTTCCGGACCTGTCAACTATGACCGAGTTCCTAGTGGTGGCGGCGACGCTTCTAGAGATGAAAGCTGCTCAGCTGCTGCCGCAGATGGAACGCGACTCCGAGATGGAAGAGGACCTTTCAGCCAGGGACCTTCTCTTTTCGCGCCTGCTCCAGTACAAGGCGTTTAAAGGGGCAGCATCGGTAATCGAGGAACGACTGGCTGAACAGTCGGGCGCGTTTCCGCGTCTGGTTCCTCTAGAGCCACAGTTTGCGTTATTGCTGCCGGAGCTGGTGTGGGCAACCTCGGCAACGCAGCTAGCCCACTTGGCGTCGTTGAGCCTTTCGGAACGTCCCAGGCCGGACGAGGCCGAACATGTCAATCGACCCACGGTCTCTTTGGAGGAGGAAGTCTCCGTAGTTCAGCGGCGTCTTCAGCAAGCGGGCTCTTTGACGTTTACAGACCTTGTGAAGGACGTGGGCGACGTAGCTGTCGTGGTCACGCGCTTCTTGGCCGTCCTGGAACTCTTCCGCAGGGGAGAGGTAGCTTTTGATCAGCCGGTGGAACTTGGCCCATTGCACGTTACTTGGGCCACGCAACCGGATGCCCAGCATCGAGTTTCTCTGGAACGCTCACAAGAAGATACAAGAGAAAATGAGGTACACGCGTGACTGATCCAGACTTGTTCTCTGCTCTGGAAGCCATCCTCATGGTGGTCGAGGAACCGGCAACGCCAGAGGACTTGGCCGCCGCGGTTGACGTACCCGTCGACGCAGTTACCGCAGCCCTAGAGGAGCTCCGAGACGAGTACGCGGGAGACACGGGGGGTCGGGTACGCGGCTTCGAACTACGCAGCGTGGCGGGTGGGTGGCGGATTTACTCGCGCCCAAGCTGGGCCCAGGTAGTGGGTGCATTCGTGGTGGGCGAGGACACCTCGCACCTGTCCCAAGCCGCGCTGGAAACGCTGGCGATAGTAGCCTACCGGCAACCGGTCACCCGGTTGCAGGTCTCCCACGTGCGGGGCGTAAACGTCGATTCGGTCATGCGCAAGCTGCAAGCGCGCGGACTGATACAAGAGGCGGGAGTGAGCGATACCGGCGCTTACCTCTATACGACGACGCCGTATTTCTTGGAACTGATGGGATTTGAGACACTGGAGGAACTGGAGCCCCTGGCACCGTTTCTTCCCGAAGCGGACCAGGTGGGTTCGCTTACTATTGAGATCGAGGAGTAGCCATGAAGAAAGATCCGCACCAGAATGACGGTGTCCGTTTACAGAAGGTGCTGTCCCAGGCGGGTATCTCCTCTAGGCGCGCTGCAGAGGAACTCATTTTGCAGGGACGCGTCAGCGTTGATGGACAACAGGTACGCAAGCTGGGGACGCGAGTGAACCCCGACAAGCAGACCATCCACGTCGATGGCGAGCGTGTCCTCACCGATCCTGCCAAGCATGTGGTCCTGGCCCTCAACAAACCCGAAGGCGTCGTCTCTACCATGAGTGACCCTGAAGGTCGGCCCTGCCTGGCTGACTACCTGGCTGACTACCCGGAGCGGCTCTACCACGTGGGTCGCTTGGATATCGATACTTCTGGGTTACTGCTACTAACAAACGATGGGGAGCTTTCTAATCGGCTCACGCACCCCTCGTACGAAGTCGAAAAAACGTACGTCGCCCGTATTCACGGTGACGTAAAACCGGGTGTACGCAAGCGCCTGCTACGCGGAATCGACCTTGAAGATGGTCCCGTGAAAGTCGACAGCTTCAAAGTGATGGAGTCTTACGGAGATATCACCACGGTGGAGATCACCGTCCATGAGGGACGCAACCGACTGGTTCGCCGCATAATGGACGAGGTGGGCCACCCCGTCAGGGAACTTGTCCGAGTGAAGTTCGGGCCGATAACCCTGGACCGTTTGCGTCCCGGGGGAATCCGCAGGGTCAAGGGTAACGATTTGACTGCCCTATACGGGGCCGTCGGGCTGTGAGTCGCGCACTTGCCACGAAGGGACCCGTACTAATCTGGGGGACGGGTCTTATCGGCACGTCGGTTGCCCTGGCGCTTCGAGCAGGTTACGTGGAAGTGTATCTGCGCGACACCTCGCCCACGTCGCTGTCCCTAGCGGCCGACATGGGGGCAGGCACGCCGGTGATCGAGGTCGGCGACCCAAGACCGGAGCTCGTCGTGGTGGCAACCCCCCCGGATGTCGCGGCGGAATGCGTTCTGGAAGCGCTGGCTGAGTACCCTGGTGCAGTCGTGACCGACGTGGCATCCGTAAAGAGCAGCGTGGAGCTGACCGTGGAGCAACAAGGGACTGAAACGGAGCTGCCGCGCTACGTGGGCTCCCATCCCATGGCTGGCAGGTCCCGGTCAGGTGCCAGCTACGCCGTCGCTGACCTGTTCTACGGACAACCGTGGGTCATCGTGCCCACACCCAAATCCGACCCTGCCGCCGTGTTGACGGTTCGGAACCTGGCAGTCGACTTGGGTGCGATACCAATCGACATGGAACCGGAGGATCACGACCGCGCCGTCGCCTACGTCTCCCACGTGCCGCAACTGGTTTCCTCCTTACTCGCCGGACGCCTCTTGGAAGCAGACAGCCACGCGTTGGACTTAGCGGGGCAAGGTCTCAGAGACACGACCCGCATAGCCGCTTCTGACCCCCGGCTCTGGACGGCTATCATCGCCGGGAACGCTGAGCCCATCGCAAGGATTCTGGACGACCTTGGCGACGACATGACTCACCTGACGGAACGGCTGCGGCGATACACGGAGGGTCAGCCCGGCGCGGTTGCCGCCATCAGTGAAGTTATGACAGCTGGCAATCGGGGTCGCTCCCGTATTCCCGGCAAGCACGGCGGTGCACAGCGCCGATGGGCCGAAGTCGAAGTGCTGGTTCCCGACCGGCCCGGCGAGCTCGCCCGACTGTTCGGCGACGTTGGCAGCGCCAACATTAACATTGAGGACCTGGCATTGGAACACGCGGCCGGACGCCGCTTCGGTATCGCCACCCTAATGATCGATCCTGCGGACCAGCTGCCGGCTGTCACAGAGCTGGAAGCACGCGGTTGGCGCGTCATAAACGGGGGAGTGTCAGGATGACTGGTCTGCTAGTAGCAATCGATGGGCCGTCCGGCTCTGGGAAGTCGACCGTGGCAAGACTGGTGGCGAAAGAGCTTGGTATTGGCTACTTAGATACGGGCGCAATGTACCGGGCACTGGCCTGGTTCGCGTTGGATCAGGGCCTTGACCTAAGCGATGAAGCCGCGGTGGCTGCCCTGGCCGGGCAACTCCACCTGGAAATGCCCATGGTCAACGGAGTGCAACGCGTCGTTGCTGGCGGCAATGACATCACCGACGAGATTCGCGAACCAAGGGTCTCCGAATCCGTCCCGATCGTGGCCAGGAATTTGGATGTGCGTGCCTGGATGGCGAAGGAACAGCGCCGCCAGATGCTTGCATCCCGGGAGAACCACACCGGAATGGTAGCCGAGGGACGCGACATCACCACCGTGGTCTGCCCCGAAGCCGATGTGCGGGTTCTTCTTACCGCAGGCGAGGAGGCGCGGCTACGTAGGCGAACCCTGGAACTGCACGGAGAAGTCACGCCTCAGACTTTGGAGGCTACACGCAGCCAGATAGTTGATCGAGACCGCTCCGACGCAACCGTATCTGAGTTTATGGAGCCAGCCCCCGGCGTGGAAGCTATCGACTCGTCCAATCTAACGATCGACCAAGTGGTGGACAGTGTTTTGCAGCTGGCAAAGACGGCGAGCTTCGACCGCTAACGGGAGCGAATCCACGTCATTACCGTAGGCTGCTTGCCCCGAAGCAACCGGTTCTTTCGCGCACCTGCACCCCCATTTTGTCGTTTCTGCATCTAGCGGGTAAGGTTTTACCCGTCGCCTAAGGGCGGCAGTTCGGGCTGTGGCGCAGCTTGGTAGCGCACCTGACTGGGGGTCAGGGGGTCGCAGGTTCAAATCCTGTCAGCCCGACTGTGTGATGTGGCGAGACATAGT
>CAYFRG010000013.1:1416-52519 GCA_964345535.1 uncultured Actinomyces sp. | reverse complement strand
TAGGAGGCGCTGGTGAGTAGAAAGTATTCGGACGGTTATACGAAAAAGCGCCCGGCTGATCGACCTAGAATGTTGGCGGTTGAGGTGTTGCAGCAAGTGGCTCGGGACGATGCTTTTGCCAACCTGGTACTTCCCAAGGCGCTCCGCAGCGAGCAGGCTGCCAACCCGAGGTTCGACTTCCGCGATTCGGCCTTTGTTTCCGAACTGGTGTACGGGACTTTGAGACAGCGCGCGTACTTGGACCAGGTGATCGCGCATTTCAGCACGCGACCCCTAGACCAGCTGGACCCGGCAGTGCTGGAGGTGCTCCGGATCGGCGTCTACCAGCTGCTGTTCATGCGGGTTCCTGATCATGCGGCGGTGTCAGAAACTGTGGACGTGGCAAGGGAACTCACCACGGATGGCCCGGTTCGAATGGTCAACGCAATTCTTCGATCAGTAACCCGCGCATCCACGGCAGACATCGCGGATATTTTCGCCCAGATTCCAGACGAGGGTCTGCGTCTGGCCGCAGAGCATTCCCACCCGAGATGGATGGTGGATAGCTTCAGGAACGCACTTGAGGACCGGGGACGTCCACCAGCGGAGCTGGAAGCAGCTTTGGCCGCGAACAACTCGACGCCACGAGTAAACCTTGTTGCCAGACCCGGCCTGATTAGCTCGGAAGACCTGGCGGAAGAAGTGGAAGACGTACTGCAGCGCACCACTTCCCAGGGGGAACTCTCCGAGTTCGCAGTCATCATCGATGGGGGAGACCCAGGGGCTCTGCCGTCGGTTCGGGAGGGCCGGTCTGCGGTTCAGGATGAGGGGTCCCAGTTCGCGGCGCTCCTCCTCGCGGCAGCGCCGCTGGAGGGACCCGATAAAAATTGGCTTGATCTGTGCGCTGGACCAGGTGGTAAATCGGCACTCTTGGGCGCGCTGGCGGCCCAGCGAGGAGCCCACGTGGTTGCCAACGAGATAAGCGAGCACCGCGCCCGCCTTGTCGAACGGTCTGTGCAGGCACTTGAAAATGTGTCCGTGGAGAACCGCGATGGCCGGACCTTCCCAGCTCCAAAGACAGGCTTGTTTGACCGTGTACTCGTGGACGCCCCGTGTTCTGGGCTGGGCTCGCTTAGACGCCGCCCGGAGTCCAGATGGCGAAGGGCAGAGGCAGAGCTCGGAGAACTAATACCGTTGCAGCGGGGCCTGTTCGAAAGAGGGTGGCAGCTTACCCGGCCGGGCGGGGTACTGGCCTGGGTCACCTGTACACCGCAGGTGGAGGAGACCCTGGAGCTAGTTGAATGGGCCTTGGAACAGGCTCCACTCACACTCGTTGACGCTCCCAAAGTGGCGCAGTCTCTTGCGGTCACGGAATTCCCGCCCGCGTCCCCGCTGCAGGAACGGTCAGCCATGTACGCTGAGGTGGTAGCTAAATCTGTGCAGTTGTGGCCGCATGTGCACGGCACTGATGCAATGTTCGTGGCGCTGCTGCAGAAAAACGTTTAATAACCGAAGGAAGAACGGAGTAAGGAATTTGGACATCAAGATTTCGCCCTCTATTTTGAACGCGGACATGGGCAATCTTCGTGAGGAGCTCGACTCCATCAATAGCGCCGACAGGATTCATATTGACGTGATGGATAACCACTTCGTCCCGAACCTGTCTTGGGGCTTGCCGATTGCTGTGGCCGCGAAGGAGTCGACGGACATCCCGATTGACGCACACCTGATGATAGAGGATCCGGACAGATGGGCCCGCGCCTACGCGGAAGCGGGGTGTGAGGTAGTGACCTTCCACGCTGAGGCCGCCGCGGCTCCCATTCGTCTTGCTCGTGAGCTTCGAAATGCGGGAGCGAAAGTCGGGATCGCTTTCAAGCCAGCAACGCCCGTCGAACCGTTCCTAGAGTTCCTTGAATTCTTTGACCTTGCCCTAGTCATGACCGTTGAACCAGGGTTTGGGGGTCAGACTTTCCTCTCCGAGGTGCTGCCCAAAACAAGGCTTCTACGCCAAGCAGCTGACGAAAAGGGACTGAACCTGGAAATTCAGGTCGATGGCGGGATAAACCGGGAGACTGTTGTAGAGGCCGCGAAGGCCGGGGTGGACAACTACGTTGCCGGCTCCTCCGTATTTTCTAGCGGAGATCCCCGCACTGAAGTGAGCGAGCTGAAGCGTCTGGCGGAGGAAAACTACCAGGCCTAGTCTCAAAGTTGGAGCATGAGGTTGGTCCCAGCGCTGCGGGGACCAACCCGTGCGATAATGGTTCTGCTTCGGGGTCGGTGAAAGTCCGAACCGGCGGTGACAGTCCGCGACCCACCAGAAACGGTGGCTGAACTGGTGGAATTCCGGTACCGACGGTTAGAGTCCGGATGGGAGGAGCACGGTTCGCGCTTGAGCGCGGCCACTGCTTCGAGGTGCGCCCTGAGGCAGGAAGGCCCGCATGGGGACCGCGAATACCGGGAACTGGCTGACCCGTTTAGCGCCGCTGATACTTTTGGCCGTTCTTCTATCGACCTGGGCTCTGTTCACCCGGGGCCAGTCGACCTCGACAATGTTTATGCCCAGTCCTGAGGCGTTCGTAAAGAGAGCCGGGGACCTCCTAACTGAGGGTTGGTTCTGGCGGCGGGTGGAAGTGACTTTCGGGGAGGCTCTTCTCGGTTCTGTGCTGGGTGCGGCGGTTGCCATTCCTACCAGCTGGCTTATCTATCGTTCTCGCTTTGTCAACGCCGCCCTGCAACCCTTCCTGGGCGCAACTCAGGCGATCCCAGCGGTTGCTTTAGCGCCGCTGCTGGTCCTCTGGGTTGGACGGGGGCTCTACGCCATCGTGTTTCTCTGCGCACTTATGGTCTTTTTTCCGATTCTTGTTTCTACAACGGTGGGCCTTCGTCACCTGGACCGAGACGTGCTTGATGCGGCCGCGCTCGACGGTGCATCCGGCCCACGCCTGATCTTTTCTGTTGAACTCCCCCTGGTTGCCCCCAGTTTGCTTGCCGGCGTTCGCAACGGCTTCACTCTGTCAATCACCGGAGCGGTAGTGGGGGAGATGGTCATGGGGGGAGCCGGCCTGGGGCAGCTGCTTTCTCAGCAGCAGCACAATTTGGATACTTCGGGAATGTTCGTCACCGTTGCCGTTTTGTGCCTTCTTGCCATGACTGCATATTCGGCGGTCTACCTGCTCGAGCGGCGCGGCAAAGCGCTCGCCGGCCAACCGAGGCGTGGCCGCATAATCTCGCCTTATAAGAGCAAATACAAATAGGAGCTCTCATGTTTCAGAAATGCTTTTCCGTGTCCGCAGCCGCGGTGCTGTTGACAGCCGGGGCCGTGTCGGGCTGCTCCCAGACGCCCGAACAGTCCGTTGAACAGTCGGCCAGTGCCACCTCGGACGGCACTATAACCGTCGGGTTAACCTTCATCCCCAACGTCCAGTTCGCTCCGGTGTACCTGGCAGATTTCTCCTCCGTGAGCACCCCCGTGGAGATCCGCCATCACGGCACCGAAGAGGGCTTGTTTAGTGCACTGATGGCGGGTGACGAACAGATCACGGTCGCCTCGGGAGATGAGGTTCTCCAGGCCCGTGCCCAAGACCTAGACGTGGTTTCGGTAGGCGCCTACTACCACAAGTATCCGGTCGAGGTCGTCGTCCCAGCGGATTCAGACATCGAAGTTATGGAAGATTTGCGTGACAAGCGCATCGGAATCCCAGGTGAATTTGGGTCTTCCTGGTTTGGTCTTCTAGCCGCTTTGGACGAGGTGGGAATGACCATAGACGACGTCCAAGTTGTATCCGTTGGTTACACGCAGGCCGCCTCGCTGGTGAGCGGGGAAGTGGACGCGATTGTTGGTTTCGTGAACTCGGAGGGAGTCAGTTTGACGCAGATGGACTATCCCTCCCGATCCCTACCACTGGACCCGGCTGCGTCCCCTCTGGTTGGTGCGGCAGTAGTCACGACTGAAGAATTTGCCGCCAACCACCCTGACGAACTCCGGGAGGTCCTTAGTGCTATTACCGAGGGTACACAGGTCGCAATCTCTGACCCGGAAGCTGCGGTGGACGCCACCGCCAAATGGGATGAGAGCCTGTCCGATGAGACCTCGCGCGCCGGTGCCTTGGCGGTCTTATCAGCAACCATTCCTCTCTGGGAGGACGCTCAAGGTAAAGCCAGCGGGATCCAAGATTTGGAACGGTGGGATGAGATGGGGCCGTTCCTAGCGAAGATCCTGGATGAGCCCACGTTAGCTGAGTTTGCGCCCGGCGCTGCCACCAACGAATTCGTGGACTGACCGGGGTATTCTGCAGACGGTCGCGTACCCTCAAACACATGACGAGCTTCGAAGAACTGTTCACAGAACTGGAAGAGAGAGCAAAGAGCCGCCCTGAGGGCTCCTCCACGGTTGCAGAGCTGGACCAAGGCATCCACTACATCGGGAAGAAGATCGTGGAGGAAGCTGCCGAGGTCTGGATTGCTGCCGAGTATGAGTCCGATGAAGAGCTTGCTTTGGAGGTATCTCAGCTTATCTACCACGCCCAAGTCATTATGCTTGCGCGGGGCTTGAAGCTCGAAGATATTTACCGGTACCTGTGAGGAACCCATGCTAGAAATTGCGATCCCAAACAAGGGAAGTCTTTCTGAAAAGTCTGTATCTCTGCTTGAAGAAGCTGGCTACCGTAGCCGCCGCCGGGGCCGAGAGCTGGTTCTGGACGACCCCGACAACGATCTGCGGATCTTCTTCCTACGCCCGCGTGATATTGCCGTATACGTCGGACAGGGCCGCATTCACGCTGGAATTACCGGGCGCGACCTGCTCGCCGACTCGCGAATAAAAGCGCACGAATACGCTCCACTGGGCTTCGCTAAGGCAACCTTCAGATTTGCTGCACCCCGGGGCACGATGAACTCATTGGGCGAGATCCAGGGTAAGCGCGTTGCGACCTCGTACCGAAACTTGGTTTTGAACTTCCTTTCGGAACGCGGCATCGATGCCGATGTGGTGAGGTTAGACGGCGCTGTAGAATCTTCCATTCAGCTTGGCGTGGCAGACCTGATTGCCGACGTAGTGGAAACCGGGTCGACTCTGCGGGCAGCCGGACTGGAAGTCTTCGGAGAGCCGCTAATCGAGTCAGAAGCCATCCTTATTACCAACGACCACGGTGTGAACGACCCTGCCGTCGCGGTTCTCAACCGCAGGCTTCAGGGGGTATTGGTGGCTAAGCAGCACGTACTGGTTGACTACCACGTTCCGCTGGCCATCCTGCCGGTGGCCGAGGGAATTACCCCCGGGTTTGAATCCCCCACGGTCTCCCCGCTAGCGGATACGGACTGGTGCGCGGTGCGCGCGGTGGTCGGCCGGAAGAAGGTCAACCAGGTGATGGATGATCTCCTGGAGATAGGTGCCAAGGGAATCATAGTTTCCGAACTGATTGCCTCGCGGCTAGGCTGATCCCCGGAAAGAAATTGGAGGGATCGGCGGATGTCAAGGCAGCAGGAGCGCACGTCGATCCGCATATTGTCGCTCGCGTTGAACCTTCTTAACACCAAGAGCGGCTGCTCACGCGCCCAGGTGCGTGAGTTGATGGACGACTACGGTCACATGACCGAGGCTAGTTTTCAGCGGACGTTCGAGAGAGATATCGCTTCCTTGCGCGAAGCCGGTCTAAACGTTGAACTTCTCGGTGAGGATACTCCGAGATATCGGATCAGAAACCGCCGTCGCAACCAGCCGGTAGAGCTAACAGCAACCGAGCTGCGGGTCCTGTCGTTTGCCGCCTCTGCTTGGGATTTTGGATCTCCTGCTGAGCTGTCGCGACTGACCCTGAAGTTGAACTCGAAGCTCGCTGCAGGAGAGCGGGGAGTGGGAGTCTCAAGTGTAGAGGGAAGGCTGGAAGGGGCGGAACACCTCCGCCCAATCCTTGCGGCTATTGGTTTACGACAGCCGATTTCTTTTCTGTACGCCGCTCGCCACGGAGAAACCGAGCAACGCGATGTTGCCGCACTTTCGCTAATCGTTCGGGGACGCGCAGTGTACCTGTGGGGTTACGACTTCAACCGTGAAGGGGACAGACGTTTTCGGCTGTCGCGCATCATGTCCCCGATAGAGCTGGTCGCGGAGCCAGACTGCTATGATTTGCCAGCTGAGCTGCCACCGGAACTGGGAGACCAAACAACGCAGTTCGATGTGAGCCCCTTGCTCTGGGTACGCGAAGGCGCGGCACCTTTGGTCCGGCTGAGGGCCGAGGCGGAGCACGCATCCCGGGAAGTCGCTCCGGGTTGGGAACTCTTACGGGGCAACGCGGGCGACTGGGGGGCATGGGAGCGGCTGTTGATCGAAAACGCCTCGGACTGTGTCGTCGCGGCGCCGGATCACCTGAGAGATCGAGTCCGTTCGCTCCTGCAGGCTGCCGCGGATTCTCCGTTGGAAGGTGGGCCTGAGCATGGAGAATAAGACGGTCACTCTTTCCAGACATCTGGCACTGGTTTCTCTTGTGGAACGGAATCCCGGTATCGCTCTTGGGGAGTTGGCAGAAATTTTCGGGTTCACAAAAGAGCGCATGCATCGGGAAATACTGTTGTTGGACCGGGCGGGAATCGGGGATCTGCTGCCCGACGAGACGTTCTTTTTTGATATGGATCTATTGGAGCGGGAAGGCCGGGTCCAGCTGCAGTACGACCTTGGGGCGAGCGGTCTACAACCGCTCACTGACGAAGAGGTGACGCGCCTGATCATGGGGCTCGCGGCGGTCAGCACATCGCTGGACGCCGATGAGTCTCAGCTGATCCCGCACCTACTGGGAGTGGTGTTGCGGCTCGGTGAGTCCGATGGTGCGCCAGATCTTCCTGACGTTTCTCGTCTTCTGTCGGTGATCGAACCTCGGACGCGTACCTGGGAGGAACTGGTCGAGCGTGCCAGCGACGAAGGGCGGGAGCTTCACCTGACCTACCTTGCGGCTGACTCTAGGTTGTCCGAGAGGACGGTTGACCCACTCTCGCGTTTTCAGGGGCCCGACGGCTGGATCCTGCGGGCATGGTGTCACAGGGCCAGGGCAGAGCGGAATTTCCGACTGGACCGGATAGTCTCCGCTAAACTGGGGGTCCCTGTGGAGGCCGGACGCGTTCGCCGCTCATCCCGGGTTGGTGGAAAATCGTGCCACGTGACCCTGACTTCCCAGGCAGAGTGGCTTTTGGGCGAGCTTCCGATCGAGGCGTCTAAGCGTGTGGAGCGCGGAATCCGCGTGACGTTCCGCGTATGGGAACCACAGTGGATGGCCGAGGAACTCATCTTGATGGCTCCGTACGTACTGGACGTGGAGCCGTTGCAATATTGGGAACTCGCGCAGGCAAATGCCGAAACCGCGCTGGGAGTCTGGGACTCGCTGCCGACATCCCAACTCTAGGGAGCGCCGACCCACCGGTTAGACTGAGCACAGGGAAACACTGGACCTTAGGAGCCTCGTGACCACCTTTGACAGATCCGATTCCGCTTCTGCAGACCCCATGGCTGATCTCTCTCCGGCTGAGCGGATGGGGGAGTTTCACCGGCAGATGCGCGTGGACTCAACGGGGCTTGACCAGTACCTGGATGAGCTGCCGTTTACTCCGGATAGCTTCCAAACGGAAGCATTGAACGCCTTTGCAATGGGTTCCTCAGTACTGGTTTCAGCACCCACGGGTTCTGGAAAAACGGTCGTGGGGGAGGGGGCTGTGTACTTGACTCTCCAGAAGGGGGAGCGCTCGTTCTACACGACACCCATCAAAGCGCTGTCAAACCAGAAGTACCGTGAGTTCTGCGCGACCTTCGGGTCAGAACGGGTAGGGCTGCTCACGGGAGACACCTCCATCAACCCGCGCGCCAAGATTGTTGTCATGACCACAGAAGTCTTGCGGAACATGATTTACGCGGGAGCCGATTTGGACGACCTGGGTGTCGTCGTTTTAGACGAGGTCCACTATCTGGCAGATCGAGTCCGGGGACCCGTATGGGAGGAAGTTCTAATTCAGCTTCCACTCTGGGTCAAGATGGTGAGTCTGTCCGCCACCATCTCGAACGCAGGTGAGCTGGGCGCCTGGATGCGTGAGGTTCGAGGGGACTGCGACGTCGTCGTCAGTACCCGCAGGCCCGTACCCCTATATCAGCAGATGATCGTGCGGGGGCGCCTGTACGACCTGTTCGCCGCCGAATCCACCGAAGCAAGGATCGCGCAGGAGAAAATGGGGCCCGCCCCAGGGAGACTGAACCCGATACTGCTGGAAGCAGTAGACGAGGTGAACTACGGACGCACCGCTAGGCCGCGTGGCGGACGATCGGGTAGAACAGTGCCTGCGCGCATAACGCGTCCTCGCATTGTGGAGCTTCTGGACCGGCGCGATCTTCTGCCTGCAATTGAGTTCATCTTTTCTAGGGCCGGGTGCGATCAAGCTGTGGGGGAGCTGCTGGACGCGGGCCTGGTTCTTACCACGACTGCCGAGCAACGTCAGATTGCTGAGGTCGCCGAGCAGGCACTTCTCAACATTCCCATAGCCGATCACGGTGTCCTGCAGCTCTCGCGGTGGCGCTCTGCCCTTGAGCGGGGGATCGCCTCCCATCACGCCGGTCTCTTACCCATCCTGAAGGAAACCGTCGAGACCCTGTTCGCCAGCGGCCTGCTCAAGGTTGTGTATGCAACCGAGACGTTGGCTTTGGGCATCAATATGCCTGCCCGTACGGTGGTCTTGGAATCACTAGAGAAATGGAACGGCTCGGAGCACGTGCGGCTGACTCCGGGCGAGTACACACAGCTCACCGGCCGGGCCGGAAGACGAGGGATCGACGTTGAAGGGCACGCGGTTGTCTTACAACGAAAGGTGGTTTCCCCCGAGGAGCTGGCCCAGCTTGCCTCGCGCAGCTCCTACCCGCTTCAGAGTGCATTCTTTCCCAATTACAACATGGCCGTAAATCTGCTTGCCCACGCTACGATCCCGGCTGCCCGCCAGGTCTTGGAAAGCAGTTTCGCCCAGTACCAAGCAGACGACGCAATAGTAGGTTTAGCAGCTAGACTCCGGCGCGAAGACCACAAGATGGCTGAACTCAGCAACAAGCTGCACTGCAGCGAAGGGGACGCGTCGGAGTACTTCTCGATGAGAGAGGACCTCTCAAAGCTGCAGAAGAAGGCCCAGAAGGTGAACCGAGCCGGGAATCGGACTCGAACAGCATCCGCACTAGCCAACCTCCGGTCGGGTCAGGCTGTGCGTTACAGGGAGCGCAAGAAACACAGGTACGGAGTCGTCCTGACCACGCCCACACGGGACTGGGGTTCGCCCAGCGTTAAGGTGGTCGGGGAGAATGCGAAGGTTTACATCCTAGAGGCGGCACATTTGACCGAAGCTCCCGAGGTTGTGGGCCACGTCCGCCTGCCCCGATCGGGGGTCCGACGCAGCCGCGATAGGGCCGGAGTGGCTAGGGAACTGCGCCAGATTGTCACGAAGGGCGGAGGAAAGCCCCAAGATCGGCCGCCTCGCCCGGTCGAAACAGCGGAGCTCCGCGCGCTGCAACGCCAGATAGTGCAGCTTGAGGAGGACGTCAGATCCCACCCGGTGCACGGGTGCGCAGATCGCGAGAGCCATGCACGTTTAGGCCACGCGTGGGCTCGGGCTAAGCGGGACAGGGATCGGACCGCCAAGCAGATCAATGCTCGTACGTCTTCTATCGCTCACGAATTCGATCAGGTTCTTAAGGTCCTACGCCATTTTGGGTACTTGAGTGGGGCCGCGGTAACAGCGAAGGGACAGCAGCTGCGCCTGATTTTTGGGGAACGCGACCTGCTGGTGGCTCAGGCTTTGACGGACGGAGTTCTGGATGGACTCGACAGCGCGGAACTTGCCGCGGTCGTAAGTATGTTGGTGTACGAGCCGCGCGGCGATGGCAGCACGGCGCAGCCGTCCTTGCCAACAGCGCCGTTGCGACAAGCGTGGTGGCGAGTCGAAGAGCTTTATGCCGACGTTCATAAGGAGGAACAAAAAGTCCGCCTCGACAGAACGAAGGAACCCAGCGCGGATATAGCTGACATTACTTACGCGTGGGCACGCGGTGCCACCTTGACGTCGGTACTGGGAGAGACCCAGATCACCCCCGGCGACTTTGTCAGGTGGATGCGGCAGACCATAGACATGTTGGAACAGCTCCGCCGGGTACCGAATGATAGCTTCCGAAAACGCATTGGCAACGCGATAAAGAGCGTGCGAAGGGGTGTCGTCCAGTGGACAGACGCCTGAGTCCGCGAGGGTGGCTGCTGCTGCAAGTAGCCCTGGTCTGTATCTCCGGCCTGTTGATGTGGGCGGCGTTTCCCGATATTGGCTGGTGGTCCACCCTTTTCATATCTCTCTTTATCCTTTTCGGAGTTATACGAGGTGCGGCGGTGCGCCGCGCGGCATGGCTATCTGCGCTTTGGGCGATGGTCTTCTTCCTCCCACACATTTCTTGGATGAACGTCGCCACGAATCAGACTTACCTAGCATGGATTCTGTTAGCGCTGGCTCAAGCGTTCTTCCTAGGCTTGTGGGGGGCCATGTACTCGGCCACCAACCAGTGGCGCTGGGCCCGCTCCTGGTGGGGCGAGGCCCTGGTTGTGGCACTTCTTTGGGTCGGAATAGAACAGCTGCGGGCCCGGGTCCCCCTGGGTGGCTTCCCCTGGGCAAAACTCCCATATGCCCTTGTGGATGCTCCACTGGTGCATCTGGCTCCCATCGGGGGAGAGGTCCTCGTTTCGGCAGTAGCCGTGGTAGCGGTAGCTTTTGCCTTGCATTCGGTGTTGTACTTCGCCACCCCGGCTCTGCACGCAGAGTGGGGGGCACCAGTTGGGTTGGCTGCGGGAGCGGCGGCGCTGGTGGTACTCCCGGTGCTCATTCCCCTCAGTACGGCACCGCAGAATGGATCGGTCACTGTGCTGGCTGTGCAGGGCAACGTCGAGGTGCCCATGCAGGACGCCTACGCTGTCGAAGGCCATGTCACCGAAAACCATTTGCGAACCTCCTTTGAAGCGTTGGAGGCGGGAGCCTCCCCCCAACTGATCATGTGGGGAGAGGATTCTGTCGATAGGGATCCGCAAACGTCAGAAGTTACTGACGCAATGGTCCGGGAACTGGTTTCTGTCTCTGGAGTTCCCCTTGTCGCGGGATTTCAGGAGTTCCGCGGAGACGTGCGGTACAACTGGTACCGTTCGTGGAACGTGGACGGGTCCCTGCAGAAGTCTAGATACGGCAAGCAGCACCCTGTTCCGTGGGGTGAATTTGTACCGTGGCGCTCGGTATCCGAGTTCTTAGCAGTAGAGGCTGCGGGAATTAGCGTCGACATGGTTGGAGCCAACAATCCGGCCCTCTTAGAGGTGACGCTTGCCGACGGGCAAACAATTCCTTTTGCTGTTGGGATCTGTTTTGAAGCCGGGGATGAACAGATTTTGGCGGAGGGCATCCGCCTGGGCGGCCAAGCGGTTCTTATTCCCACGAACAACTCACATTTCCGAGACACCGCAGAGTCGACGCAGCAGCTACAGATGACACGTTTCAGAGCTGTTGAGTTTTCTCGAGCCGCTTTGCAGATCTCCACCAATGGGGTCTCTGCAATCATTGGCCCTAACGGGAAAGTCCTCGAAGAAACTGGTCGACAGGTAGCGGGCTACCTGGAAGCAGAGATAGCTTTACGGACAAATATTACTCCTGCAGCTCGGACGGCTGAGCGTTTGCCGCTTGAAGTTATCGCTGCTTCTCTGATGCTTGGATTCGCAGCCATCGTAGTCAACATCACGGCTTGGGTGCGCAGGGACCGCAGGACGACGGGCCCGGCACAAACCGATAAGGAGCAGCCCCAACCTCAGTAGGCACCTTCCGGTTTCGTCAGCATTGGATTCGTCTCCAGTCTCTCGGGCTCGGTCCTACTGAGGCCAGACTGCGCGCCAATCTGTAGCGTGTTCGCGGCTTCGTTTCATTCGGTTTGTCTCCCTTTTTGCCGAAAAAGTGGTTTGGACTTTGTGTGGGGACGGGGTGCGCTTTCACGGCAATTGCGGGCCTTGGCGGGCGGTGTTCGACGCCCAGAGAGCACTGGGTGCACGGTAGGAACGCGCACAGCCTCAGCGCGCAAAATGGAAGCAGCGGCCCCGACGTCTCCCATAAACCGGGGCAAAGGTATTGTGAAGAAGGCTCGCAGGTGCCTAAGACTGCCGCTTAGGGGCACTGATACCTATTGGCTGAAACTAAAACCCGCAGTACGGCAAGCAGAGGCAAGTCGTCTTTCTCCGTGGCGACCGACAAGACTCAACAAGTGGGAAATCCGAGCCAAATGTTATGTCAGAAAAATCTAGCTGAAGTTGGTATCTAGAACCAGTTCGCCACTGCGATAGGCATCAAGCTGCTCGCCGAGAAGCTGGTCTAGCTCTTCGAGGCTGCGACGCTCCAGGAGCATGTCCCAGTGGGTGCGCACCGGCTTTGCCGGTTTTGTGTCATCTTCAGCTCCGGTCTCGCCAACGAGCTCTGCGGTCTGCCCGCAGCGGCATTCCCACGTGGGAGGCTTATCTGCCTCAACCGAAAGTGTGATCTCGAAGCTGTGTCCGCGGGGGCAGAGGTAATTCGCTTCGACACGGTCTGCGAAGATTACGCCTTCTTCAGATTCCAGAGATTTCGAACCGATCTGCATTCCTCTAAGAGCGCGGTCAGCCACGTTAGTCCTCATTCCTGCGGGGTGATTTAGCAGTGTAATTCTATCAGGTCACCGCAAGGATGACCCTGAAGCAAGCTCCCAGCAGAACATGCTATAAGCCGATAATGTATATTATGTCAGATTCTAGTAAAGTTGTCCGATCTCAAACTGTCAACGACTCTACTGCAGCGGAACAAGTGTTGAGATGAGCCACCTCAGTCGAATAGCAGAAAGTCGCTCCACACTCCCCGATCAGCGGGAGTGACCAGCACCCGGCCGATTCTGGAATCCGAGACGCCCTCGCGCAACCATTGCAGGAAAGTATCAATCTGATATCCGAGCCCCTCCAAATGCAGAGAGGAAGCTCCCTCTTGATCGGTGGATTTGGCCCATCCGGTCACGAGGTTCTCGTCCGCTTCCCTGCGACACGCCAGAAGAAAGGTGCGTCCCAGGTTCTCGCCCTGAATCTCGACGTCCACAGCGCGCGGCTCATGAGCGTCCGAGTGGGTCATGAGGCGTTGCGTTTCTGTCGCCGTTTGCGCTCGAGCGCATCCATACCGATCACGTCGGTTTGATCCTCGGTGGGGAACTGCGCGAGAGAACCTTCGACCTCGCGCCATACCCGGCCGACGGCAATGCCAAATACGCCCTGGCCGCCTTCGAGGAGGTCGACTATTTCGTCGGCTGACGAGCATTCGTAGACTGATGCGCCATCTGACATCAAAGTGATGGCTGAGAGGTCGTCCACTCCCCTGTCTGCTAGCTGGCTTACGGCCGCGCGCACCTGTTGAAGAGAAACGCCAGCATCAAGAAGCTTCTTGACCACACGCAGTACCAGGATGTCCTTGAACGAATAGAGTCTTGCAGATCCCGATCCCTTTGCTGACCGCAGGGACGGTACCACCAGTCCCGTGCGCGCCCAGTAGTCCAGTTGTCTGTAGGTGATCCCCGCTGCTTGACAGGCTATTGGGCCCCTGTAGCCCGCGGCTGCACCCAAACTCTCCAGTGGATCGCCAAAGAGCATTCCTTGGCGTGCATCAGCTGCATCGCTGGCCGCTGGTTGTGACTTCACCAAGGGTCTCCTTTGATATTGCCGATCGTTCGCTCACCGCTACCAAACTGCGAGCCTATGAACCAAACTAAAGCCATGGCAGGTGCCGGTCAACCTTTGGGCGCGGCGCGGCGCTTCACCTTCAAGTATACCTTTAGGGTTTCGCTGCCTAGGTGGAAGAGAGGTTCTCTGCCGCGATCGCAAGAAACTCCTGATGGAGCCTTCCAAAGAGTTGAGCTAGGTCGGCGTACTGAGCCCTTCCGCGCTCCTTCTCCCCCGGTTTGGTACGGTTTTGACGCGAAGAAACCGCCTGGTCCACTATGTCAGCGGAGCGTTCCGCTCCCTGTCTCACCGGACGCAGGTTGCGGGCAGGAATCCCCGCATCTTCCAGGATGAGCAGGAGACTGATGACATTCACGGTTCTTGCCGGAAAATAGCCGGCTAGATCCGGTGTTACCAGGCCCAGCTGGACATATTCCTGGAGCCGCTCAGGGGTGACTCCGGAGAGGTCGCTCAGTTCTCTCCCGCTGATCATCTCGGAAAGTTTTGGAATGAGGGTTTTTCCCTCGGAAGCGACCAATCTAGCGGTAGCGACTGGCTCTACGTCGTGACCAGCATCTAATGCGAGGAGCTGTTCTCCTATCACCTTTAAAGGCGCATAGGAATCGCGCTGCTGCGTGAGGATGAAACGAATCCTCTCGACATCGGAGCGTGAGTACTTTCGATAGCCTGATTGCGCTCTGTGTGGTTTGAGCAGCCCTTTTTCCTCCAAGAAGCGAATCTTGGAGACAGTGGTCGCAGGAAACTCGGCGCTCACCATGCTTACTACTGCGCCAATACTGAACTCCGGCTTTGCGGATACATTACGGGGCCAAGGCCCCGGACTTCCTCCTGGGAGTTCTTCTACCTGAACAGCGCGATTATTTGCCATGAGGTCCGGTTACGGGCGCCCCGCAGATGGCTGGTAGGTCATGCGGTACTTTCCGATCTGAACCTCATCACCGGGGTTGAGCTTCGCAGCGTCTACGCGCACTCGGTTGACATACGTGCCGTTTAGCGCGCCGGAATCCCGGACCATATGTCCGCCGTCTTCGGCGATGAACTGGCAATGCTTACGCGAGACGGTGACGTCATCAAGGAAGATATCTGCCGACGGTGACCTTCCCGCGTTTGTGGTTGGCTGGTCTAGTAGGAATCTGGCACCTGAGTTTGGTCCGCGTTGCACGATTAGCAAAGCTGTTCCGGGGGGAAGAGCTGCTACTGCTTCGCGATCACGTTCGGAGAGGGGGATTTGCTCCAGGCTGGTGGGCTGTTCCGTGCTCGCAGTGCCAAAGAAGGCGGTTTGAGTCGGATCCACTTCGGGCTCGTCGGCCATAAATGGTCCTCCAATCTCTTTCTCAATTGTCTATGTATAAGGCTAGCGTAAACGAAGAGGCGGCACGCGCGACGGCTAGCTGTCCTCCTCAACCACGACGGACCATTTTGGTTCGAACGGCTCTGCAGTAGCATCGATGATGACGTTTTCGCGCTGGTCGATGGTTACGACGGCGTTGAAGGCACGCATTTGGGCAGCAGCCCCTCCCGGTATCTCCAGCGCGGTCGCAAGTGTCTGCGGCTCCCCTATGACCCGCCATGTGTAAGGCGCTTCCAGCTGCTCACCATCTACGACAAGGGCACCGGAATCCTGACCGAACCAGGAGCGGAGAGTTAGGCGATGTCCGTTCAGAGAGATTGCTTCTGCTCCGGCGTTTCGTAGCTCCGCAAGCATCGTGACAAAGACCTGGGGTGTGAGCGAATGCGTGGGATCGGCGACGCCGACCACCAATCCGGAACCCTCGACCGGGAGCAACCCGGCTGCAATCTGAGCTTGAGATTGCAGGTTTTCTGCGGCAACCCGGCTTGCTTCCTGCTGGGACGCCTCCGAGTCAAGTTCCCGAAGTTGTGCCTCCAGGTCCCGGCTCTCCTGGCGCAGGTCTTGGTTCCTATCGTCCAGCTGGGCAAGCAACTGGACGAGTTCTTCCTCGGACAATGTCTCAAGCGGATCAGAGCGCTGGAGTCTGACCTGGGTGCCAAGAGCCAAGCCCAGGACGACAAAAAGGGCGAGCATGACTACGTGGATCGGACGCGGCTTGGCAAAAAAAGTGTGCGCCAGTGGACGTGGAGTCTCTCCGTGCTGAGCACTCCCCTTCCTCCCCCGCGTATCCCCAACCACGGCTATGCCTTGAAGATTAGGCGCCTGATGGACGCCGCGTTAGCGAAAATGCGCATGCCCAACACAACCACGATGGCGGTAGTCATGGAAGAGCCAACGCCAAGCTGTACTCCCAGGAACACCAACAGGCAGGCGACGACAACATTCCAGAACAGCGAGGTCACAAAGACACGGTCGCTGAAGATTCCCTCTAGTCGGGCGCGGGCAGCCCCGAACAGGGCGTCCATTGCGGCTACTACTGCGACCGGCAGGAATGGCTGGAGGCCAGAGGGGATCACGGGGTCGAAGGAGAGCCCAAGGATCACGCCCACCAAGAGTCCGATAACTGCGATCATTCTGTCCCCCTCCCTTCCACGGCTTCACTGTACTTGAATCGGCTTTGCGTGGCGGCATTCAGCTCCAGGTCATCGGCAGGCTCGACAGTGAGACTCAGACCGGCTCGGTTGATCGACCCGGAGGACTGATCCGGATCCGCAACCTTCATCAGTGTTTCCAGCATCGTCTGCTGATTCCCGATGGCCTCGATCTTGTAGGGGCTTGAGACGGCTTCGAAATCCACGAGGATGGTACTGCCGGCAGTGCGGATTGTTGTCGATGGCCCCAAGCGGACGCCATCGATGGAGATAGCTTCTGCTCCGGACACCCACAGCGCGTTCGTTAAGGCGCGCACCTCGGAGTCACGCACGGTGGCATCGGCATCTGAGATCTGGACGATGACGCCCGGCCCGTACACGGAGCGGTTCGCGGAGGAAAGCGACAGAGCGGCAGGCACTTTTGCTAATGGAGCCGATGCAGCGCTCAGCTGTTCGGCTGTGGTCGAGAGTCCTGAGATCTCCTCTTGAAGGATTGCCGTGTTTGCTTGCTTCTCGGCTACCTGTTCGAGCAGGGAATTCCGCGCGGCTAACGCACCGGTCTCCTGGGCCCGTAGTGAGCGGATCGCAACCCCGGTCCCAAATCCGAGCAGGATCACAAGGATCGCTATAAGCGCCACCCTCCACCATGAGAGGGGATGCTTCGCTGACTCGGCAGCCTTGCGATAGCCGGGGTCCAAGGCAGAGCCCAGGATCGTCTGCAGGAGCATCATCGAGGAGGGTTGGTCTGCCCTGCGTGCCGTAGCGTCCTCGCTAGAGGGCTCGGGGACGCGGGACTGCCCCGGGTCCGGTGCGTCACCGGACCCCTGAGCGGGATTCTGCTCCGCTCCGGCTTTGCTCATTTTGCCCCCAGTCAGTGTAGCGTGAATCACGTTAAGCATAGGCGAACAGATGCTGCTCCTGTGAACACCGCGCTCCCGGCAAGACCGGAGTGTTCTAGCAGATTAGCGGTAAGCTGATCGCATGACTTCAGCCAGTTCACTTCGCCCTAAGATCGACCCGCTACCACTCCGGGAAGCACTTTCCGGTGTTGCCATACAAGGGGAGGATTCAGCCGGCGAACCGGGTGCGTCTCCCCTAGTCACGGGAGTAACTGTCGACTCTATGGACATCGAGCCCGGATGGATTTTCGTGGCCGTGGGTGGAGCCCGGTTTCACGGGGCCAAGTTTGCTGAGGACGCAGTTCAGCGCGGGGCGGTTGCTATAGTCACCGATGTGGCGGGTGCTGAGCAGACGCCGGACATACCAGAGGTACCCGTTCTAGTGACTGAGGATCCGCGTGCTAGTGCTGCCGTTATATCCCGAAATATCTATTGGCCGCACTTTTCCGACTTGCATCTGGTCGGGGTGACGGGCACCAACGGCAAAACGACTACCACCTATATGGTCCGCGGAGCATTGGAGCTCAAGTTTGGATCCGTGGCGCTTCTTGGAACCGTGGAAATAGACGTGCGGGGGCCAAGCGTGGAGCCCCTGATTTCAGAGAGAACCACCGCTGAGTCTCCGGTGATATATCGGGCACTGGCGCTCGCAGGCCAGAACGGGTACGGCGCGGCGATTGTGGAGGCATCCTCGCACGCATTGTCACTGCACCGGATTGCTGGATTGTTTTTCGATTCCGTAGTGTTCACGAATCTTCAGCACGACCATCTAGACTTTTACGGTTCGATGGAGAACTATTACGAGGCGAAAGCTGAGCTGTTCTCCCCCAAGCATGCCAAGGCCGGCGTCACGTCAATTGATGACGAGTGGGGTCGGAAGCTGGCCATGGAGGCCCAGATACCGGTACAGACCGTGTCCGCTCTGTCGGATGAGTCTGCACCCGAAGGGGCCCAGGCAAACCATTGGAAGGTCCGAGACATAAGAAGCGACGCTTCTAAGTGGGGGATTTCTTTTGATCTTCAGGACCCTGCCGGAGTCGTACACGCATGTTTTTGCCCCATCCCCGGAAGGGTCAACGTGCAGAACTCTGCCCTGGCCATAATGAGTGCGCTCCAGAGTGGCGTCCCGGTTGAGCAGGCTATCGAGGGGCTGGCGAACACCGTGCCACCGCCGGGCCGAATGGAAATCGTCCCTACAGTTGAGAAGCAACCGCGTGTTCTGGTGGATTATGCGCACACTCCAGAAGCTCTGGAGGCGGCCCTGAAGACCTTGCGTCCACTGGTTCCAGGAAAGCTAATCTTAGTTTTCGGAACGGATGGTGACCGGGACGCCTCGAAGAGGGAGCCGTTGGCCGCGATAGCTGCGCAGTTGGGCGATGACCTTTGGATCACGGATGAGAACCCTCGTACGGAAGACCCGCAGTTGGTGCGGAACGACCTCTTACGTGGGGTTTCTCAGGTGCGTCCCGGAATGGAGGACGTTACTGAGGTGACCACCTCCCGCAGGGACGCAATCCGGAAGGCCATCCTGTCTGGGAAGCGCGGCGACCTGGTGGTGATTCTTGGCAAGGGCGCGGAGGCCTACCAGGAGATTGACGGAGTTAGGCACGCTCATTTGGACTCCGTGGTGGCCGCAGAAGTCACGCGCGAAGTTAACCTGTTCTAATTGCCTTGGCCGGGAGTGTTCTGGCCGGTGAGTTTCAACGAAAGTGGACCCGTGGAATCTGAAAGCACAGAGAACCTGAACGAAGACGAGGCGTTGCAGGCGCAGTCGATGCGGCTGTCCTTGGACCAGTATGAGCTGGCAGAGGAAGATCTGGAACTCCTCGCCCAGGACGCTCCGCGGATTGGAGACGATGAGGGAATAACGGGCCTGCCGATCCTCGCGGTCATCGGGCGTCCGAATGTGGGTAAGTCGACCCTGGTGAACAGAGTCCTGGGGCGACGAGAAGCTGTCGTTCAGGATCAGCCGGGGGTGACGCGTGATCGCGTAACTCACAGGGCTGAGTGGGCTGGCAGAGATTTCTACCTGATGGACACCGGCGGCTGGGATGTCGACGTCGTCGGTCTGGCGAAGTCGGTGGCCGACCAGGCAGAGATCGCCATTGATCAGGCGGACGCAATCGTATTCGTCGTCGATGCGACGGTGGGACCGACTGCCTCCGATGAACGAGTCGTCGAGCTGCTGCGACGCTCCGGGAAGCCGGTGGTACTGGCTGCGAATAAAGTGGATTCTTTCGCCCAAGAGGCAGAGGCCGCGACTCTTTGGTCCCTGGGCTTGGGTGAGCCTTTTCCGGTTTCCGCGCTTCACGGCAGGGGTACTGGCGACCTGTTGGACGTGCTCATGAAGGCGCTTCCGAGAGAGTCGTCGTGGGCAAAGCGTCACCCCGCTGATTCCATGCGCCGGGTCGCATTGGTGGGTCGTCCCAATGTGGGCAAGTCTTCGTTGCTGAACGCGCTGGCTGGGGAAAGCCGCGTCGTGGTTCACGAAACGGCGGGGACAACACGCGACCCTGTGGACGAGGTCGTTGAGCTTGACGGGCGCTGGTGGAATTTCATCGACACGGCGGGCATCAAGAGACGACTACATCGGATGCGTGGCGCAGAATACTACGCTTCTTTGCGCACCGAGGTCGCTATCGAGCGATCGGAAGTTGCCCTGGTGTTGCTCGACGCGTCCCAGCCGATTACGGACCAGGACCTGCGTGTGATCCAGCAGGTAGTGGACGCGGGGCGCGCTCTCGTCATCGTGAACAACAAGTGGGATGAAGTAGACGAGGATCGCCAGTGGGAGCTGCGTCGCGAACAGGAACGGGAGCTCCAGCAGGTTTCGTGGGCGCCCCGTATAAACCTTTCAGCGCTCACAACGTGGCACGTGAATCGAATCCCCAAGGCTCTCGACGTCGCGCTTGAGGGATGGTCAACTCGTATCTCTACCGGAAAACTCAACGCTTTCCTGGGTGGTCTCGTGGCGGCCAACCCGCACCCGGTTCGAGGAGGCAAGCAGCCGCGCATTCTGTTTGCGACGCAGGCGTCTACTCAGCCACCGCGGTTTGTTCTGTTCACGACAGGATTCTTGGACCCCCAGTACCGGCGTTATATTGAGCGGCGTTTGCGGGAAGAGTTCGGTTTTCGCGGAACCCCTATTCGAATCTCTGTGCGGGTGCGGGAAAAGCGCCGGCGGAAGTGACCTAGTAGTGGCTTACGACCGGTGTGCCTACTGAAGCCCAGTCATAGAACCATTTCGCCTCGCTGACAGGCATATTGACACACCCGTGCGATCCGGCTGAGCCGCCGTATCCGAAGCTTGAACGCCAATACGCTCCGTGGAGGGCATACCCGCCGTGGAAGTAGAGGATCCAGGGGACGTCAGGGGTTTCGTATTTTGTTCCATCAAGGTTGTCGCCGCGCATGGTCTGGGTCGCTACTTTTGCCCAGACCTCGTACTTTCCGGTGACGGTCTCAGTACCGGGAGCGCCGGGGACCATTGAGACTGGGCCCCGAACTACCGTGGCACCCTCATAGGCGGTGGTCGTGAAGTTGGACAGGTCGATGTCGATCCACTTCTCCCCTTTAGCTGCCTGATATGCGAGATCTTCCGCTCCGTCGGCAATTAGCTGTTCTTCCCATTCATCAGTTTTTACTTCGTCATACTGGATTTGCGCGGTGAAGCCTTCGCCCTGGGGCAGTACTGCAAGAAGGTCCTCTACGAGTTCCTTTGTGTTGTTCGCCTCCCAGCCTGACTCCCCTTCCGTAACAACCTGGACAACGTCCCCGCGTGAATTTATGTTTCGCAGGCCTGGTACGGGTTCGTCGTTAGAGGCCGAGGTTGTTTCCTCGACCCAGCGCGTAACCTTCGCATCGTCAATAGTTACGTCGGTGGTCAGTGTCTGGTCTGGTTCCCCTTCGATGGGTTCCCCAGTGAAAGCTTCTGGAAGTTGAACCCAGCTGGCTTTCTCCGCTTCGTCCGGAGAATAGACGTTCAAAATAGTGGTCAGTTCAACCGCGGACTCAACGATGCTATTCGCGGCCTTGGCAACCTTCTCCGCACTAGCTGTAGTCACAGCGGGCTTCACGGTAGCCACTTCCAGAGTGACTTCTCCAGGATCTAATGTCTCAGCCGACTCCTCAGCGGCGGACGCAAGTGCCTCCGCATTCAAAGTTGTGCCCGAACTGCCAGGGGTAACGACAAAAGTGTTAGTGTCCTCGTCAAGCATCACGGATGCGTTCGTGGCTGGCGAACCAACTTTCTCCGCCAGTTCTTCCGTGTATTCCGTGAACTTGTCGGGATCGAATGTGACCGACGGTTGTACATCTACCTGAGTGTTGAGTGCTTTGAATCGGCCAGCAAGTGTCTGGTTTGCCGCGAAGGCTTCGTCAACCATTGCGGGGGTGTTGACCGTGTAGCCCAGCTTCTCTAGGTCGACATCGGACTGGTCACCGTCCAGGGAGACCTTGACCAGCGTCTTTTCTACCCGATCTTGAATGATGTCTTCGACCTCTGCGCGGTCCATACCCGTCACCGGCTCCCCGAGGACGCTTACTCCCGGTAGCGCTCTGTCTGCGTAGTACAGTCCGTATCCAAGCGTTGCCCCGGCCGCGCCCAAAAGGAGAACCGCGGCCGCAAGCACTGACCAAAACACCCAAGACTTGCGTTTCATAGGCGTTAGTCTAGCGAATCGCAGTCTCTGTCCGGAACGGCGCGCGCCCTTACGGAGCGCCGAGTGTCTGACATCTCAGAAAGAGGCAATATGCGTCGTGTCCGAGCATTGGGGCCCCGGGTGCCTGACTGCGCCATGGGCGATAATAAAGGGAAGTACTATTCGGAGTTTTCATCTCTTTGAGGAGATTTACATGCAGCCTTCGGTCACCCCGCCCGGACTTATTGAACGCTACCGACGCTGGATGCCACTTCAAGATGGTGACCCTGTCATCACTTTGGATGAGGGCCAAACACCGCTAGTGTTCGCTCCCAGACTGTCCCAAAAAGTCGGTTGTGAAGTATGGGCGAAGGTAGAGGGAGCGAACCCGACCGGATCGTTCAAGGATCGGGGCATGACGGTAGCGGTGTCTGTGGCGGCCGCCCAGGGGGCGAAGGCCGTGGTGTGTGCTTCCACAGGAAACACTTCTGCTTCCGCCGCAGCTTACGCGGCAAAGGCCAACATGACCCCGGTGGTTCTTCTTCCTGAGGGGAAGATTTCTCAGGGCAAACTAGCTCAGTCGATAGTTTACGGTGCGAAAATCGTTCAGATCAGGGGTAATTTTGATGACTGCCTGACTATCGCGCGAAAGCTAGATGAGGCCTACCCGATCGCGTTGGTGAATTCCGTGAATCCCAACCGTATCGAGGGCCAGAAGACTGCGGCTTTCGAGATAGTGGATCAACTGGGCCGAGCCCCGGACGCGCACCTGCTACCCGTGGGAAACGCCGGTAACATAACCGCCTACTGGAAGGGCTACACGGAGTACCAGCAGGCAGGCCTTGCGACTTCGCGGCCCAAGATGTGGGGATTCCAGGCTGCCGGGGCCGCTCCCCTGGTGCTTGGCTATCCTGTCTCCGAGCCTGAGACGGTTGCCACCGCGATCCGTATTGGGAACCCTGCGTCTACAGATCAGGCTCTTGCCGCCAGGGATGAGTCGGGCGGGCTAATCGAAGCCGTGACAGATGAGCAGATACTTGCAGCCCAGGCATATCTGGCCCGTGAGGAGGGGATCTTCGTGGAGCCCGCTTCAGCATCCGGTGTAGCCGGCTTGCTCCAACTCCACGAGCTGGGACGCGTGGAACCGGACCAACTCCTGGTCATTACGGTGACGGGTAATGGGCTAAAGGACATTGATACTGCGCTGGCCGGGCACAGCTTCGAAACGGCTGTCACGGACGCTGACGTTTACCAGGTAGCACAAGCCTGTGGGTTGGCATGATGCGTCAACTGGTACCGGGCCAGGAAGTGGTTGTTGAGGTTCCGGCAACCAGCGCGAACTTGGGTCCTGGCTTTGACTCTCTGGGTCTGGCACTGAACTGGTACGACCGCTCAAAGCTGACCGTAATAGAACAGGGCTTTGAGGTCGCTGTTACGGGCGAAGGAGCGGCCACCGTGCCCGAAGACCAGACGCACCTTGTCATTGCCACGGCACTCGAGGCTTTGGCCGACTGGGGCGTTGAGGCTCCCGGTCTGCGACTAGAGGCCCACAATACGATTCCACACGGGCGCGGCCTAGGATCCTCTTCCGCCGCACTGGTGGGTGGCCTGCTGATGGCTTGGGGTTTGGCTTTCCCTGACAAACAGGTGGATCGGGTGTGGCTCCTGCGTGAAGCGTTTGCTCGTGAAGGCCACGGCGACAATGTCGGGCCAGCCGTCCACGGGGGATTTGTTATCACCTGGGCAGGAGTGACCCACGACAGTGAAGATGCGGGGCTCCGGTCCCGCCCCAGTCAGATTCACCCTTCTGTAGCGGCCCTGGCTCTTGTTCCCACCCAGGAGGTTCTCACAACGGCGGCGCGCTCCGTACTACCCCAATCGGTTCCATTTGCGGACGCCGTGGCTAACACCAGCCGAGCCGCACTCCTTGTCCACGCGATGGGGGAAGAACCATCCCTGTTCCTGGAGGCTACCTCTGACCGCCTGCATCAGCAGCAGCGTGGCGCCCTCATGCCGCGCAGTATCGACATGGTCCTAAAGCTGCGTTCCCTGGGTTTTGGCGCGCTGATCTCAGGGGCGGGACCGGCCGTGTTGGTATTGATGGATCAAGATCTTCTCCCGGCGGCCTTCCGCTGCGTGAGAGACAGTGACCCTGACCACCACTTCGCTGTTCACGAACTGCGACCGGGATACCGGGCCCGAATCGTGGAAGACTAGTCGCCCGGGAGACCTTCGGTTACGCCGTCAGCTCCTGGGCTAGCAGTTCCGCGATCTGCACGGCATTCAGGGCTGCCCCCTTCCTAAGGTTGTCAGCAGACACGAAGAATACGATCCCTCTGTCATCCGGGACAGCCTGGTCTTGGCGGATCCTTCCGACATAGGTGGGATCGTTCCCGGCGGCCTGGAGAGGCGTGGGGACGTCCACGACTTCGACGCCGGGCGCAAATTCAAGGGTGGAGCGGGCAGTCTCAGCTGAGAGGGGCCGACTGAATTCCGCGTGTACGGCCATGGAATGCCCGGTGAATACAGGAACCCTCACGCAGGTTCCAGAAACCGCCAGGTTCGGCAGATCCAGGATGCGCCGGGACTCGTAGCGCAGTTTCTGCTCTTCGTCGGTTTCGCCAGAGCCGTCGGCAACCATATTTCCTGCTAGGGCGACGACGTCGAAGGCGATCGGGGCGACGTATACGTGCGGGGCAGGGAGTTGAACTGCTTGCCCGCTGTAGGCGAGGTCCTCTATCGGTTCTCCGGAGTCCACCGCGGAGCGAACCTGTCCCCCGAGTTCCTCTACGCCGGCGAGCCCGCTGCCGGATACGGCCTGGTACGTGGCGACCCGGAGTCGCTCCAAATGGGCCATTTTGTCCAGAGCCTTGAGCGCAGGCATGATCGACATCGTCGTACAGTTCGGATTCGCAATGATGCCCAGGGGACGATTCTTGGTTTCCTCCGGGTTGACCTCGCTCACCACCAGGGGGACCTGGTCGTCTCTGCGCCAGCCGGAAGAGTTGTCCACGACGATGGCTCCCGCTTCGGCAAAGACGGGGGCGTACTTCTTGGAGACGGTTGCTCCGGCAGAGAACATGGCTACGTCGATGCCCTCAAGGCTCTCTGGCGTTGCGGTCTCGATATCTTCGACTACGACGTCACCCACGGGTGATGGCAAGACTTTTCCAGCTGAGCGGGACGAGGCGAAGAACCGCCACTTGGACGCCGGGAAGTCGCGTTCTTCCATAAGGGTTCGCAGCACCTCGCCTACCTGACCGGTTGCGCCAACAATAGCTACTGTGAGTTCTTTGCTGTTTGCCACTTTGTCCTCCTCAGTTGGTGGTAGAGAGTTTAGAGCCTAACGGCCGGTTCCCGCGTAGATGACCGCGCCGGGGCCGTGATCATCCAAACCGAACGCGGTGTGGATGGCTTCCGCGGCTTTTTCAAGATCGTCGGCGGCGATCACCAGCGAGATTCTTACTTCGGATGCAGAGATCATCTCGATGTTCACACCCGCGTCACGAAGCGCCCCAAACACGCGGGCAGCGACCCCCGGATTGGAGCGGATCCCCGCGCCAACAACGGAAATAGTGCCAATGGCCTCGTTGAACTCGACTCGGTCGAATCCCACTTCTTTCTTCAGTTCACTGAGCACCGGGTGAAGTTTTGGAACCTCAGATGTCGCAACGGTAAACGAGATGTCGGTTTCGCCGGTCTGCAATAGAGATACGTTTTGGACGACCATGTCTACGTTGATGCCAGCGGCGGCAATCGCCTCGAACATCTCCGCGGCTATGCCAGGCCGATCCGGAACTCCGACGGCAGTAATTTTGGCCTGCGTCTGGTCGGTTGCCAATCCTGTGACCACAGCCTGTTCCATTGGATCTCCCTTGAAGTCTTCGACGATTGTTCCCTGCAGGGTGGAAAAAGAAGAGCGCACATGAAGCTTGACGCCGTGGCGACGAGCGTATTCCACCGCTCGAAGATGAAGGATTTTGGCGCCGTGCGCCGCCAGTTCCAGCATTTCCTCATAGGTTATTGTGCCTATCGGGCGTGCCCGGGAAACGACTCGAGGATCCGCGGTGAACACCCCGTCGACGTCCGTGTATATCTCGCAAACGGAAGCGTCCAAGGCGTGGGCCAAGGCGACTGCCGTTGTGTCCGAGCCGCCACGCCCAAGCGTCGTCGTGTCAAAACTATCTGCGTGGAAGCCTTGGAAACCAGCAACGATCGCTATGTTTCCGTCCGCTAGGCTGGCCCTAATCCTGACCGGATCAACGGCGACAATGCGCGCATCCCCATAAGAGCTGTCCGTGTACAGTCCTGCCTGGGGACCTGTAAAAGCCTGCGCTTTCCCACCCAGCGCCTCAATGGCCATCGCGAGTAACGCCATTGAGATCCGCTCACCAGCGGAGAGAAGTATGTCCATCTCCCTGGATGACTGCCCCCCGCGCGGGGAGACCTGAGCAGCCAGGTCGAGCAGATCGTCAGTAGTGTCCCCCATCGCAGAAACCACGACCACAACTTGGTTTCCACCCTGCTGCTGGTAAACGACGCGGCGAGCTACCCTGCTGATACTCTCAGCATCGGCGACTGAGGAACCGCCAAATTTGCAGACCACTAGCGCCACGTTCGCCTCCGTTCGTCCGGGATAAGTCTAGGGAAATGCTCGGTGACTCGCGTTGGTTTCCAAAGTTCGAACTGGCTATTCACCTGCGACTTCCAGAGCTTGCTTGAACAGGTCCAGGAACTCGGCCACCTGAGCTCCCCCCAAAATGAGGGGCGGTGCCAGCCGGATTGTGTCCGGAGCAGGAGCATTGATTATCAGTCCGTCAGCGAAGGCCGCTTTTGCGACTTCTGCAGCCACCGGTTTCTTGAGCGCGATTCCCAGAAGGAGGCCTGCCCCTCGAACCTCTGAGACCAGTGGGGATTCAAGAGCAGCTATTCCTTCACGCAGTCGTCGCTCCTGTATAGCGACGTTTTCCAAGATGCCCTGTTCTTCGATCACTTCCAGGACACGCAGAGAAACGGCAGCGGCCAGCGGGTTACCCCCGAAAGTTGTGCCGTGAGAACCGGGATAGAACAGGTCCGAGCAACCTTCGAAAGCTATAAGGGCGCCGATGGGGAAACCTCCGCCCATTCCCTTCGCTAGAGTCACTGCGTCCGGAACGACTCCTGCCCGCTGAAAGGCGAACCAATCCCCCACTCGGCCTACACCAGTTTGTACTTCGTCCAAGATGAGCAACGCGTCATGCTGAGCAGTTAGCTCGCGTGCACGGCGCAAAAGGCCATCCGGCAGCTCGACCACACCGGCCTCACCAAGGATGGGTTCCAGGAATACGGCGGCGACGTCATTGCCCATGGCGACTTCAAGAGAGTCAACGCTTAGAGCGACGTGCTCCACTCCCCCAGCCAGCGGCTCAAACGGAGCCCGATATGCTTTTTTCGCGGTCAACGCCAGAGCGCCCATGGTGCGGCCGTGGAAAGCTCCTTCGAATGCGAGCACCCTGGTCTTTCCCTTGTCTTTACCGTGCAGCCTGGCCAGCTTGAACGCGGCCTCATTGGCTTCGGTGCCGGAGTTAGAGAAGAATACGCGGCCGCGCTCAGCGCCAGCTAGGTCAAGCAGTTTCTCTGCTAGGTCAAGCTGCGGACGGGACACAAAGTAGTTCGAAATGTGGTCCAAGCGCCCCGCCTGGGAGGCAAGCGCCGAAACGAACTCGGGGTGGCAATGGCCCAGTGAGTTGACCGCGATTCCACCCAAGAAGTCGAGATATTTCTTTCCGGAGGTGTCCCACAGGTAGCAGCCTTGGCCTCTCTCCATTTGTGCTAAAGGTAGTGCCAAGTTCTGCAGTAGAAGCTCCGCCGAACGCTTGTTCCATCCGATTTCAACCTTGGTCACTATCTGCCCTAACTTCCGTTCCGATGCCCGAATCTGAAAACAACTCCACTAGGACTGAGTGTGGAACGCGCCCGTCAATAACGGTTGCCGTGCCCACACCCCCGTCTACCGCTAGCAGGCAAGCCTCCATTTTCGGTATCATCCCCGATTCCAAGTTGTCCAACCGATCTCGGAGCTCTGAACTGGTAATCCGAGCGATCAGGGAGTCCTTGTTCGGCCAATCAGCGTAGAGTCCTTCGACGTCGGTCAGCAGAACCAGCTTCGAGGCTTCCAGGGCAACCGCCAAGGCGGCCGCCGCCAAGTCAGCGTTGACGTTGAGCGTTTCTCCCGGAACTTCCCCGTTGGGAGCGATTGAAGAGATCACTGGGACCCGCCCGGCTTCCAATTGGTCTAGTACCGGGGCCGGATCCACCTGCACGATCCTGCCCACCTGACCGAGGTCAATTTCGCGGCCGTCGTCAAAAGCAGTCATTTTTTCAGCGGTGAAGATCGCCGCGTCGTTACCGGAGAATCCCACTGCCAGGGGTCCGTGGGAGTTGATAAGTGATACCAGTTCGGGATTCACCTGCCCCTGAAGGACCATCCGGACGACGTCCATGGTCTCCTTAGTGGTTACCCGGTACCCAGCCTGAAACTCCGACTTTACGCCCAGGCGATCCAGCATCTTCGTAATCTGGGGGCCGCCTCCGTGCACAACCACTGGCAGAATACCCGCGTAACGCAGGTAGGCTATGTCTTCCGCGAAGGCCTCTTGCAATTCAGGACTGATCATCGCGTTTCCACCAAACTTTATGACCACGACCTGTTTGTTGTGCTGCTTGAGCCATGGCAAAGACTGCACCAGGGTGTTCGCGAACCTGCGCGCCTCTTCGGGAGCGGGAAACCTGTAAGAAATGTCAGTCATGATGAGTATGCACTGTTCTCGTGTACGTAGTCGTGGGTGAGGTCGTTTGTCCAAATGGTTGCCGAGGTATCCCCGGCTTTCAGATCTACGGTTACGTCGGTCTTGCGCGGGGTCAAATCCACGTCATGTCGCGGGCGATCCGGGCCGCCATCCGAGCAGACTCGGACACCGTTGATTGTTACGTCAACGCTGTATGGATCGAAAGTTGCAGAAGTCGTTCCTACGGCGGCGAGCACCCGTCCCCAGTTGGGGTCGTTTCCGAAAATGGCTGCCTTAAAGAGATTGTTGCGCGCGATAGAGCGGCCAACCTCTAACGCATCCGACTCACTTGCCGCTCGGACTACATTAATTGTTATTTCGTGGGAAGCACCTTCTGCGTCTGCGAGGAGTTGCAGAGCCAGATCCATACAGACGGTCGTCAACGCCTCGGTAAACTGTTCCTGAGTAGGTTGGTTTAACGCCATTCCGGAGGCCATCAGGGTCACCTGATCGTTAGTCGACATGCACCCGTCAGAATCCAGCCGGTCGAAGGTCCTGTTCGTTGCCCGTCGAAGCGCGTGGTCGGCCTGCTGCGTGGTCAGGAGCACATCCGTCGTGAGAACGACCAACATGGTAGCCAATCCTGGGGCGAGCATCCCCGCACCCTTGGCCATGCCTCCGATGCTCCACCCGTCCGCCTGGAAGCTGGTCGTCTTGGGACGCGTGTCAGTGGTCATGATCGCCAGTGCGGCGTTCTCCCCGCCAGCGGCAGTCGCGTTTTCGACCAGGTTCGGCAGAGAATCGAGAATCGCGTTTCGAAACTCTTGACCCCCTTCGCCAATGAGACCTGTGGAGCAGACCTGAATATCTTCGGCCCCGCAACCCAACAGGTCCCCCGCTGCCTGCGCGGTAAGAACGGACGTTTCGTACCCGAAGTCCCCGGTGAAACAATTGGCTCCACCGGAGTTGAGAACGACAGCCTTTACACGCCCATCCTCGATGGCACGTTCTGACCAGAGAATCGGGTTCGCTTTGGCTCTGTTTGAAGTGTAGACAGCGGCGCCTACGGGATCCTTGGCAAGGTTTACAACCAGGGCCAGATCCTTTGCTCCCCCGGATTTCAGTCCCGCGGAAACCCCCTGGGCTACGAATCCTTGCGGCTGGGTAACGGTCACGGTGCTACTCCATCCCGGGTCAGCCCTGATCCTTCGGGAAGCCCCAACGCTATGTTGGCCGACTGGATAGCTGCGCCGGCGGTGCCTTTCGTCAGGTTGTCGAGGGCCGCAGCGACTACGACACGCCCCGCTGCACGATCAAGTGTCACGCTCATCAGAAGTGTGTTTGCCCCTAGCGTGGAACCAGTGGCCGGTTGCTGCCCGGCTGGGAGGAGTTCAACAAACGCTTCGTTCCCGTAGGCAGCCTGCCACGCATCTCTCAGCTGTTCTTCAGTCACCCCCGGACGCACGGGGGCGGTCACGACAGCCAGGATCCCCCGGGACATGGGAACCAGAGCCGGAGTAAAGGATACGTTTATCTCGGCTTCTTCCCCGGGGGGAAGCGTCTCCCGCAAGGCTTGCTGGATCTCTGGTATGTGCCGGTGTACCCCGCCAACCGCATATGGGACGGCCGACCCCATAATCTCCGAAGCTAGAAGGTTAGTTTTGGGTGCCTTGCCAGCTCCGGAAGGTCCCACCGCCAGGACCGCCACAATATCCGAGCCGTCAACAAGGCCGGACTGGACTCCTGGCGCCAGCGCGAGCGACACTGTGGAAGCGTTGCAACCGGGGGCAGCAATTCTCTTTGTGCCAACAAGGTTCTGTCGCTGCTTTTGTCCTTCCACCAGCAGCTCTGGGACACCGTATGTCCAAGCGGGGTGGAAAGTCCCGCCGTAGAAGGCGTCCCAGTCAGATTCCCAGTGTAGCCGGTGATCCGCCCCGCAATCGACGATCAAAGTATCGGGAGAAATGCTAGAGACCTGGTCTGCTAATTCCCCAGACTTTCCGTGTGGCAAAGCAAGGAAGACCACGTCGTGTCCGGCCAGGTTCTCCGCCGTTGTGTCAACGAGCATCTCCTGGGCTAACGAACGCAAGTGAGGTTGGACGGCACCAAGGCGCTGCCCCGCGTTGCTGTGCGCAGTGAAGGTAACCGGCCGAACTTCGGGGTGGTCAATGAGCAGGCGAATCACTTCTCCACCCGCGTAACCGGATGCTCCCGCCACGGCTGCTGTAAGCGACATTTTCGGCTTTCGTTCCGGGGAGTTCTACTGTCCCGCGGATGCGGACTGCAGGTGCTCCTGTGGTCACCTCGACGATAGCGGTGAACAGGGGGCGGCTGGGATGAGGTTCTACATGTGAACAGGCGAAGCATTGCCGCCACCCGGAGAATTTGCTACTTTCGAGTGGGGCTGGCGAAAGCCCGCGGACGAGGGAGCAGTACCCGCACGTGCAAAGACTGACTCATACTAGGAGTTGGTTTGCGTGTACTGGTTTGTTCTAATCACCTCGGGCATGATGGAGGCAGTCTGGGCTCGAGCTCTATCCCGCAGCGATGGCCTGCGCAGACTTCGTCCCGCCGCTGTCTTCCTTCTGGCACTAGCAGCCTCCCTTTCAGGGCTCGGCTACGCGATGCTGCAGATTCCCGCTGGCACCGCTTACGCCGTGTGGGTTGGGGTGGGTGCCTCACTTACCGTTGTCTGGTCGATCCTAGTTGGCGACGAAACCGCAACGATCGGTCGGCTACTCCTTCTTATAGCCCTTATCGGGGGCGTCGTCGGATTGAAGGTGGTGAGCTAAATGCCCTGGGTTATCTTGCTCTTGAGCGCTCTGTTAGAAGCAGTGTGGGCCACCGCGTTGGGGATGTCCGAGGGATTCTCCAACCCGATCCCAACAGTCGTGTTTCTTATTTCCACGACACTTTCCATGGTGGGATTGGCGTACGCGCTAAAGAGCATCCCGCTGGGGACTGCATACTCCGTCTGGACGGGCTTGGGCGCAGCTATGACGGCTGCCTACTCAATGCTGACCGGGGCGGAAGCTGCCTCCGTCTGGAAAATCATATTTCTAATAGTGATTGTCTCCAGCGCGGTCGGGCTGAAGGTAGTTTCCGCAGATTCAGCTGGTGGTCGAGTCTCCGGGAGCGGTAGCTCCCACCGGTGGAGAAGAATCGGAACCACCGGTAGAGGTTGAGCCGTCCCCGGCCGAGGAGTCGAATGTTTCTTCTTTCATAGCTCCCATGGAGAGGGCTTCCACCAGCGCGCGGCCGTGCTCAACAGATTCCTGCTTCGATTTGGGTGCGGCGTCCGCCAAGAAAGAGGTCATAGCCTGGTTGAAACCGGAGATGATCGTCGCACTCACGACACCGATGACGAACAGTCCTCCCAGCATCATGAGCACGGCTAGGAGCCTTCCGAGTACGGTGACGGGATAGTACACCCCATATCCAACCGTGGAGATCGTCACGAAACCCCACCAGATCGAGTCACCCCAGTTGAGGATGGTGGCCTTCGGATGGTTTCGTTCAACTACCCACACCAAGGTTGAGATTGTGTAGACGTAGGAAAGGGCAAAAATGCCGATAGCGATAAGCGCACGACGTCGCAAGCCATCTCCGCCTTGGCTGCGAAAGTAGCTCAGCTCCCACACGTAGCGGATGAGAAGGAAGGGCCGCAAATAGGGAACGACCAGCGTGAGGAATTCGAAGCTTTGTTCCTTTAGAAACTTCTTGCGATCCGGGCTTAGTGCAAGACGAACAAGGTAGTCGGCAATGAAGAGACCCCACAAGAAGAGCGTTATAAAGGTGAGCAACAGCCGGGTGTGAAACGTAATACCTTTCGGTGGAGAGATAATGAACGCCGTGAGGCCCACGAAGGCCACGGACAGAATGAACATAGGCCAAACCGTGTACCTCTCCCACTTTTGGTACGTCATCCGCACTTTTGCGCGCACCGACTTGGGTTTCGCTGGAGTTGCGGGTGATGCGGCACTCGAGTTGGGTGCAGAAACCTGGTCTTTATTCTTTTCCGGCACGGCAAGGCCACCTTCTCAGAATCACTACTCTTGGTACTTGGGTCGCGTCACGGAATACCCTACCCGAGGTACCCGCAGAACTCGCGCCTAAGACACGTAAGCGTGCGCTGCCTGAATCCGTTGCGCTAGGGCTAGCAGGTGCCACTCCGTGCCGGGTTTACCAACCAACTGCACCGAGAATGGAAGGCCCCGACCTGCCGGTCCCCAGCGTAGCCGTGCCACGGGCACCGTAACCGCAGGCCAACCCATCAGGTTCACCCACGACGTATATGGCGAATACGCCACCTGTTTGGAGAAGTTTGCCTGAGGTTCGATGGGGTAAGAACCAACCGGTTGGGGCCCCAAGCCAAGGGACGGCGTCAAAACAATGTCGACCCCTTCAAGGCGCTGCGACATCCCTTTGCGGAAAGCGTCAACGTCACGTATGTTTTGTGCGGTCTCCTTAGCAGAGAGAGCCCGACCTTCTTCCACTAGCCAGCGACTGGTCGGCTGGAAAAGACTATCGTCCAAGTAGGGCGGTACGGAACCTGCAGCTCGGAACCACGCGGTCTGGAACGTCTTGCCATAACCCGGAGTCCTCAGAGACACGTCCAATTGGGAGGATGAATATGGCTGGATTGCCTCTCTTCCAATCTCTAATGCATCTAAGACCACGTCATCGACGGTGGAGTCGAAGTCAGGTTCCCAGGGCGAAGAGACCGCGACGCCGACGCGCACCAGGTCCGGTGTTTGAGTCAGGAGATTTTCCCAGCCGCTGTCCGATTGTCCGGAGAAGGCAGCGAAGAACAGTGCCGCGTCGCGGGCGTCGCGAGCCAGAGGACCGCTAACCACGCCGGTTGGAGTGTCCCGTCCACGGTCAGCCAGCATGACGGAGCGGCCCGGTTTTAGGCCGACCAAGCCAACGGTCGCCGCCGGGATCCGCACGGAGCCTCCCCCATCAGAACCGATCGCAGCAGGGAGGAGGCCGGCAGCTACGGCGGTGGCTGCCCCGCCGCTTGATCCCCCCGCGTTCAAAGTGAGGTCTTCAGGGTGCCGGGCAGGCGCAGCGACGTAGCTTTCCGTATACCCGTAAAGACCAAACTCAGGGGTGTTTGTTTTCCCAAGGCTAACCAAACCGAGTCTGTCCGACTCGGAGACGATCGGTGAGCTGGGTATTTCAGGCACCTCTGGTCCGCCCCTGAGCGCCTGCGCTACGGCAAGCGAACCGAAGAGTGTCGGGACCCCGGCCCGAACCTCCAGATCCTTATCTGCGTGGGGCAGGCCCCAGAGTTCGCTAGAGCGGTCTTCGGGAAGACATCTCAGCAGTTCGTCAGCAACCTGGGGCGTCAGCGTCACGAACGCACCCAACTCCGGGGAATCGGAGATCCTCTGCTGGTAGTGCTGCGCAAGCTCCCGCGGACTCAGCTGCCCTTCTTTGAGTAGCTGAAGCTGTTCGTAAGCTGATAGCCTGCTGGGCTCACTCACGTATCTGGCCCTGCCCGTGGACAATCCACTTGGCAGTAGTAAGTTCAGCTAGACCCATGGGACCGCGCGCATGCAGTTTCTGAGTTGAGATGCCTATTTCAGCGCCCAGTCCGAACTGACCGCCATCCGTAAACCGGGTCGACGCGTTTACATTTACGACGGCCGAATCAACTTCAGTCGTGAACCTCTCGGAGGCCTCTAGGTTCGTCGTGCAGATTGCGTCCGTGTGCCCGGACGACCATTCGCCTATGTGGTCTATCGCCCCATCCAAGCTGTCGACAACGGTGACTGCCACCCGCATCGCCAGAAACTCACACCCAAAGTCTTCGTCCACTAAAGGTTCGACTTCGACGCCTTCCGGAGCGACCTCCTGAACTCTGCTGTCCCCCGCTATCTCTACTCCCGCGTCCGCCAGTTCCTTCAACACCCGAGGCAGGAAGTCATGGGCCCGGTCCCGATGCACAAGCAGTTTTTCTGCGGCGTTGCAAACGCTGGGTCTGTGCGTCTTCGAGTTCACGACTATTCTCAGCGCTTGATCTTGGTCGACGTCACGGTCCACGTAAACGTGGCAGTTGCCCACCCCCGTCTCGATAACCGGCACCTTTGCCTCGTTCACAACTGTCTGAATAAGGCCGGCTCCACCGCGAGGGATTACCAAATCCACATGTCCGCGGGCGCGCATCAGAGCGACTGCCCCCTCACGTCCGTACTGGTCGATGGACTGAATTGAGTCTTCCGAAAGGCCGACCGAGGCGGCCGCCTGCGAAAGCGTTGCCACAATCTGCATGTTGGTGTCCGCTGCTGCCGAACCACCGCGCAAGATAACGGCGTTTCCACTCTTGAGGCCGAGGCCGGCGGCGTCGACAGTCACGTTCGGCCTGGCTTCGTAGATCATGCCGACTACCCCCATCGGTACCGCGACCTGCTCCAACCTGAGTCCATTAGGAAGTGTGGATCCCCGCAGGATCTCCCCTACCGGATCTGGCAGGGCGGCAAGATCCAAAAGTGCCGCGGCGATCTGCGAAATGCGCTCAGGGTTTAGCTCCAGCCTGTCTAAGAGCCCTTCACTCATGCCGGAGGCTTTCCCCCGCTCCAGGTCCTGCTGGTTCGCCTTAAGTATCTGCTCTTGGTCTCGAACGAGCGCTGCAGCCATCGCCTCCAGTGCCCGGTCCTTAACGTTTCTGTTCGCGGCTGCTAACGCGCGTGCTGCTACTCGGGAACGTCTGGCAATTTCAAGGATCTGTTCGGTCACATTTTCTTCGCTCATAAGATGATTCTAGTCCGAGGTTTGTGACTTCTGTCCTACGGTCTCACCGACACATCGCAGATCGCGGGTTAGTCTCTCAGGCGTCTGTGCCGTGCCATCACAACCAGCTCATCCCTGTGGACCACTTCGTGCGCGTAATCGGGGCCAAGCAGGGCTTCAATGTCAGCCACTGAGCGGCCCGCGACCTCCGGGATGCGTGAGGAGGAGAAACCAGAAAGCCCGCGGGCGATGGGGAGGCCTTGCTGGTTCACGATCTCCACCGCAGACCCTGGCTTGAACACTCCCTCAGCGCGCAAAACTCCCGCCGGGAGCAGAGAAGCGTTTCTAGCCCCGACCGCACGGACGGCTCCGTCATCGATGACGATGCGCCCGTGTATCTTCGCCGCATACGCCAACCAAAGCTGCCTTGCAGCCAGGCGCCGGCCAGTGGGGTGGAACCACGTGCCCACATCCTGTCCCGTGACCGCCTGTTCAGCCTGATCAGCGCTCGTGAGTAGAACAGGGATTCCCGAGCTTGTCGCCAGCGCGGCCGCCTGAACTTTTGTCACCATCCCGCCGGTGCCCACCTTCGACCCGCGGGCCCGTATGTCTAGGTTTTCGACTTCCTCGAACCGGTGCACTTCGTTGATCTTCTGTGCTCCATTTACGGAAGGGGGCGCGTCGTAGAGGCCGTCAACATCCGTGAGGAGTACTAGGGCGTCGGCCTGCACCAGGTGTGCCACCAGTGCAGCAAGTCGGTCGTTGTCCCCGAACTTGATCTCGTCAGTGGCGACGGTGTCGTTTTCGTTGACGATCGGAAGTATGCCCAGGCTCAGGAGCCTTTCGAGAGCCCGCCTGGAGTTGCGGTACTGGCCGCGGCGCAAGATGTCCTCGGCGGTCAAGAGGACTTGCCCTACCTGCAGGTCCCACTTTCCGAATGCCGCCGTGTATTCGGCCATGAGTAGCCCTTGCCCGACGCTGGCTGCTGCTTGCGCGGTAGCTAGGTCCCGGGGTTTTTCCGGCAGGTTTAGCGGTCCTAGCGCAGCTGCTTGGGCACCACTTGATACAAGCACGACCTCTTTGCCTCCAAGTCGGCGGCGTGCCATCACGTCTGCCAGTGCCCCCAAACGTTCCGGGTCCAGATGTCCATCGGACCCGGTCAAGGACGAAGAACCAACCTTGACGACGATTCGGGATGCTCCCGGAATCTGGTTGCGGTGGCGGAGAGGTTTCTTCACGCAGCCAGACTAGCTTGGACCGCCGGAGGCTTTCAGCCCCGTTTCCTCTATGGACTCTTCGATTGCCTTCTCATCAGCAACGTAGCGCCAAAGTTCGTTACGACTTTTCTGCGCGTAATCGATGCCTATGCGGGGAGTCGTCACGTATGGAGGGGGTTCAAGTCCCGGGCTAATCCAGAGGGGCCGGGCTCCCAGGTCAGCTCCGTTCAGGTCACGATCAATGTCAAGAGCCTGACAGAGTTTCCCCGGCCCGTCCGCCAGGGCCTTCCGACCGCCCCGGTTGTTGCGCATTTGCTCCGTACCTTGAACAGGACGAATCGCGCGAACCAGCACCGCCTCCGCAGTCCCCTGCTCTCCGCAGACGACGTTCATACAGTTCCACATTCCGTAGATGAGATACACGTAGGTGTGTCCCGGCTCGCCGAACATGACCCGTGTCCTAGGAGTGGGCCCGCGGTAAGCGTGGCTCGCATCATCCAGGTGTCCGCGGTATGCCTCCACTTCGGTGATTATCCCGGTCAGGATCCCCGCGTCGGTCTCCCGGCACAGCAGTGCTCCGAGCAGCGACGGGGCCACCTCCGTGGCTGCGCCTGCGTAGAATGAACGAGGAAGAGCCCACCGCGTGTCGTCCATGCGCCAGGTCCTTTCCTGTATTTCTCACATCTGAAGGAGCATCCGTGCGTAACTCTACTAATGGTACGATCATCAGCCTTCGATCGGGCAAGTACACCGCCCGACTGGGATCCGTCGGTGCCGGGCTGCTGTCGCTGGAACGCGACGGAGTTCCCCTAGTTCTGGGAGTACCGGAGGACCGAATGCCCATTGCATTCGAAGGGAAAACCCTTGCCCCGTGGCCGAACCGGATTCGCGCCGGAAAATACAGCTTCGACGGCGAAGAGAATCAACTGCCCATCAGCGAGGTTGAAACCGGCAACGCGCTACACGGACTGGTTTCCTGGCAGGACTGGCAGGTTGCCAAGCACAGTGAGGATTCAGTCGCGTTTGTCACCGATGTTGCTCCCCAGCCCGGCTATCCGTACGCGCTGCGCCTAGAGGCGAAATACACGCTCGGCGAGGATGCGGGCCTTGTCTGCATCATTGCTGCAAAGAACATCGGAGCCAGGACAGCGCCATACGGGGCCAGCACGCATCCCTATCTGACCTGTGGGGGCGTTTCCATCGATCAGTGCATGCTGCTACTGCCGGCGGCTCGGGTGGTTGAAATCGACGCAGACCTGCTGCCTGTCACCACGGTCGGAGTGCAGGGTACGAACGCGGATTTCCGGACTGCACGACTGGTGGAAGACACACAGATCGACAACGCTTTTACGGAGCTGCCGCCACAGGAGTGGAACGTAGACCTGATCGATCCGGCGTCGGGCATGACGGTGAGGCTGACTTCCGATGAGAAGTGGGTGCAGATTTACACCGGCGAGAAAATTGGACGCCGGGCAGTTGCGGTAGAACCGATGACGTGTCCGCCTGATGCCTTCAACTCGGGGGTGGACGTTATTCGGCTGGAGCCGGGTAACTACACGGCGCTAACGTTCTCTATTCGCCAGGTCTAGCGAGGTTCAAGCCGGGTGTGCTCGGTTCGGGTCCGGTGACGTACACCCGTCTACACATAGTCAGTGGGCCAGGCAGACGGAGGCGGCCCGAACAGCGCGTCCATGCGTTCAAGGATCTGGTCTGCTGCGTCCGCGCTCACCCTGCCCCCCACTACCGCCCCTGCGATAAATGGCACGCCCCGCGACAGCCGCTTTGGAACTCGGCTGCCCAGGCCCCGTCCGGTCAACGCCTTGATACTGCTGCGCGCTCCCCGGGATAATTCAGCGGCTGGCACTGCCGTCATGAGGATCGGTACCAGATGCCGAAGCTTAGCCTCCGGCACACTAACCGTCTCTTCCACGCTTTCCTTGCGCAAAAGCCCTGCCAGAAGCAGGCCGCGCTGGATCTCTTTGGCCTCTACACCGTGGAGGGCAGCACGGGTCGAAGTGTAGAGTGCGGTCGCCTCCGCGGTGGTCAGCACCTGCCCGACACCGAGCACCAGTGCTCCCGCCTTGGCTAGTCCGGGAGCGGTAAGCCCGGCTGCTGCTCCCATTCCACCTGCAGTTACGGCAGCCTTGAGGTAGCCGTTCAGCGCTTCTAAGGTTTCCCCGGGAGAAGCATCTGGATTCCTTTTCCGAAGCCGGCTGAGGAATGCTCTGGCTATCGGGTTGTGTACCTTTATCAATGCGTCCAACAGAGCAGTCACGGAGTGAAAGTTACTTAGGCGTCTTGCCGCACGAAACCCGAGTGCTTCCTTCGAACGGGGAGCGTCCTCACTTTGCATTGCGCCCTCGGCATAGGGATCGTCCTTCGACGAACCCGGGTCAACGGTAATTTCCTCCATGCCTGTGGACTGTATCACCTTCACGCCTAGGTCGTCGCGGCAAAGAACAGGCGTCAGACGTAGAGTTAGGGAATGGCGAAACTGTATTTCCGCTACGGGGCCATGAACTCCGGAAAGTCGACGGCACTACTCCAGGCTGTCCACAATTACCACGAGCAGGGCCGTCGGGTTCTCCTGCTAAAGCCCGCGGTTGATACCAAGGGCAATTCTGCCGTCGTCTCGCGTCTTGGTGTACAGCGGGAAGCTGACATTCTGGTGGGGCCCGACGACTCGATCGCGGACTTGGTTGGCCCCCGTCTTTTGACCGATGACCATTCGGCAGTTTTTGTTGACGAAGCGCAGTTCCTGAGCCGCGCGCAAGTGGACCAGTTGATGGATCTAGTCGTCCGGAACGACCTACCGGTACTCGCCTACGGACTAAGGACCGATTTCCAAACTGAGCCATTCCCAGGGGCTCAGCGGCTACTCGAGATCGCCCACAGTATCGAGGAACTAAAAACGATTTGTCGCTGTGGCAAGAAGGCGATTATGAACTCTCGGAAGATCAACGGGGTGAGGGTTTTCGACGGCGAACAGGTCGCGATCGATGGCCAGGAAACCACGTATGAGTCTCTCTGCGCGGCCTGCTATTACGGTGAGCGGGAGGCAGCCGTGCCAATCCCCTCAGTAGCACTCTTCTAATCACCGCCGCGAGGGGTGTACTGGATAATGGTCAGTGGGCGAGGCAGGCGCAGGCTAGGTGGGAGACTCGAAGCATGAAAGTACTCTCGATCCAGTCATCCGTCGCATACGGACATGTTGGCAACTCGGCCGCGGTGTTCCCTCTCCAGCGTATCGGTGTTGAAGTGATGCCCGTTTACACGGTGCATTTCTCCAACCACACCGGATATGGACAGTGGCGCGGGCCTATGCTCACGGGAGAGGATGTCCGCCAGGTTGTTCGCGGCATTGACGAACGTGGCGGGCTGGCTGACGTCGACGTGGTAATTTCTGGGTACCAGGGTGGAACGGACATTGCTGAGAGCATTCTGGATTCCGTTGCGCTTGTAAAAGAGCGCAACCCGCGCGCGATATACGCCTGCGACCCCGTGATGGGAAATGCGAAATCCGGGTGTTTTGTGAAACCTGAGATCCCCGAGCTACTCCGTGAACGAGTCGTCCCGCACGCGGATCTCATCAGCCCAAACCAGTTCGAGTTGGGTTATCTCACGGGAACGGAGCCACAGACGATTGAGGAGACCCTCGAGTCAGCGGACATTGCTCGGGCAATGGGCCCAAGTTCGGTTCTGGTTACTAGCGTCGAAAGGCCCGATCGTCCGGTAGATACCATCGAGATGATGGCAGTGACGGATAGCGGGGCATGGATCGTGCAGACGCCCCTGCTGCCGCTGAAGGCGAACGGATCCGGCGATGTTACCTCGGCGCTCTACGCAGCCCATTTCGTGGAGACCGGCAACGCGGCGGAGGCACTGAGCCTCACGGTGTCCAGTGTTTTCGAGGTGCTGGAGAATACGCTCGCCTCCGGAAAACGGGAACTACAACTTATTGAATCTCAGGACGCGTACGTCCATCCACGGCACATTTTTGGTACTTATCAGCTGCGCTAATACTGAACGGAATTACTCGGTCCGGCCCGGCCGCACTAGACTTGTGAAACATGGTCATTGGCTCGGTCGGATTCGATAAAGATAAGTATCTGGAACTGCAGACCGCTGCAATCGAGCAGCGTCGCCAAGAGTTTGGCGGGAAGCTGTACCTAGAGTTCGGCGGGAAGCTATTTGATGACATGCATGCCTCCCGCGTGCTCCCCGGGTTTCTGCCGGACAACAAGATCCTGATGCTGGAATCGTTGAGGAACGACATAGAGATCGTCATGGTGGTCTCCGCTAAGGATCTGGCGAAGAACAAGGTCCGGGCTGACTTGGGGATCAGCTACGAGCAGGACGTATTCCGACTGATTGACGAGTTTCGTTCGTACGGACTGCTGCTGAACTCAGTCGTCATCTCCCAGCTTACCGACCAGAACGGAGCCGCGAAGGCTTTCGAACGGAAGCTTACCGGCGCGGGTCTCCGTGTTTATCTTCACCGACCTATCCGAGGCTACCCGCACGACCTGCCTCACATCGTTTCTGAGGATGGCTTCGGCGCAAACCCATACATAGAGACAAGCAGGGATTTGGTGGTAGTGACTGCTCCCGGTCCTGGTAGCGGAAAGATGGCTACTTGTCTGTCTCAGCTTTATCACGATCATCAGCGCGGAATCGGATCGGGCTACGCAAAGTTTGAGACCTTCCCGATTTGGAATCTGCCGCAGGAACATCCGGTAAACGTTGCCTATGAGGCGGCGACCGCCGACCTTGACGACGTGAACATGATCGACCCGTACCACCTGGCCGCGTACGGAACCCGCGCGGTGAATTACAACCGCGATGTGGAGATTTTTCCCGTACTGAATGTCCTGATAGAGAGAATCAACGGCTCTTCCCCGTACCGGTCCCCCACCGACATGGGGGTGAACATGGCGGGGTACTCAATCAGTGATGATGTCGTTTGTCGCACGGCGGCGGAACAGGAGGTCATCCGCCGCTACTTCAAAGCGCGGGTGGAGGAAGCGCGAGATGTGAAAGAGCCCGTTGCGTCAGGCAGGATCGCTCTGCTTATGGGTCAGCTCGGTATTACTGAGCTGGACCGTCCAGTTGTTGAACCTGCGCGAGCCGTGCAGCACCGAACGGGGGCGCCGGCTGCGGCGATGCAGCTACCGGACGGAAGGATTGTAACTGGCAAGACCTCGGAACTGCTAGGCAGTTCGTCAGCACTGCTCCTAAATGCGCTCAAAGTCTTGGCGGGGATAGATGACAGTGTCGACTTGTTGGCCCCTGAAACCATCTGGCCCATTCAGAATCTAAAGACCGCCCACTTGGGGTCAAAGAATCCGCGCTTACACACCGATGAGGTGCTAATCGCCCTGGCGGTGGGAGCCACCGACAACCCAATGGCTCAGCGGGCCCTTGCAGAGCTCTCTCACCTGAAGGGGCTGGACGCGCACACAACTGTGATTCTTGGTTCAGTGGATGAGGGGATATTCCGTAGCCTAGGCGTGCAGGTGACGTCAGACCCCGTCTTTCAGTCGAAACGTCTCTACCGGCGCAGCTAGAGCGCCCGCTTTAGTCGGTTACGATCGGGATGCCACTGCTCTTAGAGGCCGCCTCGACGGCTCCCAAATCAACGACGTTTTCAAACCCCGCCTCTTTCAACAATTGGGCTGCCTGGCCCGACCGGTTCCCAGAGCGGCAGTAGACGACGTAGTCGGCGTTCGGATCGAGGCTCGGGACGGCCTGGGCAAACTCTCCCGAGTTCAGGTCTAAGAGTTCTGCGCCTTCCAGGTGCCCTTCGTTATATTCCTCGGCAGTTCGCACATCTATGATGACGGCATCCGCTGGGAGAGTCTCCGGAGTGGCCGAAGGTGAAGAACACGCGGCTGCTCCAAAGAGGATGCCTAGCGCTGCGATCACGGATATGAGTTTACGATGCATAACTGTCTCCTGACTCTGAGAAGAAACTACTTGCCGTGCGGTGTTGGGCAGACTCCGCCGTGGCAGTACTGCGGTGCAGATTTACCGAAGCGCGCCTGCAGCTTACAGCCGACGCAGTATCCGAAAGCCGCTTCAAGAAAGAGGAAGGTAAGGCAGATTGAGCAAAGCATCAGGGTGACCCAGAGCGGAGCGGCCAAGAAACTCATTGTCATGCACGCGGTCAGTGCTAGACCTAGGCCAAGCCACCAAGCAAACTCTTTTTGCGGGGCGCCCACCCACTGCGGGGCTTGGCGGTGCACGAGGGCCTGCGCTAACAATAGGCTGGGGCTCATCTTCTCTCCCCCGGTTACGTGCAGCAGCATGTCAACTATAAAGAACATGCCGAACATCTGCATTGGTCTCATGGTGCCCTGATACAACGACGCAGTCATTGCGATCGCTCCAAGGGTGAATAGGAATCCAGCGCTGAGCCTGACTGCCCGTTCGTTTACGACAGGGACAGCGTATCCGTCTATCCACTGTCCTACGGTCGGCTTCTCTACGGTTTCTTTCACGTTGGCCAAGTCTGCGCCTCTCTTAGTCAGCGCCCGAAGACCCTGGTGAAAAACCCGGGCTGTGCCGCTTTTGCCTGAGCTTGCTCCTCGGCAGTGTGCTTGCCTCCACACCACTGCGATGCGGGGACCATACTGCGCACGTCCTCGATGTGCTGGCCGCAGCCAGCCCACGTCATTTTGCCACAGACACTACATTTCACAGGACTGCACATAGTTATTCCCCAGACAAGATTCGCTCAAAACAGTCAGATTAGCTACGTCGCAGAATGCCAAATGGGCTGCCAGCAGAGCCTTTGACATCTCCGACCATGAACGAATATACCCCAACGGGTATCTGTATGGTCAAGCGCGAACCCTCTGATGAGAGCAATGCCTCTGTGGTGGGCACTGGCCCCAGAACTCTTAGCAGAGGTCCCACTGCGCAGGACGTTAGAGCTGTGCAGTACCCGGAGTGCTTCTGCCTAACGTCGGACCGAAACGGTCAGCAGTATTACAGAGTCTTCTTCCGCATCTACTGCGTGAATATGGTCCGGGATAATCAAATAGTCTCCCAGGCCGAGAATGACACTATCTGCTCCTGCACTGAACCGAACCCGACCTTGGAGCACGAACAATGTGGCCTCTCCCGAGCTCTCGTGTTCCGCCAGCCGGTTGCCCTGAGTGAGAGCAACCAAAGTCTGTCGCAGGTTGTGTTCGTGGCCGCCGTATATCGTGGCGGCTGCGCGGCCACTCGCACTGGACTTGGCCTTATCAAGCTCGGTCTTGGTCAGTTCAGCTAAAGAGATGGCTTCCATGGCACCACTATAGGGCATTGCCACAATCGCGTATATGGTGCCAGGACGGCCAGCAGATCAAATCGCTTTTACTCGAATTTCCATTGGTCCGGAGTAGCTGCTTGAACACCCCACTGCCTGGTAGAATTTGCCCCAACTACGCCAAGGCTGGCACGTAGTTCCGTCAAGGAGGAAAACACAATGGGGTTCATAAAAGCTTTTGCTGGTGCAATTGGTGGTTCGTTCGCGGATCAGTGGAAAGACTATTATCTTCCTCCGGCGGGCCTCCCCCCGACGGCAGCAATCTTCCCGGCGGTGAAGAAGGATCAGAACCGCGGACGGGGTTCGAATACCCGCGCATCCGAGAACGTCATCACAAACGGGTCGCTGCTTGTTGTGCCTGAGGGCTACGGACTCATGACGTTTGATAATGGGGAACTAACCGGTTTGATTGCGGAGCCGGGCGGCTACGAGTTCCGCTCCAACGACCCGAACTCCCGCTCTATGTTCGCTGGGGACGGCATTTTGGGCCCGACGGTAGGGATGTCTTGGGACCGCTTCAAGTTTGGCGGAATGCCTTCCACACAACAGCTTGCGTTCTACGTGAATCTGAAAGAAATCCCAAACAACAAGTTCGGCACACAGTCGGAAATCTACTGGGATGATGCTTACTTGAACGCCCAAGTGGGCGCTATAACCCGCGGAACCTACACGCTTCGGATCGTTGATCCAATCCTGTTCGTGAAGAACTTCGTGCCTCTCGTTTACTACACCGCCGACGCCCCGGTCTTTGATTTCACGGACCTGAGCAACGATGCAGCCACTCAGCTTTTCAATGAGGTTGTAGGCTCCTTGGCGCAGGCGTTCTCTCTATACTCGAACGATCCGAGCAAGGGGAACAGGATCGCCTCCCTCCAAGCTGACTCCGTTGGCTTTGCGCAGTCGCTAAGTGCGGCTGTCGAGGCGGGATACCAGTGGACAACAGATCGCGGGATCACCATCGATAAAGTCGCGATTCAAGCTATTGAATACGACGAGGACACGCGTACTCTTCTGTCGGACGTCAAGAAGGCGGATGCGCTGGGCGGAGCTCGGGGCAACTCGTTCATGCAACAGGCTGCGGCTCGTGGTTTCGAGGCCGCCGGATCGAATCCGGGAGGCGCAGGAGGCGCGGCGGGCATGGCTTTCTTGGGCCTGGGGATGAACGCGGCGGGTGGCGCCATGGGCGGACTGCAGCAGCCAGCGCCCGCGGCCGGGGCGGCAGCGCCTCAAGACCCTGCAGCTCAGCTAACGCAGCTGAAGAATCTCCTTGACCAGGGACTCATCACGCAGGAAGACTACGACGCTGCTAAAGCCAAGGTTCTCGGATTGTAAGGGGCTAACAAGTGGAATCCAGGGAAGGGCCCCCGTCAGGGACGGGAGCGCCCCAAGGCGCATCGGAATCAGCAGGCTTCGGTTCGGTTGAGGATTTCCAAAATGCCTTTGAACAACTTGGCCAGCCAGAGGAAAGCTCAGATAGCCGCATAGTCCAGACCGATACACACGCGCAGGATGGCCTTGCTAAGTGCCCACGGTGCGGGTCGACAGAGATAGCTCTAAATGCCGCAACTGGCATGCTGCAATGCTCGTTCTGCCGCTTCGAATGGAGCGGGGAAAGCGCTATAGAGGGCTATGCCCTTGACGGTCCGATTGGGGACCTTATTGGACTTGTGCTGGGATCTGGCTCCGGTGACATCATTCCCTCTACGGAGACGGTTCTCACCTTCAAGTGTTCGGCGTGCGGAGCAGAAGTCGTCATAGATACGGATGAGTCCACGCAGGCCCGGTGCCACTGGTGTCGGAACAAGCTCTCTATGAATGAGCAGATTCCGAACGGCGCTGTACCGGATATGGTGCTGCCTTTCCGAATCCCGAAAGAGGAAGCTGTCGCGAAGATTTCCGAGTTCGTGAAGAAACGCAAGTTCTTTGCGAACCGGAAGTTCTCTGCGGAGTTCAATCCGCAGAATGTTATGGGTGTCTATTTCCCTTACATGGTGGTCGACGTGAATGCCCAGGCCGAATTCGTTGGTGAGGGTGAGCACGAGACACGCTCGTACACTGTGAAAGTCGGAGATAACGACGAACGCCGGTACGACGCGGATACCTACAGGGTGGGCCGGAAGTTCGGGGTGCATATCGATGATTTGACGGTCGAGTCTTCCAGCGCCCGCTTGGACCAAAACGTGCAGCGCAACACGAACAACATCATCAACTCCATTTTGCCGTTTGATGTTGAGAACTCCGTCAAGTACGACTCAAACTATTTGGCAGGGTTCTCTTCGGAACGGCGCGATGTGAACGTGGACTTGTTGATGGATCTGGTTTCTGAGCAGTCGAAAGACGTAGCTCGCTACGCGGCGCTTAAGAGTCTGAAGTTCTATGACCGCGGCGTCCGCTGGGATAAGGAAAGCCTTGAGGTAGTGGGGCAACGCTGGGTCTCTGCGTACCTTCCCGTCTGGCTGTATTCCTACCAGGAAGTGAAGAACGGCAAAGAAAAACTGCTGCACTATGTGGCGGTGAACGCCCGGACCGGGGAGACGATGGGCTCTGTGCCGATCAATAAGTTGCGCTTGCTCGGCGTCTCCGCAGCGGTAGAGGTTCTGGGCATAGCCCTTTTCATTCTCTTTGCGATAGCGGGGTTCTGACATGCTAATGACACTTCATTCAAGTCTCATGTTCACGCAAGTATTGGTCTTCGCTTCGGACGGAGACGACGACGGATCTGGTTTTGCTTTCCTTTTCCTGACGCTGGGATTCGTTTTCTACGGCATCCAGTACGTCCGGTACAGGAATGCCGATAAGCGTCACTACCACGAACGGGAGACGAAGGTAAAGAAACTCAATGTAGAAAAGGTTGACGAGTTCCTATACTCGGAGAAAGGACTTACCAATTCCAGTATGAGAGGCGCCAACCACGAACGGGTTGGTGGCGCTCTGAAGAGCTCCAAGAAGTGGTACAGCACTGATTGAGAACTCTTGGGACAGCGCCGCAGGCCCCTGCTAGACGCGGTGCCGGGGTGTCGAACTCCGAGTAACAAAGCTTCGTAAACCAGAAAGCTGGATTGAAAAGACTGGGAAACAAATGTGGGAGTGGCCGACGGCCACTCCCACATTTGTTTGAATGTCTAAACTAGGCTTCTACTCTTCGGCGACTTCTTCTTCAACCACAACCCCTGAGTCGCTGTCATCTGAGGCTGCTGCGTCGGTCTTCTTGAATACCATGCGCATGTCATCCTGAGTGAAGCTGAGCTCATCTCCCTCCAAGGTGCCGGGCAGTGATTCTCCTTCGAAAGTGAAGGTCAGGTTCTTGCCATCAGCCTTCCACGTGCCTTCCATAGGCTCGTCGAACATGGTCATGGAGGCCTTACCATCTTCTTTCACTTCCAGACTGATGCTCAAGCCCATTTCTTCCATGAGTGCCAAATCTTCGGCGCTCACAGAGTCCTCTTCGTTTTCGGATTCCATGGCGACAAGCTTCCAGTCCCCAACGAATGACGCATCGTCAGACTTGCTGGCGCACCCACCGAGAAGCGCCACGCTAGCCACGGCCACAGTGGCAACTACTGCCTTGAATTTCCTCAGCATTCCTAACTCCTTTTGATTCTTCCCCGGCAAGCGGGGTAATCGAACGAGACGCCTTTAGTATAGGGACAAGGACTCCGGCCCGAGCCACGTGACGTCTACCGGCCAGCAGGCCGAGATCGTTACCAAACCGTGGCTGACGGGACCGGAGTCCTCTTAGCAGTGACTAATCTGTCAGGTAGTGCACCTTCCCGTCATCCATTCCCGAGATCTCAAAGGAGAACTGCAAGTCGTTTGCGTTCGCTACCTGGTAGGCCGCCTTGTAGGTCAAGGTCTTACCGGGCAGGATCGTAGAGTTGGGGTACTCCACTCCGCCTCCGGAATCCCAAACCTCCGTGGCTTGCTTTCCGTCGGACACGACCTTCGTGGTGATGCTCCAGCCTTCAATTTCGTCCGACGTGCCGTTCTTGATCACTACCTCAAAGGAAACAAGCTCGCCCTGGTCCTCCGGGTAGGACTCTTCCAACCAATCGGAGCTCAGCTTGTATTTCTCAGGTCCTGTGACTGTGACCTCGACCCCTGAAGGCAGTGACACTGTCTCTCCGAAAGCAGGGTACGTCGAGCTGGACGAGCCTCCTGAATCAGCGGGCTCTGAGTCGGCTGAGGCATCGTCCGCAGCGGCCGGCGCCTCAGTTGTACGTGAAAACGTCATGGTTACCGCGTCGCTTTCGAACGACAGTGTGTCGCCACTTATCGTTGCGGGCATCGTCTCTCCGTCGATGTCGAGCGTGTAGTCGCCGCCACTCTCCGACCACTGCCCAGTCAACACGTCTCCCATGAAGTTCAACTCCACAGTGCCGTCATCCGCAGCGACGAAGAATATCCACATGCCCATTTCTTCCATCAAAGCAAGGGAGTCGGCATCAATCTCATCATCACCGCTTATATCGGTAAGCTTCCAATTCCCTACTATCCCCACGTCGTCGGGGACCGCAGCTTCGTCCTGATCGGAGTCGCCTGGGCTCAAGGGGCCTGATTGAGCAGCGCCTTTCTCAGCGCGTTCGAATACCATCGCTGCGCCTTCGGCGCTGAGTGTGAGTATAGAACCTTCAACCTTCGCAGTCCCGGCCTCTTGATCCTGAAAGCTGATCGTATAGTTGCCCTTTTCTCCGGCCCAGATACCGCTGGCGTCTTCACCAAAGAAGTTCAGGGTCGCCTTGTGGTCCTCGGTTGCCTCAAAACTAATTATCAGTCCCTCAGCTTTTAGGGACGTGACGGTAGCTTCGTCTACAGCTTCGTCCCCTGACATACTTACAAGCTCCCAGTACCCGACAATGTTGTTGTCGTCTTTTCCGCCTCCGCAGGCAGAAAGGAGCCCCATTGTTAGAGCTAGCGCCATCGCTGAAAGGACGCCTAAAAACTTCGATCTCTTGATCATTTCTAGTACCTCCCTTACGCACAGCCTAGGAAATCGCGCTCGCAGATGTCGTCCCCTCAAGTAGGTGCCGCACAGCTTTATGCAACCGTTACCAGGTCCTGCATACCTGCGGGATAAAAGTCCCGATCTTGCCCAGTTTTCGCTTGTACACTGTGCGAGTTTTGACGCGAAGCGGTCCTGAGCGCGCGTCTGTTGCGCACGTCTCGGTGACCTCTTCCCATTACTTGGACCCGCGGCCGGGATACCTCCTCTATGCGTTTAGGATCACGTTTGTCAGTTGAACTCTTCCAGCGACCATCGAAGGTGTAGAAAATGAAGAACAAGCTTGCTCTCCTAGGGGTTGCAGCGACCGCAGGTCTTGTCCTGAGCGCATGTGGAGGCGCGTCAGCGCCGGAGTCCGAACCTGCCTCGGGCTCCGACTCCGGCACGGAGACAACCAGCGACGCTGCTGGCGATGATTACAAGATTTGCGTGAGTCAGCTTATGTCTCACCCCTCACTTGACGCGTCTGCAGAAGGATTCAAAGAGGCACTCTCTGACGCGGGTCTGAACGCAACGTTTGACGAACAGAACGCGAACGGAGACCAGTCGGTGGCCTCCAGCATCGCTGGCACGTTCAACAGCTCTGATTGCGACCTGATCCTGGCGATTGCTACGCCAAATGCCCAGGCTGTCGCACAGGCTGTTACCGAGAAGCCGGTCCTATTCACCGCGGTCACGGATCCCGTGGCTGCCGAGCTCGTGGACTCGATGGAAGTTCCCGGCGGTAATCTCACCGGCACCTCGGACGCGAATCCGGTTGGTGAACAGCTGGAGCTCATCACAGAGATCGTTCCGGACGCCAAGCGGATCGGTGTCATCTATTCCCCCGGAGAGACGAACTCACTGGTTCAGGTTGAGTGGGCCAAAGAGGCTGCCAAAGCCCTGGATCTCGAGATTGTAGAGGCACCTGCGGTCTCCTCCCAGGAGGTCCTCCAGGCTGCCGAGTCTGTTTCCGATGTAGACGCCATCTACGTACCAACCGATAACATTGTGGTGACATCCCTGGAGACCGTGATCAAGGTTGGCGAGGACAAAAAAGTCCCCGTATTCGGGGCGGAAGGCGACTCTGTGGAGCGTGGCACGATCGGCACCTATGGCCTGAGCTACCACGATCTGGGCTACCAGACCGGAGAGATGGCAGTACGGATTCTGGTGGATGGAGAGGATCCTGCGGCAATGGCTGTGGAGACCCTGTCGACGCCAATGCTCTACCTGAACACCGGTGCAGCCGAGCGCATGGGAGTCACGATCCCCCAGGAGTTGCTTGACGAGGTCTCCGACGAAAACCTGACCAAGTAGGTTCTCCGGATCACCTGCCTCTAGGACGGATACAGCATGATAACCGCGGTGGAGCTTGGCCTGATCTATTCGATCATGGCGTTGGGCGTCTATCTGACATTCCGCATATTGGAGTTCGCCGACCTGACGGTTGACGGGAGCTTCACCACGGGGGCTGCTGTTGCCGCAATCAGCATCCTCAACGGAGTCCCGCCCCTTCTGGCGACGGTGGCGGCGTTCTTCGCGGGCATGGGAGCCGGACTGATAACCGGTTTGCTCAACACCAAAGGGAACGTCGACGGCCTACTGGCAGGTATTCTCACCCAGATCGGGCTTTACTCCATTAACCTGCGAATAATGGGTACTTCCAACCTGGGGCTGCTCCGCGCGCAAACTCTGTTCACCCCGCTGCGGGATGGAAAGATCCTGGGGACGTGGATGGGGCCGGCGGCAATGCTTCCGTTCGCTCTCCTGGTGCTGGTTCTTCTGATTTGGTTCTTGCATACGGATCTGGGCATGGCGATGCGTGCGACTGGCGACAGTCCGCGGATGATCAGTTCTTTCGGTGTTTCGACGGATTTCCAAAAGATCCTAGGTCTTTGTCTTTCCAACGGGATGGTGGCAGTTTCTGGTGCTCTTATTGCCCAGTACCAAGGTTTCGCCGACGTGGGCATGGGAATCGGCATTATTGTCGCTGGCCTTGCTTCCGTAATCATTGGTCAGGCAATTTTGGGCCGCTTCAGTGTTTGGCGGTCTGCTACAGCAGTCGTTGTTGGTGCGGTTCTGTACCGGGCGGTCATCCAGCTTGCGCTGCTGGTTGGATTCAACCCGAACGATATGAAGCTCATCTCCGCGATCCTCGTGATCGTGGCCTTGCTGCTACCCCAGTGGCGCGGCTTTGGGAAGCTACGCAGGTACGTGGGTATTCGGTGGCGTTCTCCGGAGGAAAAGACCAGGGCAACCCTGGTGCTGGAAAACGCAGCCCTGGAGGATGACTGAA
>CAYFRG010000013.1:0-1316 GCA_964345535.1 uncultured Actinomyces sp. | reverse complement strand
GAGCTGAGCGTACTCCACCAAGGTTTAGAGGATCGGCTGAAGGATTGGGTGGGATTGCTTTCTGGTGGGCAAAGGCAGTCTCTCTCCCTGCTGATGGCGACCTTCACGAAGCCGCAAATCCTGCTGCTGGATGAGCACACGGCCGCGTTAGATCCTGGACGCGCAGCTTTGGTTACCGACCTGACCGGGGAACTTGTGGCGGCGCACCAGCTCACGACGCTCATGGTCACGCACAACATGGAACATGCGCTTCGCCTCGGCAATCGTCTCATAATGATGCACGAGGGCCGCATAATCTTCGATGTGAGGGGCAAGGAAAAGGACAGTATGACCATTGCCGACCTCTTGCAGAAGTTCGAGGAAGTCAAGGGGGAGATCTCGGACAGGTCCCTGCTCCAGTAATTTGCGGTAAGTTTCCTCTCAGCCCTGAGAAAAAAGGGTCTGGTCGGGACATAAGGTTGGCCTATGGACAACACTTCGCATCCCCTCCGCGCACGGAAAACCAAGAACCTGCGCGAACTGGACGATCTGTTGGTGACCTGTCGTGCCTGTCCCCGGCTTGTCGCGTGGCGTGAAAAAGTAGCCCAGGAGAAACGGGCTTCGTTTGCGGATGAGGTCTACTGGGGACGTCCAGTGCCCGGATTTGGTCCCGCGGACGCGCGCGTATTAATCGTTGGGCTTGCCCCCGCGGCTCACGGAGCTAACCGAACGGGTCGCATGTTCACCGGGGACAGATCTGGAGAGTTTCTCTTTGCCTCCCTCTACAGGGTCGGCCTAGCGAATCAGCCCACGTCCGAACATATCGGGGATGGGCTGGAGCTCACAGGCGCCCGGATCACCTCGCCCGTTCACTGCGCTCCCCCAGCCAACAAGCCGACACCTCAGGAAAGAAGGACCTGCTCACCCTACCTGGAGCAGGAGCTCAGACTCCTGTCTGAGACGCTCAGAGTCATCGTAGTACTGGGGGCGTTTGGTTGGCAGTCCCTCCTGTCGGTGCTCCAGGACGGAGGGTGGGAGATTCCCGTACCGCGACCCAAATTCGCCCATGGGACTGAGAGTCGAGTTCGCCACCCCGATGGTCGCGAACTGTTGCTGATTGGTTGCTACCACGTGAGTCAGCAGAACACGTTCACCGGTAGGTTGACTACAGACATGCTGGATGGACTCCTTCAAAAAGCACGTACAGTCGCGGACCTCTAGACCACACATACCCAATCGGGTATGTTGAAGTCAGGGGTGGTTGGGGTGTCCACGCAGATTGATGACGCATTCGCCAGGGTTCCCAGAGCCGACTTCTTACCAGACGAGCAGCGCCG
>CAYFRG010000012.1:18528-56911 GCA_964345535.1 uncultured Actinomyces sp. | reverse complement strand
TGGTGTTAGGTGTGGCCTGCAGTTGCAGCTGCGGGCCATCACCGTTTCTTCTCTGGTTCATTGCTCCGCGTCCTCACCTAACAGTTCTTCCCGCTGCGGGGTATTTGCGGACATGGCAGGCCTCATTCGAGGCTAGAGCAGAACTGCAATGTCCTCTAGCCGGTAGCGAATCTGCCCACCTGGCAGTCGGATCGATGGAATCGCACCTCGGCGCGCCCACCTGAGGGGGGTCTGGTAGCTAACCCCCAGCAGCTTCGCAACATCACTTGCAGTAAGGAGTTGCGCATCATCTGAAAGCATTTGTTTCATATGACTAATGTACGTTGAGCAGTTATGAGTGTCAACCAGCAACACTCACCTACATATTGACACGTTATGTTACATATCTTAGTCTTGTCACATGAGTCTTGAAACGAAACAGATACCTTTGACAGCAGCGATCGGATCAACGATCGCACAGTATTTGTTCCTCTACGGAATGACTAGGGCTGACCTTGGCGAGGTTCTCGGGACCACATCACAGAACATTTCCGGTCGCTTGCATGGCAGGTCAAAGTGGACTGCCGAGGAGATGGTGATTCTAGCTTCCTACTTTGGAGTGACCGTGAATGACCTAATGCCAACGTCTGATGGTCAAGGTGGTTGGCTTCCGGCTCCGTTCGTCCCAAGAAAGGCAAAAGGCCCGGTCTTTTCAGACCAGGCCTTTGCATCAGTAGCGGGGGCTGGATTTGAACCAACGACCTCCGGGTTATGAGCCCGGCGAGCTACCGAACTGCTCCACCCCGCGTCGACGTCTATAACTATAACCGTGTGGCGGCTGGTGAACAACTGTGAGCGCGGAGGGCTTTCTCACAGGTAGTACTCCAAGAGCGCACAGGTAGTACTCCAAGAGGAACGCGCTCCGTCCCGGCCGCAGCCCCGCTGGTCGTCTGCCCGGACGTTCATCCCACCGGTTTACTGACCAGCGCCCGAACGTGGTCCGCTCCACTCATATTATGGGCACCTGAGCCCCCACCAGGTGCCTTTTCTGGTTAAGTTAGTTGGGGATCTTCCCTCCCCGAGCAGCCGAAGTACCGGCGTTTGAAGTAGCAGGTTATGCGCCAGTATCCCCGGCCCTTTCGAATGCGAGTCCGAACGGATGTGGTGGTGGATGGGGTGGCGGATGTGAAGGCCGACGCAATGGCAGACGCGGTTACGGAAACTGCGGCAAACGCAGAAGCTGAAGTCAGCGTGGACCCGCCGGATACGGTCCTGGTTGTCGGAGGCGGCGGCCGGGAACATGCCCTGATCAAAGCACTCAGCACCAGCCCCGACGTCGGGTTGATCTACGCGTTGCCCGGGAACGGTGGCATAGCCGAGTTCGCAACGTGCGTACCTATAAAAGCCACGGACGTGGAGGCTATCGCTCAGTTCGCGGTCGACAACGACGTGGATTTTGCCGTGGTCGCACCTGATGATCCCCTGGTTCTGGGTGCCGTGGACGCTTTGGAACAGGTCGGCATCCCCGCGTTCGGCCCGAACGCCAAGGCAGCCCTAATAGAAGGATCCAAGTCGTTCGCTAAAGATCTGATGCTGCGCTACGGGATTCCCACGGCCGACTATCAGGTGTTTACCGAGGTTGCCCCGGCCCTCGCCCACCTAGAGCAGGTGTCCTACCCGATAGTCGTGAAGGCGGACGGACTAGCTTTGGGTAAGGGCGTTGTCATTGCCCAAACGGAAGAAGAAGCCGCCCAGGCCGTGACCGAGATGCTCTCAGGAGAGCGCTTCGGGTCGGCTGGTAAACGCGTCGTAATAGAGGAGTTCCTCAGCGGCCCGGAAGTCACCGTCCTAGCATTCACCGACGGGGAAACCCTGGTTCCAATGATTTCCTCGATGGACCACAAACGCATCTTCGATGGGGACCGGGGGCCGAACACAGGTGGGATGGGCGTCATCGCCCCGAACCCTTTCTACACGGATGAGGTCGCCCAGGTCGCCCAGGACACTATCTTCTCTCCCACCGTCCAAGCGATGGTCAAGGAGGGGCGCCCCTTCAAAGGCTGCCTGTACTTTGGTCTCATCCTCACCGATGAAGGTCCAAAGGTCATCGAATACAACTGCCGCTTCGGAGACCCCGAAACCCAAGCAATACTGCCCCTGCTGGAGACGGACCTGTTCACCGTCCTAAAAGCAGTCCAGCAAGAGACGCTGGCAGATGTTCCCGTTACTTTCTCCGAAGACTGCGCCTGCACGGTAGTTGTTGCCAGTAACGGATATCCGGAGTCCTCCAGTTCTGGGGAGGTCATAACCATCACCGGGCTGGGAGATGACGACCATCTTTACCACGCTGGCACTGCCCTGACCGACCAGGGCCTAGTGACCAGTGGCGGCAGGGTGTTGGCGGTGACCTCGACAGCACCCACATTGCCCGCGGCTGTTAAGAAAGCCTACGAAGCAGTTGGGCGTGTTTCCTTCCCTGGGGCGCAGTTGCGCTCAGATATCGGGATGGCCGCCCTGAACCACTTGCGATCCCAAACAAATGACCTAACTCAGTAAATTCGGCCAAGTAGCTCCAACCAGTAATTCAACCCAGATAATCCCTCAAGTAAAGGTTCGGTCCCAGAAGATGATTTCTCGCCTGTACGTCGAAAAACGTCCCGAATTTGCAACCGAGGCGCAGCGGGTCCTCGCGAACGCCCAGAATCTGCTGCACGTAGAAGGCTTGGACGCCGTGCGGGTTCTTCAGCGGTACGACGTGGAGAGACTTAGCGACAAGGAATTCGAGGTCGCAGGCTCCACCATCTTCGCAGATCCGCCACTTGATGTTGTTCTTGAGGAACTTCCAACCGATGCGGCAGCTGCTTTCGCCGTGCAGTTCCTTCCAGGGCAGTTTGACCAGAGGGCAGACTCCGCCGAGGTCGCATTGCAGCTGCAGAACAAGGGCGACCGGCCCCGCGTGGAGAACGCGCGCGTTTACTTACTGTACGGATCCGTTACGGATGCGGATGTGCAGAAAATTAAGGACTATCTGATTAACCCTGTGGAATCTAGAGAAGTGTCTCTCGAAGCCGCCCCCGAGTTCACGACTCCGGAACCCAATCTGGATGAGACCCCCGAGCTGGAGGGATTCGTTTCTGCAACGGAGGAGGACCTGACCCAACTCCAAGCTGACCTCGGCCTGGCAATGGACCTGGATGATCTGCGATTCACGCGGGATCATTTTGTGGAAGTGGGACGTAACCCGACCATCGCTGAGATCCGCGTGATCGACACGTATTGGTCAGATCATTGCCGCCACACGACCTTCCTGACACAGCTCGACGACCTGCGTTTCGAGGACCCCCGGGCTCAGGAAACATACCAGAAGTACCTGGCGCTCAGGAAAGAGTTGGGGAGGACCAAACCCGTCACGCTCATGGATCTGGGTACCATCGCGGCTAAGTATCTTCGGGAGACCGGGCAGCTTGATGGCCTTGATATTTCCGAGGAAATCAACGCTTGCACGGTCAAAGTAAACATCAGCGTCAACGGGAAACAGGAACCGTGGTTGCTCCTGTTCAAGAACGAGACACATAACCATCCGACGGAGATTGAGCCGTTCGGCGGGGCAGCAACCTGCGTTGGCGGGGCGATCCGCGACCCCCTGTCCGGCAGGGCATACGTTTATCAGGCAATGCGTATCACCGGTGCGGCCGACCCGCGCACACCTCTAGAGGACACACTGCCGGGCAAGCTCCCCCAGCTGCAGATCGTGAACCAAGCCGCTGAAGGTTACTCCAGCTACGGGAACCAGATAGGCGCCGCCACGGGACAGGTGCAGGAAATCTACCACCCCGGCTACGTTGCAAAACGTATGGAGCTCGGCGCGGTAGTTGGCGCAGCACCTGTGGAAAACGTTGTGCGTGAAGAACCGGTTGCCGGGGACGTAATCGTGTTACTTGGAGGCCGCACCGGACGCGACGGAATCGGCGGGGCAACCGGCTCCTCGAAGGGACACACGGAAGACTCGGTCACGGATTCCGGGGCGGAAGTGCAGAAAGGCAACGCACCCGAAGAACGTAAAATACAGCGGCTGTTCCGTGATCCTGAAGTGTCACGCATGATTCGCCGCTGCAATGACTTCGGTGCCGGCGGGGTATCTGTCGCGATTGGGGAACTGGCCCCCGGACTCCGCGTCGACTTGGACAAAGTACCCGTGAAATACCAGGGTCTGAGCGGCACCGAGTTGGCAATCAGTGAGTCACAGGAGCGCATGGCGGTTGTCTTAGCGTCCGCAGACCTGGACCGATTCCTAGAGCTAGCCCACGAAGAAAACCTGGAAGCCACCGTAGTTGCAGTGGTCACCGAACAACCGCAGCTAGTAATGACGCACCTGGGCAAGGAGATCGTTAACCTGTCGCGCGCGTTCCTTGATACCAACGGTGTCGCGAAGCACGCGCAGGCAGTCGCAGCGGCCAGCGACGTTGTGGAGTTCCCGTTCGGTGAAGGAACCCTACAAGAGGCCTTGGAGGATCTGGCGGGAGACCTGAACGTTGCGTCCCAGCGCGGTCTGGTTGAGCGATTCGATTCCACCGTGGGTGCGGCGACCGTGCTCATGCCCCTTGGCGGCAAAATGCAGCTGACTCCACCGCAGGCGATGGCGGCTCTGTTCCCGGTGCTGAGTGGCAAGACCACAACAGCTTCCGTGATGGCCTTCGGTTTCAACCCGCGCATCCTGGAAGTAGACCCTTACGCGGGTGCCTATCTTGCGGTTGTTGAGTCGCTTGCGAAACTAGTTGCTACGGGCGCTCCCCTTGATGATGCTTACCTGACGTTCCAGGAGTACTTCCCCCGGCTTGGAGATGACCCGGAGCGTTGGGGAATGCCCGTATCCGCATTGCTTGGAGCCTTGCGCGCCCAACTGGAACTCGGATTTGCGGCCGTGGGTGGGAAGGACTCAATGAGCGGGTCCTTCGAAGACTTGGACGTTCCGCCGACACTCGTTTCCTTCGCTATCACGGTGGCGGAGGCCGATCGTTTGGTCTCCCCCGAGTTCAAGCAGTCTGGTTCTCGGATTGCGCTGCTGGCACCCCAGGTAGGAGACGACGCCCTGCCCACCGCTGAAAGTCTGCGGAGAATCTGGGAGCAGACACTTGAAGGCATCCGCCGGGGAGAGATCCTGTCAGCGTGGACGCCGGGAGTCGGCGGAGTCGCCGAAGGCATCCTGAAGATGGCAGTCGGCAACCAGATTGGCGCTGCCCTCTACGATGACGCCCCACTTTTCACCTACCGTTATGGTGCGATGCTTGTCGAGACCGCCCCGGAATCGCAGCTTGGACAGACCATCGGGGAGACAACGGAAGAGTACACTCTTCAAGTTGGAGGCCAGTCCGTTCCGCTGGAAGAGCTGGAGGCCATTTGGACGGGCACACTGGAAGACGTGTTCCCAACGGGTGGCGCTGGACCAGCAGTTCCCCTGGTGAGCTACGCCGGTCTACCCAGCAGCGCGGCTCCGACCGCAACGGCTGCTCACCCGAAGTTCCTGGTTCCCATATTCCCCGGAACCAACTCCGAGTACGACACCATCCGCGCTATCCGCGGTGCCGGAGCAGACGCGGTTCCCTTCATCGTCAAGAACCTGACGGGAGCCGACGTTGCCAGGTCAGCCGAGCGGTTCGCGGAGTTGCTGAGCACATCACACGCACTGGTGCTCCCCGGAGGAATATCGGGCGGAGACGAGCCGGATGGCTCGGCGAAACTGATCACCTCGTTCCTATCTGACCCTCAAATCAGGGCTGAAATAACGGCCCTACTGGACGATCGCGGCGGCCTGATTGCCGGCATCGACAATGGGTTCCAAGCGCTTGTGAAGCTGGGGCTGCTACCGCACGGCAGGTTCGTCTCCCCCGCTGAGGGATCTTTGAGCGTGACAGCAAACCAGATCGGGCGCCACCAGTCACGCCTGGTTCGCACCCGCGTCAGTTCGACTCTCAGCCCCTGGCTGGCGGCGACCCGTGTCGGCGACATCTACACAATGGCTCTGTCCTCCGGAGAAGGCCGGATTGTAGCTTCGGAGGCACAGCTGGAGCAGCTTGCCGAGAACGGACAAATAGCTGCGCAGTATGTGAATCGCGCCGGGGAGCCCAGTATGGACGTGGCTGTAAACCCGTTTGGGTCCGCGTGGGCGGTCGAGGCACTCACTTCCCCAGACGGTCGAATCATCGGCAAGATGGGCCATGCGGAACGCGTTGGGGCGGAGCTTTACCGGAACGTCGTCGGACGCTACGACCTGCGGATGTTCGAATCGGCGGTGGGCTACTTCCAGGACTGAGCCGGGTACGGGTCAGCGGAGGCTTTCCTCGAGCTGTAGGAGAAGCTGCGGGTCAAGCACGGGTTCCATGATCCGCAGCGCCTCCTTCGCGTTACCGAGGCTGAGAGCCCGCACTCGTTTCCCTTCCCGCCGGGACTCGCGGATGAACGCGTCATCCCGGAGCATGTGAAAACCCAAGCGGTGGTAAAGTCCGACCGCCACGTGACTGCGCGTCTGCGTGTGTAACAGGACGTCCAGCCCGGGTTCTAGCTCACCAAGCAAAGAAAGTGCTTCTAACACGACGGTGCGCCCTAGCCCTAGGCCCTGCGCTTCGGGGACCGTTGCGACCCAGTGCAGGCAGGCGAGCCTTTCCCCGTTGCGGTCCCATGCCCACCAGGCAGATGCCGTTCCCACGGCGGTGCCGTCCGGGTCAATCACAAAAAGAGTGCGCAGCTGCGGCTGTCCTTCGTGAGCGGAGAACATGACCTGGAAGTGGGCCAGCGCATCCTCCTCATCCGAAAACTCCCCCACGGCCGTTTCAATCCGCGCCCAATTGCGTTCGTCCCCATCCTGGAAAAGGCGTACCAAGTATCCTTCTGGCAGCCGACCCTCCGGGAGGTCCTCCAACTGGGCTGCAGGTAGAAGCATGTGAAAACCCAGGTTTTCAATGGATGTATCAAGCATGACGCCAGCCTACCCGGGGACGCGAAACAGGCCCACCCTCCCGGATGAGCCCGTTTCAAGGATCAGGGACGAAAGTCCAAGAGACTAGACCAACCAGACTATTCGTCTCCTACCGCCGGATCGAGTGTTGCTTCCTCTGCATCCTGGCCCAGTTCCGTTTCCGGCCCAAGATCCCCGGCGGGAAGCTCACCTTCCACGGCCCCTGCGCCCTCAGCCGATTCGTCCTCAATCAGTTCCATGGAGCCATCGATCTCGTTTTGAATCTGCAGAGCCTTTTCGAGCGCGGTCAGGAGTTCTTCCTGAGCCTTCCCGTACGCGGCCCAGTCACCGTCCGCCAGCGCCTCTTCGCTTGCGAGCATAGCGTCGCGGGCCTGAATCAGCGTCTTGGAGAGTTTTTGCTCAAGCGTCGAATCCGTGTCGTCCTCTGGTTCCTCCGCTCCCGGGGCAGATTCAACGCCGGAGATTTCTGCTCCGGTGTCACCGCCGAACGTTTGGTCCAAAGATTCCTGGATGGTTCGGGCGAAACCAATCTGGTCACCAAACGCGGTTAGCACGTAGCGCAGTACTGGATAGGATGTGCTCCCCGTCGATTCAACGTAGACCGGCTGAACGTAAAGCAGCCCGCCGCCAACCGGCAGAGTCAGCAGGTTTCCGCTGATGACCTTCGACCCCTGCTGGTTGAGCAGGTTCAGTTCCGTTGCGATCTTCTGGTCAGAATTGAACGCGTTTTGGACCTGTCCGGGACCGGGCACTGTCGTCGAGGATGGGAGGGCTATGAGCCGCAGTTTCCCGTAGTCTTCACGAACCTGGCCCTTTTCACTGCCCGTCTCAGAATCAACCGCTAGGAAGCCGGCCATAGCGGCCCTGCGGGATTCCCCACCTCCAGCGGGTACGTATACCGAGGTCAGGGAGAACTCAGCGGAGTCCTGAGTGGGCATTTGCATCGTCAGGTAGTACGGCGGCTGTAGCTTCTGTGAGGTCGAGGTTTCCGCACCTTCACTGGCAGCTGCGGTCGGATCTTCAGACAGTCGCCAGCGGTCCCCACCGGTATAGAACTCGGCGGCTTCCGTCACGTGGTAAGTGGTCAGCAGGGAACGCTGCACCTTGAACATGTCTTCCGGGTAGCGCAGGTGGCTCATCAGGTCTCCAGAGATTTCAGAGGTGTCCTGAACCAAGCCCGGGTACACGCCTTCCCACGCAGCCAAGATCGGATCCTCAGAGTCCCAGGCGTACAGCTGGACTGACCCGTCGTACGCGTCGACTACCGCTTTCACCGAGTTTCGCATGTAGTTGACGGAGTCGGTCTGCATCGCTGCGGGGCCGACCGTCGTTCGGGAGTCAGAGGTCGCCTCGGTCAGCGACTGATGCTCCGAGTAGGGGTAGGTGTCCGCGGTCGTGTAGGCGTCGATTATCCACACCAGACGCTGCGGGGTGGACGGGTCGTCGTCCATGTCCACCACGGCCGGGTACGCTTTCTGTTCCAGCGTGAGGAACGGGGCGACCTTTTCCACTCGGAGTAGTGGGTCCCTGTCGAACAGGATTTGGGACTCGGAGTTCGTCTGAGAAGAGAAGAAAATGTCCGTCGAGCCGAACTTCACAGCGAAGAGTAACTTGTTCCAGATGTTGCCGACGGAGGGTCCACCGTCACCGGTGAACGTCGTCTGCACCTGTCCGGAAGCTGCGTTGTCGTCCGGGTAGTCCAGCTCTTGCGGTGCTGTTCCCGCGGGGGCTCCAACGATCGAGTATTCGGGAGCTTTCGGAGAGAAGTAGACTCGCTCCTCGTAATCCCCGATCTCCCCTTCAGAGGGGATGGACTGCTCCCAGAAAGAGGGGGTACCGTCCGCGCGGACGCTGGATCCGTAGGCCGCGACCACACCGAAGCCGTGCGTGTACACGGTGTGGCGGTTCACCCAGGTCTGCTGTTCTTCTTGCAGCCCGTTCAAGTTGAGGTCGCGGACGGCGATGACAGTATCGCGCCTCTCCCCCTCAATCGTGTATCGGTCAACAGAAAGCTGCTCGTCAAACGTGTAGTAAGGACGTGACTGCTGCAGCTGGCGGAAGGTCGGAGAGACAACTCCTGGATCCAGAAGACGAATCTGCGAGGTGGACTCGGAGTCTTCACGTAACTGCCCGGGCGACACATCTGTCTTAGCGGCGTACGTCTGGTATTCGACATCGTCTAAGCCGAACGCAGTGAGAGTCGCGTCAATGTTGCGTTGAATGTAAGGCTGTTCCATTTGGCGCGCGTTCGGCGTGACGCGGAACTGTTGGATAAGTGCCGGGTAGGCCATCCCAATTGCCAGGGCAGAAACGATTGTCACCGCGACTCCCACCACCGGCAAGCGCCAGGTGCCCCTGACGGCCGCCACCAAGAACATGATCGCCACAAGAGCGGAGACGACCGCAAGGATTAGCTGCGCGGGAAGGGACGCGTTAATGTCCGTGTAAAGGGCCCCGTCGACAATCCCACCGGTGCTGCCGGACAGCATCGCGTAGATGCCCAGCCAGTACCGCAGTCCGAACAGTAGGGACACAACCGCAGCAAGCACACCAATTTGGAGGCGCGCCGGCTTCGTGGCACTGAGCCGCGGTGAGAAGGTTATTCCCCCGTAGAAGTAGTTGACGATTAGGACGGCAACGAAAGAGAAAACCGCCACGTTCATCAGGAAGCTGAGCAGCACCTCAAGTAGCGGAACCGTGAAGATATAGAAGGAGATGTCCAAGCCAAACTGGGGATCAAGCTCCCCGAACGGCTGCCGGTTGAACCACATCAGTACCGTCTGCCAGTTACTGGCAAAGGAAATAGAGATGGTAAGCGCAACAAGCGCTGGAATGCCCCAGAACAGAAGATTACGCATGGGCTCGATGGACTGCTGGTACGCGCGCATCCCTCCCCGCGCACCCATCAGAGGACGTTTCCGGTACGCCCACTGCACCGCACCTTCAATGGACAGGAACATGACCAGGAAGCCGATCAGGCCAAGCACTCCGACGGCGATCCAGCGGGTCCAAATGACTCGCTGCGCACCCAACTGCTGGAACCAGAGTACTTCGGTCCAAGTCTGTGCCAGCAGGTAGATCATCAGACCTAGCACGGCCAAGACTGCCAGCGTTATGACCAGAGGATTCTTAAACGGGCTCACTCGCGGCTCTCGAGGGTCTTTCCCGTCAGAGTCACCATTCCCGGAGGGTCTTGATTGCCCGGGTGTCCTTGGTCCGTTCGGGCCTGTAGGCCTGGGTGGGAAAGCACCCGAGAAGAAGGAGGCCACTACTACCTCTCTCCGGAACCGTGGCTATCGCCCGGCCCCAATAGAAAACACGATCCATGACAGTATATCGCTGACGTGCACCCAGCCCTGCGGGCGTGCCAAGATGATGCTATGAGTGAAACGAATCCTTCAAAACAGGCCTTGCAGTCCGTAGTCCGTGAAATCGAGCTGGGTGCAGCGCGGCTGGGCTGGGACCGCCCCCCGGCCATCTACGCCTTGGTACCCACAGGGGAGCTCCTGGAAGCCCCCGACTTGCCCGAGGATATCGCCGCCGACCTGCGGGGTGCCTGGGACGGGTCATCTTCTCACCTTTCAGCGATTGCTCAGGATCCCCTGATAGACGACGATCTGGAAGATACGCTTGCCCGGCTTGCGTGGCCGGACGCGGTCCTAGGCGCGGCAGTCGCTGTGGAACGGGCCGTCATGCCCCCGGAAGTTGAAGACCAAATCCCCGAGGACCCCCAGGCAGCGGCCGAGTTCGTCGCCGATCACCCGGACCATACCGACGTTCGCCTGACAGTGGGTGTGCTCCGCACAGGTGAGTCGTGGTGCGCGATCCGCACGCGCCCCTTCGACAGTGACGATCATGTCGGTACGGGAGATAACCTTGTCCCCGGGCTGGTCGACTTACTGCAAATGGGTTTCCAGCCTGAGGAGCTGTAGCTCGCCAGTGCCCTGCTCGGGCTCAGGTTCATTGGCCTGCCAGGGCTGCCTCACACGTCGGTACGGTCTCTCCTTCGCCGTCAGCGATTGCCTGCACTGCGCTGACGGCCTCCGTAAGAGTACCGACCGCAGCGACACTTAGCCCTTTCGGGACGTTGCCGACCACCGATTCGCAGTTGCCTGTCGGGGCCAGGAACCACTCGGCACCATCGCGCTGGGCTCCATACATTTTCTGTACTATGCCGCCTATCGGCTCGACCTGTCCGTCATAACTGATCGACCCGGTCCCGGCGATGCTGGTCCCCCCGGTGAGGTTCCCGCCGGAAAGCTCATCGATAATTCCCAAAGCAAATATCATGCCAGCTGAGGGCCCCCCGACCCGTTCCAGGTGAACCGTGACATCCACTGGCATGTCAATATCAAAGTCCAGAATGATGCCCAACTTGGAGCCGGTGGCTTCCGGGTCTGCCGGGTCAGCCATGGTCTTAACCGTCTCCGTGACCTCCTTCCCATCACGCAGGACAGTCACCTCCAGCTCCGTACCTGCGGGCACCGTGCGTAGCAAAGCAAACGGCGCATCGGGCGAGTTCATGGGGTAGGTGCCGACGCGAGGAACCTCAATGGAAACCAACTCATCCCCGTCCTCGATTTTTCCTTCTCCATCCGACCCTTCTGCCAGACCAATAATCGTTATGACAGTCGGCATGTCATAGTCCAAGTACCGCAGCGCTGCCACGGCAGATGTCGAATGGGAAGATTGCATCTGACTGGCGGAAACAGCCTGCAGGTCCTCAGCGCTCACACTTGTCGGGTACACGGCCCCGTACGGTCGGATTGAGGTGCCAGCCGAAAACCAGGCTCTAAGCAACGACGCAGCGGTCACCGTTGACCCCGGGCCACCTTCCTCACTGATCGTCACCATGCGCAGCTCACCGGTGCCCCCGCTCTGAGCACCTTCAACCTCTAAAATCGGGGTACCGTTCTGGCTCCCGAGGACGTCGTAGGTAGGCCCGGGGCTGTGAATAACATAGGGAAGTGGAGCAAGCGCAACTGTCACCCCGATCGCTACGGCCACGAGGACGGTCAGCAGCGGGGCCACCCACGCTCTAAGTGGTCTGCGCTTGCCGGGGCCTTCCACAGGCAAAGAAAGTTGCTGGTTCGTTCTCACATCCCCTATTGTGCACCGAAAATGCGTAACCCTTGTTCCTCTAAGAGAAAAATTGCCTCCATGAACCGGAACTTGGGCGGCTAGACTCAGAGCATGGAAAACTCCGACCCAGATTTCCCCGCCGAACCCGAACACAATCCCCTTGAAGAGATCCTTGGTGCCTTCCTGGGACCGGAAGCGGCCGCGGAAGCAGCGCGCCAGTTCAACATGCAAGGTATCGATTTCTCCGCTCTCGCAAACGCCTTCGGCCCCGGCATGGGCGGGGTGCCGATGGGCCAACTCCAATACCTCTTCCAGAGCACGGAAGGTCCCGTGAACTGGAAAATGGTCCAAGACATCGCCACGCAGCAGGCCTACAAATCCGGTGACCCGCAGATCAGCGCAGCTGAAGGGCGGCGCGTGGAGCAAGCCTTAGCTGTCGCAGACCTGTGGCTTGACCCGGTAACCGACTTCACTGCCCCGGACACAACCAGGGAGACCTGGACCAAAGTTGCCTGGGTGCAGGGGACTCTGGACGCGTGGAAAAAGATATGTGAACCTGTCGCCGCCAACGCCTCGCGCGCCTTGACCGAGGCGCTGGAAACAGAGATGGGGGATGACGGGGACTCTCTACCACCCGAAATGCGGCAGCTGGCTGGCTCTCTCACCCAGGCTCTTCCACGCATGTCTGCCCTGGCATTTGGAACCCAAATCGGTCAAGCGCTTGGAGCCATGTCTGCAACCAGCCTGGGCCCCTACGACTTCGGGCTGCCTTTGGGGGCCCCCGGCCTGACTGCTCTTACTCTGCGCAATGTCGAGGAGTTCGCTGACGGCCTGGAAATCCCGACGGACGAAGTCCTCCAGTTCCTGGCTGTTCGCGAATGCGCTCACGCGCGCCTGTTTGCTTCGATTCCGTGGCTGGCCCCCGACCTCTTCCAGGCGGTCGCCAGGTACTCGGAAGAAATTGCGATAGACACCGATGCAATAGCTGAGTCGGCCCGGAGCATCGACTTCCAGGACCCCGATTCTCTCAACGGAGCCATGGCCGACGGAGTGTTTTCCCCTGAACCCACGGAAGCTCAGCAGCGCGCTCTACTCCGTCTAGAGACTCTCCTGGCCCTCATAGAGGGGTGGGTAGAGGCCATCACCGCCCGAGCGACAGCGCCGTACCTGCCCAGCGCTGGACAGCTTCGAGAAATGCTGCGACGCCGCCGAGTGACCGGATCCAGCGGTGAACAGCTGCTGGCACAGCTGGTTGGTCTACAAATGCGACCGAGGCAAGCTCGCGGGGCTGCGAAGCTGATGGAGATAGTAGAGGAAGCCCAGGGGGCGGAAGAAAGAGACAAGCTCTGGACGCACCCAGACTTCATCCCCACCGACGAGGACCTAGACAATCCTGAGAACTTCCTGCTTGCCCGCGCTGCATCGCAGGAGAGCTCTGACGAAGTCGACGCCGCCTTGGAACAACTTCTAGATGGGACTCTTGGGTGGGCGGACGGTTTGGGACCGGATTCCACTCCTGAGGACCCAAAGCACGACTAGGGTTATCCACAGCGCACGCAGCTCGCTGGATTCCAGTACAGAGCGGACCCACAATTGACTCGGAAGTTGAGAGTCTTGGGGGACCGCGGATGGCGCAGATCGTGCGTGAAGGAACTGTCATCCTGGAGTTCGGTGACCAACTGATCCAGGTGGGTTCCTCGCCGGGACACAGTTTCGCTGTCATGGGCTTGGATCCCTTCACCACTACGTGGTTGAAGCAGCTGCTGCGTCTACGCGTGGTACCAGCATCAACCGGTCTGACCAATGAACAGAGCCACCTGGTTGACTTGCTGCGACGCCACGGCCTTATTGAGGACACTTCGAATCCCCTGGCGAAAGTCCGTTTGCGTCTGGTCGGCTTAGACCGTACCGGCATCAGCGTGGCTCTAGCACTCAAGCGCGCCGGGGCGCGCTATTTGGACGTTCGCGGCTCAGGCATCGTCGACCGTGGCCTGACGGAACTGTTGCCCGGTGCCACTCCCGGGCAAGACCGCCGAAGCAGCGTTCTGGAAGAGCTGGGCAGTCCGAGCATGTACTTGGGGCGCCAAGCTCTCCCCGACCTGGCTCTCAGTGTGGAACAACGAGTCCTAGACATACATCGGGGAGCTCACTTCCTGCAGCGGGACGTGCCGCACCTGCCAATTGTCTTAGACGACCGTTCCGTGCAGGTCGGTCCGCTGCTCACGCCCGGCTCCGGTGCCTGCTACCTGTGCTTGGAACATCATCGCCGCGACATCATTCCCTCTTGGCCCCAGATTCGGCGGCAGTTGGAGACCGCTCCGCCGGCTCCGGTTGAGCTGAGCCTAAGCCAGGTGGTCGCTAACTTCGTCGCGCACTTGGTGGCAGAGATCGCCAGAAGCGGTACTGATGACGGATGGTACCGGGCCACGTCATGGTGTCTGTCTGACCGCGGCGTGCAAACTGCCCGGTGGGAGCCTCACCCACTGTGTGGTTGCCACGAAGAAAGGCTGTTTCCTAAGTCAGCTATTCGCCGTGCTCACGAATAACCCTCAATACTTCCGCGCCGTAGTCCGCTAACCGGTTGTGGCCGATTCCGCGCACCGCCCCCAATTGACGAAGGGTTTTCGGCTGCGCAATTGCGATATCACGTAGGGTCACATCCGTCATGACCGTGAAAGCGGGTTTGGAGATTTCTTTGGCCCGCGCGAGCCGCCACTCCCGCAGTTCCTCAAACAGTGCCAGAGTTTTCGGATCGGCATCCCGTTGGAAATGTTCCTTGTCCCTGCGCAACTGTTGCTTCGCGGTCAGTTTGCGCGCCGGGCGTTCCTGTTCTGTGTCCTTGGGCCACAGCGGGACCAAAAAGCGGCTGAGCTTTCGGGCCCGCGCGCGCCCACCGGATCGGGACAGCGCGTAAGAAAGCTGAAGGGTGTCACGTGCCCTGGTGATTCCCACGTACAGGAGACGTCTTTCTTCTTCTATGGCAGAGGGTTCTTCCGCCAGGGAGATCGGCAGGAGCCCCTCACTGAGCCCAACAATGAAGACGGAGTCCCATTCCAGTCCCTTCGCGGCGTGCAGGGTAGAAAGAACCACTCCGTTCACTTCGGGGGCGGCCTGGGCGGAAGCGCGTTCTTGCAGTTCAGCTACGAACTCTCCGATACCGCGCCCAGACTGAGTGCGAGCAAGTGCCGCCAGCGCATCCAGGTTTTCCCACTTTTCCCGGGCTGCACCGCTGGCCTTCGGCGCTTCGGGTGACCATCCCGCCACCGTAAGTACTTCCTCCACAATTGCCACTAGATCATCGCCGCCGATGCCTATACCCTTCGACCCGGTACCGTCGGTGTCTGTCTCTACTGGGTCTGCCCCTACTGGGCCTGTCTCATCCGGCCCAATCTGCGAGCGGACCAGTTCCCGCATCCTTGCGGCCTGACGCAAAAGAACCAGGGCGCGCTTGACTTCTTCACGTTCGAAAAAGCGCGCGCCTCCGTGGACTTGTACGCCTATTCCGAGGTCGCCAAGCGCCTTTTCAAACGCCTCAGACTGAGCGTTCGTGCGATAGAGAACCGCGATGCTTCCCAGCGAAGTCCCCGCTTGGTGCAGTGACTTGATACGGGCCGCAACGCCTTGGGCCTCCTGGATATCAGTGTCGTATCTCTGGAAAGAGACAGCGGGACCGCCCTCTCTTTGGGAGACCAGTCGAACGGCTCCCTCCAATCCTCTCTCCGGACCCACACCGCTCATACCGCGAGCCCTTGCCATCACCTGGTTAGCTACAGCCACAATCTGCGGGGTAGAGCGATAGTCCCGATTCAGTTCCACGACGTTCCCTTCCGGGAACTTCTTGGGGAAGTCGACTAGGTAGCGCGGGCTTGCACCCGTGAAGGAGTAAATCGTCTGAGACACGTCCCCCACCACGCAAATATCGCGCCGCTTTCCCAGCCACAAGTCCAGCAGGTGTTGCTGAAGGGCAGACACGTCTTGATACTCATCAACCACGAACGAACGGTACTGGGCCCGCACCTGCTGCAGCACAGAAGGATGTTCGGAAAGGATGCCGCATGTAAGAGACAGGACATCTTCAAAATCGATAACCTGTCGTTCGTTCTTCGCGTCTTCATATGCGCCGTAGATCTGCTGGAAGTCTTGCGCTGCCAAACCTGCTGGGACAATCCGATGCGTATCCGTCACCGCTTCTACGTAGCGATCAATGGGAATCATGGAGACCTTGCACCACTCGATCTCTGCCGCCAAATCCCGCACCCCGGAGCGGTCAACAGGGATGCCCAACCGGGCGGCCGCCGACGCTACAAGAGAAGCTTTTTGTGGCACTACCTGGGGCATTGACCCGCTGAAGGCTTGATTCCAAAAAAACCCCAGCTGACGCATAGCTGCGGCGTGAAAGGTGCGGGCCTGGACGCCGTGCACCCCCAGTTCGCGTAATCGCGCCCGCATTTCTGCAGCTGCGCGAGACGTGAAAGTCACTGCCAACACAGACGTGGGAGAAACCTGCCCGGTAGAGACTCCGTAGGCGATCCTATACGTGATGGCCCTGGTCTTTCCCGTCCCTGCACCCGCGCGAACACACAGGGGCCCCCCGATTTGAAGCGCCACCTGCTGCTGCTGAGGGTCAAGCGCAGTGAGCAGATCTTCGGGGGAAAGCATTTGACTCATGTCCTCATTGTGCCGTTAGGTCCGACACGTAACCTAACCACGCCTTAGCGCTGTGGATAGTGAAGTGGTGCACCAAGCCAGTCCGTCAGCATGGACGCGGCGATGGAACTTGGGCGCGGTGCGAAGATCTTCTCCGCAGTCAGCTGCTGCAGGTACTCCTCCCGCGTGTAAAACCCCGCGTAGTCAATCTCCACCTGGTCGGGCATCGGGTGCGCGACATCTTCTACGGTTTGTGCGTGGAATGCCAGCATCAGTGAGCGCGGCCCCGGCCACGGCTGGGCTCCCAAATACTGCAGTTTGTGGACCGGCACGCCGACCTCCTCGCACAGCTCACGTTCGACCGCACGGCGCGGAGTCTCCCCCGCCTCGACAAACCCTGCCGGAAGGGACAGCGTGGGCCTGTCCCAAGCAGTGTTGTGCGCAAGCAGGATCCGGTCCAGACCGTCCGTGACCCGCACAATCACCACCGGGTCGGTACGTGGATACTCCACGTCTGCACAAGACGTGCAACGGGTTGCCCAGCCCGCATCTATGGGCTCAACGCGGCCACCGCAGCGCGTGCAAAAACGGTCCCGATCGTGCCACCGCCCCAAAGCAACAGCCTGGGACGCCAGGAAAGAGTCATCGTCTGAAAGGTTCGCCCCCACTTCGGTTATCGGGCGAAACTGAACCCCGGCGGGCAGTCGCACGCCCGACCCCGCCAACCAGGCCACATACACCGTGCCGCTACCATCCGCTCCGAGTAGGAAGGGGGTCATGGGAAGAGCCTCCCGCGTAAGCCACAGCTTGGAGCCCTTCATGGCAACGCCACCGGAGCCGCTGACGACAAGTCCGCGCCAGCTGCCGGGAGTCAGGTTCCTGAACTCAAATGAGGTGCGCTGCTCCCCAAGCGAGTCAATATCCCCACGGTCCAACATGAATTGCAAAGTCACCGTTCCAGCATACTGACTCGGCCAAAGTCAGGGGATGGAGACCAATCCCGGAGCGCACCCGCGGGCACTATGGTTGAGCCATGACTGAAACGAGCAAACGCCAGGATGGCCGCACAGCTGATGAGTTACGCGAAATTAGAATTACACGCGGGTGGGGAAGCGCTGGAGAGGGGTCCGTACTCATCGAGTTTGGGCAGACCCGAGTTCTCTGTGTCGCCTCACTAACAGAAGGCGTGCCCCGGTGGAAAAAGGGATCCGGAGAAGGATGGGTCACCGCGGAGTATGCGATGCTTCCGCGAGCGACAAACGAACGCTCCGGCCGGGAGTCCGTGCGCGGAAAGGTCGGCGGACGCACACATGAGATCTCTCGTCTCATCGGACGTTCGCTACGCGCTGTTGTCGATACCCGAGCCCTCGGCGAGAACACGATAGTCCTTGACTGCGACGTGTTGCAGGCGGACGGAGGAACCCGCACGGCCGCGATCACCGGCGCGTGGGTTGCGTTGGCAGACGCGATCACGTGGGGTCGGGACCGGCGGATAGTTAGGGATTCCAAGGCCAGGCCTGCGCTGACGGACTCCGTTGCCGCAATCTCCGTGGGGATTGTGGGTGGACGACCGCTCCTTGACCTGCCGTACGTGGAGGATGTAGCCGCGGAGACGGACATGAACGTCGTCCAGACGGGCCGCGGGGGGTTGGTCGAGGTCCAAGGGACCGCAGAGGAGTCTCCTTTCAGCCGCGCGGAACTGACCGAGCTTTTGGACCTTGCCGAGCTGGGTACGACCCGACTGCGTGACCTTCAGCAGGCTGCCCTCGCGGCGCCTTTGGGCGAGGTGGTCTCCGGATAATGAGTTCCCAACTGGTTGTTGCGACCGCCAACACACACAAGGTAGAAGAGATCCGAGCGATCCTTGCCCCCTACCTGACAGGTGCGCAGCTAGCGCGAATCGTCCCGTTGGGGGCCTTCACCGACGCAGAGCCAGCAGAAGACGGTCTCACTTTCCTGGAGAACTCACTCATCAAAGCGCGCGCTGCCACGGAAGCGACTGGGCAGCCTTCCTTGGCGGACGACTCGGGAATCTGCGTCGACGTGCTGGGTGGCTCTCCCGGTATCTTCTCCGCCCGCTGGTGCGGGATACACGGAGACGACGCGGGTAACCGTGAGCTTCTCCTTGCTCAACTTGAGGATGTAGCGGCCCCTAACCGAGGCTGTGAATTCGTCTCCGTGGTCTCCCTGGTCACGCCGGGTGAGCCCGAGCAACACGCAAGGGGCGTTGTCCGAGGCAGACTAACGACCTCCGAGCACGGTTCGGGAGGCTTCGGATACGACCCGATCTTCATTCCGGACGGTTACGGACACACGACTGCCCAGCTCAGCCCCCAAGAGAAGAACGAGCTCTCCCACCGGGGCATAGCCATTCGGAAATTGGTACCGCAAATTCTTGCGCTACTTGGTGAGGACTAGGGAGTCGGCAGAGGCTAGACACAGTGAGGGAAGATGGCTGCCGCAAGGTTTCCTCGGCAAAATGTCCGCAGCAAGGTATCCACGGCGAAAGGCTAGCCGATTAGGTGAACCTGCCCGGCTTCAGCCATGGTTAGGGGCCCGTCCCAGGAGACGCGTGCTTCTTCGAAAACGAGTCCCTTATCGGTCCACGGTTGCACGTGCGTGAGGACCAGGTGGCCCACGCCCGCATCGGTTGCCAACTGGCCCGCGCGCTCTCCGTCAAGGTGCATCCCGCGCAGGGGCTCGGCGGCCGTGAAGGCGGCTTCTGACAGGAGAAGATCGACACCGCGCGCCATTTCTTCAATGGAGTCGCAGCTGTCTGTGTCACCGGTGAATGCCATGGTGACCGCCTGGGAGCCGCTGCCCGTCTGGATGCGGTAACCGTAGGCCTCGACGGGGTGAAGTGCCGGGTAGGGCGTGATCTGCAAAGGACCCACCTGAAACGGAACACGGGCGGTAACCACGTGGAAGTTGAAGAGGAAATCCAGTTCCTCATCCGTGGCCCAGCCGTCAATCTGCTGAACGCGGTGCCGAGTGTCCGCGGGCCCGTACACGTCCATTTTCTCTGTGCACCCCGCCGGATTCCACCGGTTGTGCACGTAGAGGGAGACGACGTCACCCATATGATCAGCGTGCCCATGGGTGAACACAACCGCGTCTAGCTCGCGTGGATCCAACTCGTTCCACATGGCCCCAAACGACCCGGGCCCCATGTCGAAAAGTACGGACCAAACCCGGGAACCCGCGTCCCCGTCGGAGCCCTCCGCCTGCACAAGGTAACTGGAGGCCGGCCCTTCCGGACCGGACATGGAACCGGACGCCCCTACAATGGTCAGTTTCATTTAGTTGGTCTCCACGTGTTCAATGCGTTCGACCTCGGGACCAAGGAACCGGCGAGCCAGCTTCTTGAAATCTGAGGAGGGTGCGGTGGTCAAGAAAGAATACTCGGTTTGTTCTCCGCTGGTACGCGGGGAGTGAAGTAGGCCCACTTCTGTGAGGCGGGAATAGACTGCGTTAGCGGTGGCCTCCGAAGAATACACCAAGCGGACCTGAGGGCCCATGACGTAGGAGAGAACTCCAGACAGTAGCGGGTAGTGGGTGCAGCCAAGCACGACCGTGTCGACCCCTTGCTCCTGAAGCGGAGCCAGATAATCCCGAGCCACACCTAGGAGCTCATCACCTGTCGTTATGCCTGCCTCCACGAATTCCACGAATCGCGGGCAAGCCTGCTGAACCACTTCCAGCCCGGGCGTCTGCCCCAAGGCCCGCTCGTATGCTCCCGACCTGGTGGTCCCCAGAGTCCCAATGACCCCAACACGCCCGTTTTTTGTGGCGACAGCGGCCTGCGCAGCAGCGGGAGAAATGACTTCTACAACCGGGATGCCCTGACCGGACCAGTAGCGTTCGTACGCTTCGGGAAGAGCCGCAGCCGTGGCGGTGTTACAGGCAATAACCAACAGTTTGGCGCCGCGTTCTACCAGCACATCCAAGCCTGCCAGCGTCAGATCCCGCACTTCATCTATCTGTCGAGGGCCATACGGAGTGTGTGCGGTGTCTCCCAGGTAGACGACATCTTCACCGGGTAATTTGTCGATAACGGCGCGGGCCACGGTAAGGCCTCCAAGTCCGGAATCGAAAATACCGATTGGCGCGTCATTCATCCTTTGACCGTATCTGCCCCGTTGCCATTTGTGCACCGATTTTCCGCGTGATACCTACCATAACCGCGTGTTGGCGCGGAAGCCTGGACGCCAGCGTGACCAATTACGCTAACGTTGCTGTATGGCTGCTTCACGCTCGACTGCGCTTCTCACTGACAAATACGAACTCACCATGGTGGATGCGACGCTCCACTCGGGGATGGCAGACCGGTCTGCGGTCTTCGAACTGTTCGGCCGGAACATGCCCGCCACCCGACGCTTCGGCGTTGTGGCCGGAACAGGGCGGATCCTGGAGGCGATGGAACGTTTCTGTTTCAGCGACGACCAGATCGATTGGCTACGAGAGCAGGGCACCTACTCAGAAGAGCTCCTGGACTTCCTGAAAGACTTCAAATTCGCGGGCAACGTTTACGGTTACCCGGAAGGAGAGTGCTACTTCCCTGGTTCTCCCCTAATCACAGTTGAGGGCACGTTTGCGGAGTGCACCCTGCTGGAGACTCTTATGCTCAGCGTCCTCAACCACGATTGCGCGGTTGCCTCTGCTGCCTCCCGGATGACGATTGCCGCACACGGCAGGCCCTGCATCGATATGGGTGCCCGCCGAACGCATGAGCGCGCTGCGGTCTCCGCAGCCCGTGCCGCCGTGATTGGTGGCTTCGTTTCCAGCTCAGATCTGGAGTCAGGAAAGCGGTACGGAATCCCCACGGTGGGAACTTCAGCGCATTCCTTCACCCTCCTCTACGACACGGAAGAGGAAGCGTTCGCAGCGCAGATTGCCCAGCAGGGAACGGGCACGACTCTCCTGGTAGACACGTACGATATTGCGCGCGGCGTAGAAAATGCCGTGCGGGCGGCTCGCGACGCCGACGGAGAACTGGGGGCAGTCCGTTTGGACTCTGGTGACCTGGTCGCCCACGCCTTCAAAGTTCGTGGACAGCTGGACGCTTTGGGCGCTCCTAAAACACGGATAACGGTCACGTCTGACCTGGATGAGTACTCAATAGCGGCCCTGGGTGCGGCCCCCGTTGACACGTACGGGGTGGGGACACGCTTGGTAACAGGCTCGGGTGTCCCAACAGCGTCCCTGGTTTACAAGCTGGTCTCCCGCGCCGACGACAGCGGAGAACTGCTTCCCGTGGAAAAGAAATCCCAGTCGAAGAAAACGGTTGGGGGTAGAAAAGTGGCTGGGCGCCGATATGACGAAGAAGGCTACGCCAGCGAAGAAGTATTGCTCACCGGCGGGTCCTGGGAGGAATCCCTGGCCGCGTTGGAAAGCATTGGGGCCAGACCGCTGCAGGTAAAGCTCATTTCGGAAGGACAAATCAACTCTGACCTGTACGGGCCCGCCGCGGTCTTGGCGGCGCAGGAGCACCACCGCCGGTCCCGCAATGAGCTTCCCTACGCGGCGTGGCGCCTATCTGAAGGAGAAGTGGCCATCCCGACCGGCTACTACAACGTGCAAGACGTGTAACAGCCAGCCGGGAACAGCTGCCAAGCTCTCTCCGGAGTTGGGCTACGGCTTAAAGGGCCAGGCTGGACCCTGCTTGCCCATCTCGTCGCGCAATTGCTTGCAGCGAGGGCATACCGGATACTTCTTTGCGTCTCTGGAAGGGACCCACACTTTCCCGCACAGGGCCACAACGGGCTGGCCAGTAAAAGTTGACCTGTCAGCTCGGTCCTTACGCACAAAGTGGGCGTAGCGGTCACCGTCTCCGGAGCCGGAGTCGGGTTTTACCCGGGTCTCCTCTAGCACATCGGTGTTTCCGTGCCGCTGTGTCTCAGCCATCTGAGTTCCTCTCCCCTCCCCTGGTGGCACCTAAGCCCATTGGGTCTTGAAGTAGCCTTCCCACAGTGTCTGGAACCGCTCCGGGTCCTGTATCTTCGACGCAGCCGCCCGGTCAACAAGAACAAGCGCGTCGTCGTGGAACTGCATTATCGTTGCCGGCCAAGTGGCGCTTACCGGCCCCTCAACAAGCTCATGAATTGCCTGGGCTTTACCTTCGCCCATCGCGACCATGACCAGTTCGCGGGCATCCATGATCGTCCCCAGACCCTGAGTAATACACGCGACCGGCACATCATCGATGTTGCCACCAAAGAAGCGCGCATTGTCCCCGCGGGTCTGCTCCGCCAAGTAGCCCATGTGCGTGCGGGACATCAATGAACCGCCCGGCTCATTGAAGCCAATGTGACCGTCGGATCCGATTCCAAGAATCTGAATGTCTGCCCCACCCGCTGCTTTGATCTGGGCGTCGTATTCCTTTGCGGCCCAAACGGGGTCAGAAGCTTGACCATGTGGAGCGTGAACCGCACCCGGCGCAAAGTCCACCTGGCTGGTGAAAACTCGGTCGATAAAGTTGGCATACCCTTCCGGGTGATCCTCTGGGAGTCCCACGTATTCATCCAAGCAGAACGCCTGGGCCTGGGAGAACGAAATCTCTCCCGCCTTGTAAAGCCGGATCAGCTCGTTGTAGATCGGAAGGGGCGACGACCCTGTTGCCAGTCCGATCACCGCGTCTGGTTTTTCCTTTAGAACGCGCACGACCCGCTGAGCCGCCAGCTTACCAATTTCCTCTTCGCTATCGAGTACTCCAACGTGCATATCCAGGATCCCTTCTAAGTGAGTGAGCTACCCGACCATTGTACGCCGACGCGGGCAAAGAGCGTCTTCAAAAGTCCTCACCGGTCGTGTTCGCCCAAAGCTGGAATCCCGCGTCGGTGCGGCAGCAGCGCAATGCCAATGCGACAGCCGAGATAACAAAGGGAGGGTCCCGGCGGGACCCTCCCTAGTCATTCCCGATTCTGCGCCGGGAAACGGAACCTACTTACCGGAGACAGCCTTCTTCAGGGTGGAACCGGCGGTCAGCTTCACACCGAAACCAGCGGGGATCTGAATTTCCTCGCCCGTGCGGGGGTTGCGACCGGTGCGAGCTGCGCGCTCAACGCGCTCAACGGACATCAGACCGGTAACCTTGACGGCTTCACCCTTGGACAGTGAGTCAATCAGGATTTCCTGGAAAGCACCCAGGGCGGCATCCGCCTGAGTTTTCGTCAGACCGGCGCGGTCGGCGATTGCGGCTACAAGCTCTGTACGGTTCATGGACATGTAGAAACCTCTCCTTTTTGGTTTGCAATAGTGCGCCACCAAGGTGGCTACGGGAAAACTCTACGAAACAGATTGGAAAATGTCAGCTTAGGCTCGCGTCTTCCGCGTGTTGGTGGGGCAAAGTGACCCTCGCTCGTTGACAGACGGCCTCCCGACTGCAATACTGCCGCCCCTGTCTTCGGAGCGGGGCTAATGATGACACTTTCCGTCGAGTTTGCGCCGTTTTAGCAACATTAGTCTCCATCCTTAACACCCTCGGGTTGAGGCCTGCTCAAATGTGAGAAGAGTCTAGGGAGACCACTATAGAAGCCAAAAACTAGAGTGCTTGAGCCCAGGTGGGGAGGTATCTCTCAGTGCGGGCGCCCGAATCTGCTCCCCACGTCACGACGGCGCCGGAAAGAACCGAGCCTTCCTGCCCGGCTTGGTTGCTCCAGTACGCTGCGATTTCCTGGGCTTCTTGACTGCTTGCCGCAAGTGCGGCGACCGTGGGACCGGACCCGGAAATCATCCACGCGGTCGCCCCCAGTCGCAGCGCATCCGCTCCAACACCGGCCAGTTCGGGACGTAGTGCCAGGGTGGCAGGGGCCAGATCATTGTGAAGAACTCGGCCCACGTCCTTCCCAATATAGTCCCCCTCCGGGAACCGCAAACCGGTGGGCAACTCCTGCCGTCCCAGCCCCATAGCGTCAAACTGCCTGAAAACTACGGGGGTTGACAACCCCTCTCTAAAAAAGGCAAGGGCCCACCAGTGCGCGGGGATGGCGGGGGCCAGAGCCAGGGTCTCCATATGGTCGCCTCTACCCGCGCCAATCGACCAGTTACCGTGGATACATGCGGGGACGTCGGCACCCAGCGTGCGGCCGACGGCCTCCAACTGAGGACCGCTCAGTCCCAGTTCCCACATTTCACTCACGGCCACGAGCGTCGCGGCGGCGTCCGCGGAGCCTCCAGCAAGACCCCCCGCGGCGGGGAGCGCTTTGTGCACGGTTAGGTGAAGGCCAGAAGCGCTGGGGCCCCACTTTGTACTTACCAGGGGCATGAGTGCTTTCGCGGCGCGAACTGCTAAGTGTTCTTCGGCGGGGATCTGTGACAGACGTTCCGTGAGGACCCGGTCAACCACGGGGTCTCCCAGCCCATGATCGGTCGGCGCATACCCAACCGTTTCTACTGAGACTCCAGGGGGCCTGCTGGTTCGAGCGTGGACATACTCACGGTTTCCAATTGCTTCAAAGACGGTGAACAACTCGTGATAGCCGTCGGGGCCCGCGGGTCCCGAAAGTAGTTCCAAGTTCACTTTTCCCGGCGCCGAAGCCACTGCCTCACGCATACTGTCCCCTCTCAGGGCCCAGTCTTAGGGCCCGCTCTCAGCGTCCAATCTCAGAACGCAGTTTCCAGGGCTTAATTTCAGGGCCCAATCTCAAAACCGAGTGCACGGTTCATATCTGCATCGCCGGTGTCTGCCAGCTCCAGGGCGGCCTGCCCCAGTTGAATGAACTCTTCGACACTCAGGTTCTCTGCCCTGAGGGTCGGTTCCACCCCTGCGGTTTTGAGGAGCTCCCCGGCCGAGGCGGTCCAGGCCCGTAGGCTGGCGCGCAGCATCTTCCGGCGCTGAGCGAACGCGGCATCCACTACGGCGAAGGTTGCCTTCCTGAGGCGTTCACTTCCGCGTGCGGGTGAGCTCACCTGCAGATCAACCAGTGCGGAGTCGACGTTGGGCGCGGGCCAGAACACGGTACGCCCGATGGCGCCGGCTCTTTTGGCTGACCCGTACCATGCGGCTTTCACCGATGGAACGCCGTAGGTTTTAGTATTTGGAGATGCCACTAGGCGGTCTGCAACTTCTGACTGGACCATGACCAGCGCCGATCTCAAGGATGGGAACAGTTCCAAGCAGTGAAGCAGGATTGGGACTGCGACGTTGTATGGAAGGTTCGCGATGAGGCGCGTTGGTTCCGGCCAGTCTCCGCCGCATTCTTCCCATCCGCCTAGGTCCAGTGCATCCGCCCGGTGCACGTGCAAGCGCGACGTGCAATCCGGCCTAAAATCCGCCACGGTCAGGGGGAGCTGCTCCGCTAGAACAGGGTCTATTTCGACAGCACAAACACGGGCGCCAGAGTCCAGAAGCCCTAGCGTGAGCGACCCCAAGCCCGGCCCCACCTCCAGGACAACGTCCCCGGGATTTGAGGCCGCCGCGGCCACGATCTTGCGTACTGTCCCCCCGTCGTGCAGGAAGTTCTGGCCCAGCTTCTTTGTGGGTTGCACGCCGAGCGTTGCACTGAGCTCCCTGATGGTTTGGGGCCCGAGCAGGCTTCCCGGGTGGTGTCGGTCTTTGTGTGCCACGACTATCGCAATCCCAGTCTTGCCGAGCAAGCAGGCCACTGCCCCCAACCGGAGCGCTGCTGCAGTATCTGAGCCCGCCGGGTTTGTTCATCTGCCGAGGCATCTGAGGGGAGGCCTGTCCCGCCCACTGACCGCCACGTGGACAAGGAGAACTGGTACATGCCGTAGTAACCGTTTCCCGTGTTCGTGCTGGGGTTTCCGCCAGATTCACACTGAGCCAGGGCAGCCCAGGCGTCGGCGCCCGTTATCTCCACGCCGGAGACGTCCGTTCCCGAACCGGTGGAGGCCGCCAACGACGGCTCCGGTTCTGGCTCCTTGGTGCCAACAGAGATGATCTGGGTCTTCGGTTTACGCGTCACAGTGTTGGACAGCTCGCGGGAGAGTGTAACTTCTCCGCCGACCAGCCGTTCGTAGGTGAGGATGGTGCGGCGCCCGTCTCTGCCCTCTTGGGTGACGGTTTCCGTTCCCTCCAATTCGTCGGGGTCATCCACTCGCTTGGTTTTGTGGGAGATCTTCTTCTGGGTGACGATGATTTCCCGCTGTTCGGTTGTCACGTCGATGTTCAACCCCTGAGCGGTTGAGACCAGGAAGACACTGTCCAGTGGTTCCGGTGTCACTCCCGCGGTTTCCAAGACTTCGTCAAGGGATTCCCCTCCGCTGACCTGCACCTGCTGCGAGTCGCCATCGACGGTCACTGTCAGCTGCGCAGGCTGTGCGGTGAGCGCCAAGCCCGGGTCGTCCTCTCCGCGAGCGGGAGTGACTTTCCGGACGACTGTCTGTTCGGAAAGGTCATCCAAGACCTTGTCCAGAGATGCCGCCGCGGACCAGGCCGTATCCGTTCCCTCCGCAGTGTGCACGACGAAAGGTTGGGCGCGGGCTACCTCTACCAGCTGTCCCTCTTGTAGCGTCTCTTGCGGGGCGGGGGTCACGGTGTCGTATTCAGCCAATTCGACCTCGGCCGCTTCTAATGCCGAGGCGACATCGGGGTAGAAACCGGAGACGACCTTATCAAGGTCATCAAACCGAACCGTCACCGTGTGATAAGAATCGGTCACCCCCACGGTGGCAAGGCCAATTACGGCGGCCGCCGCCCCGGAGGCTATAGCGCCAACCGCGCGCGCACTCATCGACATTTCACAATTCCTAACTGCGTTCCTTCCACGTCGGTTCGCGGGCACCAGGCGCCCGTGCAACCCAGCGCACACCGAACTGTCACGCTACCAGGTCCCGTAAACCCGCTCCGTGTTCTGGCTCAGTTGCGCGCAGGACTGATCTAAAGGCCGGTCCCATAGCTCGGCGATCTGCGCGACCGTGTAGGGCATCACGTAGGAGGCGTTCGGGTTCCCCCTGTGCGGCACCGGGGTCAGGTACGGCGCATCGGTTTCCACCAGGATGAGATCGCGGGGAAGCGCCACCAGTGCCGAACGCAGTTCCTTGTTTGCCGGGTACGTGAGCGGTCCAGAAAAAGAGGCGTACCAGCCGCGACGCGCCAAGACCCGCGCCATCTCCCGGTCACCTGAAAAGCTGTGAAAAACGATGGTCACACTGTCCCAGGCTGGATCGGAAACCAGCTCGATGGTGTCCGCGTGGGCCTCCCTGTCATGAATCTGCAGCGGAAGGTTGTATTCGCGGGCCATCTCAAGGTGAGCCCTGAATGACTCCTTTTGGGCTTCCCGCCCCGGACCTGCCGTTCGGTAGTAATCCAGGCCGGTCTCCCCCACCGCCACAACCATCGGGTCCTCCAGGAGCGCGGTAAGTTGTTCGAGCGCCACTGAGAGCGGGACGTGGTGTTCCTCTTGGGTGTGTTCGTAGCCGTCCGGAGACTTCTCCAGGTGCCCGGCGTGGAGGGCGGCCTCATTCGGGTGGACCGCAAGAGCCGCCCGAACCTGCGGGTGGGTACGGCAAAGGCGCAACGTCGGCTCCCAATCTGGAAGCTCGCAACCGGAAGTGATCATCCGGGGAACACCGGCCCGCTCCGCGCGGATGAGCTGATCTGCCAAGCTGAGGCGGATCCCGCCCGGCGACGGGATTTCCCCCTCGTGCAGGGGCAAGTGAGTGTGGTTGTCCACCACCGGAACCGGAAGCTTCAACTCAACGGGTGGCCAAGCTCGCTTCTTCTTAGCCATGGACGCGCACCCTCACTCCCACTCGATAGTCCCCGGTGGTTTAGAGGTGACGTCAAGGACCACTCGGTTCACCTCGGGCACCGAGTTGGTGATTCTGTTAGAAATGCGTGCCAGCAGATCGTTCGGAATGCGGGCCCAATCCGCGGTCATCGCATCCTCAGAGACGACCGGGCGCAGAACTATTGGATGTCCGTAGGTGCGGCCATCCCCGGCGACCCCCACCGAACGCACGTCAGCAAGGAGAACCACCGGACACTGCCAAATTTCCCCATCCAAACCCGCAGCGGTGAGCTCCTCCCGCACAATCAGGTCGGCGGCGCGGAGAATCTCCAGGCGTTCCCGGGTAATGTCCCCAACGATGCGGATCCCAAGGCCGGGTCCTGGGAACGGTTGCCGGTCCACGATCTTGTCGGGGACACCCAACTCGCGTCCTATCGCCCGCACCTCATCTTTGAATAATTCCCGCAGGGGTTCCACCAGTTCAAACTGAAGATCCTCCGGCAACCCCCCAACGTTGTGGTGGCTCTTTATATTCGCGGTGCCTTCCCCTCCCCCGGACTCCACCACGTCGGGATAAAGGGTCCCCTGGGTGAGGAAGTCGATGGTCAACCCCTGCTCAGCGGCTTCCGCGTTCAGTGCGCTGGCGGCTTCCTCAAAGCTCCGAATGAACTCCCGACCGATGATTTTACGTTTCTCTTCCGGGTCGGAGACTCCCTGAAGTGCGTCCAGGAACCTGTCCGATTCGTCAACCGTGACAACTCGGATCCCCATGGACGCCGCGTAGTCTTCCTCAACCTGCTTGCGTTCGCCGGCGCGAAGCAACCCGTGGTCCACGAAAATGCAGGTGAGCTGGTCCCCCACCGCCTGGTGTACCAGGGCCGCCGCGACGGAAGAATCGACGCCTCCGGACAGTCCGCAAATGACTTGCCGGTCGCCAACCTGATCGCGAATCTGGTCTACCAAGCGCTCCACTATGGACGAGGCGTTCCAGTCGGGCCTGAGCCCAGCCCCTTCGTACAGAAAGTTCTGGAACAATTTGGCTCCGTATTCGGAGTGGTGCACTTCCGGGTGCCACTGCACGCCGAAAAGTTGCCTTTGAGGATCCTCGAAAGCCGCGATCGGAGTCGCCTCTGTACCAGCCGTCACCCTGAAGCCGTCCGGGACTTTGGAAACGGCGTCGGAATGACTCATCCAGACTGTCTGCGTTTCCGGGGTTCCCTCCAAAAGCACGGAAGGTTCCTGCGTACGGACCGCGATGGCGGGACCGTACTCGTTGTCCCCGGAGTTGTCGACGGTTCCGCCCAGTGCCGCCGCCATGGTTTGGAATCCGTAGCAGATACCAAGGACGGGAATCCCCATCTCGAAAAGTTCAGGATCCACGGCGGGGGCGCCCCCCTCATAAACGGAGGACGGACCACCCGAAAGAATAATCGCCGCCGGGTTCTTAGCCCGGATCTGCTCTACAGAATACGTGTGCGGAACGATCTCCGAGTACACGTTTGCTTCACGCACCCGCCTGGCTATTAGCTGAGCCGTTTGGGCACCAAGATCGACAACAAGGACCGGGTAAGAAGGTGAGGTTTCCACCCATCCAGGTTACCGCATGGAAGCTGTGACAGGCCCTGCTCTTCCCCGTGCAACCTCCGTTATCACGACAAATCTTCTTGTCGGTAAATCTGCCTCCGCATGCGCCTGGACCACCCAAAGGGAGGCATTGCGCACGTAAAGAGGCGACAGGGTTTCCCGGCAGCGTGCGCAACTACTCACCCCCAGTCTCCCCTGACGCTGGCGCGGCGACTAACATAGGGGGTGTCTGCTTCCATGCAGGTACCGCCCCAAAATGAATACCAGTCACGCGCGGGTCACGCATAGACCCTGGCTGGAGATAGGAACAACAGTGTCGTCCCGAGTTCTCATAATGGGTACAAGCGCTTCATCGGTGAATGCGCAACTGATCCACGAAGTCTCAGAGCTTCTTACTGAACAAGTAATGCAAATGGGCGGGCAGACGTTCTCCCAAATTGATGCTTTCGGAGATCAACCCTTCACCAAGGTGGTGCAGGACCCCCAGAAGGCGCTGAACGAGGTCATAATTTCCCTGCGCTCAGACCAGGCTGATTCGCTCCTCATAACCGGGATCACCTCCGTCCCCGCACCCAGCTTCGACGTTGTGGGGTGGAACCTGGATGTCGCGGCCAACGCGGCCGCTCAGATCGTCGCAGTCGTAGACGGAACCGGAATGAACGCGGACCTGATCGCAGCTGAGGTCAAGTCCCTGCGCGACAGGGTGGAGAAGCACCACGCTTCCATTTCCGGGGTGATTATTGCCGGCGCCCAAGGGACCGACCTTCCTCTGACCAGCGCTGGCCTGACCCTGACCGAGCCCCCCATCACCCAGGACAAATGGGCGACGCTCACCAATCTGGCCCCGACAACTGTCACCCCGCTCATGTTCCAGGCTGACCTCCTTGCTCGCGCTGCTGCTAAGCCACGGACAATCGTCCTTCCCGAACCGGAAGATGACCGTGTCTTGCGTGCCACCGCGAAACTCCTGGACGCGAAAACTGCGAATATCGTTTTGGTTGGGGACGCGGCTTCCGTGGAGGCTCGCGCCCAAGAACTCGGCGTGGATGTTAGCGGTGCACGCATCGTCTCTTCCTCTGACCCTGAACTAGTGGAGAAATACGCTGCCGAGTTCGCCCGCCTGAGGGAAAAGAAGGGCGTCACGCTGGAACAGGCGCGCGCAAAGGTACAGGACGTCACGTACTTTGCGACGATGATGGTGCAGATGGGTGACGCCGACGGCATGGTTTCGGGTGCGATCCACACAACCGCCGACACCATTGTTCCCGCGTTCCAGATCATCAAGACAGCTCCAGGAGTCTCCCTGGTTTCATCCTCCTTCCTAATGCTCCTAAAGGACCACGTCCTGGTCATGGGTGACTGCGCAGTCAACACGAACCCCACGCCCGATCAGCTAGCGGAGATTGCCGTGTCAACCGCACAGACCGCCGCTCAATTTGGGGTCGACCCACGCGTCGCAATGCTGTCCTATTCGACAGGTTCTTCCGGCGCTGGCGCCGACGTAGAGGCCGTCACCGGGGCCACAGCTAAGGTCCGGGAGCTGGCCCCTGAAATTCCGGTGGAGGGCCCCATCCAGTACGACGCCGCAGTGGACCCAGCAGTGGGATCCGCTAAAGCCCCCGACTCGGATGTCGCCGGCCGTGCCAACGTGTTGATTTTCCCCACGCTGAACGCCGGAAACATTGCCTACAAGGCGGTTCAGCGAAGCGCCGATGCGGTGGCTGTTGGCCCGATCCTGCAGGGTCTGCGTCGTCCGGTGAATGACCTTTCCCGCGGGGCCACAGTAGAAGACATCGTCAACACCGTTGCCATAACCGCCGTTCAGGCACAGACAGAAGGACAGAACTAATGCCCCAGACAATCCTTGTTATCAACTCGGGGTCTTCCTCGATCAAGTACCAGCTGGTGGACCCGGACATCGGTGTTGCCATGGCGTCCGGCCTGGTGGAGCGCATTGGTGAGGAGATGAGCACGGTCCATCACCGGTACTCTCTCAAAGAGATCACAATAAACGAGCCAATCCCGAACCACGAGGTCGCGCTGCAGCAGGTCCTGGACCTGTTCGAAGAGATCGGTCCGGAACTCGAGGAAGCTCACATTGTTGGTATCGGACACCGGATCGTGCAGGGAGGACGCTACTTCAGTGGTCCGGCCCTAGTCGACGACCGAGTGAAGCGACTCATTCATGAGCTTTCCTCGCTGGCCCCCCTCCACAATCCCCCGGCCCTCACCGGCATTGACGTGTGTGAAAAGCTCCTTCCCGGGATCCCGAACGTTGCCGTTTTCGACACCGCGTTTTTCCAAGACCTTCCCTCCGGCGCCGCACTTTACGCCCTGGATCGGGACGTCGCGGAGAGGTACTCCATCCGCCGCTACGGCGCCCATGGCACCTCACACCAGTACGTTTCCGACCGGGTGACCCAGGTCCTTGGCGACAAGAAGCTGCGTCAGATCGTCCTGCACCTGGGTAACGGCGCGTCAGCCTCAGCAATCGTGGGTGGAAAAGCTGTGGACACTTCCATGGGTCTCACCCCGCTGGAAGGTCTGGTCATGGGAACTCGCACGGGTGACATCGACCCAGCCGTAGGCTTCCACCTGCAGCGTGTTGCGGGGATGAATGTTGACCAGGTCGACGACCTGTTTAACAAGAAATCTGGTTTGCGTGGCCTCACCGGAGATAACGATATGCGCGCGGTCAGAGAGATGGCTCGATCCGGAAACCCGCGTGCACGGGAAGCTTTAGACATCTACGTGAACCGGCTAATCAAGTACATCGGCGGGTACGCAGCGGTAATGGGCGGGGTCGATGTGATCACGTTTACGGCCGGTATCGGAGAGAACGATATCGACCTGCGACGCGAAGTTTGTAAGCGTTTGGAGTTCTTCGGGGTTGTCTTGGATAAGGAAGCTAACAACTCTCGCCCTCGAGAAGCAACCACTATCTCCTGTCGCGATTCTTCCGTGCGCATAATGGTCGTTCCGACCAAGGAAGAGCTGGCCATCGCCAGCCAAGCGATGACGCTGGTGTAACCGGTGGCCGCGCCCGCCCCGCAGACGCTGGGTTTCCTTCGAGTAGCAGCAGCCGTTCAGCCGGTGGAGCTGGCGAACCCTGCGACAAACGCGGAGTGGATCATTCGTGCTGCGCGGGCGGGCGACGACCGGCAGGTTGATCTCCTGGTCACGCCAGAGCTTTCCCTCACCGGAAAAAGCGTGGGCGTGCTTGGGCACACGCTTCCGCTCCTGGAAGCCACGGTTTCGTCTTTGGAGGCAATTCGCCGCGCATCAGCGGACCTGCGGCCAATCTTGGCCGTGGGAGCCCCGCTGGTCATTGACGGGGTGGTTCGTTCCTGCGCTGTCTGGGTGCATGAGGGCAGCTACTTGGGGGTGGTCCCCCAAGAGGCTGCTGGGGCAGAGCACTCCGCGGTTCTCCTTGGAGAAGACTGGGTTGAAGTGGGAGACATCCGCCTTCAGCCGCAGCACCTACCGGGGGTTCTAATTGCCGCGCGTGTCGGCTCGGACGTGTGGGAAGGGTTCCCCCGCGACGCTCACGTGGTCGCTGCCCTGGGCGGGGATCCCGCGTTTGCTGACTCCGCTGTCCGGCGCAGCGACCTGCTCTGTGCCCAGTCGGAACTGAACCGGGCGGCCATCGTTTACGCCGCTCCCGGGTGCGGTGAATCCACGAACGACCTGGCCTGGAACGGCCAGTCCGTCGTCGCGGAAGAGGGAACAGTACTGGCTGCCGGGCCTTTGTTCGCCCGGGACGCACACCTCTCTGTTGCAGACGTGAACGCGGTGGGCTTGGTTCAGCTGGGCCTTGGCTACCAGAGTGGGGGACCCGATTCTGCAGGATCAGCCGAGCCGGTCGTGTTCCCCGATCCGGTCCCTTCTAAGCTTGAACGAAAGGTTATCCGGTACCCCTGGCGGGTCGCAGATCCCCTCCAAGTCATCCAGCTCCAAGCTAGCGCGCTCGTGAGACGCATGGTCTCCATTGGGGAGCCCAAACTGATTCTGGGTGTTTCCGGTGGGTTGGACTCCACGCTGGCCCTACTTGCGGCCTGCGGGGCGATGGACTGCCTAGGGCGCCCCCGCGAAGATATCTTGGGCTATACGATGCCGGGGTTTGGCACGTCCGCTGCCACTCGAGAAAGCGCAGAGAAGCTTTGCGCAGCCTTGGGGGTCGCTTTCGAGGAGCTTGACATCCGTCCCGCAGCGCGCGAGATGCTCACGGCGCTGGGTCATCCAGTTGCGACCGGCTCCACCGTTTACGACGTCACCTATGAAAATGTGCAAGCAGGGCTTCGTACGGACTACCTGTTTCGCCTGGCGAACCTAAAGAATGGCCTAGTCGTCGGGACCGGCGACCTTTCTGAGCTGGCGCTAGGTTGGTGCACGTACGGGGTCGGCGACCAAATGAGCCACTACGGGGTCAACGCCGGCCTGCCAAAAACCGTCATCCAAGACGTGATCGCGGCAGCAGCAGAAGCACCGCACGCTTCCGAGGAACTGCGGCAGGTTCTGACAACCATCCTCCACACCGACATTTCTCCCGAGCTTCTTCCAGCAACGGACTCGGCTCCGCGCCAATCTACAGAAGCGGCAATTGGCCCGTACGAACTACAGGACTTCACTCTTTTCTACGTCCTCAAATACGGTTTCGGCCCCTCCCAAATTCTGCTGCTAGCCCGTGAAGCTTGGGGCGGGAAGTACAGCGACGCGGACATCCTGAAGTGGATGGAAGTGTTCTTCACCCGGTTCTTTTCCAACCAGTTCAAGAGAGAGGCCGCGCCAAATGCGCCCCGCCTGATGGCAGCGGGATCCCTGTCACCGCGAACGGATTGGAACATGCCCTCTGACGCGCAGGTAGCCGCCTGGCTCGATGAGTTGGAAGGGCTCCGCTAGAAGTGTTCTGGGCTCTCCTTATCGCCGCCGTGTTTGCATGGCTGGGTGGAATGCTGGGGGTCGTGGGCCTTCGTGCCCGCAGCGACCAGGTCCCGTACCGCTCCCCGCTCGGGCTGCGCGGGCACGACGTCAGAGCCAGCGTTGGGGCTTGGGATGCGGGTCACCGCGCTGCCGCGCCGTTCATTCTTACCGCTGCCGTCATCTGCCTTCTTCAAGCGGCAGCTGCAACCTGGACCGCGTTTTCTCCGGAGCTAAGCGGAGGCCCCTACCTGCCGATCTTGGCAGTGACCGGAGCCGTGCTGGTTACAATGCTTCTGTTCCTAGCCAATTCGGTTGGAAACCGGGCAGCCCGCTAAGCTACGACAGCGTATCTTCTGTCAGATAGCCCTGGATCGCTGGCGAGATTGCCCGGACCAACTCATCGTGGTCTACATCTGCCAGGCCGGGGACCTGGAGAATGTTCTTAGCGACTGCAACCCCCAGAAGGTGCGACGCAGCAAGCAGCAAACCCCGAGTCCTGGCCCGGCCGGACATGGGCAGTTCTGCAGGGGCTTGGACACGTACGGCCAAGAATTCAGACAGAAGACTGGCCCCTTTCTGGGAAGTCATGGCTGTACGTACAAGACCCGCAAGAACCGGTTTGGTATCGGGATCCTCCCAAAGGCGCAGGTAGGTGTCAGTAACTCGTCGGCCGATGCTCTCCGTCGGCCCCGGGATACAGTCTGCCAACCGCTGCGTGACGTCGCTATCCTCTGTCATTGCCGCAACGAACAGGGTTTCTTTATCACCGAAGTGGTGCCTGATCATTCCGGGGTCGACCCCCGCTGATGCCGCAATCTCACGTAAGCCCGCGCCGTCGTATCCTTTTTCGGCAAAAACCCTTCTCGCGGAGTTGAGAAGCTCCCGCCGGGTGTCTGATTCTCCGGGACGCCGCCCCAGCGGCACCCCAGCCTGACCGCGCTCCTGAGTCCTTCCCATATGTTCCAGCATAGGCGGCTATGAAAGAATTCCCCAGTCGATGAATTATTCGCTACGCTAAGAAAGGCATTTACGGACTGGAGGTCGACCATGGTTACACCCCCCGTAGTAGGAATACGCGGGCTGCGAAAGTCCTTTGGGAAATACCCGGCCCTGAAGGGGTTGGACCTCACCGTAGAACAGGGCGAGGTGCACGCCTTCTTGGGGCCCAACGGATCCGGAAAGTCAACCACCATCCGGGTGCTACTCGGCCTGCTGAGATCTGGGGGCGGGTCTGTAAGCCTGTTCGGGCAGGACCCGTGGAAGGACTCCACCGCCTTGCACCGGCGCTTGGCGTACGTGCCCGGAGACGTGTCGCTGTGGCCCGGGATGACCGGTGGTGAGGCCATAGACATGCTCGGCTCTTTGCGCGGAGGCCTCAACCAAGCCCGTCGAGAAGAACTGGTGCAACGGTTCGAACTGGACCCCTCCAAGCGCGGACGGCAGTACTCCAAAGGGAATCGGCAGAAGGTGGCAATTATCGCTGCGCTCTCCGCAGACGTTGAGCTTCTGATAATGGACGAGCCAACCAGCGGCCTTGACCCGCTAATGGAGAATGTGTTCCAAAATGTCGTAGCCGAAGAGAATGCACAAGGAACGACCGTGCTTCTATCCAGCCATATTCTGGCGGAGGTAGAGACACTTGCGGACCGGCTCTCCATAATCCGAGAGGGGAAAACGGTTGCGACAGGAACATTGGATGACTTGCGAGGACAAGCATCGACCACCATTCGCGCCACACTCAACACCGTTCCCACTTCCGCCGACCTGAGCGCGTTGAACGACGTCCACCTGGACGAAAACCACCTGACCGCGACGGTGAACCCGGGCGAGATTGAACAGGCGTTGGCCAGCCTATCCCGCTTGGGAATCAGCGCTTTCACGGGAGAACCTCCCTCCTTAGAATCACTGTTTCTTCGCTTGTATTCGCAGGATCCACAACAGTGAGCACGGGGAGCCTGGCTGGGACAGGGCCGCTATTGCGGGCGATTCTCTTGGAGGATGGGCGCACGTTCGCTCCGTGGATTGGGTTGGCCGCCCTGCTCTCAACGACCTCCGTCCTGGTGTACCCGTGGGTGTTTCCCGACACGGCTTCCCGCGAAGGCCTGGAGCTGCTTGTCGGTTCAAACCCTGCCCTTGGCGTGGTGTTTGGGCCCGCGTTCAGCCTCTTGACGGCCGATGGCTTCAACGCGTGGCGCTCCTTAGCTCTGGGCGGATTCCTCGCTGCCCTGGGAGCGATCTTTGCTGTCACGGGGCATACCCGCGGGCAGGAGGATTCGGGGTCGTCGGAGCTGATTGCCTCCAGCCCAGTCGGGCGGGGCAGCCGCCTGCTCGCAGCGGTGGCCTTCGCACTGCTCGGGTCTTTCCTAATCGGGGCCGTTTCAGCCGTCCTGACGGTACCCTTTGGAGGCAGCTGGGAGGCGTCGCTCCTACTCGGAGCCACGTTCACCGCGACCGGGTGGATGTTCGCCTCAGTCGCCGCGGTGACAGCTCAGCTGGGTGCTGACCGGCACACCGCCAGCTCCATGGCAGTGGGGACGTTCGGGGTTCTGTTCCTGCTCAGGGGTTTCGCTTACTCTTTGGAATGGCCCTCCTGGACCGTCTGGGCAAACCCGCTGGGCTGGATGACACAGACGCGTCCGGCCGCAGAAAACGACTGGTGGCCTCTGCTCTTCGCTGCCGCATTCACAGCAGTGTCGCTTGCCGGGGCTTTTGTGCTCGAAGCGCACCGAGATTTCGGTCAGGGAATCGTTCCCCCAAGGGCCGGGCCCTGGCGGGGTAAAATCCGCACCATCTGGGGCCTTACCCTGCGCCTAAACCGCGCCACCCTGATCACATGGACCGTTGCCTTCGTCGTGTGGGGTCTGGTGTTCGGCCAATTCGCTGCAACTGTCCCAGAACTGTTCACCAAGGACAGCAGAGTTGCTGCGGTGCTAGCCGCGGGGGCCACAACTCACGCGGGACTGGTTGCTACGTTTTCCAAGACCGTCCTCAGCCTGTTGGGCATCATCGCCGCAGTTCCGGGAATTCAGGTGATGCTGCGCCTTCGAAGCGAGGAGTTGCAGGACCGTGCCGACCCCATCTTGGCCACGCGCGTGAGCAGGCGGGCCTACTTCGGTGCCGGCGTAGTCACTGCTTTGGCAGCTTCCGGAGTCTTCATTATGCTGGCTGGCACCTTAATTGCGGCTATCTCCTCCCATGCGGATATCGGCATCAGTTTCAGCGATGTGCTGCTTCAAGCAGTCTCAACGATCCCTGCTACCTGGGTTGTTGTTGCTTTCGCTGCAGCCGTCGTCGGCGCGAGGCCGAAAGTGGCTGTGGCTGCGTGGGCTGGCGTCGTCGCCTCGTTCGCCCTCACGTTCCTGGGCCCAATATTGAACCTGTGGGACTGGATCCTGGGGATAAGCCCGTTCTGGCACCTACCCACGGTCGCCACAGACAGTCCTGACTGGTCGGGGCTGGGCTGGCTCGCCCTTTTCTGGGTGGGGTTCCTTCTGGTCGGATTCGCAGG
>CAYFRG010000012.1:0-18428 GCA_964345535.1 uncultured Actinomyces sp. | reverse complement strand
GCCCGGTCAAGGTCTTCCTCAGAGATTTCCCCGCGTTCGACAAAGCCAAGATCCAGGACCGCTTCGCGCACCGTCATGTTTTCCTTGACGGAGTGCTTGGCTATCTTCGCAGCGTTCTCGTATCCGATGTAACGGTTTAGCGGGGTTACGATAGAGGGAGAGGACTCAGCGTAACGCAAGCAAGCCTCGCGATCCGCCTTGATACCGTCGACACAACGATCCGCCAAAGTATCAGAAACGTTGCCGAGGATGTTGATCGACTGCAGCAGGTTCGCACCCATAACCGGGAGCATGACCAACAGGTCGAAGTTCCCCTGCGAGCCAGCAAACATAATGGCAGCATCGTTACCGATCACCTGGGCCGCCACCATGACGGTTGCCTCCGGGAGCACGGGGTTGACCTTGCCGGGCATGATCGACGAACCGGGCTGCAGGTCGGGGAGGAAGATCTCCCCGATACCCGTGCGGGGACCCGACCCCATCCAGCGAAGGTCATTCGCAATCTTCACTAGGGAAACGGCCACCGTGCGCAGCTGCCCGGACATCTCGACCAGGGAGTCCTGCGCGGCCTGCGCCTCGAAGTGGTTGCTGGCCTCAACGAATGGCAATCCCGTGTTCTCCGCGATCAATTCGATAACTCGAGCGGAGAAGCCTGCCGGGGTGTTGATGCCGGTTCCCACAGCTGTGCCGCCCAGAGGCAGTTCCGCCAGCCGAGGCAGTGCCGACTCGACGCGCTGAATACCGTACTCGATCTGCTGAGCAAAGCCAGAGAACTCCTGGCCAAGTGTGATCGGCGTGGCGTCCATCAGGTGAGTGCGCCCCGACTTCACGACGTCCTTGAACTCTTCAGCCTTCGCAGAGAGCGAGTCACGCAGGGTACGCAGACCCGGCAGGAGTACCTCTTCGACGGCCTGGTAAGCAGCAATGTGAATTGAGGAGGGGAACACGTCGTTGGAAGACTGAGAGGCGTTCACGTGATCGTTCGGGTGAACAGTGTCGCCCTTCAGATCGGTTGCCAAACGAGAGACGACCTCGTTCGTATTCATGTTCGAGGAGGTTCCCGAACCAGTCTGGAAAATGTCGATCGGGAACTCACCGTCATGTTCCCCGCGGATAACCTGGTCCGCCGCACCAACGATAGCGTCGGCAGTCTCCTGATCGACAACGCTGAGCTCCGCGTTGGCAATCGCCGCGGCGCGCTTGATCTGTCCAAGTGCCGCAATCTGGTGCGGGTTCAACGTTTCACCGGAAATGGGGAAGTTTTCCACCGCCCGCTGAGTTTGCGCGGCGTAAAGAGCATCCTTTGGGACGCGGACTTCACCCATCGTGTCGTGTTCGATCCGGTATTCGGTCATTTCTTCTCCTTTATATTTCTAGGTCTAGCTGCCGTCGTACGGGCTGACTACCACTTCAACCCGCTGCAAATCTTTCACTTCGCTGTACCCGGTGGACGCCATGGTTCGCTTCAGGGCTCCCACGAAGTTCAGTGTCCCATCCGCACGGTCAGAGGGACCGTAGAGGATTTGTTCCATGGTTCCTACGGTGCCAACGTGGGCTCGGTGCCCACGGGGCAGGTCCGGATGCGTCGCTTCCGCACCCCAATGCCACCCGCGTCCCGGAGCTTCTTCAGCCCGCGCCAGAGCGGCGCCTAGCATGACCGCATCGGCGCCGCACGCGAGAGCCTTGATTACGCTGCCCGAATACCCCACGGCTCCGTCAGCAATCACATGGACGTACCTTCCCCCGGTCTCATCCATGTAGTCCCGGCGGGCCGCAGCCACATCAGCGATGGCCGTGGCCATGGGAGCGTGTATTCCCAGAGACCGCCGGGTGGAGTGGGCAGCGCCCCCACCAAACCCAACCAGGATCGCAGCTGCGCCCGTCCGCATCAGATGCAGTGCCGCCGTGTACGTGGTTACGCCACCCACCATGACGGGGACGTCCAATTCGTAGATGAATCTCTTCAGGTTTAGGGCTTCTTGCAGGGAAGAAACGTGTTCGGCGGAGACAACGGTTCCCCGGATGACAAGGAAGTCCACTCCGGCTTCCACTACGGCGCGCCAGTGCGCCAAAACCCTCTGCGGGGAAAGGCTTCCCGCGACTATGACCCCGGCTTCCTGAATCTCTTTCAGGCGCGCGTAGATCAGCTCGTCCTTTATCGGTTCGGTATAGATCTCCTGGAGTCGAGGTGCCGCCTGGCGGTCATCCATGCCCACCAGTTCATCCAGCAGTGGCTGAGGATCCTGGTACCTGGTCCACAGACCCTCAAGGTCCAGGGTGCCAATCCCGCCCAGTCGGCCGAACTCAATGGCGGTAGCCGGGCTCATAATCGAATCCATTGGCGCCGCCAACAGTGGCGTATCCACGTGGTAGGCGTCGACCTGCCAGGAAACACTCACTTCCTCTGGGTCCCGGGTGCGCCTGGCGGGAACCAGAGCAACGTCATCCAAAGAGTATGCGCGGCGCCCTCGTTTGCCACGTCCAATCTCTATTTCTGCCATCCTCCCAGTGTACAAGCAGGCCCTAGTCTCCCGGGCCAGAAAGGTCCCATGCGGGTCTGGGAACTTCTCCTTCCCAGGGGAGAAAAGATCGTGCTCTCCGCAATGATCTGTTGCTTGCGAGGCGCTCGGAGGCCTCTCTAAGCAGCGCTGCCGATGCGACCGCGGACCCGTTTCGGCGCCACGGCGAGCCACATGTCGTACCCGTCGGGCACAATGGGGGCTATGAGTACTTGGGTGGATGCCCCCTGGCTGGGGTTTGATACGGAGACGACAGGGCTGTCCCGCACGGACGACAGGATCGTCACAGCAGCGGCGGTGGAACGGCCCGGCGGACTGGAACAGTCGGGGGCTGACAAGATCGAAACCTGGCTGGCTGACCCCGGGATAGAGATCCCGGAAAGGGCCGCACAGGTTCACGGGATCAGCACGGAGTATGCACGGGAACACGGCCGCCAACCCGCCCAGGTCTTGGAAGAAATCAACTCGGCCCTGGCCGGACAGTTAACCCAGGGAGGCCCCGTTATTGTCTTCAACGCAGGCTTTGATCTGCCGCTACTTGCTGCCGACTCCAAACGCCACGGCGTCCCCAGCCTGGAGAGTCGCATCGGCGGGGTAGTCCAGCCGATCTTGGACCCCCTGGTCTTGGACAGGGCAGTTGTCCCACGGCGCAGAGGAAAACGCACCCTCACCGACCTTTGCGGTCACTACGGCGTTACCGTGCCAGCAGACACCCACCAGGCACATGTGGATGCGCAAATCACGCTGTTGCTTTTGGCTGCCATGCTGCGCCAGCACAGCCAGCTCACGCAAATGAGCCCCAGCGATCTAGACCGCTTCCAACGCGAATCACACGCGCGCTGGGCCAAGAGCCTACAGGATTGGCACGCCCGCCAAGGGCGCGACCGCAGGATCAGTCCCGTCTGGTTCTAGGAGGCCCTGTCGGCGCTGCGATAGTTTGGTGCTTGGCTGGTGATAGAGACGTCGTGCGGGTGAGATTCCCGCAGGCCTGCAGGGGTAATCCTGACCAGGCGCGCTCGCTCTTGGAGTTCTGGGATGGTCCGTGCCCCCGTGTAGAACATGGACTGCTGAAGCCCACCGATGAGCTGGTGCACGTTGTTGGCCAGGGTGCCCGAATAGGGAACCTGCCCCTCGATCCCTTCCGGAACCAAGTCCTCGTCGGTTGCTACCTCCGCCTGGAAGTACCGGTCCTTGGAGTACGACTTCCGGCCTCGAGAACTCATTGCCCCCAGAGAGCCCATTCCCCGATATGCCTTGAACTGTTTCCCGCCAGAGAAAACCAATTCCCCGGGGGACTCCTCAGAGCCGGCAAGGAGTGAGCCGACCATAACCGTGTCAGCACCGACCGCCAGCGCCTTTGCAATGTCGCCCGAATATTGCAGCCCACCATCAGCGATCAGCGGCACATCGGCGGCGCTGCAGGCCCGCGCGGCCATATCGATAGCCGTCACCTGCGGGACTCCGATACCAGCGACCACCCTGGTGGTACAAATTGATCCCGGCCCAACACCCACCTTTACGGCATCTGCTCCAGCGTCTATCAGTGCTTGAGCACCTTCCTGAGTTGCGACGTTACCTCCGATAATGTCGATACCCGCAAAATCTGGGGAGTTTTTCAGCCTCGTGATCATTTCGCGAGCTAGGAGTGCGCCCCCATTCGCAGTATCCACCACCAGGACGTCGACGCCCGCTTGTGCCAGTGCCTCCGCGCGCTGCCAGGTGTCACCCCAATAGCCAAGTGCCGCACCAACAAGCAGGCGTCCCTCTGCGTCTTTCGTCGCGTCCGGATACTGTTCTGTCTTCACGAAGTCTTTGACCGTAATCAGTCCGGCCAAGCGTCCTTCTTCATCAACCAGTGGCAGCTTCTCCACCCGATACTTCGCAAGCAGGTCCTTGGCATCTTCTCGGGAGATCCCTTCCGGACCGGTGATCAGCGGCATGGGGGTCATGATCTCGCCGACAGTCGTCCCAGCCCACTTGCTGGCCGGGAGGAACCGCAGGTCACGGTTGGTAATGATTCCCAGAAGCGTCTGGTCTTCCGCCACGACTGGGAGTCCGGAGACCTTATAGTGTCCGCAAAGCTCGTCCAGTCGGTCGATGGTTGCGTCCATAGAGACTGTCACTGGATCCTGCACCATGCCTGACTCTGATCGCTTCACCCTGCGGACGTGATCGACCTGCTCTTCAATCGAGAGGTTTCGGTGAATTATGCCAATGCCGCCTTGGCGAGCCATGGCTATCGCCATCCGCGCCTCAGTTACCGTGTCCATGGCTGCCGAGATAAGCGGGATGCGCAGCGTCAGGTTTTTTGTGAGCCGAGCGGTCGTGTCGACCTCGGTCGGAATGACATCTGTCAGCTCTGGGAGCAGAAGGATGTCGTCGTATGTAAGTCCGGTGCCAACAAATTTGTCTTCACGATAGGTCCCCATAACCACATCTTAGTCAGCGGCACCGGGGGGCAAACCCAAAAATCATGCGGCACCGGTCACGCAAACAAGGCCCGGGAGGCCGCCACTCCGATTCCGAGCCGGCCTCGTCGCTAAAACCAAGTCACGCACAAGTAATTGGCCGATTAGTCGGCCGACTAGGCGAGTGGAGTCTGGGCCGTTAGCAATAGCCAATAAGTCCCAAATGAGAGAACGTGCAACTCTTGAAATACATTTGCAAGTAAGCGCACAAGGGGCGTAAACTTAAAGTCGCTCAGTGAAGAGCTGTCCGTCGCAGATTAGGAAGGAAACACCTGGTGAAGGATGTCTCCAAGTTCCCGAATCCAATAATGGATGAGTGGGAGTGGCAGTACGAAGGAGTCTGCCGGGACCTAGATTCGGATTTGTTCTTCCACCCAGAAGGCGAACGTGGACCGGCTAGACGTAGGCGCGCCGCAAACGCGAAAGCGATTTGCGAGTCCTGTCCAGTCATCCAGGAATGTCGCAGTCACGCACTGGCATCGAAGGAACCCTACGGGATCTGGGGTGGGACAACAGAAGAGGAACGACGCTCTCTTATCGCACAGAAACGGCGCGCCTCCTAGGCCTCACAGACCAACCAAGAAAGACCCTCGGCCAGCGGTGAGCCGAGGGTTTTTTACGCCGGAAACTCAGGGTCGCAGCAAACACTCGCGCTGACGTTATGAATTAGAGAGAAGCATTGTTAGCAGAATCTTACAATCCCACAAATACTGATTAGGTTTCGATTATGCGAGCGTCGATTTAGGGATTGCGCATACCACTTCGGCTTCACGCGAATGCTCGGCACGAAGTCGGCGCAGCCAGGTAGGCCTCATCTTCGTAGCAGCAAAAGAGCTCGGACCCCCACATCGGGAGATCCGAGCTCTCTTGGAAAGGTCTGGTATCAGCTGACCTTCGCCAGGACGTCACGGGCGGACAGGATCAAGTAGTCCTCTCCGTCATAGGTGACTTCCGTGCCGCCGTAACGGCTGTAGATGATGGTGTCGCCGACGGCAACGTCAAGCGGGACACGGTTACCCGCGTCGTCAATGCGTCCGGGGCCAACCGCAAGGACTTCACCCTGCTGAGGCTTCTCCTTGGCGGAGTCCACAAGGACCAGTCCGGAAGCAGTTGTTTGTTCGGCTTCAGCTTGACGAATCACAATCCGATCCTCAAGCGGGGTAATGGAGATCGACACAGTCGCGCTCCCCTTTCTATAAGCAGTATGTAAGCTTGCTGGCTTCGCTCCCTGTCGTCGCGGTGCCAAGGTGGGAAACCAATTCTGGAATGCGGCGCTAGCCGCGTCCTGCAGACAAGTTTAGGCACCTCTTAGCACTCTGACAACCTGAGTGCCAGGTTTCACTTGCGGGATGAATCCTCCGGGTACCGCGTGTCACCATAGGACCATGACGGGACCCGCGCAGAGACTGGCAGACACGCAGGTCTGGGCGCTTCTGCAGTCCGCTCAGAAAACCATTGGCCCCGATCCTGTGACAGCTTCGGATCTAGAGCGTTTGGGAAGGATTCTGCGCCGCGAGGGTGTCGACCCGGAAACCGTAGCGGCGATTACCAGCCAGTTGGGGCTTCGCGTGGAGGCACTGCCCAAATTTGGTGAGAGCGCCCAACATATGTTGCTGACCCGAACCGGTATGGAACAAGCTACGCGCTTCCCGGTTTCCTTCCTTCATGCCCTGCGCTTCAAGGACGCGGGAGTAACCGCGGTGGCAGATCTGGGTTGCGGGATCGGGGCTGACGCGGTGGCCATGGCGGAAACGGGCATGAGCGTTGTCGCGTTAGATCGAGATCCGGAAGCAGTCGCCTGCGCCGCTGTGAACCTACGAGACTTTCCAGGCTCGCAAGCAATTCTGGGGGACATAAGCGACGTGACCCCCGCGTGGCTGGCAGGCAAAACAGTCAACGGCATTTTCCTTGATCCTGCGCGCCGCGAGGGCACCAAGCGGCTATTGAATCCGGAGCAGTGGTCACCCTCTTGGAGCAGGGTCAAGGAGATTTTCAGTTGGGGGTATCCGACCGGGGCCAAGCTAGCACCGGGAATTGACCATGCCCAGTTATCATTCGGCTCTCATGCGCAGTGGACCAGCGTTGACGGGGAACTGGTAGAGGCAGCTCTTTGGTCTGACCAGCTCAGCCCCGAAGGGCCCGGACGCTCGGCTCAACTCTTCAGCCGGGGCAAGCTGCACGTACTGCGGGACCCAGAAACTGAAAGCGCAAACGCTCCGGTCAGGCCCGCACCCACAGGCCCGGTAGGACGCTACATTTTTGAGCCCGACAGTTCTGCAATCCGTGCCGGGGCGCTATCCCACTTGGCCGAGCTGACCGCAACGCACCTGGTGCACCCTCGGATTGCTTACATGACGGGAGACTCGCCTTCGAGTTCTTCTTTCCTGCGCGGGTTCCAAGTGGAAGACGTTGTCCCGCTGCGCCAGAAACGGATCCTGAGCGCACTGAGGAACATGGATGCCGGCAGCGTGGAGGTAAAGAAACGGGGCGCAAACATAGATCCGTCCGCGTGGCAACGGGAACTACAAAAGAAACTGAAAGGCGGACGCCCACTAGCGGTTCTGGCAACGCGAACCGACAATGGGCACGTTGCCATTATTGCTTCACGGTTACGACCAGCCGAACTGGAAGGCGAAGACGATGCTTGAAACAGGCGAGACGCTAGGGTTCGCTGATTCTCAGCGGTCCTCTGTTGGGGTCGAATGGGAATTGCAGTTGGTGGACATGGACTCCAACGACTTGCGCCAGGCCGCAGACGCTGTAATAGAAAAAGCTTGGGAAGATCCCCGACTGAAGTCGCTGGTTCACCGCGAAATGTTGTTGAACACGGTTGAGGTCGCCACGGGCGTGCATTCCACGATAGGTGAATGCATGGATGACCTGCGTTTGGCCGTCACGTCTTTACGTGGGAAGACCAACGCACTCCGGGCCGACTTTGCCGCTGCGGGCTCTCATCCGTTCGCCAAGCCTGCCTACCAGCGGGTGACAGATTCCAAGCGCTATGCGGAGCTGGTGGAGCGGACCCAGTACTGGGGAAGGCAGATGCTGCTCTACGGCGTTCACGTTCATGTCGGCGTTGAGTCCCGCGCAAAGGCCCTTCCCATAATCAACACGCTGCTCACCTACGCGGGGCGCCTCCAGTCCCTGGCGGCCTCTTCCCCCTACTGGGCCGGGCAGGACACTGGCTACGCCTCCAACCGAGCAATGGTGTTCCAGCAGCTTCCTACATCCGGGGTGCCCCGCCAGTTCGAAGAGTGGCGTGACCTGGAGGCATACTCACGCGACATGAAAAAAGCGGGCGTCATCAAGACTTTTGACGAAGTCCGCTGGGACATCCGCCCCTCACCAAACCTGGGCACGGTGGAGCTGCGCATTTTTGACTCCTGTTCGAACGTTCGGGAGGTCGAAGCCGTTTCCTCCGTGGCTCACGCGCTGGTCGACTACTGCTCGTCCATGGTCGATGCGGGTGAGGAGATGCCTCGGCTTCCAGACTGGTTCGTCGAAGAAAACAAGTGGCGCTCAGCCCGATACGGCCTGGAGGCTGAGCTTATCGTTGACGCATCAGGTCGCACCCAGCACGTGCGGGACTCCATTGAGGAACTGGTGGAGACCCTGCGTCCCACCGCCCGAAAACTCGGCTGCGAGGCCGGGCTGGACAAGGCACTGGAAATCCCGGAGATCGGCGGGTCTTATGCCCGTCAGCGTCTGGTGGCGGCCAGCGTACCGGCAGCCCCGCTTGACGCCGTCGTAGAGTTACTTCGCGCCGAAATGCGTGAAGACCGGCCCCTGTCTGCTGAGGAGTTCCTAGACACGCACTGGGCGGGGGCGGCGCGCCACGGGACCCGCTAGCGGGCTAAGCAGAGCCGCAACCCGGCGATCGCGCCTTGTGCGGATTTGCTAGTACCAGCCGTTCGTTTAGTTGTAGCGACCGCCAGTTTCCGCGCCAGGTTGGCCGGCCGGTAACTGTCGGCGTAGGCTCTGTGGCGTGAATGAAAGCAAAGACCCCCTGGTTTTGGGAATAGAGTCCACCTGTGATGAGACAGGCGTCGCTCTGGTCCGCGGTGATACGCTGCTCGGCCAATGCACGGCGACGTCGATGGACCAGTTCGAACGCTACGGCGGAATCATCCCGGAAATTGCCTCTCGCGCACACCTGGAAAGTTTCCTTCCCACCCTGGACCGGGCACTCGAAGAAGCACGGGTCACCCTGGGGGACGTGGACGCGGTCGCGGTCTCTGCTGGTCCCGGACTTGTCGGGTCCTTGACTGTCGGAATCTGCGCTGCAAAAACCCTTTCCTTATCTTTGGGCGTGCCGCTGTACGGGGTGAACCATGTTCTGGGGCACCTGGCCGTGGACGCTCTGGTTGATGGCCCCCTCCCGGAACGCTTCATCGGTCTGGTGGCCTCCGGGGGACACTCCAGTTTGCTCCTTGTGAAGGACATTGCGCAGGATGTCACGGAGCTCGGCGGAACCTTGGACGACGCTGCCGGAGAGGCCTTCGATAAGGTGGGGCGCCTGCTTGGCCTACCCTACCCCGGCGGCCCCCACGTGGACAGGTGTGCCGCGGCTGGAGAGCGCGGTGCGATCAACTTCCCAAGGGGACTGGCCGCCGGCAAAGACAAGCATCGGTACCGGTACGACTTTTCGTTTTCCGGGTTGAAGACCGCTGTTGGGCGGTATCTCACGGCCAACCCGCTACCCGAAGCGCCTGGCCCCGATCGGGAAACCGAGATCGCAAACATCTCTAATGCCTTTTCAGAATCGGTCAACGACTCCCTTACCAGTAAGGCGGTCGCCGCGGCCCTGGACAACGACTGTTCGGTGATCGTCATTGGGGGTGGGTTTGCCGCGAATTCGCGCCTGCGAGAGCTCCTGGGAGAGCGCGCAGCGGTTGCGGGAGTGGAGGTGCGTTTCCCCCCGCTGAGTCTTTGCACCGACAATGGCGCTCAGATCGCCGCGCTTGGTTCCGCTCTGGCCCGCGCTGGAGCACCTGCTTCCGACCTGAGCTTTGGACCCCGAACCGCCATGAGCTTGGAAGACATCTACCTGAAGCCGGACTCAGCCGTCAAAGAACCCGCAGCTATCTAGCGAGTCTTCGCACCCAGAAAGCCTGTGCTGCACAAGGCTGGCTCCATAAAGACTGTGCCAGACAAGTACTGGGCCCAGAAAGAACCACTCCGGAAAGACTAGGTCACCAAGCAAACTGGTGACGCAAAAGCGTAGCGCCCCCGGGACCACTCCGGGGGCGCTACATGTACGAGCTACTGCTAGACGGCCTTAAAGGTCGCCTTCGTCAGCTGACGGTTCAGCGTGGCGATGACGTCCAAAGGAATTTCCTTCGGGCAAACGGCGGAGCATTCACCAATGTTGGTGCAGCCGCCGAACCCTTCCTCATCCATCTGGTTCAGCATGTTCACAACGCGGGGAAGGTTCTCCGGCTTACCCTGCGGGAGCAGACCAAGCTGGGTGACCTTCGCAGAAGTGAACAGCATTGCCGACGCGTTCGGGCAAGCCGCGACACAAGCACCACAGCCAATACATGCCGCAGCGTTGAACGCAAGGTCCGAAACGGGTTTGGAAACGGTGACCGCGTTAGCAGCCGGAGCAGCCCCCGTGTTCACGGAGATGTACCCGCCTGCCTGGATGATCCGGTCGAAAGAGGAACGGTTGACAACCAGGTCCTTGATGAGCGGGAAGGCCTCCGCCCTCCACGGCTCAATGGTTATTGTGTCCCCATCGTTGAAGCTACGCATGTGCAGCTGGCAAGTCGTCGTCTGCTCGGGACCATGAGCGATCCCATCGATAACGACACCGCACTGACCGCAAATGCCCTCGCGACAGTCGGAGTCAAATGCTATGGGCTCCTCACCGCGCTCAAACAGCTCCTCATTCAGGACATCCAGCATTTCCAGGAACGAGGATTCTTCGGAGACGCCAAGGACTTCGTATTCGTGCATGGCGCCCTGTCCGTCCGGACCATTTTGACGCCAAATTCTCAGTTTCAGGTTCACTTGTAGCTCCGCTGTTTCACTTCGATGTTCTTGTAAATGAGGGGCTCCTTGTGCAGCATTGGAGGCTCATCCTCACCCATGTACTCCCAAGCCGCCGCATAGAGGAAGTCGTCATCCTGACGGAGCGCCTCCCCTTCCGGGGTCTGGTATTCGCCGCGGAAGTGACCGCCGCAGGATTCCTCACGGTGTAGGGCATCAATGCACATCAGCTCGCCCAGCTCCATGAAGTCAACAATCCGTCCGGCCTTCTCCAGGGACTGGTTCAACTCCAGTTCCTTACCAGGCACGCGCAGGTCCCGCCAGAATTCCTTCCGCAGTTCCCTGATCAGACCTATGGCCTTCGTCAGACCTTCCTCGGTACGCTCCATGCCGCAGTATTCCCACATGATGTGGCCCAGTTCCTTGTGGAACGAGTCAGCGGAACGAGTCCCGTCAATCGCCATGAGTCGGTCGATCTGCTTCTGGGCAGCTTCCTTTGCCGCAAGGACGTCCGGGTCATCTTCCCCAAGCTCCGGCAAGGAGAACGCATGAGCCAGGTAGTTCGACATAGTGCCGGGAATAACGAAGTATCCGTCAGCCAGTCCCTGCATGAGTGCCGAGGCTCCCAGGCGGTTCGCGCCGTGGTCAGAGAAGTTTGCTTCTCCCGCCACGTACAGGCCTGGCAGATTCGACTCTAGGTCGTAGTCGACCCACAGGCCGCCCATTGTGTAGTGGACAGCGGGGTAAATCCGCATCGGAACCACGTAGGGGTCTTCGCCAGTAATCCGCTCGTACATATCGAACAGGTTGCCGTACTTGTCGGAAACAGCCTTCTGGCCAAGACGATCGATGGCGTCAGCGAAGTCCAAGTAGACACCGCGAGAGGCCCCGTCGATCTCTGGGCCAACACCACGGCCGTCGTCACACACGTTCTTTGCTTGCCGTGACGCAATGTCGCGGGGAACCAGGTTACCGAATGCCGGGTAGATCCGCTCCAAGTAGTAGTCGCGGTCTTCCTCTGGAATGTCGCGCGGGTCCTTACCGCAGTCCGCAGCGTCCTTCGGGACCCAAATGCGTCCGTCGTTACGCAAAGACTCAGACATGAGGGTCAGCTTCGACTGCTGCCCCCCACTTTGGGGAATACACGTCGGGTGAATCTGCGTGTAGCAGGGGTTCCCGAAGTATGCGCCCTTGCGGTATGCGCGCCAAATTGCGGTCGCGTTACAGCCCATGGCGTTGGTGGAAAGGAAGAATACGTTGCCGTAACCTCCGGTAGCCAACACAACGGCGTCAGCGATATAGGTTTCAAGTTCACCGGTGACCATGTTCCGAGCCACGATTCCGCGAGCCTTGCCGTCAGAGACGATCAGTTCGATCATCTCGTGGCGAGCATGCTCGGTCACCGTTCCTTCAGCAACCTGACGTTCCAGCGCCTGGTAAGCGCCGATCAGGAGCTGCTGCCCCGTCTGGCCGCGCGCGTAGAACGTACGGGAAACCTGCACGCCCCCGAAGGAACGCGTGTCCAGGTAGCCACCGTAGTCACGTGCGAACGGCACACCCTGAGCAACACACTGGTCGATGATGTTTCCGGAGACCTCCGCTAGGCGGTAAACGTTCGTCTCTCGAGCGCGGTAGTCACCGCCCTTCACCGTATCCACGAACAGTCGGTAAACCGAGTCGTTGTCGTTGCGGTAGTCCTTCGAGGCGTTGATACCGCCCTGCGCTGCGATTGAGTGCGCGCGGCGGGCAGAGTCCTGGTAGAAGAACACGTCCACGTTGTAGCCCTGCTCACCGAGCGAAGCTGCAGCTGCACCACCCGCCAGGCCCGAGCCCACAACAATGATGTTGAGCTTGCGGCGGTTCGCTGGGTTCACCAGGGCGACCTCTGCCTTACGGGTCTTCCATACCTCTGAAAGAGGAACGTCTTTGGGCGCCTTTTCGTCAGCGATATCATCGCCAACCTTGTAGAGGCCCTTTACTAATTGATCAGTCATTGGTTTTCCTTCACCGCTCTCAGGAGATCATCCCGGTGGCAATGGCCAGCGGCGGGAGCATAAACATGATGAAAATGATGGCGGCGATAACCCCGGAGAGGCTCACCATGAACTTGCGGGTGTCTTTACGAACCCAGCCCATAGTCTGGAATGCAGACCAGAATCCGTGCCCCACGTGCGCCGTCACCACGATGATGAACGCCAAGTACACGATGAACATGAACGGGTTCTGGAACGTGCCCACCATCCGCGCGTAGGCGCTGGCAGTGTCACTGCCCCACGTGTTGACCGTGAGAGTGGTGAAGTTCAGCAGGTGGAAGATGACGAACAGGATCAGCGCGACGCCGGTGAAACGCATTGTGCGCGCGGCGTAAGCGTTGACGGCGCTCTTCTTCACCACGTAGCCGTGGCGGCGCGCTTTCTTTGACTGAACCCAGACCACCAGTGCGGAGTAAATATGCACCAGGATAAGGGCCAGCATCACCGCGCGGAAGACCCAGATAAACCCACCGTGGGGGAATATCGGATAGAAGGCGTCAACCTGTAGCCATTCGGCGTAAGCATCGTAAGCTTCCGGTCCGATGAACATCTTGAGGTTGCCGTAGGAGTGGAATAACAAGAAAAATACGAAGAAGAGTCCGGAGACGGCCATGAGTTGTTTGATGAAAACACTCGTGGTCCATGCTCGCCGCTTCTTTTCTGCGACTGTTTGTGTGGCCATGGGTCATACATTAGCGGCCGTTTCTGACGTGCATTGGGACCTCCGGCGTACCTTCCGTATGGATCCGCGCCAGTAGTGACCTTTCGGCGTCATAGTCCCAAGTTTCTAGAGCGCGAACGCGAGTGTTATGGGCGTCCCGAAGCTACATTCGAGCCCAATTATGCAATGGGAAGGCTTACTTAAATGCGTCGAGGTCGGATGAATACCCCATTCGGACCGCGTCCTCGGTGGGGTTACGGTAGTAGGCTCGCACCTTTCCCAGCTCCGTAAATCCTGCGGCCTTGTAGAGCGCGCGGGCGCTCCTATTCGATTCGCGTACTTCTAAAAACACCGGATCCCAGCCGCGTGACTGCGCGGCGAACACCAGAGCTCGGACCAATCGCGTCCCGATTCCCATCCCCCGCCAGTCGGTTGAGACTCCGAGTGTCATTACGTCAGCCTGGTAGAAGCCGCGGATGCCCCCGTACCCCAGAAGCGTGGGCCCCAGGAACGCCCCCACGTAATAGGTGTCGATGCTCAGCAGCTCCCCCTCGAGCTGGTCCTTGGTCCACGATTCAGATGCGAAGACCGTCCTCTCTATTTCCCACGCTTGCGCCAGGTCGCCTCGGCCTAGCTCTCTCAGTTCCGGGGAACGTCCTTCCTGCACGGCTTTAGTTGGTGTCGGGGCGGCGCAGATACAGGGGCGCCGTCAGAAGGGGTTTTCCTGCCGCTAGCCCCACCGAGACCAGCCGGGATAGAAGTGCGGCATCCGCGGGATCGGTTGGCCCCGCCGGTGCGGCGAGCTTCTCTTGGACCAAGTGCGCTCCCGGCCCAGCCAGCGTCGCCTCGCTTCGTCTCAGTTCTCCTCCTAGTGCCGCAGGAGCCGACACGGTAGGTTCACTCAATACTTCAAGCGCGTCCGGACCCGCCGCGCGGTAGCGCGCCCAGTAGACTTCTTTGCGCCTGGCATCCGCGACTGCGATTACCTCTGTCCCCACTGGCAGCAGGTCTAGTGCCCCCCTAGCTATTACGTCCAAGCTGGGAACCCCATAAACGGGGACACTTGCAGCTGCCGCAAAAACGTCTGCTGTTATCAACCCGGCCCTGAGTCCCGTGTAGGGGGCCGGGCCGGTACCAACGCACACCCTGTCCCAACCGGCATCCCGCAGGGGCGCCCGCAAACCGGCTTCTGCCGCCGCGTCCCTGATGAGGACTGCGAGGGTCTCCGCGTGTTGGCGCGGGTTCTCTTCCCGGCGCCGGGAGAGGACCCTGTCGTCTTGGACTATCGCAATGCTTGCCCCGTCCGAGGTATCTATGCAGAGCTCCAGCATCCCCTACCTCTTTTCTTTCCCCATGTCAGCATCCGCCAGACGCCGCTCCCATTCGGACCCAACCGGGGTGAGATAGATCGCCCGGCCCTCATCCTCCGCGGTGGACCAGTCACCCGCAGACCCTGTGGTCACCAGTGACACTTCCAAGCGCTGGTCACTTAGAGCCTCCGCTTTACCCGCGCCCCACTCCACAACTGTCACCGCCTCCGGCAGCGACGTGTCCAGGTCGAGTGTTTCCAAATCTAGGTCGTCTTCTATCCGGTACGCATCCACGTGCACCAACGACGGCCCGGTAGACGCCGAGGCGTGCGTGCGGGACACGACGAAAGTCGGGGAAACAACCCTGCCTTCTACTCCAAGCCCCGCGGCTATCCCCTGCGTGAACGTAGTTTTTCCTGCGCCCAGTCCCCCGTGAAGCAGGACAAGGTCCCCCGCACGGAGTATCTCTCCCAGCTGTTTTCCTAGCTCGCGGGTCTCCTCGGCACTGTCACTAATCCAGGTCGGCATCTAGACTCGCTTCCCCACGCTCGTACTCGCGTCTGATGGTTGGGGCCAGACGCGTGACCACCTCGTAATTGATGGTGCCGCATTCCCGGGCCCAGTCGTCGGCGCTTGGTTCTTCCGGTCCGGTTCCTATGAGTACCGCCGTGTCACCCTCGACCGCCTCTGGTTTGTTCCCCGTTCCCAAATCGATGACGAACTGGTCCATGCAGACCCGGCCAAGAACGCGGCTTCGATAGGGACAGTGTCCGGTCACCACCGTAACGGGGCCCACGTTCGAGGCGTTCCGGGGAATCCCATCGGCGTATCCGAGCGGTACAAGGCCGACCCAAGTCGGTTCTTCGGCACGCCACGTTCCCCCGTAGGAAACCCGGGTACCCGCGGGCAGACGCTTCACTAGGACGATCGGGGCCTGCAAGCTGAGCGCCGGACGCAAACCAAGTTCCGCACTACTTGCAACATCGACGTCGGGGCTGAGTCCGTACATGCCGATTCCAATGCGGACCATGTTCCCCCGCGTTTGCGGGTGCCAGAGTGTTCCCCCGGTGGCCGCCAAGTGTTGCCAACGCGGATTTAGACCAGCTGCCTGGGCCTCTTGAACAGCTTTGGTGAAAACGCGGACCTGACTGTCTACGGCGGCAAGCCCGTCTTCTGAAAGGTCATCGGCCGCGGGCAAATGCGACCAGATCCCAACCACTTCAACGTTCCCAGATTCCTCCAGGCGTTTGGCTTCGGCCAGCAGGTCTGAGAAGTCTTCTCCGCGGGCCCCAGCGCGCGACATGCCTACGTCAACTTTCAGATGGACCGGGGCGCGGTGCCCAGTTTCCCTGGCAGCCTGAGCAATCCTGCGTAACACCGAAGTGGACGAGGCGGACAGTTCCAGGTCGGCATCCAGCGCTTGTGCCCAGTCCTGGTCGGGGTCCGCTAGCCACGCGAAGACCACCGCGTCCTTACGATCGATCCCTTCCGCGTCTAGTTCGGCACGCAGACGCAGCCCTTCACTGACCTGGCTCACTCCCAGTCGAGTCACTCCTGCAGAGAGCGCGGTAAGAGCAACGGGGAGGCGGCCGTGACCGTAGGCATTGGCTTTCACGATGGCCATGACCTGGGCGCCACCCGCCTGCTCGCCCACTACCGTCAGGTTGTGGTGCACCGCATCCAGGTCGATCTTCGCCACGGCGGGAAACTGGGAGTCCGCGTCGTTTAGGTTCTGCACGGGTCCATCCTATGCCTTCTCCTAAACGTCTAAGCCCTTGGCGACACCAACCAGTGCCGCCCCGAGCAGGAGAAGGCCTATGCCCAGGGAAATCATCCACAGTTCTTTCCGGCTCCGGGTTTCCTTCAGGATTACCACCCCACCAGCAACGGACAGGATGACCCCCAACTGAGAAAGAGTGAATCCGGTGGCGACTCCCACGCGTGCGATGGATACCTGCATGATGATGACCCCGACGGCCCATATGATGCCCGGGATGAATTGGCGCAGTGTGTTCTTATGCCAGCGGGTATCTGTAGGTCCCTCTGACGGTGTGAAGCGCGGTGAGGTCATCACTAGCACGGCGGCCAGCGAGCCTCCAATCAGTGGCGTGAATACTTGCAGAGGATCCACGTCGTAGTAGCGCAAAAGAAGGATATAGCTTGTAAGACCGAAAGTGGACACTGCCAGTGCTATCAGGCCTTTGGCCCATTTCACCTCAGCCTGGGACTGAGCATCCGTGTCCTTCCAGTTCGCTAGGACAACCCCACCGGTTACCAAAGCAACCCCCGCCAAACCAATCGGAAGCGCGACCGGGTGGTGCCACTCCTCGAACATGATTATGCCCATGATCGCGAGGACTACTATTTGTCCCGCCGTGGAGATCGGCATCGCCCTAGATACTCCAACGTGGTGGAACGAGTGAATCTGGAACATGATTCCCATTCCCAGAAGCATTCCCGCTATAAATGCTACGATCCCCGACTGCAGGGTCATTCCCCCTGCGAAAAGTGGGATGGCCAGCAAGGAAACCAGGAAACCGCCCGTTATTTCACCCAGAGTCTGCTGCCTGGAGTCTCCCCCTAGCTTCATTATTATGACGCCTAGCGGGCCAAAGAACAGAGACGGCAGGAGCGCTATAAGAAGGTCCACCGACACCCGATCTTTCTGTCCACCGAAACCCCACTCACCGAGGGAGCCTGTCCCAAGCTGCGGGCAGCCATCTGATAATATCGTTGGCCCGCACCGGATGGGTTGTGTCTCCGCCCACCCCAGCCGCAAGGGCCCCGGCCTCTCCGTGCAACCAGACCGCTGCTGCTACCGCGGATACCCAGTCTCCGCCGCCCAATTTCCAGTAGCGTGCCAGTACCGAGCCGACGACTCCGGCCAGGACATCTCCCGCCCCGGCCACACCGGGCCATGCTGTCCGTGCACGATAGCTGAGTGCTTTGCCGCCGCCAGCAACCATCGTCGTGGCCGCCTTCAGGACGACGACAGTCCCGGTGGCCTCGGCCATGCGGCTAGCTGCCTGGGCCGCATCGCTCGGGTACTCACCTGGCAGTGACAGGCTCGCCCAAAGACGTCGTGCCTCTCCCGGATGCGGGGTCAACACCGTGACGGCCGCGTTGCCCGGGCGAAGCTGCGGATTCAAGAGAGCCCCGGCATCCACCACTAGAGGACCACCGTGAGCGGATGCAGCAGCTTCCGCTCTTGCGCGCAGATCCTCGCCCCACCCGCATCCAATAACTAGGCTGTCGCTGCTAGTGCCGGTGAGTACGACCTCGGGAAACTGCTGGAGCACAAGTTCCGCGGAGCGCTCGGACCCGGAGAAGCGAACCACTCCAGCGCCTCCGTAGCAGGCGCCACCGGCGCTCAGGACACCTGCGCCTGGATACCGAGCAGACCCGGTGATGAGTTCCACGGTGCCGCGGGTGTACTTGTGGTCCGC
>CAYFRG010000011.1:5273-59500 GCA_964345535.1 uncultured Actinomyces sp. | reverse complement strand
ACAAAACAATCAAAAAACACACACTATCAAGTTCACAAACAACACCCCACAAAGGAGTTTCGCTCGTTCCGGAAACGTTTCCGCTCCCGAACCGGCAAGAAACTAATTTACTTGTTTCTGCGACTGCTGTCAACTTCTATTGCTGTGATCTGCGCCACGTCCGCAAGTTCTTTAGTTTTTGTCGCTGCCCGTTTCGGGCAACGGCTATTACTCTAAAACACAGCTGCGCCCTGCTGCAAGCTGGGGATCGGTGATCCCGCGCACACGCCTGATCTGCACTTATAGCTCTCCGGAGGAACACCTAGGAGAGCTCTTTTTGGCTACTATCCTGCAGATTCGTAGGTTAGATTAACGTTTTCGCCAGTAAGCACAAGGGTCTTACCTTCCAGGACTCCATGGTCTACTGCCTCTAGCGCTGCGGAGTATGCTGCCTCCAGATTCATCAGAGGTTCGTCGCACATCATCATGGTCGCTGCCAGGGGCCCAAGTTCTAGTTCCCCGTCAGCCCCAAGCGCTACCGCTCCAAAAATATTGTTACAGCCGACCGTGGTAGAGATGTTCTCCCCATCTTCGAAAGAAGCCGTAATCGCAGACTCCAGCGGTTCAATGTCGCCATCCGGGCCTGACCCACTTGCCAGTGTCCAGTCCCCTACCAAGGTCTCGGCTGTAACTGGCTCCGCGTCTGATCCTCCGGATCCGCCGGAACAGCCGGCCATAGCTAACGCAAGTCCCAGGGCGCAGGGCGCGGCCAGGGCACGGATAACTCGATTACGCATGTTTCTACCCTTCTATTTCTTTCCCGCGGGGCGCTGCCGGTTCTCACCCTAGACCGAGCGCTCCGCGTGCGAGCGCGCGCGCTTCCTCTGAGCTGTTAGCGTCCCTCACTGCTTTTGCCGCTTCCTGGCACTGTTCAATCGTCACTGAGGCTAACTGTGCGCCAACCGCAGGGATCGCTCCGGAAGCCATTGAAAGCGAGGTGATACCCATTCCCGTGAGCACGCAGGCAAGGATCGGATCAGCAGCTGCCTCTCCGCAAACACCCGCAGGCACGTCGTGTTCGGCACCGGCTTCCGCAGTCCGGTAAATAAGCTCTAGCACCGCTGGCTGCCACGGGTCCGTGTACTCCGCAAGGTGAGGAGACATGCGGTCAGCTGCCATTGTATACTGCGTCAGGTCGTTCGTTCCGATAGAAACAAAATCGACTTCCTTCATGAACTTGTCAATGAGGATAACCGCGGAGGGTACTTCTATCATTATTCCGGGCTTCAAATCGCGTTCGCGACACAGCTGCGCAAACCACTGTGCTTCCGGAATGGTTGAAATCATGGGAGCCATGACCCAGACGTCAGTGCTCGGCTCCGCCTTGGCAGCGTCTGCAATGGCATCCAGCTGGCGCACGAGCAGTTCCGGGTTCTGACCGGTCACCCGGATGCCCCTCACACCCAACGCCGGGTTGAACTCCTCTGTCAGCGTCGCGAACGGGACCGGCTTGTCCGACCCAGCGTCAAGGGTACGCACAACTACTTTCTCGTCGGGGAACGCAGCAAAAACCGCTTCGTAGCTCTCAGCCTGGTCCTCCACACTGGGTTCTGTCGCAACGTCCAAGAACAAAAGCTCCGTGCGGAAGAGGCCAACTCCTTGGGCTTCCCCGCTGGCAGCCAGCTCTGCGGTCGCACCGTCTTGCACGTTAGCAAGAAGCTGCACTGGGAATCCGTCACTGGTCGCTCCGGGACCCCGCCACTTCCGGACCGCTTCAATACGGGCCTGGTCCTCTTCCACGAGCCGAACAGCCAGTTCCGGATCCACGCCTAACGTGACGGTCCCCAGACTGCCATCTACCAAAACCTCGGCATCTTCCGGCACCTCTGCTAGGTCGCGCGCCGCAACAATGCAGGGGATGCCCAGCTGACGCGCAATGATAGAAGTGTGCGAGGTCGGGCCACCACCCTGAGTCACGATGGCGACGTAGTCTTTAGGGTCAAGGCCAGCCGTGTCAGCCGGCGAAAGATCATCCCCCAGTAGAACTATCGGATAGTCGCGGCGAGGTATCCCTGGCTCAGGTTGGCCTTGAAGTCGTGCTATCACTCTGTCGCGCACGTCCCGCAGGTCGGTGGTTCGTTCAGCCATGAGGCCGCCGGCCTTCTCGAAAAGATTTACAAACTTGTCCGTGGCAGCCATCGTGGCTTGCACGGGTGGCACACCTGCCTTTACCTGCTTAACTACCTCGCGACGCCAGCCGCGGTCTTTGGCGAGGCCTGCCGTCATCTTCAAAACCTCTGCCGCACTGGCCTGCGCCTTCTCAGCCCGCGCAAGCAGCCCGTCAGAGACCAAAGTAGCGGCCTGGTCAAAAGACTCTATCGCGGCAGCACGCTCATCTTCAGGGAGCTCAGGGGCGGTAGCCGGAGGAAGCGGGGGTCTCTGTGTCCAAGCAGCTGGTGCGAACGCGATCCCCGTTACGACGGGGGTGCCACGCACTACGATCTGAGTATCATCTGTCTCTTCGCTCATCACTGAGGTCACCTCGTACCAAAAGAGTGGGATTGGAAAGTCCTTAGCCAGCTTATCGCAACAGAGAGCATTTGCGATATCCGTCACACTTACTGGGTGGCTTCGGGATAGACTGAGCGAGGTTGGTTTTCAGCCAGGCAAACCGCACCCGATAACAAAAGGAGCACAGAATGGCTCAGCGCACTGCAAAAGTTGGTTCGAAAGTTGGGCTGCACGCACGCCCTGCCGCTCTTATTGCCGACGCTGCCGCAGACTACGACGACGAAGTCCTCATCAGTGTCGTGGGAGAGGAAGGCGTGGACGCCTCCTCCGCGATGATGATCATGACCCTTGGAGCAGAAATGGGGACCGAGGTTGTCGTTGAGAGCGATAACGAGGAAGCAATGAACAAAATCGCGGACATGGTAGAGGCAGATCTGGACGCCTGAGAACCTAAGTCCATACAAGTACCGGGGGTATCCATCAAGTGCGGATACCCCCGGTTAGTTCTTGTCTCACTACTCCTTGGGGGCTACTTCCAGTAGGGGGAAACCTTCGGTGACTACGCCGTCGGACACGACCGATACGGGACCCATACGCCTGTGGTTTGTAACTAGGACAGGGGTTATCGGAGAGTAACCCGCTGCCACGATCTCATCGCGGTCGAAAGTGACCAGCAGGTCGTCAGCCTGCACTTGAGTTCCCTTCTCCACGTGAACGACAAATCCCTTCCCCTCCATATTCACCGTGTCGATACCTATGTGAATTAGGATCTCCACGCCGCTGTCCAATTTCAGCCCGATGGCATGGCCGGTTGGGAATGTCATGATGACCTTGCCGTTTCCGGGCGCAACGACCCTCCCTTCTGAGGGGTCTATCCCTACACCCTTTCCAACAGCGCCGCTTGCGAAGGCCGGGTCGGGAACGTCCTCCAGCGGAATCACTTTCCCAGCAAGTGGGCTCAGGACCACGGCTTGGTCCTGCTTCTCCAGGACCGCTGTGGAGACCGAGGCCGCCGCAACCTCCTGTTCCGTAATGCCCATTTCCTGCGCCGGCGTTTCGAATCCGTCCTGGGCTTCCTCCTCTGCCAGGATGTCTACCTTCGGCCCCCCGGCGGCTTTCTGCTCAGCGATCCGCAGCAGGGCTGCTTCCTTCTGCTCAGGCGTCCGGTAGTCCGTTGCTATGACAGCAAACATTGCGACGAAGAATGCCAGCGCAATCGCCAGGATATAAAGCATGACCGGAGAGAACAGCGGGATCGTCAGGAGGGACGTGAAAGCGAACGCACTAGCAGTAACACCGTTCGTGCCCATGATCATCGAACCGAGGCCAATCGTCAGCCCGCCAACGAAGCAGCCAATGAGCATGCGCGGGTACACCCGGGCATACCGCAAGTGAATGCCGTAAAGCGAAGGCTCAGAGATGCCACCGAACAGACCTGCGATGAGCGCACCGGTTGCGGTTTGCCGCATTTGGGTGTCCCGCTCTCGCAACGCCAACGTGAGGACTCCCGCTGTAGCGCCAAAGCAGGCGAAGTTCCACGCTCCCATGGGTCCTTGAATGAAGTCGTAGCCAAGGGTGTCAATGTTCGCCAACATCAGAGCGTTCAGCGGCCAATGCAGTCCCAGCGGAACAAGGAACGGGTAGAGCATCGGAATCAGAATCGCGAAGAAGATCGGCGCGGAAGTGTTGAGCCAGGCCAAACCGATGCCAAGCCAACTCCCAAGCCACACTCCCAGGGGCCCGAGGATGAACCCCGTTATCGGGATCATGACCGCCATGGACAAGAACGGGACGAAGACGAGCTGCACACCCTCAGGGATGATCCTGCGCAGTCCGTGGTAAACCAGCGCCAGAACGCCGCCCATCATCAGCGGCACGAAAACGTTGCCCCCGTAGTCAGATAAGAGAAGTGGGATCCCGCCAATGTTGACAGAACAGGACTCCGAGCCAAGGACCTCGTTAACGACGCAGCTGACGTTCGGGGAACTGGTCAGACTCATAAAGTCGGGGGTCATGAGTGCCCCCATGATTGCCGCACCTAACCAGGGATCTACATTCAGCTTCTTGGCCGCGTTATAAGCGACCATGATCGGAAGGAAATAGAAGACCGATCGCCACATAGCGTCCAGGAATACCCAGAAGGGCGGTTTCACCTCCGCCCGGAAGTCCTGCACTCCGAACGCGTCCATGACGGCGGCAAACGCAATGATCAGCGATGCTCCGAGCAGGACGCCCAGGATGGGGCGGAAGCTATCCGCTAGATACTCGAAGAACGCATCCAACCATGCGTGCTTTCCTAGCGGCCCCTTTTCGCGGGCTTTTGACTTCACATCCGCGTTAGATTGGGGGCCGCCGCCCTTCATTTCTGGAAGCTCGTTTATCTGATTGAAAACAGTGGCGACAGCCCCTCCGATGATGACCTGGTAGCGATTGCCCGCCTGAGGCACCGCGCCCATGACCCCGTCAATCTCATCTAGGGCTGCGCTGTCTACCAGCTCCGAATTGTAAAGTTGGAAACGGAGTCTGGTGGCGCAGTGGGTCAGACTCTCTATGTTTTCTGGACCGCCGACAGCCGCGACGATCGCTTGAGGTGTTGATGTGGACATTTTCCCTCAGCTCAATGCGTAGATACTGACGAACAGGAACAAGGAATCGCGCATGTGATCCTGCTCACCAAACTAGCAGTCTTGCCGCTCTCCTACCCCCCGTCGCACCAGTAGGCGACCCAAGTTCCGGAATTTCGAAGGAATCGTGAACTAAACAACGTGGTAGCCCCTATGTCGTCATATACCCCCACAGGTATAGTTAGTGTCATGGCAACTACAGAGATAACATTTGATAATTTCCAAGACACCATCAAAGACAATGACATTGTCTTTCTAGACTTTTGGGCAGAGTGGTGCGGACCATGCCGCTCCTTCGCCCCCGTGTTCGAGAAGGCTTCTGAGGATCACCCCGGGATGCTCTTCGGAAAGGTAGACACGGAGGATCAGCAGCAGCTAGCCGCGGCCTTCCAAATCACCTCAATCCCAACTCTCATGGTTTTCCGAGAGGGAATCATGGTCTTCGCTCAGCCCGGCGCCCTCAATGGCCCCCAGTTCAACCAGGTAATAAAAGCCGTGGAGGACCTGGATATGGATGAGGTTCGCAAGCAGGTTGAGCAGGCGGAGGCGAACAAGTAAATGAAACTCGTAGTCGTCGGTGGCGTCGCCGGAGGAATGAGCTTTGCTGCTCGCGCCCGCAGGCTAGACGAAGACGCTGAAATAATTGTCTTCGAGCGAGGGGAACACGTTTCCTTCGCTAACTGCGGGCTCCCCTACTACGTTGGTGGGGAAATCACCAACGCGCAGCGTCTGCTGGTCCAGACGCCGGCGTCACTGTCGGCTGCATTCAACCTAGACGTTCGGGTCGGGCACGAGGTCACCTCGATCGACACGGAAAACAAGACTGTCAACGTAACAGGTCCGGGCGGCGAAGAAACCGTCTCCTACGACGCTCTTGTCCTTGCCCCTGGCGCGAAAGCAGTTTTCCCACCAATCGAGGGGCTGGATACGCCTCGTGCTCACACTTTGCGCACAATCGACGACGCGTTGGCTCTGCGCCAAGGGGTGGACGACGGGCTGAGTTCAGCGGTTATTCTCGGTGCCGGGTTTATTGGACTGGAGGCCGCCGAGGCTCTGGCGAACCAGGGACTCAACGTCTCCATCGTGGAACTCGCAGACCATGTGCTGCCGCCCCTTGAAAAAGAAATGGCTTTCCCCGTTACCGAAGAACTGCGCCGCCTTGGCATTGATGTCTACTCCGGTAGTGGGGCTACCAAGATCATTCCCGGGGAAGATGAGGACCTCGTCGTACTGGACGACGGGACCGAAATCCCGGCGCAGATGATCGAACTATCCGTGGGCGTGCGCCCCGACACCGCCCCATTTTCGAGTGCCGGCCTTGACTGCTTGAACGGTGCACTGCGCGTGGACGAACACGGTCGCACCTCCGCCCCCGACGTGTGGGCTGTCGGCGATGCTGTCGCGTCGATTGACGCCGTCACCGGGGCGGAACGACCGGTCGCCCTTGCCGGACCTGCCAACCGCGCGGGTCGGCTTGTCGCTGACAACGTAATCCGCGGCGATTCTGCCCAAAAGATTCCCCACCCTGTCGGCACCGCAATCGTCCGCGCGGGAGAACTCACAGCCGCGATCACTGGCGCGAACCGGCAGTCGCTAGACACAGCGGGAATCGACTACACAACACTGCACCTGCACCCGCTGAATCACGCCGGCTATTTCCCCGGCGCTGAACAGATGAGCCTACTGGTCCATATTGACTCCACCAACGGGAAAGTCCTCGGGGCCCAAGCGGTCGGCAAGGCTGGCATAGACAAACGGATCGACGTCCTAGCCACCGCCATTCGCGGTGGAATGGACGTATGGGACCTAATCGAACTGGACCTCGCGTACTCGCCTCCCTACGGAATGGCGAAGGACCCAGTCAATCTGGTCGGCATGGTTGGCACGAACGTCCTGGATGGGACGCTCCGGCTCTGGTATCCGGAGGAGCTAGAGGAAGCCCAAGAAACGGCTCTGATCCTCGACGTTCGCACGCCGGAGGAATACAAGACCGGGCACGTCCCCGGTTCGCTCCTAATCCCACACACGGAACTGAGGGAACGAATGGATGAAGTCGAGGCGGCCGCCGCTGGGCGACCAGTCCGAGTTCTCTGCCAGTCGGGCGTCCGATCAGCAATCGCGCACCGGCAGCTAGTCCAAAAGGGCTACGACTCAGCCTCCCTATCCGGTGGGTGCCTTACCCTAAAGGAGTACCTGGGCGACCGCACCTGGGATGTCCTAGTCAAGTAGTTCTGCTGAGGCTGCTGGCTGGGTTCTCCTGCCAGCAGCCAGCAAACAGCGACCGCCCGAGCATTTTCCCGGAACAAGGGACTGAATTGTAGGGAGGCGACTGAATTGCAGGGTATCGACCCCGAGGCAGAAAAGAAGATCCTGAACCGGCTCCGCCGCGCCCAAGGACAACTCGCGGCCGTAATCAACTCCGTCGAAGACGACACCGCTTGCCGCGACGTCGTTACCCAGCTCGCGGCCGTCTCCAGAGCGTTGGACAGGGCCGGGTTCGCAATGATCGCCACCGCCATGCGGGCGTGCGCTCAGGATCCAGATGGAACAGCAGAGGCGGGCTTGACCACCGAAGAGCTCGAAAAATTGTTCCTCGCACTTAGCTAGAAAAAGCTCATTAGCCGATAGGTTGTCGTTAGATCCTCAGCGCAGGCCGTTGCCGCCGCTACGCTTGGGCCGCCGCTAACGACCTCGCGTTCGCACGGCCCGCTAACGTCCGGTTAAAACTTGCCGTGCAACCGCAGATCCGCCGCCCCTGCATCCACTTCCAAACTGGTGAATTGAATTCCGCTTCTACCAAGCAAAGCGTTCAGGTCGAACGTTTTCCCCCGGAACTGGGCAATCTGTGCATCCATCATGCGCAAGATCATCCCAACAGCGGGGTTCGAACTGTGCACGTCGACGGCCTTAACGGTGGCGACCATCTTGGCCGGATCGTATTCAACCTGGGCCTTCGCGTCCGCGCGCGCGGAAAGAATCCCCTTCCGCAACTTCGCATTGCCGGCTACAAGGAAATCGTTCCCAACCTGTTTGATATCAAAGTTCAAGTCCTGGAGAGCAAAACCCTTCTGTTCGGCCCCTACAGCCACCGCCTGGGAAACGGCGCGTCGCAAATCGCTCTTCTCTATACGGGCCGTGAACTCGCCGTGCATTTCATCCGGACGATCATTGGCTAAACCGAACCAAACGCCGCCCTGCTTGTCGACAACCCAGTTAAAGGGAACCTTCTCAGCCTGCAGGTCGAACTCAGCTGGAACATCCTGAACAGTTAGGGGGTGGGCTTTCAGCATCACCTTGTCGATTGCAGCGGGCACGCGATCCGCAACGTCGGAGCTGTCTGAAGTAACCTGCTCCTTTGCCCGCTCCAGAGCACTCTTGTCTGTGCTGGCCACGAAGCCCGATAGGTCCAACTGAAGCAAGTCAATATTCGGAGGAGTGGTGATCGTCGCCCGCACACCATCGGCTGGTAGCGGCTTGCCGGTCCCCAGCAACTGCAAAGACTCGGTAAGGCGTTGCGCCAGCTCGGCCCCTGACGTCGGGATCTCTTTACCAATGTAGAAGCGGTTCTCCAACAGAGCGTTCAAAGACTTATCGTTAGCAGCCACGGGGGCCCTCCTTCGTTTGCGACCAGTCATGTCCGGCCGCAGTTCATCACATTCATTTGCGTTGACTCGCGGGAGAGGCCCAAGTCTGTGTCACCTGTCCCAAGGTTCTTTTCCCAAGTCTACGGTAGCTCCGCCCGGCGGGCCCGGCGGAAGCGATGACAGGGGCTTGCGACTACGACCAGCACTTGGGCTGTAACTGCGGCTGCAGCACGGGTCTCTTCCCGGACTAGACCGCAGTGGCGTCGCTGTCTCTGAGAAGATCAACCACTTCCAGGCTTCCTTGGGTCCGCAACCAATCAGATTTGCAGTCCCTACCATCGACTAACGAAACAAAATGCGCGACCTGGTACGCCATGTTTTCGCCAGAGGCCTCGATTGTCTCGGTTTGGACCGCCCCGTCCAAGTAGCGGATCTCAAACTTACGTGGCGCCGCCACGGAAGAGAAGGTTAGGGTTCCAAGCTCCCCTTCAACGACACAGGGAGTCGAAGACTGCGTAATCTTCGAATACACCAGGTTCACAACCTTGTCTGGGTACTGGCACACGGCCGAGCCCGCCCCATCTGCGCCGCTGCGAAGGAGCACCTGTCCTCCGCTGACAGACTCCGGGACCCCAAAGAGGTCCACCATCATGGACACGCAGTAGATGCCGATGTCCAAAAGTGCCCCACCGCCAAAGGCAGGGTCGAATATGTTGACCCGCTTTCCGGCCAGCACCTGGTCGTAGCGCGACGACCTTTGGCAGTAGCTTAACGAGGCGAGCCTTACAGGACCTAGTTCGCCCACTAAGCGATGAAGCAGCTGTGTTCCCGGGTCGTGTGCGCTGCGCATTGCCTCCATTAGAACGACGCCCCTATCATGAGCGACGTCGATTAGTGCCCGGAACTGCTCCGCGGAGACGGTCGCGGGCTTTTCCACCAAGACGTGCTTTCCAGCGTCAAGAGCCGCCAGCGCCTGCTCGAAATGCAGCGCATTTGGTGATGCTATGTAAACGGCGTCTACATGGGGGCTCCGCAGAACTGCTTCATAATCTGACCAGGACGTTGGAGCATCCAACTGGGAACGGAACTGCTCTGCCCGGTCCGGGTCCCTGGAATAGACTCCGGCAAGTGCGATTCCCTCCGTTTGCACCACCGCCGCAGCGAAGGCCTCCGTGATCCAACTGGTCCCGATAGTCGCAATAGAGATCATGACCTAAGCCTAGCCCGCACAGGGCTGGGACTTGCCAACAGGTACAGGCTTGCATGCCTTATATGCGAGAGTAGTGCAAGAGGACGGGGAGCTCTCCCGAAAACCAAAGACACCCCAGCGCTAAAGCCGAGGTGTCAACCGTGGAGCTAGGGGGATTCGAACCCCCGACCTTCTCATTGCGAACGAGACGCGCTACCAACTGCGCCATAGCCCCGCCGCGATCGGCGTGGCCGATCGGACCAAGATAGCCTATCACGCAGGTCGAAGAACCCGACAATTGCGATGCTCTGGTTTGGTGGTGGTTCTCCTCACTGCCGCAGTGACAGTTACTGCGCGCGACGCGCCTCCAAGACCGCGTCCAGATCCACAGAATAGTCAACGTTCACCGGGGCTGCTTCGCCAGTACCCGTGGCAGCCAGCGGACGTGAGGCTCTGTTTCGTACCTCGGGAACATTCACCAGATCGGTATCGGTGTGAATACTACGCCGAACCACCTTGGCCTTGCGGACTGACGCAGGCACGGGAAGATCGCGAACGGACCAAGAGCTGGCGGCTGAAAGCTTCTTCTGCACCTCAACGGTCTCCTCTTCGACGTCCTCTACCACCACTGTTCTGAGCGCGTCCGTTCGAACCTGATCCTCCACGGAGACAACTTCGGTCACAGAGCTCTTCTCTTGAGACTCTGAGGCTTCCACTTCGGACTCGTTCTCTTCCTGTGCAGTCCCAGAGTCTTCCTTGGCCTCTACGGAGTGCGGCTCATCGCGGACTTCCGCAGATGTCACCGACACCATGCGGGTTGCCCCGCGGGCATCAACCTGCTCTTGGAGCGCACGGAATTGTTCTTCCTCCCGCGCCCGCGCGGCTTCAATATTCTTCGCGGCAACACGGGAACCAACCGTGGCGACAGCCAGAAGCATGGCGGGGAGCAACACCCAAGCCCAGGACACGACGGAGAGCGCAGCTAACGCTGCGACAAGTGCTGTAAGGGTGGCTGCGGCGCTGACCGTCACGACCCGGCGCTGCGCAGCCGCACGCGTTTGGGACACACGGGCAGCCCGCTGCGCTTTCAGTGCCGACAGCTGCCTGGTCTGCTGTGAGGTCATCCGAAGAGTCGTTGCGGAACGGGGCCTTGTCGGAGAGTGCAGTGCTGGACGGCTGGTCATCGTTACCTCTGTTTCAGGATCAACCTCTGCTCGCAGGAGCGGCATCGACGTTCGGTGGCGCGCGGACGGTGCATCGCCGGTAGCGGCAGCTGACAGCAGCCGCAGGTCAGAGGAGAACCGGTCCCCCTCCCTGGAGTGGACAAGCGCTTCGCGGCGCCCCACTAGACGGGGGACAAAAATTCCCCCGACCATTACGAACACTGCCGCCAGCGTCAGCCCACCCAATCCCACAAGCCCAACCTAAGTCACGGAAGAGGGCTTTCTTGGTTAGAACCGCCGAGTTCGCGCAGATTGTGAACGCGTCAGCCCCAGCGACCCCGGATGCGGGTCTCTACCAGCCCACCGCCCGCGAGCATCTCCTGGTCCACGGCGAAGCCGGCGTGGTCGGCCCACTGGCCATCGATGGACATGTACCGGACTCGGAGTCCTTCATAACGGAGGCCTAGTCGGCGTGCGACACCCAGTGACGCATCGTTTTCTGGTCGCACGTTTATCTCCAGTCGGTGCAAACCCAGTTCACCGAGCACAAGGTCGATCACTGTCGCCACAGCTAAGGAGACAATTCCCAGGCGGGACCACCGCTTCGCGATCCAGTAGCCCAAGTTTCCCTGGCTCATCGCTCCGTGTTGCACGCCAGCGATGGATACTAGGCCAACCACTTCACCGTCCGCCTCGATAACCATCACCAGGGCTTCGCTGTGCTGCATTTGTCGCTCTAGGCGTCGGCGGTATTCGGACTGCGTTGGGAGCATCTCCATACTGTTTGGAGGCAGTGTTGCCTCCCAGGGACCCAGCCAAGCCCTGTTACCACGTCGTATAGCTTCTAGTCGCTGGTGGTCTGAGCCGAGTGCTGGGCGGATGACCAACTTACTGATGTCAGCGTCGGGGCTGAGCAATCCGTTCCGACCCGGCTCGTCATACTCAACCGTCAATTCTTGGGCGGGCCTGCCCCAAATGCTGGGGCTGATTCGACGTTCCCACCACGACAGTCCGGAGGTCATGGCCACCTCAGTCAAGCACTAGGCACTGGAGGGTGTCGCCTTCGCGCACGTCGGTCAGGTTTTCCGGGACTATTGCCAACGCATTAGACTCAGCAAGCGAGGAAATCCACAGGGCGGAGGGCTTACCTTGAACGCGGGCTTGGTAGCCCCGGCGCGGGTCCCCCACCAGTCGCACCCGCACAAATTCCCTACGTCCCCGGGGAGAGTACCAACCGCGATCCACGCGAGCTTGAACACTGGGCCGAGTCACCTTCGACCACCCCTGCATTTGCCGGAGTGCGGGCCGCACGTAGACCTCGTAACAGACTTGAGCGGACACCGGGTCTCCGGGCAGGCAGAAGATCGGCACACCTTCGCCGACAGTCCCAACCCCGAGGATATGACCGGGCCACGCCGCAACGTTATCGAAGCGCACGGTGCCCAGCATGCCGAGTACCTCGCGCACTGTGTCCCCCGACCCGTACGAAATCCCTCCCGTAGTTATGATGAGGTCGGCGCGAACCAGCTGGTCCTCAATCGTGCTCTTCAGGGCCGCCCGATTGTCAGGCACAGCAGGAACACGGAAAACTTCCGCTCCCGAATCAGCAATCGCAGAGGAAAGCGCATGGCCGTTCGCGTCGAACACGGTACCTGGAAGCGCCTCATGCCCGGGCTCCACCAACTCATCTCCGATAGAGATGACCACCACGCGAGGGCGCGGATGCACGACTACCCGGGAGCGGCCAACCCCCGCGAGCAAGGCGATCTGGCGGGAACCTACGCGGGTGCCCGGGCGCAGCACTATGTCCCCGCTTTGAACGTCTTCTCCCCGCCAGCGAATATTCTCCCCATGGGCTGGCTGGGTTCGTACGTTCACCTGCGCCACCCCGTGATCGGTGAAATCCAGGGAGACCACCGCGTCCGCCCCGTGGGGAATTGCGGCACCAGATGCGATACGGACAGCCCCTCCCTCAATCAGCAATGTTGGGTCAATGTTCCCCGCGCGGATTTCCTCGGTGACCTGCAAACTCACCGGTTTTTCCGGCGTCGCTCCCGCCAGCTCGGCGGCACGAACCGCATAGCCGTCACAGGCGGCCACATCCGCGACTGGTAGATCGAAGGGTGCCTGTACCTCCTCGGCCAAAACGCAGCCCACCGCGTCAGCCAACTGAACGTCAAGGGGCGGCTGCAAACTGGCAGAGCCAAGGCAGTCCTGGTAAAAATCGGCAACTGAACGCATAGGTTCAGTGTGACAGAAAAGTCGACTACCGGTAAATCTACGTGCCGGACGGTGCAGAAGCCTACCCTGTAAGTGGGCAGCCAACTGGAGGGAGAGAGCTATGGGGAGCGCCCCGATCAACAAGGCTCAGTGGCGTGCCGAGGTGAGGGCCGCCCGAGCCAACCTGGCCAAGACGGGAGAGCTGCCGCCAAGAAACAGTTTCAAGAAGTCAATCGGCAAACTGGTTCACCTCACCAAGGCCCGGCGGGTGGCCTCTTTCGTTCCCTACCTGACGGAACCGGATGTGCTGGGTCTACCCGAAGGTGAGCTTCTCCTTCCCCGACTCTTCGCCGCTGACGGAGAGACACTTCCAGCAGGAACCTGGGCCTGGTGGGGCCCCGGCGACACCTTAGAGACGCCGCGGCCGCGAAGGCCCGCGCAACCCTCAGGCATTCGCCCCGGCAGGTTAGACCAGATTGACCTGGTGTTAGTCCCAGCCTTGGCCGTAGACGGGTCAGGCACGCGTCTTGGTCAGGGTGGGGGCTGGTACGACAGGGCCCTTCATAGCCTTGCCGGGGGCGCACAGGCAGCCGCCGTCGTGTACAACTGGGAGCTGCTCCCGCCCGGCGCTCTCCCCCGGGAAGTCCACGATATCCCGATGGGGTGGGCGGTTACCGACACCAGCGTAGTGCACCTTCCACAGTCGCTGTAACCGAGGTTATCCACAGGCATCACAGTCATTTGTGCGGAAGCGTGGCACCCTTGGGACGCTGTTGAAATGAAGAAAGATTGGCGCGGCGCCGGACGCGTGGCAGGGGTTGCCCTTGGAGCGGCCATCGCAGTGGCAGCGGTGACCCTGGCGATACTGGCACTTCGCCCTGCTCCCGAAGGCATCCCCGTGTGGGTGACCACCGCGCAGGTGCCTTTTGGCGCGGTTATCGAAGACAACCAATTATCGCTAGTAGTCGTGCCAAACCAGGCTGTACCCGCCAACGCGTTCGGCGCCGATAGCAAGCCTGACCGGCTCGTAGCTGACCGCCTCCTGCCTGCCGGCACAACTTTGGGGGAGGATGACGTGCGGGGCTCAGAGCGAACCCGCATGCTGCAGAGTGGGGAAACTCTGCTGGAGATTCCTGTTCCAACCGGTTCTACACTGAGTTTGCAGACAGGGGAGAGCGTGGATCTGTGGGGACAGGCGGAGGACTGCGGGGACAAGCTCTGCGCTCCCGAGCGTGTCGCGGAATCGGCCCGGGTCCTGCAGGTGACAGAGACAGACAGTCCCGCTTGGGGTGGGGAACCGGAAACGCTGGTCGCACTGGCAGCGCCAAGCGAATCGACGGCCGCGATCCTACGAGCGGAAAGTAACGGGACGCTGCAGTACGCGCTCCGCGCGGCAGCCCCCGACTAGTTGTCAGGCGGGCGGCGACCAGTGGGGCGGGACATCCTCGAGCAGCCGCCGGTCTCTGGCAGACAGCTCTCCGGGCAGAGAAGAATCCTCAGTCCGCGGGTGTTCACTTACCTCTAGCCAGCTCGGAGTTTTGCCCTCTTCCAACCGTTTCTGATCGACATCGTTGATTAGGACAGCTCGGCGCCTCCTGCCGCTCTTTCTATTCATCACCGTCTTCCTCCGGTGCCTCCTCCGGTTGCGCGGGTTGATTGCGCCTGACCACGTTGCGCAGCACCGCGTCAGACTGAGCACCGGGACGGAGCAATCCTAAGAACTCTCGCATCCCTTCCACCATTTGATCCTCGGTCAGATCCTCGGTCACCGAAATCACCCATTGGGCGACCGCGTCCAGCTGGTCATCCCCGTACGCGGCAAGGGGGAGACCAGCGGCTATGAGGGGACGGCCAGCCATCGGAAGCGTTACCGATGAATCCGCTGATACGTCTGCGTCTTCTGCGTCAGCGACTGTGGGAACTCCGTATAGGGAGTGGTCAATGTCCTCTGGCTCCTCTAATTCACCGAGCCCACGGAAAACGTCGTCGCGTTCTTCTTCAGGGTCAAACCCATCCGGGCGCAAAGCTGGGTTGTTCTCGTAGAACTCGTCAACCGCGTCCAACACCAGCTGCACGATTGCTTCGGCTTCCTTATTCGGGTCAATAAAGACCGCCATCGAAAGCTCAATGCGGACCTTCCAGCCAAGGTCTTCAAGAAGCCGAGGAACCATGTGGTCGCGTACCCTCAGGGAAGGCTCTTCTATGTATCGATCATCGTCAGTGAGAATGGCGACGAGCAGCTCCCCAGGAACCTCTGGGTGTCCAATGCCAAGCGGAACTCGCAGGCCACCCTGCACACCCAGGTTCGGGACAACGTTCAAGCCAAGGCCGTAGAGTCGCTCGGCAAGATCGACCAGAAGGTGGTCTGGTGCCATCTCCAAAGTCGGCCACTCCGGCTCGGTTTCCGCGCCGTCTCCCCCCAGCTCCAGCAGGTCAACAAGCATCTGAGCGCCCGGCTGGCGCAGCTTCTCACGGTCGACCTCACCGGGAGCAAAAGATGCCACCAAGTCCAGCTGGCCTCGAGCTACCCTGAGTGCCTGTCCCAGCAATGCCTCCCCACCGGGAAGTGAATAATTACCGAAGTCGTGAATCACCCGACCGTGGGGCGTCTTCGCGAATCCAACCGCAAGGATGACCCTATCGCGGCTATAGTCGGCGGCCTCGTGCGGCCCCAGCACAACGAAAGGTTCGCTGTTCGACCTCTCCAGAAACTCTCGCAAGACCCGATCCGAAGTGGACGCACTCCGAAGGGCAGCGCGAATCCTAGTCGCGTGCCGATCATTTAATGCCACTACTGCCAGCGACTGGTCCGAGTCGGCGTGTGCGTGTTCCCGGACCCTGCCGACCACTGCCTCCACCTCGGCGGCAGATGACTCAATGGCGTGGACGCCCGGTGCAGGCATGCCCGTCCCGTGCACAACTTGGAGGTTGAGCCGGGCCTGCGGAACGCGCCCGGGAATGGAAACCGCGCCGCTTTCGACCCCGTATTTGGACACCAAGGAGACCACGGCACTGTTGATGTGGCGGGGCCGCGCAGGCAGCTCCAGAGCCGTGAAAGTTCTGGAGAGCCAGTCCACCGTGTCACCGGCTTCTGACTGGTTCACAGCCACGATGACCTGGGAGCCACGCGCAATGATTGGCACAAGAGCCGGGGGCGGGGTAGACCCAATGCCCGCCATGATCACAACGTCAATATTGCGACCCCAGGGAACTACCTGCGGTACCACTGCCGGTGACGTGATGACGATTGGTGTCAGGCCCCAGGTCAGCGGGATTTGGGCGTAATACGCGGGGCCGGCCATCGGCGTGGCTATCTGGGCGTATATCTCGTCATAAACTCCGGTGACCTCGGCCAACGCGGCCTGACGTAGCCGCATTATCTTCGATCGGATGATCGGACCCAAGGACGCGATCTGCTCCTGTTCAAGGACGCGCAACTCCTGCAGCGAATCCTGCAATCCGGTAGGGTCGGTTCCGCCCAAATCGGGTTCTTCCGCTAGCATCACCGATAGCGCCGTAGCCCACCACGCCAGATCCAACTCCCAGTTGAGTGCCTCCCCGGCGACCTGCCGCTCCAGGAAGTCAGCCATCAGAGGGCCTAGACCCATCTGCTCCAACTCGGCACTGACACGTACGCGCTCAGGTAGCTCCCGTGCCCCTTCAGGATCCCCGGCCAGAGCATCCAAAAGGCCACCGAGTTCCTCGATCGACATTTCGAACACGTTCCCGTAAACAGGTTCGATGTACGGGTTTATGGAAGCAAGACGTGCAGTCAGCTCCTTGTCCGTCGCCTGCATTGCGGGCAGGTCCGTCGGCACGGAGGGCCAACTCCCCTCCTCAGCGAACGAGCGCCAGCGTTCACGTAACTGCTGTACTTTAGCAAGCTCGGCGTGCAAGTCCTGTGCGTAGGCCCCCGGAACCAAAAGGTCCTTCGCCTGTTTCACCAAGGACCTGCGCTTGGACCCGCGCAGAGAGATACCCCGTTCCTTGCGCCAGTCTTTACTGGCCGTTGCGACAGCCATGTCGGCAGCTGAACGTTCAAAAACGCGAGGTTCAAGAACGTCCAAGCACTTCTGGACACCACCAAGAAGCCCAAGTTCTTCCTGCCACACTGCCACGTTGGGAGCGAGCCGCAGCCCGGTCGTCATCTGCACAGAGGCCATGTCGCGCTCCGTTTGAGGCAGTATCCGCTCCGAAAGCTCCTGGACTGCGGCCAGTACTTGCTCAAAGGTTTTTTCGTCGGAGATCTCTATACCCGTCCACCAGTTCCGCTGGACATCTCCGGAGAACATTCCGAGCTCGTAGGCTCGGGCCAAAAGCGCTTTTGCCGAGCTTCCCCGGTCACTGGCAACGTGCCGCAACGCCGCGCGATCAAGCCGCACCTTGGTGGCGGGAGCCGCCGACAGTGACGTTAAATCCGTCAGTGCCTGCAACGCATCAAAAGCGGAAACACCCAAATCCGGAAAAGGCCTGTGCAGGGCATCCGTATAGTTTTCCAGCTCCTCCCTGCGGCGACGCAGCCGTGTTCGCATCCGGTCCGAAGCATCATAGTCGTGGTCGTCCAGCGCGTCTTCAAGCGCGGCAAGAAGATTTCGCTGCACCTGCTCCGCAGACCGCATGGTTGACCCGACTACGTTGAACACCCCGTCAAGGTCAGCGTTCGCCAGCTCGGCAGCGATAGCATTTTGGATTGGCCCGGGGGACGCCACAACGAGTACGGACTTGCCCGCAGCAGCATGCTCCGCCGCCAACGCGGCCACCAGCGGCGCTGGAGAGTCGGCGCCGGGAACACGAACCAGAACCGAGTTTTCCCCCGTTGCCGCCTCGACCACGTCGGCCCACTCGGGGGACTGCTCCCCAATGCCCTTTTCCTCCCAAGGATCCCTGTCCAGAGGATTCGGCTCCGAAATCTGGAACGCTAACTCCTTCGTAGCTTGCTTGTCACCGGCAAGTGAACGAACGGGCGTGGAGAGACTGAGCCACTGCGGCGCGCCGAGCTCCCTGAGCAGCGCGCTGGTGGAATGAGAAAAGACACCCACGGTCAGAGAGTCCGAGACAGAGAAACCGGGCACATCTGCGCCCGCCTCCCGGACAAGTTTCAGAGCGACTTCCGGAGAGAAACCGTGCTCTGTGCGCACCGCGTGGAGAATTTCTGTCGCATCCAAGGCGGTCCCGTACTGGGAAAGGACCATCAGGAGACGGTTACTGATTTCCATCCCGGGTCGCAAAGCCAGGTAAATCTCCCCATCCTGATCCATCGAAACGTCAACCGGGCGCAACAAAACGGGAGATGTTCGGCGCTGGCCGTCCTCCTGCCAGCTAGCGGTACCGATTGAAAGATACAGGGTCACAAGGCCGTATTCGTTCAAGAGCCGTTGTGCCTGCCGTAGCAAATCCAATGCCTCAGCCTGTGCGCGGTCGAGATGATCGCGATCGCGAAACAGGTTACTCAGCTTGGTCGGACGTTCTGCATAAAGTTGGGCGAGTCCCCCCGGGTGAGGCGTCTTCAGATCCAGCTCAGTAAGGGGGTTGTTCTCCAACTCCGCGCGCATGCGGCCGGCCAGGTCAGTGCGCCACTCGCTTACAACATCCCGGAACGAAGCTGCAGAATCCACCGGTCCTGCTACCAAACCCTGCTGGTCCTGCACCTCAGATTCGGCAGCGTCGGACGCGGGGGCTTCCTCTTCACGCTGCGCCTGTGCTTGCCCCGCAACCAGGCGATCAAAAATACTAGGACTCACGTTTATCACCGTATCTGCCCAAGGGGCCGAGCAAACGGAGGCGTGCCGGTCCCGCAGCACTTTCTGCTCCCGAAACTTTCCGAGTGTTGCCTGCCCCTGCGGGCACTCTTGACGCGCCTAAGTATGCGGCGCGGGGCTTCGAAGCACAAGTTCCCCCATCTGTGTGACAACCCTGCTGCCGCTCGGAAACGTGCGATCAAACCACCTGTGGAGAGCCGCCCCAAACGAGGCTCCTGGACTGGAGGGCGGCCCCTGTTCTTGGGCTTTGTTCGAAATCCTGACACACCTGCTAGGGCAGATGCGCGGGTCGGAAAGGGGAAAGAGAAGCAACAAAAGGGCACAAGCCTTCGGCCGAGCACCTAACAAACGCTGACACGACCCCCTCGATACTGAAAAGCGTGATGCGGCTAAGGCCAGCCAGTTCGGGTTGCCAAACCCCTATGGTCGACGGCATTGGCAGCCAGGAATTTGGGTCTCCCGGCGAATGGACGCACGACTGCTGACACGAGTGAGTCGCTGAGAAACGGAGAGCGCCGAATGCACGCCGGGTACACAAAAGCTGTTGGGTCTCACCTTTTGAGGACCCAACAGCTCTTGGTCAACCTTCTATTTCACAGCGAAAGCAGCATCGAACGCGGCTGCGGGCGGCTCGAATGACATGTTCTTCACAAACGCCAAGGACTGGGGCGCGCCAACCGTGCGCTCCATGCCGGCATCTTCCCATTCGATGGACAGCGGTCCACTGTAGCCAATTGCATTCAGAGCGCGGAAGGCCCGTTCCCAGGGGACGTCGCCCCGTCCAGGGGAAATGAAATCCCAACCGCGGCGGGGATCAGCCCAAGGAAGGTGGGAGCTGAGGATCCCGTTCCTGCCGTTACCCATCGCAAGCTTCACGTCCTTAATGTGTGCGTGGTAGATCCGATCCTTGAATTCCATCAGGAACCCCACAGGATCCAAGCCCTGCCATACAAAGTGGCTGGGATCCCAGTTCAGTCCGTAGCTCTCTCTGTAATCAATCGCCTCGAGGGATTTCTGGGTCGTCCAATAGTCGTAAGCGACTTCGCTCGGATGGACCTCGCTGGCGTACCTGACCCCCTCTTCTTCGAAAACATCCAGGATTGGGTTCCAACGATCCGCGAAATCTTTGTACCCCGCCTCGATGAGGTCCGGACTGACCGGCGGGAACATCGCTACGTACTTCCAGATTGAAGACCCAGTGAACCCCGTGACGGTCTTCGCTCCCAGGCGAGCAGCCATTCGAGCAGAGTTCTTCATCTCCTCTGCGGCGCGGGTCCTCACTCCCTCTGGGTCACCATCGCCCCAGATTTGGTCGGGGAGCATGTCCCTGTGACGCTGGTCAATCGGGTCGTCGCATACCGCCTGGCTCTTCAGGTGGTTCGCGATCGCGTAAACCTTCAGGTCATACTTTTCGAGCAGGTCTTTCTTTCCCTGCACGTACTCCGCGTCGTCCCACTTCCAAGGGTCTAGGTGGTCACCCCAGCAGGCAATCTCTAGCCCGTCGAAGCCCCAGCCGGAGGCAAGCTCAGCTACCTTTTCGAGGGGGAGATCGGCCCACTGACCGGTGAAGAGGGTGATTGGGCGAGCCATCACTCTCACTTCCTTTCTTCTTTCTTAAGATCGTTATTGGTTAGTAAAGCTAGACTTGTGCCCAGTCTTTTTCGTTTGCGGCGCTCCGTTCCACTGCGGCAAGGACCTTCTGAACCTGAAGTCCATCAGCGAAGGTGGGGTGCACTGTCTTCCCTTCTCCGATTCCGCGAACCAGGTCAACAACCTGATGGCTAAACGCGTGCTCGTAACCCAGGAGGTGACCGGCAGGCCACCACTCAGAGGCGTACTCGTGGGAGGGGTCGGTAACTAGGATGCGCCTGAACCCAGCAACCTGAGGATCCTCTCTGCCATCGAAATAGTTCAGAACGTTCATGTCCTCGAAGTCGAAAGCCAATGAACCATCCGACCCATTTATTTCGATTCTGATCGCATTCTTGCGTCCATTTGCGAAGCGCGTAGCCTCAAAAACCCCAAGCGCGCCGCCGGAGAAATCAGCCAGGAAAGCCGCCGTGTCATCCACCGTGACCTGCCCTGTGCCCTCTCCTGCTTGGCCTGTCAGTCCGGAGAACTCGGCGGGGAGTGGGCGCTCGGAGACAAAAGTCCGAAGCGCACCGGAGACTGAAGTAATGTCCTGCCCCGTGATGAACTGGGTCAGATCGACGATGTGGGCTCCAATGTCACCCAAAGCGCCCGACCCGGCCTTGTCCTTCTCAAGACGCCAAGACATTGGGGCCATTGGGTCGACCAGCCAGTCCTGTAGGTACTGCGCCCGCACGTGATGGATCTGTCCCAGGCGGCCTTCGCTCACCAATTTGCGGGCCAGCTGGATTGCCGGCACACGCCTGTAGGTGAAACCAACGAGGGCTTGGGTCCCAAATTTTTCCTTTGCCTCCGCAGCAGCGTCGGCCATCGCTTGCGCCTCTTCTACCGTGTTGGCTAGGGGCTTTTCACAGAGCACGTTCTTACCGGCTTGAAGCGCGGCTATTGATATTTCCGCGTGCGTGTTACCCGGCGTGCAAACATCGACCACGTCGATATCTTCGCGCTGTACTGTCTCTTCAACACTTGTGGAGGCTTCTTCCCAGCCAAGACGCTCGGCTGCAGCCTCTACATTCGCTTTATTTCGTCCAACCAGGACCTTCATTACAGGGTCTAGTGGAAGGTCAAAGAATTTGGGGGCGGTCCGCCAAGCTTGCGAATGAGCTGCTCCCATGAAGGCGTAACCGATCATCGCAACGTTTAGCTCAGATTTCTTGCTCACTCTTTATCTCTTTCCAGCAGTTTTACTTGACCATTTGGACTGGCGAGAGGGGGCGGGCCCCAGGCCCGCCCCCGCCAGCTTCTAGGAGTCGAATGCGTCGTTCACGTAGTCGCCAACATTTTCAATGTCGACCACAGGAGCGAAGAGTTGAATCTTCCGAGGTACCTGGTGGGAAACCAGATCCGTCATAGATTTACCTTGCGCCACTAGGCGTGCCAGGGCAATGCCGTCTGCTGCCTGCGTGTGCGGGTAGACAACGGTCGCCTTCACGACGGAGCCGTCGCTCTGGATCAGTTCCATCATGTTCTTGGAACCAGCACCGCCGACCATGATGAACTCATCACGATTTGCAGCTTCGATGGCGGCCATGACGCCAATTCCCTGGTCATCGTCATGGTTCCACACCGCGTCCATGTGGGGTGCGGACTGCAGCAGGTTCGCCGTAGCGGTCTCGCCACCTTGGACAGTGAAGTCAGCTGCGACGCGGTGATCAACCTTCAGGCCACACTTGTCCAGCGCATCGGCGAAGCCCTGGGACCTGTCCTGCGTGAGGGGCAGGTTGTCAATTCCCGCTATTTCCGCAACTACAGCGTCGCTCTTACCTTCCATCTTTTCGCAGATGAAGGTCCCTGCGGACACTCCCATGCCGTAGTTGTCACCCAGGACGGTAGCGCGGGCTGCGAAAGGACTTGAGAACTCTCGGTCCACGTTGATGACCGGGATTCCCTTTGCCATGGCGTCAAGGGCGATCTCGGTGAGTGCGTCACCGTCGAAGGGAAGGAGGACGATGGCGTCGACGTCGTCGTTGATGAATCCTTCAATCTGGGAGATCTGCAGGGAGACATCATTGGTGCCTTCAGCGACGCGCAGTTCCACGTCCGGGTACTTATCGGCCTCTGCAAGAGCGGCCTTAGTAATCGCACCCATCCACCCGTGGTCTGCCGCGGGGGCAGAGAAGCCGATGACTACTTTTTCTCCCTCGGCAGCATTCTCGCTTGGGGCAGCTTCTTCGGCCGTCTCAGTAGCTTCCGATTGAGCCGCGCCGTCATCAGTTGTTTCTGCGGGCGCTGGAGTATTGGACGTACAGGCCGCCATTCCTAGTGTGAGCGCCAGGGCGGCCCCAGCCCCGACGACCCTCAGGGTCTTCAGCTTTCTCATTTCAGGGTTCCTTTCATAGTTTTTTTACTTCAAGCTTGCTTGCTAGGTGTTTTGACTCTTCGAATCGGTGAACCGTTGCTGCAGCAGAACCGCAACGACGATGATGATGCCCTTCGCAACTGCTTGTGCGGAAGTAGACATGTTGTTCTGGATGAACACGTTGGTGAGTGTGGTGAACAGCAAGACGCCAAGAACGGTACCGACGATCGTCCCGCGTCCACCTATCAGCAAAGTCCCGCCGACTACTACCGCAGCGATAGCGTCTAGTTCATAGAGGTAACCGTGGGTGGAAGACCCAGAGTTCGTGCGGGCTAGCATCATCACGGCAGCGATGCCTGCGGTGAGGCCGCAGAGGCTGTAAACATATACGAGCTGCCTCTTCACTCTGATGCCGGCTAGTCGCGCAGCTTCTGCGTTGCCGCCGACGGCAACTGTCCTACGGCCGAAGGTCGTCCGGTTCAGAACTACCCATCCGACAACCGCAACCAGTGCGAACAGCCATACAAGCACAGGGACACCCAAGAGATTCCCGCGGAGTGCTGACGTAAAGCCGGTTACGTTCACCAACTGGGTTTGCCGGTTCGAAATAATCTCTGCCAAACCCCGCGCGGCAACCATCATTGCCAGTGTGGCAATGAAGGGAACTACCTTTCCGTAGGCAACGATGACCCCGTTTATCAGGCCGGCAACAAGCCCCACTGCGAGCGCCGTGAAAACCATGAGCGTCCAGTGATACTTGTCTGCCATTGTTTGCGTTGCCAATGTGGAAGCCCAGATCGTCGCCAGACCCATAACGGCCCCGACGGAAAGGTCAATGCCACCCGTCGTTATAACGAACGTCATTCCTATCGAGAGGACTCCCATGGCGGAAGCAAGACGCAAAATGGTCATCAGGTTTTCGACACTGAGGAAGCGTTCCCCCGAGGTCACGACCCCCACGATGATAAGAAGTATCAGAGCCAAGATAAGGCCCAGGTTTCGACCGAGCGCTCCTTGGTACCACGCTCCGCGCTTGGCCTTCTCTTCTGGCAGCGCCACCGGTTCTGGCGTGTCCGCGATCTCAGTCACGTTACTCACTGCATCGTCCCTTCCATTACTAGGCCCAATACGTCCTCCTCGGTGATGTCGGCCGCTGGCCGATCTGCGACAATTTCGCCCTCGGAAACCACAAGAACACGATCCGAAAGATGAATGACTTCCGGAATTTCGGAGGAGACCACCAAAATGGCGGCACCTTCATTTGCGAGGCGATAGATCAGCTCATAGATCTCTGCTCGAGCCCCGACATCTACCCCTCGGGTCGGTTCATCCAAAAGGAGGACGTCACAACCTCTGAGGAGCCAGCGGGCCAAGATCAGCTTCTGCTGGTTCCCTCCGGAGAAAGTCCTGGCCGCCCGCATTAGGTCTAGTGGCCGGACGTCCATGGACCGCCCCTGCTCTGCGGCCATCTCCTTTTCTTCGTCCTCGTCCAAAAATCCAAGTTTTGCGTAGTCCGCGAAGTTCGCCAACGTAATGTTTCGGAACAGGGCTTCGTCCAGGATGAGAGCCTGACTCTTCCGCTCCTCCGGGCATAGCCCCATGCGGGCCTCTACTGCGGCCGGGACTGAGCCGGAGCTCAGGACCTTGTCACGCACCCGCACCTCACCTTTGGAGGCTTTGCGCGCTCCAAAGACCGTCTCTAGGATTTCGGAGCGACCCGACCCAACGAGGCCTGCCAGGCCCAGAATCTCTCCGGCCTGCACCTCGAAAGACACGTTGTTAAATTCCCTCTCCAGGGAAAGATCTTCGACTGTAAGCAGTACTTCCGGATCGAACGCATCTTTCTTCGGCTCGGGTCGAGTTAAGTACTCGACGCGGCGCCCCGTCATCAGCTGAATCAGCTGTTCTGTTGAGGTGTCACGCGCGGGCAGGTTTTGGGCGACGGTTATCCCGTCTTTCAGGACCGTGATTCGGTCGCCTATCCGCCGGATTTCGTCCAGACGGTGTGAGATGTAGATGACAGCAACGTCCTGAGCCTTGAGGCGCTCAACGACCTCGAAGAGGTTCTCGACTTCCTCAGAATCCAGGACCGCTGACGGCTCATCCATGATGATCACGCGGGCCTTATGAGACAGCGCCCTTGCCATAGACACGATCTGTTTTCCCGCAGCAGACAGGCTGCCCACTTCCGTGCTGGGACGAATCTCAGGGTGGCCAAGGCTTTCCAGCAGTGCGCGAGCCCTGCGCCGCGTCTCTGAAAGCCTAAGGAGGCCGCCGCGTGAGAACTCGTGTCCCAGGTAGATGTTTTCAGCGACACTCAGCCCATCAACCACATCTAACTCTTGATACATAGTGGCTATCCCAGCGTCCAAGGCAACCTGGGGAGTAGTCATTTCGACGGGAACTCCGTCTATCTCTATAGTTCCTGCGTCCGGTTGGTAGGCGCCCGAGAGGATCTTGATCAACGTAGACTTGCCGGCACCGTTTTGACCAAGCAAACAGTGGACCTCTCCGGCGCGCACCTCCAGATCAACACCGTCTAGCGCACGCACACCCGGAAAATACTTGGTGATGCCAAGCATCTTGAGGAGGGGTTTATCGGGATCTTCTGTGACCATGGCTACAATGTATCTGGGACTTTTGCATTTCGCAAGCCAAAAGCCTGATTGTTTCGCTGGCAACCCGGCGGAATGCGCACTCTGGCAGCTATAATTTGAGAAGTTCTAGAACTAGGAGCGAGGGTTGGAAGGACTACTGAAGTTCGCGCCGCGTCCCACTGGGGCCGGCGAGATGTTTCAAATACTTCGGTTTGGGCCGCCCCGGACGCGGGCGGAGTTAGGAGTGCTCACCGGCCACTCGCGCACCGTCATAGCTGCAAGGCTGGACTCGCTTCTGGCAGAAGGTCTGATCGAGCGCGCCGGAGAAGCGACCTCGACGGGCGGTCGTCCCCCAACCGAGTTTCGTTTCAATCCCACTGCGCGAGTTGTCGCCGGCGTAGATGTGGAGGAGCAGAGCGTTCAGGTTGGAATTTCGGACCTCTCCGGGGAGGTGCTCGCCACCAGAGTGACTCAGAACGTCGACCCGGCTGGACCCTCAGTGACCGCTGACTGGATCGCGTCTGAGATAAGGGCCCTCGTCGGAGAGGCGGGATGCCAACTCCAGAGGCTGGCTGGGATCGGACTGGGACTCCCTGGCGGAGCCATCCCGGAATTCCAAGTAGGAATATCAGAACGGGCTCGACGCTGGAGACCCTACGACGTGGCAGCCGTTCTGCAGGAGGACTTTCACGTCCCGGTGGTCGTGGAGAGCCCGGTCAATACACGCGCGATCGGAGAGCTCAGATTCAACTGGCCGGAGACTGAGAACCTACTCTTCGTTTGGGTGGGGGATGAGATCACCTCGGCGATAGTACTCGACGGGCAAGTCCGACGCGGAGCGCAGGGACTAGCGGGTGACATAGGACACCTCCAGGTGGCTCCCAAGAGCGCCGTAGAATGCGCCTGCGGGAATGTTGGCTGCCTGCAGGCCGTGCTAAGAGGTCGAATCGTGGGTGCCAAAGAAGACCTTAGCGATCCTGCCAACCACAATGCGCAGGCGCTCCTGCGCAACGTCGGACGGGACATAGGATTAGCGGTCTCCGCGTGCGTATCAATTCTCAACCCATCTGCGGTGGTGGTGAGCGGGCCCCATGCCATTGGGGACCAGCTGGTCGCAGGAATACGGGAAGTGGTCTATGCAAACGCACTTCCGCGAATCACCGAGTCACTACAGATCAAGACCTCCGACCAGGGACAGCTCGACGGTGTTCGCGGATGCGCCTATCTGGCGATTGAGAACGCACTCTCCCAGCAAGCGATAGAATTGTTGGTCCAAGGCACTGAGCGCCCGGAAGATGGTGAAAATGAGTAAGCAGCGCAGGGCCCTTTTTGTCTGTGGCGGGTGGGCCGGACACTCCCCAATAGAGGCTGCAGAACTGTTCATGCCGATGCTTGAAGAACGTGGTTTCGATGTGACTCTTGAGCACAGTCTTGAGACGTATGCCGACGCAGACTTCCTCAAGACGTTCTCCGTGATCGTACAAAGCTGGACCATGGGCGACATTTTGGCCGAAGAATTGCGCGGCCTCATGAACGCCGTTACTTCGGGAACCGGCCTCGCGGGGTGGCACGGCGGTATCGTCGACTCCTTCAGGATTGCCACGGACTATCTGCACATGACGGGAGGTCAGTTTGTTGCCCACCCACACGGCATTCGGGAGTACCAGGTAGATCCGGTCCCAGCCCAGGCCGACCACCCAATCATGAGAGGTATCGAGCCGTTCACCGTTGTGAGCGAGCAGTATTGGACGCTCACTGACAGCCTGAACACGGTGCTGGCAACCACGACGATTCCGAAGCGTCCGAGCGACCCGTGGGCCGCTCCAATCGAGGTCCCCGTAGCCTGGACCAGAACCTGGGGAGCAGGGCGACTCTTCGTGAACACGATCGGGCACGGCACCGGAGACCTTTCCGAGGAGCCGGTACAGGAAATGATGCTCCGCGGTATTGAGTGGGCAGCCCGCTCTTGAACGATGTCGCGCATCTCGACAGAAAACGAAGGGGGCGCGCAACCGCATCCGGACAGTCCCGCACACAAGTATTCCGTTAGCGTTCCAACAAGCGTCGGCACCGCCGATCCCTGTTCTGTAACTCGATTACAAGCAGAGGGTCCTGTATCCGCGAATGATCTGGCCCTTCACCCGGGGCCTTCAGTTATCTGCTCTGCGTTCCCGCAGTTTTGCAGCCATTTTGAGGCGGATTTCGGTGGCGGTCAGGCGCACCTGGCGGGCTGTTCATCTTCAGGATGCGCGCTCCATGCGGACCCACCGCACTGTGTAGCCGATACATCTAAAGAGGATTTGGTGCCCGCGAGACGATTCGAACGTCCGACCTACCGCTTAGGAGGCGGTTGCTCTATCCCCTGAGCTACGCGGGCGGGTGCAAAATAACCGTCACAACCCTAACACCTAGGGAGCGCAGCCAACAATTGGCAAGCCCAGTGGAACAGATTGGGAAGCTTCCCGTGGGGAGGCTCAGCGCCGCTCCCAACTTTGCGCGGGGCCGGGTGACGATTCCCTCTTTCGTGATGGCACAGTCATCACCGGACAGGTCGAGTGATTCAGCACCGTCTGGGACGTCGACCCAAGCAGCATGCCAGCGAGTCCGCCTCTTCCTCGCGTCCCAACTACCACTAGGTCCACCGCTGTAGAAAACTCGGTTAGGAGTGCGGCTGGTCCTCCATCAAGCACGTGCCGCGCCACCCAAAGGTCGCGTCCACGTAAAGCTTTATCGATGGCGCTGCCCAGGCTCTCCTTGATGTCGTCGACAAGTATCTGCCGGTCCACTGCCACCGGAAGCCAGGATAGGCCTCTACCTCCTGAAGAAACCGGGATGGCAACTACCGCAGTCAGTTCAGCGTTCCAGTCGGCGGCCATGTCAACGGCTTTGAAAAGTGCTTGGGAGGCTTGGTCGGATCCGTCCGAGCCGACCACTATCCGTTCGATCGGCACGAACGGCTTACCGGACTTGTGCTGAGGGACCATAACCACTGGACACTTTGCGTGAGCAGGAACGGCTGCAGATACAGCTCCCAGGAGTCGGTCGGCTAAGCCACCGCCTCCCCGTGTCCCGATAACGATCATGTCGACCGAGTGGGACATGTCGGTGAGGACCACCGCCGGATCGCCGATAAGGGCTACAACCTCGGACACGATGCCCGTTTCCTTGCGCACGACCTCTGCCGCTTCCTCGGCCGCTGCCAGGGCTCCCTGACGAAGAGACTCATCGTCGATGACGGCAAAGCCGCCGTCGAGTGCTGCTGCGCTGTACGAGGCGGTTGGGTACGCACAGACCACCTGCAGGGAACCGCCCACTTGCTTGGCCTGGGCCGCCGCCCACAGGGCAGCCTGCAGTCCCTCTTCAGATCCGTCTACGCCCGCAACGATCCGCATTTGGCCCATTGCCCCTCCTAGGTTCACCGTTTTTGCACTCCTGCTCACAGGATGTCTACATCACACTTTAGCCGGTTACCTGGACTCCAAGAGGTAGTGCGCCGACAAGATATGGATCTCGCGCCCAAATATCGCGCGTCGCGCACCCCCTACGTGGTGCCCAAGATACCGATCGGAAGGACCCGCACCTCCCACATGGTGCGCAACAAATGAACGCGAGTAACAAAAAGGTAAAACAAAACTGGCCCCGATAGTCGGAGCCAGCTTCGAAAAAAGTTAGAGAGTTTAGAAACGCAGTCTAGATGCGGACAAACCAGCCGCCACCGCGAACGGAGTTGATAGTGGAGAGCGCACCGGGGACGGTCGCTTCGATCATCTTCCCATCGCCAATGTAGATGGCAACGTGGCCGGAGTAGGCTACGACGTCACCGGGACGGGCCTCTGAGGCCGGGATAGTGGTGCCGCTCGCTGCGATGCCGCCAGAGCTGTGCGGCAAGCTAATTCCAACCGCGCCATAAGCGAGTTTGACAAGTCCGGAGCAGTCAAGGCCACCAGTGGATTCGCCGCCCCAAACGTAAGGGATGCCAAGCAGGCCATAGGCCGCTTCGACAACGGAAGAAGCGTTGACGGTGCCGGCAGGGACAGAGCCTCCTGCACCAAAATCCTCATCGGGGGCAGCTGCGGCGACCGATAGTTCCTCGTAGTCGTCGATGGCTTCGCGGTTGTCATCACGCGAAACGGTGACAAACTCATCGCCTTCTTCTTCGACCTCTGTTTCTTCAGGGGCCTCAACCGCTACTGCGACCTCGTCGCCAGGGTTCCAGTCCTGGTCAAGCGAAACGATCGTGCCAACCGACGCGTCAGTCAGGCTTACTGTTGCATCGGTGTCCTCCGTAGCGGAGTCCGTCGCAACAACAGGGACAGCGTTTGCCGCGCCCGCAAAACCGGCGGTGAGCATCACACCGGTAGCCGTAACCCCAGCCGCACGGCGCACGGTAATGCGTCCGAACTCGGAAGTCTGGGTCAGGTTAGAAAGAGGGGTGATAGGGCGGGCGGCCAGTCGATGCCGACCAACTACTTTGGTTCGCTTCACTTAGTGTCTCTCCTACTGCTGCCTTCGAAGTTAGCTGTCGGGTTAGGGCCGGAGAGCCCTGTCCATTGGACTTCACCCCAAGACCTTGCGGTCACAGAATGGGTCCTCCGCTCTGCAACATGTTTTTCAACTGGCATCGGGTTGCAGATTCGGCGGCCGATACCAATCGTCTTAGCCCCGGGTGGGGTTCAGCTAGATAGAGGTTAGCATCCAAAAAGAACTTATGTCTCGTTTTGGTAACGTTACTCACTTGCCCCGCGCGGACACCGACCAAAGCGGTGAGAAGACATCACTAAGCCTTAACTTTCACATACGAAAAGGTGGGGAGAGAACCGCGATTCGAGACGCATTTCGCCATTCTCCGGATCGACAGCGTTCCAGACTATGAGATCGGCGCCGTCCGCTCGAAACCCCAGGGAGGCGGCTGGAACCAATCCCAACTCCTGCATCTGAGCCAGGAGCCACGGCTCCGCCTGGATTGGTTCGCCAATCCTTGTTAGGACTCCTGCCCCTTCTCCCTCGCTGGAACGCGTAGCCAAGCTTTCTTCACCCGGGGTGGTGCTTGAAACGCCCGGGAGCGGGTTCCCGTAGGGATCGAAGCGCGGGTGGCTGAGGATGTCGTCCAGGCGTTCCTCCACCGCGGCGGACATGACATGCTCCCACCTGCATGCCTCGTCGTGTACCTGCGTCCACGGCAGGCCGATCACGTCAACTAGGAGGCATTCCGCCAAACGGTGCCTGCGCATGACGCCCAGAGCTATCTCACGCCCCTGCGGTGTCAGTTCCAGGCGTCTGTCTTCCCTGACAGTTACGAGTCCGTCCCGCTCCATGCGGGCGACCGTCTGAGAGACAGTTGGACCGGAGTGGTCTAGGCGCTCAACTATTCGAGCGCGCAGGGGTACGACGCCATCCTCTTCCATTTCGAAGATGGTTTTCAGGTACATTTCCGTCGTATCAATTAGGTCTGGAGAAACCATTTTTTGCCCCCGCACGCCCTTTCGAAAGACTTCCTGTCAGCCTACCGACAAGTTCAGCTGGTGGTCGGACAACGCGGAGCCTGGGCCGCGCAAACTACCCTGTCTGCATGATGAAGAGTGAACTCCCCCCACTGTCGATGAGACCTCGAGATGGGCGGTTTGGCGCAGGTCCGTCCAAGATCCGCCCGGAGCAGATCGCCAGACTTGCGAGCGCCGAGGAATGGGGGACCAGCCACCGAAAAGAACCGGTAATTGACCTGGTGCGGTCCGTGCAAAACGGTCTGCGGGAACTCTTTGCGGTACCTGACGGTTACGAAATTGTCTTGGGCAACGGTGGTGCCACCGCTTTCTGGGCTGCCGCAGCTGTCTCGCTTGTGCGGGAGTGGGGTAATTTTGCCGTCTTCGGTGAGTTCGGATCCAAGTTTGCTGCAGACGCAAAATCGACCCCGTGGCTGAACGTGACTGTTGACAAGGCACCCGCGGGGGAACTGGCCGTCCTAACCGACACGTATTCGTCGGGTTGGGGCGGTGGCCCGGACGCGTACTGCTACCCGGAGAATGAGACCTCCACCGGCGTCGTCTCGCCCGTCTACGCGGCCGCTGACAGTCGAGCCCTGACCCTGGTTGACGCGACCTCGATTGCCGGGGCCAGCGTGGTCGACCTGTCTCTTGTCGACGCGTACTATTTCTCCCCTCAGAAGGCGTTGGGCTCGGAGGGTGGCCTGTGGATCGCGTTCCTTTCACCCCAGGCTGTTGCCCGTGCAGAGTTTCTTTCCCTGCGCGCGGGACGCCCGCACTTCGGGTTCCTAGATCTGAACGCCGCGATCAAAGCTTCCCGCAAGGGGCAGACGGTGAACACTCCCGCTATCGGAACACTGCTTCTTCTGGACGAGCAGATCCAGTGGATGCTGAGCCAGGGGGGTCTACCAACTATGGCTGCGAAAGCGCAGGCTGGTGCCCAGCTAATCCAAGACTGGGCCCAGCGTCGAGACTTCGCGGAGCTGTTCGTGAAGATGCCTACGTGGCGCTCACCCGTGATAACTACCGTCGATCTGGACGATTCCCTTCCGGTTGACCAACTTGCTGCCACGCTGCGGCAGGCGGGGATTGTGGATGTGGAAGGCTACCGGGGTCTAGGCCGCAACCAGCTGAGAATTGCTTCATTCCCGTCGATAGATACCGAGGACATCGAGGCCGCTCTGGCGTGCATCGACTGGATCGTGGACGCGAACTAGTTCTCTAGTTCCTCGATTTCTTCCAGGTTTTCTAACCTGACCTGTTCTTCACCCTGCCGGGGAGCATTAGACCGCTCCCGCGCCGCGGCCTTGCGCTCCACCGGGCCTATCGCACGCAAACGGTATGGGTTCCGCTCCACTTGTAACCGCAGGTTCCAACGCAGCTTTCCCCAGACGCCGATCACAATAGCCACAGCGACGCAGCCGATGGCTCCTACGCCCAACGACCAGCGCGCCCCGAATGTCTCTCCGATCCAGCCCACGATAGGCGCACCGAACGGCGTCGCTCCCAAGAAAATCATTGTGTACAGGGACATTACTCTGCCACGAATTTCGGCGGGAGTGCTTATCTGCACTGCGGCGTTCGCACTGGTTATCAGCGTGAGCGCCGCCAGCCCCGTGGGGGCGGCCAGAATAGCAAACGCCAGGTAGCTGGGGGCCATCGCCAGGGCTGCCTCGAAAACACCAAATGCCAAGCTGGCTCCGACTATCAGCCTGAGTCGGGGTCGGCTTCGCCGCGCTGCCAACAGGGCGCCGGCCAGGGAACCTATTGCCATGTAGGAGCCGAGCATCCCGTAGTCGCCGGCTCCCTTGTGGAAAACCTCGGTTGCCATCAACGCGGACGTCATCTGGAAGTTCAAGCCGAAAGCGCTGACCATGCCCATGATGACCATGATCGCTATGATGTCGGGTCGTGAACGGACGTAGGCGAAACCCTCTCGGATCTGTCCCTTGGCCCTCGGTTGGCGCGGCGGGCGCAGCAACTGGTCGGGGTTCATCATCCCCAGGGTCAGGACCGGTACTAGGAACAGCGCAGCGTTAATGAAAAACACCGGCCCCATCCCAACCCACTGGATGATCAAACCGGAAACTGCGGGGCCTATAAGCCGGGCCGTGTTGAAGGCTGCGGAGTTCAACCCCACGGCATTCACAAGGGACTTAGCGGGGACCAGCTCCGATACGAAAGCCTGGCGCGCAGGTGAATCTAATGCAGAGGCGACGCCCCCAAGCAATGCGAAAGCGTAAACCATCCACAACTTGGCGGTCCCGGTTACCACCAGCAACCCGAGCCCAAGACCTAGGAGCCCGGTCCACGCTTGAGCAATCTGCAGCAGGGTCCTGCGGTTAACGCGATCTGCTAGTGCTCCCGCCCAAGGCGAGAGCACTAGCAGAGGCACGAACTGAAGCGCGGTGACAATACCGACCTGGGTGCCAGCCCCATCGGTCAGAACCGTTAGGACCAGCCAGTCCTGCGCGACCCGTTGCATCCACGTCCCCGTGGAGGCAACGATGTTGCCGGTGATCCACAGGCGGAAATTCGGATACTTCAGAGACTGGAAGGTCTTGGACAAGGTTTGGGGCGCCCCCTAAGGCTAGTTAGCTGACTCCCCTAGTCTAGTCGCGCACTAACCGAGGAGAAGCTCCTGGATGGGCGTCATGGCGAAGTACACAAGGAACATCGCAGACACGATCCACATGAGAAGGTGAACGTGCCGCGCCTTGCCGCGCGCTATCTGGATGATCGTGTAGGTCACGAAGCCAACACCAATACCGACCGAAATCGAGTAAGAGAAAGGCATCATCGCAATCGTCAGGAACGCGGGCAAAGCCATATCCTTGCGGCTCCAGTCGATCTCCGTTACCTGGGTCATCATCAGGAACCCGACGAAAACAAGGGCGGTGGAGGCGGCCTCGGCAGGCACTAGGGTCATCAGCGGAGCCAAGAATAGTGCCAGCAGGAACAACACCCCGGTTACGACCGAGGCAAGGCCCGTACGTGCCCCTTCGCCAACCCCCGCGGTCGACTCGACGTAGGCGGTGTTGGAAGAGACGCCACCCAAACCACCAGCGACAGCGCCCAGGGAGTCGATGATGAGGATCTTGCCCGAGTTGGGAGGAGTTCCCTGCTCGTCGAGCATCTGCCCTTCAGACCCCACGGCGACCATTGTCCCCATCGTGTCGAAGAAGTCGGCTAGCATCAGGGAGAAAATCAGGAGAATTACCGAGAGGATACCCAGCTTCTCGAAGGCGCCAAAGAAGTCGACCTGCCCAAGCGTCCCAAATTCGGGCAGGCTCACCGGGGAACCTCGGAATTCGGGCACCGTGCCCATCCACCCGGTCTGAGTCTCCTCACCGAACGCGGGAACCTTCGCCGACACCTGCACGATGAACGCTAGGACGGTTGCTGAGACGATCCCGATCAGGATCGCGCCTTTCACGTTTCGCACGTAAAGGATGACTATGAGAATGAGTCCCACGACGAAGATGACTGCTGGCCACCCGTTCAGGGTGCCGTCGGCACCAAGTTGGACAGGCGTGCCGGCACCGGCTCGGACGATACCCGCGTTGGCCAGGCCAACAAATGCGATGAACAGCCCAATGCCCACCGAGATAGCCGCTTTCAGCTGCTGGGGCACAGCCCGGAAAACCGCCTCGCGGAAGCCGGTGAGCACAAGCAGCAGGATCACGACACCTTCCCAGAACACCAAGCCCATGGCCTCCTGGTAGGTCAGCCCTTCACCCCCAACCAGGGAGAAGGCCACCATGGCGTTCAGGCCCATGCCCGCGGCCATAGCCATCGGGAAGTTTGCAAAGAGGCCCATCGCGATGGTTAGGACACCTGCAACTAGGGCCGTACCGGCCGCGATGGCAGCCACCGTGATGGTGCTACCTTCGGGCGCCGCTGCAGAAAGGATAGAGGGGTTAACGACCAAAATGTAGGCCATTGCGAAGAACGTGACCAAGCCACCGCGAAGTTCGCGACTGATGCTTGACCCCCGCTCAGTAATCTTGAAGAAGCGGTCAATTGTGCTGGCAGCTGAACCGGGCTGCGTATCTGTGTTTTTGGTACTCACGCAGGCAAGTTTGCCGCGTTGTCACGCCGGTTCCAAACGGGTCCGCAGGTTGAAGCCATCCCGATTCGGGTGGTAGAATTAGTGCCCAAATACCGGCGTCTCTGGGCGCCGGTATTTTGTTTTTCGTCTACTCTCTGAGCTCGGCGACGTCGATCTTCAGGTCGTCCATTCGAGAGGAAGCCAAGGGCCACTGCGGTTTACGGCGTTCCTCATCCGTTTCCGAATGCGCCCCGCAAGAATGGTCCAAGCTGACCACGCGCCCGTCGTCCGGAGACCACTCGTTGGCACAGACCCCAAATACCTGTCCGAGCGAGCCGCTTAGTTTGAGAAGAAAGCCACACGTAGCGCAGGTCTGCGACGGGGGCACTCCCTGTGTGGGCCCCAGCGGGGATGCATACCAGCGCTCTGCCGCTTGCTCAATGCCGTCGGAAGACAACACCCTGGCTCTCCCTAAACCCATCTCCTCTATCCCGACGGCGTCAGCGAGCTGCTCGTCAGTTTGCTCAAATCCGGAAATCAAGCGCGAGTCATTCGCACTGTACGGAAGCACGTCATCCCTGGCGACATCGCCGGGACGCAGCCGTTCTTCCCACGGCACCCACTCTGGGGCTAGGAGTGCCCCCTCTGCTGGGGCCAGAGCCACCTCACATACGGTTATTTTCTTTACGCGCGGCGCCCTGGCGACGGACACTTCCCATTCCCAATTGTGGTAGCCGGGATCCTCGCAAACAAACCTGTGGATGGCGATGCCCTTTTCCAGCATTCGAGCCCCCACGTGTTCCCCCACCGAGGCGGGTCGGGAAATCTCCACGGCAGCTGCCCGTGCCACGTCCACGGCCTCTAGGAGTGCTTCATCCTTCCGGACTGTGCGCGCCGGCCTTTTGGCAGCCTCCGGGCGCCGTTGCTGCTCAGGCACTGAAGTCCTCCGCGACCGCGCGCAGCACCTTTGCGATCTTGTGAGCATGGTCTGGGTATTTTCCGCGCCGAAGTGAGTCGGAAGCTGAATCAAGCACGCGGATCAAATCCTCGACCACGGGGACCATTTCCTGAGGCTTACGACGCTGCGCGCGAGCGAGCGAAGGCGCTTGCGCGATAGCAACAACGGATATCGCCTGCGGCCCCTTACGCCCATCAGCGACGCCGTATTCGACACGCTGACCCTGGCGCGGCGCCGGCATGTCCGCAGGCAGCGCCGAGGCGTGCAGGAACACTTCCCGACCGTCGTCTCCGCCAATGAAACCGAAACCGCGGTCTGCGTCGAAGAACTTCACCTTACCCGTTGGCACGAAGCCACCCCTTATGTTTTCCTTACAAGATTCGAGTGCGCTTATAGTTGCGCTTTGTCCAGCATAGTACCCCGCCCCCATGCAGACCACGGTCAGAGGTCACGCCAAGAGCCGAATACGCAGCGTCGAAGCGGTCCACGAAGACAGTGAGGGAGGGAAGCCCGTGGGCTTCCCTCCCCCGCTGCTCGGTTACGAATGAACCTGGACTACTTGACGTCCTCGTCCACCCAGTCGAAGGTGCGAGTGACAGCCTTCTTCCAGAGACGGTACGTCCGGTTCACTTCTTCCTGATCCATGTCCGGCTTCCAGCGCTTGCCTTCCACCCAGTTGGCAATGACGTCGGCTTCGCCTTCCCAGAAGCCAACGGCGATACCCGCTGCGTAGGCTGCACCAAGCGCGGTGGTCTCGGCGACCTCCGGAGCAACCACGTCCACGCCCAGGATGTCCGCCTGGAACTGCATCAGCGTGTTGTTGGCGATCATGCCGCCATCCACGCGCAGCTCCTTCAGACGGTCACCGGAATCCGCTTCCATGGCGTCCAAAACCTCGCGCGTCTGGAACGCAGTGGCTTCCAGCGCCGCGCGGGCAATGTGGCCGCGGTTGTTGTACCGGGTGAGTCCGACGATTGCGCCGCGCGCGTCGTCCTTCCAGTAGGGAGCAAACAGGCCGGAGAAAGCGGGAACGATGTAAACGCCACCGTTGTCCTCAACGGACAACGCCATCTCTTCCACTTCCGGAGCGGACTCGATCATCTTCAGGTTGTCGCGTACCCACTGGATGAGAGAGCCCGCAACAGCGATGGAGCCCTCCAGTGCGTACACGGCCGCCTGGTCACCAATCTTGTAGCACAGGGTGGTGAGCAGCCCGTTATCGGAGAACACGATCTCTTCACCGGTGTTCATGATCATGAAGCAGCCGGTTCCGTACGTGTTCTTTGCCATGCCGGGCGTGAAGCACGCCTGCCCGAACGTTGCGGCCTGCTGGTCGCCCAGGATGCCCGCGATTGGCGTATCGATAAGCAGCCCCTGCGGGCGCCCGTAGCCGTATACCTCGGAAGAAGAGCGGATCTCAGGGAGCATAGACATCGGAATGCCAAAGTCCTCGCAGATCTGCGGGTCCCACTGTAACGTCTTCAGATCCATGAGCATGGTGCGCGAGGCGTTGGTGACGTCCGTGGCGTGCACGCCGCCGTCGACACCGCCGGTCATGTTCCACAGAACCCACGCGTCGGTGTTGCCGAACAGCAGGTCGCCTGCTTCCGCCTTCTCCCGTGCGCCCTCGACATTGTCCAGGATCCACTTGATCTTAGGACCGGAGAAGTAGGTTGCCAGAGAAAGGCCCACCTTGTCCCGGTACCTATCCATGCCCTGATCGCCAGCCAGTTCACGAATGATCTTGGATGTGCGGGTGTCCTGCCAGACAATCGCGTTGTAGACCGGCTGCCCGGTTGTCTTATCCCAAACCACGGCGGTCTCACGCTGGTTGGTGATGCCCACCGCAGCTATAGAGTGACGGTTGATCTCCGCTTTCTGGAGAGCATCCGCCACGACTGCACGCACAGATTCCCAGATCTCGATGGGGTCGTGCTCTACCCAGCCTGGATTCGGGAAGATCTGCTCAAACTCTTGCTGGCCAACGGACACGATCTCTCCGCCATGGTTGAAAATAATGGCGCGTGAGGACGTGGTGCCCTGGTCTATCGCAAGTACAAATTTCTCTTCAGACATATATCAGTTGTTCCCTTTCACTTCTTTGTGGATTCCTGTTTTACAGGAAGAAATCAAGTGTTGACATGCCGAGTCCGTAGGTCACCAGGACCGCGAGTACCGTACCGATGATCGGACCAACGATCGGAACCCAGGAGTAGCTCCAGTCAGAACCGCCCTTACCCGGGATCGGCAGGACCGCGTGAGCGACACGGGGGCCAAGGTCACGAGCAGGGTTGATGGCGTATCCTGTGGGACCACCGAGGGAGGCGCCGATAACGACGATGACGAGCGCGACGGCCAACGGACCAACCGCGGTCGGCGTGCCGCCCGCAACCAGGACGAAAATGATAAGGATGGCAGTGCCGACGGCCTCAGTAACAAGGTTCCAGCCGTAGGAACGGATCTCGGGTCCCGTGGCAAATACGCCCAGCTTCGCGCTTGCCGGAGCTTCTTGATCGAACTGCTTCTTGTACGCCAGGTACATGATGACTGCGCCAACGAACGCGCCCAAGAACTGGGCGACAAAGTAAATCATCATGTTGCCGAAGGTGACCGGGATGGCTCCTGGCTCACCGGGGGCAATGCCGTTCAGTGTCACGTCGGGATCGAACCAGGTGCTCATCCACTTCGCGATCGTCACGGCGGGGTTCAGGTGACCACCGGTCTTCCAAGCCGCGTAGACACCGGCAAACACGCCGAGTCCCCATGCCCAGTTGACCATCAGCCAGCCGGTCCCGTGGCCTTTCGTCTTCGGGAGCAGCCAGTTGGCCACAACGCCGGTACCCAGAATGATCAGCACCATGGTGCCGAGGAATTCTGATGCAAATATTTCGAATACGCTCACTATCTTCTGTTCTCCTTACGCGCAGATCGCGCACTGTGTCGATTTAGGCAGTCAGCGCCGGTCATTGTGCTGACTATCTAAGAGTTTGCCGAGGACGATGGGAAGTCCACTACCGCCCTCAGCGATGCGCCCTTTTAGAGGTCTAGCATCGGCCGAATCGGTTCCACCCGCTCCCGCACTGCCTGCGCATCAGCTTCGCTTCGGATGAGCTCCGCTTCATCGACCGCCAAACACGCTTGGCGGTACAGGTCCATTTCCCTTTCTTTGGTCTTCTTGTTCCAACCCAGGTATTCGCCCATAAGGTCGGCTACCTCCGGCATGGCGGAAACCCCGCCGTCTCGGTGTTCGTATTGGAGGCGTACCCTATGCTGCAGGATGTCCTCCAGGTGCAGCGCCCCTTCGTATTCCACGCCGAAAGCTACGTCTGCGCGCAAATACTCGGGAGCCTGCTCTAGGCGTTCTCCAAGGTCAGGACGCTCTTTGATCATATCGAAGACGACGTCGACATTGTTTCCGTACCTGTCGAGGAGATCCTCAACCTGGTCGACGGTGAGTCCCTGTTCGGCGGCAATCTCTGCCCTGCGGGCCCAGAGGGCGTGGTATCCATCGGCACCTTCCAACGGAGTCTTCTGGGTGACGCACGGACGCAGTTTCGCTTCCTCTTTGCCAAGTGCAAAGTCAACCGCATCTTCGGCCATCTGCCTGTAAGAGGTCAGCTTGCCGCCAGCGATGACTGTCATTCCAGGCGCGACCTCAGTCACCGTATGCTCACGCGACACCTTGGTGGACTTGGTCTTGTCGCCGTCCAGTGTGCCGGGCTGGAGAAGGGGTCGCAGTCCCGCAAAAGTGTTGATGACGTCGTCTTTGGTCAGCTGGTTGCGCAGCACCGAGTTCGCTTGGGCTAGCAGGTACTCGATGTCTTCTTCGTCGGCGACCGGGTTCCGCAGGTCCTCGTGATACTTGGTGTCCGTTGTGCCGATCAGCCAGTAGCGCTTCCACGGGATGATGAAGAGGACAGACTTCTCCGTGCGGAGGAACAACCCCACTTCTGAGTCGATCCGATCCTTCGGGATCACCAGGTGGATACCCTTGGAGGCCAGAACTTTCAGACCACCTGTCGTGTCAGCCAGGGCCTGGCTCTGTTCTGTCCACACTCCGGTTGCGTTGATGATCGCCTTCGTCTTCACCGTGTAGCGTTTGCCGTTCTCCATGTCCTCTAGGACAGCTCCCACAATCCGGCCGGACGCATCCTTGACGGTTTCGACCATCTGCGTCCTGTTTGCTGCCAGGGCACCGTAGCGAACGGCCGTACGTACAAGGGTGATGACCAGCCGCGAGTCGTCCACTTTAGCGTCGTAGTAGACGATGGACCCATTGAGGGCATCATCTTTGAGGGCGGGGCTGAGCTTTAGAGAGCCCTTCTTTGTGTGATGCCGCTGGATTGGGACGGCCCCGCGGTGCGCCCACTGAGCGATCGCGTCGTACATTCCTACGCCGACAGCAGAGTATGCGCGTTCGATGACCGGAATCTTCAACGGCCACAGCAGAGGCTGGGCTTTCACCAAGTGGGGCGCGTTCTGTTGAAGAAGAAGGCCCCTTTCCGTAAGGGACTCGTGTACCAGTTTGAAGTCGAGCTGGTAGAGGTAGCGCAGCCCCCCGTGCACAAGCTTCGAGGAACGCGAGGATGTCCCCGCCGACCAGTCTTGTGCCTCTACTATTCCCACCTTCAGTCCGCGGGTCGCGGCATCGAGAGCAATACCAGCTCCGGTCACCCCACCACCGACAACCAAGATGTCTAGTTCTTCCCCGCCCGACATTTCTTCTAACGCGCGCTGACGCGAGTCCTTCGATAGTGCTGGAGCTGCCACTTTGTCTCCTTCGACCATATGTAATTCCCGCTGGCCGCATCCGTGCGGAACCAGTCCTTATGTGAAGCGTAACGCGTCTATGCACATGTTTGCACCGCCTATGCACATCCGTTCATGGCAAGATAGGAGTTGTGAACGTGCGTGATGAACTGGCTCAGGAAGCGGCAACGCTGTACTACCTGCGCAACGAAAAAATGGAATCTATTGCCACCCAACTGGGGGTTTCGCGCTCCACCGTCTCCCGACTGCTCAGCTATGCCCGGGAGGTCGGCTTGGTGCGCATAAGCATCACTGCGCCGCCGGGGGCCGTAGACACCCTAGGCCAGCAGATAGAGGAGCAGTTCGGTGTGCGCACTCGGGTTGTCCCTATCGGCGGCGCGGATACAGACATCAACAGATTGCAGTCCGTGGCAGCGGTTGCCGCAGAGGCATTGGTGTCGAAGCTCTTTCCAGGTGCGACCCTGGGAATTGCTTGGGGGAACACCACATCTGTGATCGCCAGTAACATCCCCCGGGTCGACCTGCCCGGGCTTACAGTGGTGCAACTGAACGGCGCCTCGAACGCAACGGAATCCGGGCTTCCGTACGCCGAGGCGATCATAACCCAGGCCGCCCAGGCGCTCGGGGCAAAAATGGTGAATTTCCCGGTACCCGCATTCTTTGATTACGCTTCCACAAAAGAGGCCATGTGGCGGGAGCGGTCGGTCCAGCAGGTGCTGCGCACTATCGATTCCTGCGATGTGGCTCTCTTCGGTGTTGGCTCGCTGGACGGATCCATCCCCAGTCACGTCTATTCGGGTGGCTTCCTGGACAAACAGGAACTCAGCGCAGCCCAAAATGATGGCGTTGTCGGTGACGTGTGCACCGTCTTACTGCGCCGCGATGGTTCCACCGATATGGAACTAAACAAACGCGCGTCTGGTCCCACTCCGGAGCAGTTGCAGAAAGTCCCGGTGAGGCTGTGCGCCGTTGCGGGCGACGGCAAGGCCCTCCCCCTAATAGGGGCGCTGCGCGCAAAAACCATGACCCACCTGATCCTGGACTCCTCCCTGGCGCGCACAGTGCTGAACCAGCTGCGCCTGGATCGCCACACGCCCCAAAGATCAGCGTCGTGACCGAGCAACTGCCTCTGTTCCCTCTCCCCGACGGAGCGTGGACCCCTTCCGTGCGCATCGTGGTGCTGGCGGGTCCTTCCGGCTCTGGTAAGACCTCTCTGACCAAGCGTCTAGGTTTGCCCAGCCTGTCTCTAGATAATTTCTACAAGGACGAGGACAACCGGCCCCTGCCGCGCACACCTGCCGGTCTGATCGATTGGGACGACCCGGAGAGCTGGTTGAGGGAGGAAGCCTTGGATGCGCTGACCTCAATTGCCCTAACAGGTAAGGCCCGAGTACCCATCTACGACATTCCCAGCAACAGGAGAACCGGGAGTAAGCCCTTCGATGCGGGTGAAGCCCCGCTGGTGGTCGCAGAAGGCATATTCGCCTCCACTCTGGTGGAAGACCTACGCAAGAAAGGCGTCTTGGCGGGCGCTATCTGTATTGCCCGCTCCCCCATGCGGAATGCGTGGTTCAGGCTGACCCGCGATTTGGGAGAAGCCCGCAAACCCGTGCCAATTCTAATCAAACGGGGCTGGAAACTTCTGCGTCAAGAACCCGCCCAGGTCAGAAAATGGCTTGCCGATGGGTGTGAGGGCGTTCCCTCGCTGGGAGAAGCAGAGCGACAGATCCGGGGCATGCTCCGGCGCGGCAGCTAACCCGCTGAATACAGCCCGCCGTCAACGAGCAGAGACTGGCCGGTAATGTAACGAGCTGGCTCAGACGCTAGGAACACGGCTGCGCTCGCAAACTCATCGGGGTGTCCCAGCCTTCCGAATGGGATCGAGGCTTCCCTGCGCCTGCGAACCTCCTGCGGACTTTCCCCTGTTTGTTCCGATTGGGCCTGGTCCAAGGCTTCGATTCTGGATGTGGCTATTAGTCCCGGTTGCACAATGTTCACAGTAATCCCGTTTGGGGCTACCTCCCGGGCTAGGGCTTGCAGGTACCTTTGGAAGCCCGCGCGGCCTATGGCTGACAGAGACAGATCTGTGCTGGCCCTGTCCATGGTGAAAGACCCGACGGCTAGGATCCTTCCCCAGTGTCGCGCCGTCATCCCTTCCAGAAACTCCTGCACCATCTGGACGTGCGGGCGGATCATCGTTTCTGCGGCCTGCACTACCTCTTCCGCCTGAATGCTCGCGGAACCGCCCGGCCTGGGACCCGGACCATTGAGGACCAGTATGTCCACCCGGCCCAAGGTCTCCGCCGCCTGCGCCATCGCTGACTCCAGGGATGCGGAATCTAAAATGTCCGCTTCGAGACCGAGTGCCTGCACGCGAAAGTCGTCACGAATACGGCCTGCCTCTGCTTCAGCAAGCGCGCCGCGCCGCCCCAGGAGCGCCACGTTTACGCCTTCAGCGGCCAACCCGCGAGCAACCGCCAGTCCCATCCCAGATGTCGCCGCGGATACAAATGCGGTCTTTCCGCTGAGCCCCAGGTCCATGTCTTCCCCTAGTGTTCGATTTTCTTAACGAGAGGGAAGGTGATGGTCTCCCGAATTCCTTCCCCGGTGAGTGCCATGATCAGGCGGTCAAGTCCCATGCCCATACCGCCTGCGGGAGGCATCGCGTACTCCATTGCCTCCAGGAAGTCCTCGTCAAGCACCATCGCCTCGGGGTCTCCCTCTGCCGCGGCAAGCGCCTGGGCGGCGAATCGTTCGCGTTGGACAACCGGGTCCACAAGTTCCGAATAGGCCGTTGCCAACTCGAATCCGCGCACGTACAGGTCCCACTTCTCGGTCACACCGGCTCTGGTCCGGTGGGCGCGGGTGAGGGGCGAGGTGTCTTCCGGGAAATCTCGCACGAATGTTGGAGCGTACAGGTGGTCGCCGACCAGGACCTCGAAGATGACTTCCGCGATCTTGCCGTTCACGTAATGATCCGAGATCTCCTGGCCCAGCTCTTCTGCGATTTGGATCAATTCGGCCCGAGGAGTCTGCGGGGTGATTGGGCGACCCAACTTGTCACTTACAGACTCGTAGAGGCCGATTGACGCCCACTCTCCCGAAACGTCATACAGCGTCCCGTCGGAGAGTGTCACCTGCTCGGTACCGAAAACGTCGCGCGCGGCTTTCTTTACCATCTCTTGAGTGTGCCTGGCCATGGTGTCGTAGGTTCCGTAGGCCTCGTAAGCTTCCACCATGGTGAACTCCGGGCTGTGCGAGGAGTCAGCTCCCTCATTGCGGAAGTTCCGGTTGATCTCAAAGACTTTGTCGACGCCGCCCACTACAGCACGCTTCAGGAACAGTTCCGGTGCGATTCTCAGGAACAACTCCGTGTCGTAGGCGTTCATGTGGGTAGAGAACGGACGAGCAGCCGCGCCCCCGTGGATGACCTGCAGCATCGGAGTTTCTATTTCAATGAAGTCGTGTTCGTGGAAGTATTCCCGCAGGGAACGAACAATCGCCGCCCGGGTGCGAACCATTTCCCTTGCGGCGGGACGCACCAGCATATCCACGTACCGCCGGCGGACCCGAGCATCCTCTGACAGGGTCATCTCTTCCCCATCGGCACTCTCATACGTCTTGGGAAGAGGACGAAGAGCCTTGGACGCCAGCTGCCAGGCGGGTGCCTCTTCTCCGGGCACCGCGAACAGGGACAGCTCTCCGCGTCTGGAAGCGATGACGCGTCCGTGCACGAACAGGTGGTCGCCCAAGTCCACATCCGCCTTGTACTCCGTGAGGGATTCGGTGCCGACCTCCCTGGCCGACAGCATCACCTGCAGGCGTTCCCCCGCTCCGTCCTGCAGCGTCGCGAAGCACAGCTTCCCACTGTTCCGCGCGAGGACGACCCTGCCGGCTAAACCGCAGTAGAAGTCGGTTTCCTGCCCCGGTTCTAGGTCGGGGAACTTGGAACGCACCTCTGCGATAGTCGCGGTTATCGGGAGCTCGGCCGGGTAGGGATCGCCGCCTCCCTCTAGGATTCGCTGACGCTTTTGTGAACGGATCCGAAACTGTTCGGGTGCGTCCGATTGAACTGGGTTCTGGGCTGATTCTTTGCTAGTCACGTCCCCATGGTAGCCGTTTCGCCCAAACCAAAACTACCGGGCCGGGTCTAGCGGGCTAGAACCAAAGGGATACGCTAGCGGGCCAGATCATCCCCACGGGAAACGATCCTGTTGTTCGCATCGACAAAGACGACGTGTGGCTTGTGAGTCTGCGCCTGGTCCTGCGGAAGATGCGCGTAGGCGATGACGATAACAATGTCGCCTTCGTGAATTAGATGCGCGGCCGCACCGTTCAGCTGAAGTGTTCCCGACCCTGCGGGAGCCTCAATGGTGTAGGTGCTAAGGCGGGCTCCGTTGGTGATGTCTACGACATCAACTTTCTGGCCCGGGTAGATGTCGGCCGCCGCCATCAGGTCGGTGTCTATGGCCACCGACCCCACATAGTGCAGGTCAGCTCCGGTCACCGTGGCGCGGTGAATTTTCCCGGAGACCATCTCCCTGTATGCGGGGAACAAGCTCATCTACCTTGCCTTCCACTGCCAATTGTCGATAAGCCTAGTATCCCCCAGCTGGGCCGCAACCAACAGGGTCGCGTCCGCCTCCACGGGACCAAAGTGCTCAACACCACGAGTCGTAGCAAGGGATACCAACGAAAAATCAGCCGTGTTAACGACGGCAGCATACTCCGGGGTCACCAGATGGTGCTCTTCCATTACCCGCCACGCACCCGCGGCTGCCGCCAGTTCCGCCCCGTCGTTGGCCAAGGCGGTACCGGCTTGAAGCGCGTGGAAAAGCGTCGTAGCAGCCGCGCGTTGCTCAGGCGTCAAATATTCGTTACGGCTGGACATAGCTAGGCCGTCTGATTCGCGAATGATGGGTGCACCCACAATGTCTATGGGGAAGTTCAGGTCACGAACCATCTGCCTGATCACCGCCAGCTGCTGCGCGTCCTTTCGTCCGAAAACCGCAACCTGCGGCCCCACCAGATTGAACAGTTTTGCGACCACCTGAACCACGCCGTCGAAATGGCCGGGGCGCTTCGCTCCATCAAGTATCTCTGCCACGCGTCCAACATGGAGGGTCACTCCAGCAGGCTCCGGAAAATCCGGGTACATCTCCTGAATGCTCGGAACAAACACCGCATCAACAGAATGGGTCGAAAGCGCCTGCAGGTCCGCGTCCAGGGTTCGGGGGTACCTGTCAAAGTCCTCGTTCGGCCCAAACTGGGTGGGGTTGACAAAGATGGAGACCACCACGCTGCCGGCGTGTTCGGCGGCGACGTCTGCCAAGGATAGGTGTCCTGCGTGGAGGGCACCCATGGTTGGGACCAGGGCAACGCTGCCTCTCTGTTCGCGCCACTTTCTCAGTTCAGACGCGCTCTTCAAGACTTCAGGCATCATCGTGATCTTCCTCCTGGGATACGTGTTTCTCCCACTCGCTTGCTGTGGCGCGGTTCAACCATCTGTACGTGTCTTTAGCGTCCAACCCCTCCAGCGCTTCCAAGTGCATATTCACAGTTGCCCGATCCCCGCGCGTAACAGGGCCCGTAAGTGCGCCCATACCCCTGTCCAAAGCTCCTTCCATCGCCGCTGCGACCAGGGGCCGTAGAACCTGGGCCGGATCAGTGACCCCCGCCTGGGAAAGCATGTCCCTAGCCTGGCTCAATACGGTGACCAGATGGTTGGCTCCGTGCGCCAACCCTGCGTGGTACAGCGGCTTGTCGGCGTCCGAAAGAACGAAGGGTTCTCCCCCCATATCTCTGGCCAAGGCTTCCACGAGGGGAAGAACAAGAGGTGAGGCTGTCAGGGCCATGGCCGCCCCCTGCAACCTTCGAACATCCAGGGAGGTGCCACTAAAGGTCATAGCCGGGTGCAAGCTGGCCACCAGTGCTCCCCTGTCGGCGGCGGACTGAAGGGACGCCAGTGAAACCGCGCCGCTCAGGTGCAGAACCAATTGGCCTGGGCGCCACATGTCGATGAGGCTGCCGGCAACCGCGCCAATTTGCTCATCGGGGACCGCCAAAACAACCACGTCCGCCCCGACAGCCACTGCCTGCGCGGACTTCAGGGGAACGCCCGGCAGCATCGCAGAAACCCGCTCGCGCCCGTCAGCGGACCTGGCTGCAACACCGTAGATACTGTTCCCGCTGGCTCTCAGCGCACTAGCCACCGAGGGACCGACCCTCCCGGCGCCAATAATGCCGATGGACAGGCCTTCCGCGGGCTTGTTTCCCTCAAAGTTCACGCTCCCACAGTAGTCGAACGTTTCCTCTGTAGGTCGAACCCTCCGCCCAGTCGACTCTCAGCCACCTATCAGGATTCAGCGCAATAATGAGGGAATGGCTCCAGCGAAACAAAACGAGAACGTACCCGAAGCCAAGCTGCTTGTCGTGGATGACGAACCAAACATCCGCGACCTCCTGGCTTCCTCCCTTCGGTTTGCGGGTTTCGAGGTGAGAGAGGCCGCAGACGGCGCCGGCGCCTACCACCAAGCCCAGGAGTTCCAACCCGACCTGATCGTCTTGGACGTGATGCTCCCGGACATGGACGGCTTTACCGTCACCCGCCGCATCCGCGATGCCGGCATGCAGGTCCCCGTCCTCTTCCTCACGGCCCGCGACGATGTGCGCGACAAAGTGCAGGGCCTTACCGTGGGCGGAGATGATTACGTCACCAAGCCGTTCGGATTGGAGGAGCTGGTTGCCAGAATCCGCGCGATCCTGCGCCGCACCATGGGCGGCCCGGACGCGGACAGTCTCTTACGCGTCGGCGACCTAGTGATGGACGAAGACGCTCACGAGGTCACCCGCGCTGGTCACACGGTGGACCTGTCCCCCACGGAGTTCAAGCTGCTTCGGTACCTGCTGCTCAACGCTGGCAGGGTCGTATCCAAAGCTCAGATCCTGGACCACGTTTGGGAGTACGACTGGGACGGGGACGCAGCGATCGTAGAATCCTACATTTCTTATCTCCGCAGGAAGCTCGCTGTGGAACCGGGATTGGCCGAGGTGATACAGACAAGGCGCGGCGTCGGCTACCTAATCCGGGAAAAAGACTAGGCTCCCACACATGGGTCTGCTTGAACGGGTCCGCCGCAACTGGACACAAACGCCGCTGTCCAGCCGCATGGTTGTCCTGATCATTGCCATCGTCTCCGCAGCGTTGGCGGTCGTCGGTACGCTCATGATTGGAATTCTGCAACGGCACCTAATCAAGCAGGTCGATGATCAGCTCGTGGCTTCCGCGGGGCAACTGGCAAACACCGTGTCAAACGTTGTGCTGGAGCAGGGGGACCCGGAGATCCCCACCAACTATTACATTCGCAGAGAAGTGAAGGGGCAGGAGACGAAAGTCATTCTGACCCCGGAGACGCAATTACGTGCGGGGATTCCTGAGGTCGGTTCCCTTTTGGAAACCGGGCAAGTCGCTGCGACCTCGACCGGCATAACACTCCCAATAACCGTCCGCTCCAGCATCCCGGGAGTCAACTGGCGCGCGGTAGCGGTCCCCATGGAGACCTCTCTGACAGGTGAGCCCGCGGGAATGGTGACCGTAGCCCTCCCCCTAGTCGACGCTTCCGACACGATTATGAACACGGGACTGTGGTTTCTGCTTGCTGGCGTAGGCATGATCATCACCGGTGGAATCGGCGGGTACTACCTAGTCCGGCAGTCTCTGCGTCCCCTGAGGGAGATTGAGACAGTGGCTGGGAAGATTGCCGCTGGTGACTACTCCCAGCGGATCGTTCCGCAGGCCCCAGCCACAGAGGTGGGGTCACTTTCCCTCTCCTTGAACCAGATGCTTGCCCAGATCGAAAGCTCTTTCGTGGCGCGGGAGGAATCCGACCAAAAAGTCCGCAGATTCGTTTCCGATGCCTCTCACGAGCTGCGCACACCGCTTGCTGCCATCCGCGGTTACGCGGAGCTGTATCGGATGGGGGCCGTCCCTCCGCAGCGAACCAGCGAAGTCTTCGGCAGGATCGAATCGGAGTCGGGCCGCATGTCCACGCTGGTGGAGGACCTGCTGATCCTGGCCCGGTTGGATGAGAAGCGCCCCCTGGTGCTGTCTGATATCGATCTTGTGCGGCTGGGGAAAGAGGCTGCCTCTGACCTGGAGGCTCTGGACAGCAAACGCGGTGTGAAACTTGTGGGAATCGCTCAGCGCAAGCCTCCCACTTCCCTCCTCGTACGGGGAGACCGCGACCAACTTACCCAAGTGACCTTGAACCTTCTGGGAAACATCGACCGCTACACACCCGCTGGTTCCCCAGTGGAGATTGCTATCGGAGCTGAAGGACCCGTCGGAGTCATAGAGTTCCGTGATCACGGGCCCGGACTATCCCCTGAAGAACGACAGCGCGTATTCGAACGCTTCTACCGGACCGACACGTCCCGGGCTCGCAGCCTGGGAGGATCAGGACTTGGCCTGTCAATCGTTGGCGGAATCATCGAAGCCCACCGCGGCTCAGTGGAACTGGTGGATACCGCGGGTGGCGGCCTCACCGTGCGAGTATCCCTGCCTCTAACCGAACGCGGAGCAACCACCCCAACCCCGAACCAAGCCCGCTGATTAAGCGCTACCATTACATGGCATTGGGGAGTGCCTTCGGGCGCGTGATGACACAGGGGTAGCTGATGGCCGAAAAGGTGCCGCAGTGGGTGGTAACCGCGGTCGCCGGGGCCCTGCGCAGAGTCGGTGCAGACGCTTCGGACGCCGATTTAGAGAAGGAAGCTAGATCTCTAATAGACCTCTGGAACTCTCCCGAGCGCCCCGCTCACAACGTCAAATACCTGGCGAACCTGCTGGAGCGACTTGCGGACCTTAGCGACGTGACAGCGGAGCCGGCAACGCTCAAGCTGGCTGCCGCATACCTGGCGACCTCTAGGTTAACACCCTGGGAAGCACTTGGAGGCAAAGAATGCCTGGAGCCTCAACGAAGAGGTGTGGTTGAGAGCAGGCTGGACTCTCTGGGGGTGCCCCAAGAGAAGGCTCAGCGCGTCCAGGCGCTGGTAGATCAAGCGACCTCTGGCCACGTTCCCAGCGATGATCTGGGAGCGCAGATACTTTTCGATGCAATTCTAGGAATGCTGGGGACCGCCCCCCAGCGGTACGCCAAGTATCGGGAACTGCTCTTGCAGGAGGCCGGGAAGCACGGAAGCATCCCTTTTCTGACAGCTAGGCGCCGGTTCATCAAAACTATCTTGGGTCGGCCCCGCCTGTTTACGACTCCGTTCGCCGCTCAGTGGGCCGATTCGGTCCGGGAGAATCTCCAGTGGGAGCTCATGCAGATTGAGGGGATCTTGGGCGACCTAACCGAAGAAGGAAGCACTCAGGATGGGCGGGAACTTGGCAAGAACTCGGCCGAGTGGCCCGAGGAAACCCGTCTGTTTCGTTCAAGCTCAGACGGACCCGAGGACACCGACGCAGTGAAACCGCGGCGTGTGCCCACCACGCGTCGCCGCTCCATCATTCAGAAACAGGCCGACGCTCCCCCGGTGGGTAGGCCGGATCCCCATCCGGACGACACCTCCACCATGGAGGATTTTGATGACCTGTTTTCACACAGGCGCAAGCGCCCATCCACAGGGCACTGATACCAGCTTTTCCACAATCCCCTGCGCCCACTGTTGGGCCCGGCATGCCACGCCCCTAGCGTGTGAGTCACCCCGGTATCGGGGCAGCTCAGATCTCTAGGAGGGTAACGATGGCAGTTTTTCAGGTTGATTCCGGGCAGGTGAGCCTGGCGGCGGCGACGGCGGACCAGTCTTCGGCGAGTATTCAGGCTGAGGTCGCACAGATGATGACATTCCTACGCGGGTTGGAGGCGTCGTGGGGCGGGGCGGCTGCGGCCTCATTCCAGGGAGTGATAGAGCAGTGGCAAGCCGCGCAGATCCAAGTGGAGGAAGCGCTGCGCTCCATCAGCACTCAACTGCATCTGACGGCGCGGACCTACGCCGATGCGGAGAGTGCCGCCGCTGCAATGTTCGCCGGGTGATCCCCGCCGGTCTAGAGGTGACAGCCCAGTCATCTGACAGCTAACAACCCAACCATTTGGCGACTAATGCTGGGCCGCTGGTTATTGCTGGCGTGTTGGCCAATACGGGTCCGGTGACTAGTGCAGTCCCATTGGTTAAAGCAGTGTGGGGGAGGATCCGAAGACCCTCCCCCACACGTCAGTCATGCGCGAACGGTTTAGTACATGCCGCCCATGTCATCCATCCCGGCGCCGGCAGCAGCCGGGGGCTCCGGGTTGTCACCCACAACGGCTTCGGTTGTCAGGAACATTCCAGCGATGGAAGCCGCATTCTGCAGGGCAGAACGGGTCACCTTCACCGGGTCGGCAATGCCTTCGGCCAGAAGGTCGCCGTACTCGCCCGTATTGGCGTTCAGGCCGTGGCCCGGTTCCATCTGAGCGACGCGGTCAACGACGACGCCGCCGTTGATGCCAGCGTTCTCGGCAATCTGTTTGATCGGGGACTCAACGGCCTTGCGAACAATGTTCACACCTATGATCTCATCTCCGGTCAGGTCCAGATCGCCCAGCGAGCCCTTAGCGGCTTCAAGGAGGGCAACGCCGCCACCAGCGACGATCCCCTCTTCGGAGGCAGCGCGTGCGTTGCGCACAGCATCCTCAATCCGGTGCTTGCGTTCCTTGAGTTCCACCTCAGTAGCAGCACCCGATTTGATGATCGCGACGCCGCCGGACAGCTTCGCCAAACGCTCCTGGAGTTTCTCCCGGTCGTAGTCCGAGTCGGTCGCCTCAATCTCAGCACGAATCTGCGTCACGCGGGCATCCAGGTCAGTCTTGTCGCCACCACCGTCAACAATGGTGGTCTCATCCTTCGTGACAACGACCTTGCGGGCGGTGCCCAGGGTGTCAATGTCAGCATTTTCAAGGGTCAGACCAACCGTCTCAGAGATGACCTGCGCGCCGGTCAGGATAGCCATATCCTGCAACATCGCCTTGCGGCGGTCCCCAAAGCCGGGAGCCTTCACCGCAACAGACTTGAAGATGCCGCGAATCTTGTTGACAACCAAGGTTGCCAGAGCTTCGCCCTCAATGTCCTCAGCAATAAGCAGCAGCGGCTTGCCGGTCTGCATGACCTTCTCCAAAATGGGGAGCAGGTCTTTCATGCCGGAGATCTTCGATTCCACCAACAAAACGTAGGCGTCCTCAAGGACCGCTTCCTGACGTTCCGCGTCGGTGACGAAGTAGGCGGACAGGTAACCCTTGTCGAACCGCATACCCTCGGTCGTTTCCAAGGTGGTATCGAAGGAGTTGGTTTCCTCAACGGTAACGACGCCCTCCGGCCCCACTGTCTCAAAGGCCTCAGCGATCAGCTTCCCAATTTCCGGGTCATTCGCAGAAATAGACGCTGTGGAAGCAATCTGGTCGGACGTCTCAATCGGCTGGGCGATCTTGTGTAGCTGAGCAACAATGGCTTCCACGGCCTTGTCGATCCCGCGCTTCATTTCCATCGGCTTGGAGCCGGCGGCAACATTACGCAGACCCTCATGCACCATGGACTGGGCCAGAACCGTGGCAGTAGTGGTACCGTCACCGGCGACATCGTCGGTCTTCTTCGCTACCTCTTTGACCAGCTCAGCGCCGATGCGCTCCAGCGGATCTTCCAGCTCAATTTCTTTTGCAACAGACACGCCATCTTTGGTGATCGTGGGCGCGCCCCACTTCTTGTCAAGGACAACATTGCGACCGCGGGGACCAAGCGTCACCTTAACGGTGTCAGCCAGCTGGTCCAGGCCACGCTCCATGCCGCGGCGGGCGTCCTCATCATACGAAATAAACTTGCTCATTCACATCTTCCTTCAGCTCGAATGCTGATGACCCCGATGCCCGCGACGGACGGGTTGGTCCCCCAAAGATCACGTCTCTTCGAAGGACGCCCTCACCGGAGATCAAATAACTGTCACTCACTAGTGGAGAGTGCTAACAGATATTTTGGCACTCTCCACCCTAGAGTGCAAGACGATGTGAAAGACGCCGCGTTAGTTGACCAGGAGGACGACTATTCCTTCTCCACCCGTCGCATCCGCGTTCAGGACAACCTCCGAAAAACCGACTAGCTCCGCCACTTTTTCGGCGGTAGCAGCCTGATCTTCAGAGCTGTAGAACACAGTGTTTGCTTCGGTAATCCAGTCGTAAGTGTTATCGGCAGCCGTGTTCGTGAAGCCGCCATCATTCAACACCTGGGCGATTTCGCCCGCGTATCCGTTAATCCCGGTTTCGTTCAGGACCAATACGTACGTGTCGTAGTCGACTTCTTTCTTTTCGGATTCTTTCTCAGATTCCTTCTTAGATTCTTCGTCCGACTTTTCCGCAGGCTCTTCCTGCGCCGCGGACGGCTGCCCGTCCTCAGTGGCCGACTGTGCGGGTTCCTCTTCCTCTACGACAACGACTTCCTCAGACTGGGGAATCTCTTCAACTGTCTCAGACTGGGCAATAACCACATCTTCAGACCCACCCCTCTGTAGGAGAGCGCTAAAACCCCACGCCAAGAGAGGTACTGTAGCCAAAATGATGAGGAACGGTATGACCGGGCGCCACCGGGAGGGCGGGCGCCTGTGGGCGCCCACCGGCATATCGGGGTCCGGGTGTTCAAACTCGTCAGCAGGATATATCGAACTCACGCTCTCACTTTAGCGGAAACTGGACTTAAAACGGTACGTTGTGCCGGTGCGCGGCGATTTTGCTATCCGCCGTCCTACAATCAAGGGCATGAGTCAGACGGTGACGCGCCCCTCCTACGCCACAGCAGTGCACCCAAGCTGGGTTGAGCCCCTAGCCCCGGCCGCAGATCAAATATCTCGCCTGGGCAGCATGCTGCGTCAGGAATTAGGTGCCGGAGACAGATACTTGCCCGCCGGTTCCGATGTTCTGCGCGCGTTCTCTTACCCATTTGATGAGGTAAGAGTTCTCATCGTCGGCCAAGATCCGTACCCCACCCCGGGGCACGCGATGGGACTGGCATTCTCCGTGGCTCCGGGGGTCGCCCCGCCAGCGTCCCTGCGCAACATCTTCAAAGAGCTAGAAGAGGACGTGGGTGCGGTACCGGCCACAGACGGCGACTTGAGCGGGTGGGCCGCGCAGGGTGTATGCCTTTTGAACAGGGTTCTTACTGTCAGGCCCGGTTCGCCAGGGTCCCACCGGGGCCGCGGGTGGGAGCAGGTCACCGAGACCGCAATCCGGGCCCTGGCCGATCGGGATGTTCCCCTAGTCTCGATACTGTGGGGGAAGGACGCGCAAAATCTGCAGCCACTACTGGGGGACAACCCTGTGCTGACTGCTCCCCATCCATCGCCGCTGTCGGCCTACCGCGGCTTTTTTGGTTC
>CAYFRG010000011.1:0-5173 GCA_964345535.1 uncultured Actinomyces sp. | reverse complement strand
GCCTCGTCAAGGATTACCGCGGTGCAGCCCAGTCCGATTGCCTTCGCGTACGCATGGTCCGTTTCTCCAACTGCCACGGTGAGCGCCAGCGGGATACCCAGATTTAAAGCAGCGAACCTGGACACCAGGTCCTCCTGGCTACTGGAAACCAGAAGCCTCTCCACGGATTTCACCGGCTGCAGTACTTGGGCGACCGTTTCTATGAATGTCTGGCGAACCTCTGCGTCGGCCGACTCCATGCGCAGTTCCAGGTTCGCGTTCAAGTTCGTGTTGTCCAACAGCTCAACTACTGAAGTGAGTTCCGGAACGCGCTCTAACCGGTATTGCGGTCCGAACCAGGCGCCCGCGTCCAAGCGGCGCAGGTCCCCGAACTCCATGTCAGAAAACAGGCCATTGCCGTTGGTGGTGCGACTTGCGTCCTGGTCGCGCGCCATGATCAGGGCGTTGTTCGCGAGCGCCCGCACATCCGCCTGGAACCAGGAAACCCCCGCCTCTACGCACTTCAGGTAAGCGGCAATCGTGTTTTCGGGTGCCAGCTCGCTCATACCGGCGCGCGCTACAACAAACATTCGTTCTCCTTACTAGCTGTTCTCACTGGGAAACATAGAGGAAATGTCGATTTCCATGTCGTCCACGTCGTCGTCGGTGGCGTCATCCACAGGCTCGTCCAGGTCGTCATCTACGTCCGCCAATCCCAAGAACTCCGAGTCCAAGAATCGGGCCTCGTCCTGCCTGGCGGTGAGCACATTCTCGATGTACGAGGCGACCGCCTCTTCTGCGGGGACATCCGCTTGGCGCTGCTCCGCAAGGAACCAGCGATGCTCCAGGTACTCGTGGTACAGCTGTGCTGGTTCAAGCTTCCCCGCGTGTTCGGGTGGGATTGCCAGGATGACGGGCTCAAACGCCTCTCGCAACCACTGGTGCGCGACCTGCTCCTCGGGTACGTCCCCCAGACCTCGTACTGCCCGGTACGTATCCAAGTCGTCTAGGAGTCTGCGCGCCTGTTTCTCTTCCACGTCTAAGCCGGTCAGCCGCATGATGCGGCGATGGTAGTGACCGGCGTCAACCACCTTCGGCTGGATGACGAAGTGGTTACCGTCGGGATCCTTGTTCATTGTCAGCTCACCCAGGGAGAAGCCCAAGTCCTTCAGCCGCTCAATTCGGCGTTCGACCTTCCACCGTTCATCTAGCCCAACCCGTTCTGGAGCTGTGAGTTCCTCCCAAAGCTGGTCGTATCGCTCAACAATCCTGGTGCCGATTCCGATGACGTCAACATCCTCATCCAGGTACCCGCCACTTTGAAGATCCATCAACTCACCGATGATGTTCACTCGAGCCAGGTCAACGTCGTAGTTACGCTGTCCGTCGGTAAGTTTTCGGTGAAGCTCCCCGGTTTCCGCGTCTACCAGATAGGCAGAGAACGCGCCGGCATCCCTGCGGAACAGGGTGTTTGAGAGGGACACGTCGCCCCAGTAAAACCCGAGCAGGTGCAACCGCACTAGGAGTACAGCCAACGCGTCGATCAGGCGCTCAGCAGTATCGGGAGTGAGTGACTGACGAAAGAGCGCGCGGTAGGGCAGAGAAAATTGCAAGTGTTCGGTGACCAGCACGCCGTTCAGTTCCTCGCCGTTAGGGTCGCGCCGCCCGGTTACAACTGCGGTGGGCATTACCGAAGGGGCATCCAGCCGGGTAAGCCCCCACAAGAGGTCATACTCGTTCTCTGCGACGCTCTCCCCGATCTCTTTCACTGCGAGCACCCGGCCCGACAGGTTCACAAAGCGCACGATATGCCGAGAAATCCCCCTGGGAAGCGCAGCCAGAATATCTTCCGGCCAGTCTTCCAGGGGGATATCCCATGGTAGGTCTAGCAGCGCCGGGTCGACGTTCGCCGCTTTGATCTGTAGAGACTGAGGCATGGGCCCATTGTCTCAAGACCGGTAGCTTTATGCGAGGTTTCCCCGCCGCCCGGCTCCACTGTTAGTTTTCTTGTCCCTCCAGCACCTTCTGAGCCTGCTTCGCTGCTCCGAGAGCCACGTATTCCAGAGACGGTGGCATTTCTACCTCCGCATCCAAGAATTCTTCAGCGAGTGCTTGCACCGCTGTCGATTTGGCCCCGCCGCCGACAAGGTACACCTTGTCAATCTCAACTCCCATGTCACGCACGGCGTCCAATGCGTTTCGCATCAGGCGGAGTAGACCTTCAACTCCGGCCCGCGCTACGTGCTCACGGTCCGTGTTAGCCAAAGTCATTCCTGACAGGGTTGCTGTCGCATCCGGCAGGTTCGGGGTCCGTTCTCCTTCGAAGTAGGGCTCTAGGATGAGCCCGCCCGCGTCGGGTACGGACAGGGCAAGCTCGTCCAATTCGTCGTAGCTGGCACCAATCATCTTGGCTGTCGCGTCGATGATTCGCGAGGCGTTCAACGTGGCAACCAGGGGCAGCCAGTGGCCGGTAGCATCAGCGAATGCTGTCACGATTCCCGAGGGATCCGTGACCGAGTGATCACTGATTACAGCGGCAACCCCGGAAGTCCCCAGGGAAAGGGACGCCTCACCAGGACCAAGACCTAAGCCCAGTGCTGCCCCGGCATTGTCACCAGCTCCGGGACCCAGCGCTACGTGTCCCCAACCGCGTTCAGCGTCGCCGCGACCAACTTCTTCCCAAGGTTTAGCAATCCTGGGAAGGACAATGTCGGACACATCGTCACGGAGCAGAGCCATGCCCAGAAGGTCAGGCAGGTACTCCGGCTCGCGTCGGCTCATGTATCCGGTCCCCGAAGCGTCCGAGCGATCCGTCGCCAGAGCCTCCAGTCCGGGAGCGCCCGCGATCTTCCAGGTGAGCCAATCATGTGGCAGGCACACCGCAGCTATCTTTTCCGCGTTTTCGGGCTCATTGTCCGCAACCCAGCGGAGCTTCGTCGCGGTGATCGAGGCTACCGGGGCCGAACCCGTCGCATCGACCCAGCGCTCTACTCCTACCTCACGGTCGCCTTCACCAAGTTCGACGATAAGGTCTTCAGCGGCCTCCGCGCTGCGAGTGTCATTCCATAGCAGAGCGGGGCGAATGACCTCACCCTCAGCGTCCAACAGCACCATGCCGTGCTGTTGGCCGTTCACCGAAAGAGCAGCCACGTCGTCCAGACCACCGGCTTCCTCCACCGCGGTTAGGAACGCGTCCCACCACGCTTGCGGGTCCACCTCGGTGCCCTCCGGGTGGGTGGCACGGCCTTCCCGCACCACCTGGCCCGTCTGGGGATCGACGATCACTACTTTGCAGGACTGGGTCGAAGTGTCGACCCCAGCCACATACTTTGGTTCCGTCATGGTTTGTCAGCCAATCAGGTGACGCATTGCCTGCTGGTACAGCTCAACGAAGTGGTATTCGCGCTTGCCAGCAGCATCAGCGTCGAAGTCCTCGAAGTTCGCGGGATCAGCCAGGAAGTCGTCCATGGTCTCATCGGCGCTCATGGTCGGAGTGGCCAGCTCGGCGATGCCGGCAGCCTCCATGAGTTCCTGAGTGCGCGGGTCAGCGCGGAACGCCTGGGCCTTCTCCTTCAGCATCAGATACATCTCCATGTTGGCGGCGGCGGTCTCCCAGATCCCTTCCATGCCCTCAGTGCGAGCAGGCTTGTAATCGAAGTGGCGGGGACCATCGTAGCTGGGCCCATCGGGTTGACCGGCAAATCCGTTCTCCAGCAGGTCAACCGTGAAGAACGCGGAGGACAGGTCGCCGTGTCCGAATACCTTGTCCTGGTCGTACTTGACGCCGCTTTGACCGTTGAGGTCGATGTGGAACAGTTTGCCAGCGTTGAGGGCCTGGGCAATGCCGTGGGTGTAGTTCAGGTTAGCCATCTGCTCGTGGCCCACCTCTGGGTTCAGGCCAACGATGTCCGAGTTGTCCAGTTCAGCAATCAGAGCCATCGCGTGGCCAATGCTCGGCAGGAAGATATCGCCACGGGGTTCGTTCGGCTTGGGCTCCAGACCGATGCGCAAGTCGTAGCCCTTGTCCTTGATGTACCCGGCCACGGTGTCCAGTCCCTCACGGTACCGGTCGAATGCGGCATTCAGGTTCTTAGAGGAGTCATAGTCCATACCTTCGCGACCACCCCACATGACGAAGACATTGGCACCCAGTTCAGCAGCCAGGTCAACGTTGCGCAGGATCTTACGCAGACCGAAGCGACGGATGTCCCGGTCGTTGTTTGTCAGGCCACCGTCCTTGAAGACTGGGTGCGTGAATGTGTTGGTCGTAACCATCGGGATTACAAGGCCCGCTTCGTCGGCGGCTTCCTTTACCTTCCCCACTCTGTAGGCGCGCTCTTCGTCGGTCGCGTCGAACGGGAACACATCGTTGTCATGGAAGGTGATGCCGTAGGCACCAAGCTCCGCCAGCTTCTCCGTGTATACCCACGGGTCCAGTTCGTCACGGGTCGCTACGCCGAAGGGATCAACCGCGGTCCAGCCAACGGTCCACAGGCCAAATGAAAACTTGTCGCTCTTTTCAGGTTTACGTACCACAGTAATCTCCGCTCTCATCGTTGAAATCTTTAGTTACGTTACAAAACTATATGACCTGCATAGCTGCTGTCAAGGCTTTTCCTGAAGTCACAGGAACTTCCCAAGTCCCTTGCTCAAAGCAGCCAGTGCTCCCCCAATCGTCGTAGGTGAAGTATCCGTCGGGGCCGCCAGTATTTTCACGTCCCTGTGGCTGCTGCCCACCACCCGCAGTTGCAGCTGTTCCTTTAGTTTGGGCTCCGCCCACGGCAGCAGGGGGGCAAGAGATGTACCCAGGACCACGGCGTCCACATCCAGCAGGTTCACCGCGTTTGCAATGGCCACGCCCAAAGCCCATCCAGCACGGTCAGCTGCAGCTAGCGCTTTGGGTTCGCCTTTCGCTAGCAAGTCCAGAATATCCGAGCCAAGAGAGTCACTCGGCAGGCCCGCTGCCCGCGCGATTGCGCCTTTTCCCGCATACCTCTCCAGGCAGCCGCGCGAACCGCACCGGCAATCTTCCCCTTCTGGATCCACAGTGGTGTGCCCGATCTCCCCGGCCCAGCCGTGTGGCCCCCGGACCACGTCGCCATCCACGACCAACGCCCCACCGATGCCGACGTCTCCGGTCAGGTAGAGGAAGGACTCCGGGCACTCCCAAGACTCGCTAACCGTCTGCGCATAG
>CAYFRG010000010.1:0-60923 GCA_964345535.1 uncultured Actinomyces sp. | reverse complement strand
CCGCGAAGGTGGCCGCACCGTTGGTTCAGGCCGTGTCACGGAGATCATCAAGTAACTCTGAGATCACCGAGTAACACAACCGCATAACTGCGCAAAGCGCCCAGACTCCCAACCAAGGGGGCCTGGGCGCTTTTCGTGTGCCCGGGGGGTGACAACGCGGCACTAGCGCCGCTGTGGAGGCCCGCTAGGGCGCTACTGGTAGAAACCCAGATGGGGAAACCAGGCAAGGGGGCTCTTCATGAAATGGGCTGTAGTGGGTGACCCTCTGGCTGACAGGATGTAGGTGTTGAAGTCTGCATCATGTTGCCCGGAGGGTCTGTGTATCAGTTTAGTGAACCGTGTTTAGAATCCGCATTTCGTCTTGACGAGAGCGAGCTGGAGAGTACGGATCAGGTGCTGGCTCGCCAGGGAGATCGAGAGGTTCTGGTCTTCGAGACGCGCCTGGTGGAGGCGGGCAAGTGGTGTTCTAGCTGCGGGTGTGCGGGAAGGCCGCGCGGGTCGCGGCGCCGGTTGCTCACGCATTGCCCCAACGGTACACGCCCTGCCGGATGCTCGATAGCTTCTATAGTGCATGACACGTCCTTGGGCCCGGCCTTTCAAGGAAGCTTCGGTGACATAGTGCCCTTCGGTGCCCTCTAGTGCGTAGGCTTTTGGTTCGGTGGAGGCGGTTCCGGCGTTCTTTTGTTGGCTTTGGGTGGTTTGCAATGTGGGCGCCGAGTCTGGCCATCATGCGTGCTCGAAATCATTGCTGGTTGCTTGGAGGCAACCCGGTGACCGGAGATCGCATTCTTTACTTCTGTACTTCTATGCAGGCCTGTTCGGCTCTTAATCGCGAGAGGCAAGGGCGGTAACAAGCCTCGGCATCGTTCGTATTTGGGCGCTATGCGAAGGCTTCAGGGAACCTGGACGGGCTGGCCCCAATCTCCTTTAATTAACTACAGTGGTGTTGTGAAAAAGAGTGGTGTGCCTGTTCGTGTGGAGCCGTTGCCAAAGGGCAGGTTGGTATTGCTGGCTGGTGGGGGGCTTGGCCTCCTAGCTGGGTTGGACGCGGCGCTCCTGCGTTTGGGGTTGGCAGCTCCAGTTGAGGCAGTGAGCTTATCCAGTTTGCACGGGGTCCTGATGCTGTACGGGTTCCTGGGTATGGCGATCACTCTGGAACGTGCGGTGGCACTGCAGTCCGACAAACGTGCGTTCGTCCTCTGGGCTTACTTGTCGCCCGCCGCTTCGGGCTTGGGCGTAGTGGCAGCTCTGGTGGGAGTTGCCCGCCCAGATTCTGTGTTTGGCAGGTTGATACCCGCCGCGATGTGGATCGCTGCGATGGCACTGCTGTGCTTGGTCTACTTGGCAATTTGGAAGCGCCAGCAGACTTTCTTCCTGCTGATCCAGATCCTGGGGGCTGTTGCGGGGCTAATAGGGATTACCCTGTGGGGACGCGGGTTTGAAATCCCGGTGGTCGTGCCCTGGTGGACGGCGTTCCTAGTACTGACAATCTTGGGAGAACGGGTCGAGCTGGCGCGGATTGCCTTTTCATCGAACGTCATCCAAGTCCGGGTCTTTGTGGAATCTCTTATCTACTTCACGGCGCTTACCGTGGCAATGTTCGCCCCGCAGTGGGGTTACCCACTGATGGGCCTATCTTTGGCGGTGCTAGTCGTAGACGTTGCCAGCCACGACATTGCGCTTCGGACAATCAAAACAACAGGACTGACCAAGTTTATGGCCGCGGCGATGCTGGCCGGATACGCGTGGACTCTCCTTGCCGCTGGGATCTGGGTTGTCCGGGGACAGGTGCTCTCCGGGTACGCGTACGATGCGGCGGTTCATGCGCTGACCATAGGTTTCGCGCTTTCAATGGTGATGGCTCACGCCCCAATCATCATTCCTGCTGTTGCCCGACGCTCCATCCCCTACAGTCCGGTGATGTGGGCGGTATGGGCACTGCTGCAAGGGGGGCTGCTGGTCCGCGTGCTTGGTGGGGCACGCACGGCGCTTGGACAGGGCGGCGCCGTCACGGCGTGGCAGTATGGCGGGGCGGTCGATGTGTTCACTGTGCTTGCGTTTGTGCTCATGACCATGGGGTTGATCATCTGGGGGACCAGAAGGGCCAGGGTCTCCGAGTGAGCCTGCAGATTGGCGGCGGGAAGCCCCCAGGGCGCCGGCGTCGCAGCCGCGTCGACCGAATCACTACCGGGTGGATGATCCTGGCAGCTGTTCTGTTCGTCTACAATCGGGCGTTTGGTGGCACGCTGTCGCAGCAGTGGTGGACCACAGTCCACATCATCACCCTTGGTGTCATTACGAACGCGATATTGCAGTGGTCGTGGTATTTTGCGCGCTCGCTCCTGCGCTTGCCTGCGGACAACCGAAACGCAGGTGCACATCAGACACTCCGCCAGCTCCTTTTCAACACGGCGGTAGTAGTACTCGTGGTCGCCATGTGGGTCCCAAGCCCGCTCCTGGCGATTGTGGCTGCTACCGCGGTCGGTGTCATCATTGTGTGGCACGTGGTGGCCCTGGTCGTTTCCTCCCGGACGGCACTCGGTGCCAGGTTTGCCGTCATAGTGCGCTACTACGTCGCAGCGGGCGCAATGCTGGTGGTGGGTATTGTTTATGGGGCGCTCACTGTAGTGCCCCTACTTGCGCCTACCAGCCCCGCGGTTTTAGTGGAGCTGCAAAATGGCTTGACCATCGCACATTCGCTGGTGAACGGGCTTGGCTTTGTGGGCCTCACTATCGCGGGAACGCTGGTGACTCTAGGGCCGACGGCTTTGCGCACCCGAATGGATCAAGACGCGGTTGAACGAGCTGTGGGGGCACTGCCCATCCTGGTTGTCTCCGTCGTGGGGGCCGTGCTCGCGTCGACGTGGCAACTACTCCCCTTAGCGGGCGTGCTCACTCTGGTTTACACAGCGGCTCTGGTGTGGGGCGTTGGTGTGGGATTGGCACACGCGGCGCTTCGAAAACCCCTGGCGGAAGTCAGTACGTGGAGCTTCGCTCTAGGGGTTGTATGGTCGCTGGCGGGTCTACTGTGGTTAGCGGGTGCCCTCCTGGCGGGCACCGACGGGGGCCAGTTCCGCGAAACTTTCCGACTTATCGTTGCTGTTATCGGCGTCGGTGGGGTCCTGCAAATCCTCATCGGAGCTCTCAGCTACCTGCTGCCGGTCGTTGTCGGAGGGGGCCCTGGCGTCGTGCGTATCGGAATCCACGCAATAGAGGCTGGCGGGGGCATGCGAGTGGGAGCCCGCAACGCCGCTCTTCTGGCGGCCGTGACTATTGCAGTGGTCGGGGGCATCTCGGCAGCGCCGTTCGCCGCAGTCGTTGCCGCAACATATTTCTTGGACATCATTGCTTTCGGCCGAGCTGGGATCAGGCAGGCACGACGAAAAAGACTCGCACAAACCTCGCGAGCTAGTGGAGGAGATAACTCATGAACACAGATAAGCAGGGTCGGAACCCAGCGGGGCAGGGGGCCTCGGCCGCCATCGGCGTCGTCGTTGTCGCTGTGCTCGGCTTGGCTGCGTTACTGGTTTCTTCTGGGGCAGAGTCCGAAGGGGCGACCGGGTCTGTTCAGTCCGGCCAAGGCAGCCAAGTTGTTGGGTCTTCCGACGCGGCTTCCGCTGGGCCCGTGACTCCAACCGGGGAAACCACGACTGCGTTAGTGACCGTTGACGGGATGAGTTTCGATCCGTCTGTGATCGAGGTTCCAGCGGGCAATACACTGCACGTCGTTTTTGAGAACACTGGCGATCAACGCCACGACCTTATCTTTGAAAACGGTGCGGTGATCGAGCCGATTGCTCCCGGGGCAAGCGCAGAGGTCACGGTCGGCCCAATTGTTGCAGACATGGACGGATGGTGTTCACTGCCAGGACACCGTCAGATGGGCATGGAGCTCACAGTAATCGCTGTCGGTGCAGAATCGAGTGGGCAGACCGGCGCTGCTGGCTCGGCGGACTCGGAAGCTCAGACGGATCATTCCGCGCATGAAACAAGCTCGCAGGTCAACATGACGACGCTGCTTGCGGAAGCGGAAAAACATGATCCTTTCCCGGCCGCGTTGGATCCGTTGCCGGAGCAGGACGGCCCACAGACCCGCGAGTTCACGTTCGAGGTAACTGAGTCCGAAGAGGACCTGGCTGCAGGAATTGTGCGTGCAGTGTGGTCGTACAACGGCACCTCGCCCGGACCGGTTCTGCACGGCCGGGTGGGAGACGAATTCGTGATCACCTTGGTGAACAACGGAACCATGGGGCACTCGATAGATTTCCATGCGGGAGAAAATGCGCCCGACTTGGTGATGCGCACAATCGAGCCGGGGGAGTCCCTCGAGTACAAGTTCACGGCGGGACGATCAGGCATTTGGATGTACCACTGTTCCACGATGCCTATGTCCCTGCACATTGCGAATGGCATGTTCGGGGCAGTAGTCATCGAGCCAGAGGACCTGCCGGAAGTCGATGAACAGTACGTACTAATCCAATCGGAGTTCTACGCGGAGGAAGGTCCCCTCAGTAGCGCGGATAAAGCAGCCACTCTGATTCCGGACGCGGTCATGTTCAATGGAAGGGCTTTCCAATACGACGTGCACCCCCTTACCGCGCAGGTAGGGGACCGGGTCCGCTTCTGGGTCCTGGACGTGGGGCCGAATTCTCCGCTGGCGTTCCACATTGTTGGGACCCAATTTGATACCTGGTGGTCAGAGGGGCATTACGGCGTTTACCACGGACAGTCCACCGACGGCATTACGAAGGGAACAACCGGGTCGCAGGTACTCCCGCTTCAGGCGGCCCAGGGAGGGTTCGTGGAGCTGGTCGCCTCAGAACCCGGAAACTATCCGATTGTGAACCACGTGATGAGTCTGGCCGAAAAAGGTGCAAGCGGAACATTACAGGTGGAGTAGCTCAGGCAGAGCGGTACTCTGATCATGTGCCCCGCAATGTGCAGTTAGCTGATGTCCCCCGCCACCGGCTGCTCGACAAGATCGACACCGGTGAGCGGCTGACGCTTCTTCACGCTCCAACCGGGTACGGGAAGAGCACGACCCTGGCTCAGTGGGCACGGAGAATCGGTGCAGCTCCACTACGTGCCACCCCGAACTCTGGCAGGGACGTCCTGGACCGCCAGGACATCATTCGGCCTGGTTTGGGTATTCGCAGTGGCGCCAAGAAAGACGTTGATGGACAGACTGCGGTGTGGCTGGCGGCTTGGCAGCTCCCGCAAGATCCCACCTCTCTTGCGGATCAGCTCCCCGCCAACGTTGTCACCTTGATAGTCGACGACTACCAGCAGGTGTCGGGGAAACAGTGGGATGAACAGATCCTCCGGCTCCTTGAAGATCGCCCCGGGCTGCGTGTGGTTCTCAGTTCGCGCTCGTACGCGTTCCTGGGCGGTCCTCTGGTGCCCGCGCGCGTGCCCACGACCGTCCTCGGGTGGAAAGAGCTGCGGTTCAGCGCAGCAGAGTCGCTGCTCTTGGCGGCTTCCCACGGTCTGGATTTGCCGCTCCAAAAGCTGGGGCCCGAGGAGGAAGTTGCCTGGCCGCAAGGACTTCGCATCCGCTTGCTGAAACAGGTGGGGGTTGAGTCGGACGACCCCTCGCCAGAACAGTTTGCACTCTGGAGCTTGAGGCTGATCGAGGACCCGTTGGAGGTGAAAGTCCTTAGGGCCGCTGCGATATGTCCATGGATAGGGCCGGACACCTTGACCAAGTTCTTTGGGGTGCCTGAGGGGGGAATCCTGGCTGCGATGCGAGGGCTCGAGAAAGCGGGACTCATCGTAGTTGCCACCGGACCCTTGCAGTCCAGAGTTGCCGTTCACCCTGCGCTGGGGGGTGTGCTGGCCGACGAAGCCCGTGCGGAGTTTGGTCCGAGCTGCGTCCAAAGCTTGCTGAGAGAATTCGCAGCCCAACTGGCGTTGGTGAGCCCGCATGCGGCGGTGGAAGTCCTGATGGACGCAGATGATTTCGTTGCGGCTGATCGACTGGCGCCGATTGCTTTTGGCGCGCACCCCGCCTCAGGTGCCAACCCGGCTCAGCTGGTGCGCAGACTGTCTTTGGATCAGCTGGGTACCCTGCCGGTTCTGCTTCAGTTGCGCATGATGTCGGATCGGTTCGATCCCCGAGTTCCAATAGGGATGCTGCCCGCAGAGGCGGGGATGCTCTCTGACGCGATCACGGCAGAGCTTTTGGCTGAGCCGGGGCGCAGACCCCTGGTGGCTCAGGGGATCCTGCTTTTTGCGATGCGTGCTAGGGGCAAGTGGGAAGAGGCCCGTCGGTATGCCAAGGACTACCAAGCCAGGCTGGGCAAGTATCAGCTGAGCGGTGGGCCAAAACTTTCAGGGACAGTGGGCTACGCCCAGTCGATTGTGGCGCTCACTGCGCTGCTGTCCGGAGAAATGCGAATGGCGGAGGAATCTGCGCAGGCCGCCTTGGTCCTGGCATCTGCCTCTGGCTACGGCTTTGAGCAGGTGCGCGCTCACGGGCAGCTAGCGCTGGTGAAAGCGCTGAGGGGACTTCCAGAGGAAGCAGCGGGCCACTTGGAAGAAGAGTTGGGAAGGCTTGGCCAGCACTCAGTGAGCCCGGCGGACCCGTCTCGAATCGACGGGACGCTAGCGAGGCTTGTGCTTGCCTATTACGAAAGAGATCCAGAAAGTGTGCGTGACCTGCTGGCGGCCCTTGCCCCTACCGCTCACAGGTTGGAACAGTGGCCCATTTTTGTGGCTGCTGAGGGAGCTCTGCTGCGTCAGCTGAAGGGCGATCATGAGGCGTTCTCGCAAATGCGCGCTCGCCTTCAGGAATACCCAAGCGAGCTACCCTCGGTCTCACCGTTCTGGCATGAATCCATCCGTGCCCAAATGGCTAACTTGGCTACGTACTCGGCGCAGTACTCGGAAGCCCATCAGACTTTGGGGGAGGCCTCTGGGGATGAATCTTGGGTGTGGGTGGCTGCTCGAGCTCGGTTGGCGCTATTTGAGGGAAGGCTGCCCCTGGCGTTGAAGTTGGTCGCCCAAGGACTCGAGTTAGGGCCGGGGCCGCGGGTGAGACACGAACTGCTCCTTATGGGCGCCGCGGCGGCTTTTTCCATGGGGGACAGTCGCAGTGCTTGGGATTTCCTGGGCCAGGCTGGACCGGGTTTTCGAACGGCCTCTGGTCACACCAGCATGTCTTCCCTGCCTTTTAGCCTGCAGCGAGACATGTACGAGCAGTGGCGGCAGCACTGCGGAGATGCCTCCCTATTGGAGATGCTGCAGGAGCTACCGGCTCGCCTGCGTCCCGAGGTCTACGTGACTCTCAGTAGTGCTGAGGTACGAACGTTGCAGGCAGTACGCCAGGGGAGGACGGTTCGTGCGACCGCCAAAGCCCTGCGACTTTCTCCGAACACTGTGAAGTCCCAGCTGCGGGCTAGCTACAAGAAGCTGGGTGTAACCGGACGGGACGAAGCTCTAGAGAAGGCTGAGAGGCTGGGCGTCTCGAGTTCTGATGACGCGCAGCCCCGCAACGCTCATCCTTCTTCTGCCCACCGCTCTACGGTCCAGGACTCTCCTGGCGCTTAGTCGGGACCTAGCCTCCTGGCGACCTGGCTCTGCCGGACAACTCTGGGCGGGGCGCCGCTCGTCGTTCGTTTAGTACCCCTCCCCATTTCTGTGCCGTTTCCGCTATTCCATTTCGGACTCTAAAGCGCAGTTTCGGCGCGTTGTTCTCACGTGGTTGGAGGGTACCCGGGAGGGGTGAGAATCGGGAGTAGATGAGCCGACTACTCCATCAGTTGCGGGAGACGCCGCTCCCTTTTGGCGTCTCCGCCCGTCTCACACTGTGAGATTGAGTAAAGAATGCTGGTTTTGTCCAGTAGATATGCAGGTTGCTTCACCCGTGTTCGCCTAAATTGAACGTCTCGGGTGCCGGTGATCTCTCTTGAGTCCAAAGTCCCGCCCCTGCCCGGGGCACGACTTGCTGGGAATTGCAATCTAGAGATTTAACCCGTGGTTGTAACAATGTGTTTAGGGCTCTGTTTATTTCCGACTAACTAATGGTTTCGCGCAAGCGTCTATTGATGCTCCAGTTTGTTCGTAGGCAGCGACCTCAGCCGCTGTTATGCTTCTCAAAATAACCCGGTAGCTGGCGTCTTTCAGTGTGGTTTGTTGGGCAGTATGCGCTGGGATGAGTGGCTTTGGGGGTTCAATGCAGCAAGAAGGGGTCCTGACGATGGGGCTCCTTGATGCGCGGAGTAAAAGTGCTTCTTTTTCTCCTGGTAAAGAATTGCTGCACGCATTTGTTTATTCCCATTCTTGCCATATCTGGGGGAACTAGTAGAAGCGACGATCAGTCCGGAGTCGGGCCCAAGTGGGAGGTATTTGGTGATGAGAGCAGCACACGGAAAGGGCGCGGCCAAGAGGGGTCGTTTGAAGGACCTCCTATTTGCGACCGTCGCGGCGGTCTCACTCTCCGCGGGGGGATTTGCCACAGCGCTTGCTGCGGTGCCCGATCCTGCATCTACAGGCGGACAACCCGATTCTGCCGGGGCTAGGGACATTGAGAAACTCCTCACCGATGCGATCGAAGGGGATCCTGAACTGTTGGCGCCGGGTGATGGCGGGGCTGGCACCGAGGGAGAGGAGTCAGGCCAGGTAGGCTCCGATGGTGGGCCCTCCGGGGATGACGGAACTTCCCAGGATTCGGGCAAGGGAGAAGGCGTTGATCAAGGCGGGACGGGAGATGACGGAGCGGGCGATGGAGGCCTAACGGGTCAGTCAACACCCGACAGCTCCGCGATTCCTTCTCCAGGGTTGGCTGCGAAGACCAGGAGTGGTGATGGTGGCATCAGCCCGCTTGCCGACGACGACGCGGTGGCGTGGGTGAAAGTCAACGCTAGGGTGTTCTCTTCCGGGTATGGCAGTCCGTCCGTCGGCAACGACGCGGCTCGAACCACAGGGATGGCGTTCGAGCTTTATGAGAGTGTCTCTGGTAACGCCGCGGATAACACTCGGGGTGCGGCGACGGGGTGGACGTGTGAGATCACCGGTAACTCGGGTGCATGTTCCATTCCTATTCCGGCTTCGGGTGTGGGGGAGCGCTACTGGGTGAAGCAGATTGCGGCGCCAGCAGACCAGTTCATGCTGAACAACTTGCGGGTGAACGGCGCTAGCGCTGACACGAAAATCAACTACCCCTCCGGCCGCACTCCTGCGGTCCAGGCGGGACAAACCTACGATATGCCCCGGTTATACAGCACGACCCCGAGCAACCAGTTCCCCAATGCGGCAAGAGACGGTTCTTGGGGCGCCATAGTGGGAGGACTGAACAATGACGCTAGGACCACGTGCCAGGCTCTGACCATAGCCGTGCAGGTGGACGTTTCCACCTCGATAACCGCGTCTCAGATGGCCATCTACAAGGCGGGGCTGCTAGACGGCATTGAGGGATTGAGAGGCACCGGAACCAAGCTTGCTTTGTTCAACTTTGCTACCTCTTCTCCTCAGGTTGATCCCACGCTCCCGGGTAACAAAACGGAGCCCCTGTCCGTGGATGACGATGATGAAAGAGCGGAGCTCATCGAATGGGTGAACAAGCTGACCGCATCCAGTGGCGTAACCCGCTACACAAACTGGCAGGCCGCGATTACGGCCGTCGCGAATAGCGGCTACGACTACGACACTCTGCTGTTCATAACCGACGGTGCACCGAACCGTACCAATGGTTACCCGACGGGAAACAGCGCCTCCGTGCGGGCAGTTGAAGGTGCCATGTACGCAGCAAACGCTTACAAGAAATCGGGTAGCCGCATAGTGGCGGTGGGGGTCAACGTTGCTCAAGACATCGTGGACTTCAACCTGACGGCTATAGCTGATGAAGACGATGCTTACGTCGCACGCAACTTTGAGGACCTGGGCGGACTGTTAGTTGATCTGGGCAAAGAACTTACGACCTGCAGCGCGAATATCGACTTGTTCAAGTACGTGGGGAATGACATTTCTGATTCCACGTGGAAGCCCGGATGGGAGTTCCAGGGTGAACTGAGCGGCTCCGGAAGCCAAGCGGCGCTTGAGCCAGCAGATGGCGAAGTAACAACGGGAGCGTCGGAAAGTGAACCCGGGCGTCTGAAAGTCGTCTTCGATGACAAGGATGGCCAAGCGAACGTCAACATTTCTGAGGTTGCCAGCCAAGACCCCTCTTTGGAGCTGCAGAAAGTGCAGGTTCGCAAGTGGAACGTGAACCAGTGGGGTTCGTGGAGTGACCTGACAGTCGATGAAGAACAGACGCTGGACGGAGTCGGGTTCGGAGACGAATACCAGGTCCGTTTCTTCAACAACTACGCAGATGTGGATGTTACTAAGAGCATCGAAAGCGTTGAGCAGGACGGCGACCAGTGGAAGGTAACGTACAAGGTCTCAGTCGAGAACGAAACGGATCGCGATACGTTCTACAAGCTGGAGGACACTCTCAAGTTCGGTGGCAACGTGACGGCCGACGTACCGAAGAGTCTTTGGAGCACCACGGAGTCACTCAAAGACTTCGATACGGACGCGGCACTTCCGACCAGTGGCGGCTTCGCGGGATCACCCCCGAAGGCGACCCTGGCAGAAAACGCCCGCATCGCGGGTGGGGCAACGCACGAGTTCACAGTGGTCGCCTACGCGGACGTTGAGTTCACGGACGACAACACATCCTTGCAGTGTTCTGAAGAACCGGGTGGCAGCGGTGGGTTCCTGAACGAGGCGACGGTGACCTCGCCCGTTGATGAACACACGGTAGAGGCCTGCCAGTCTGTCGCGACCCTGCGAGTGGACAAAGTTGGCCTGTCGGCAACGAAGCAGCCTGGTCCGGCATTGGTTTATGACCTGAAATATCAGATAGACGTGACCAACTCTGTCAGTGAAGAACTTTCGTACGAACTGACCGATGAGCCCCCAACTCTCCCGGCGGGCGTGACCCTTACCGGAGACTGGAGAGTAGAGGCTGGAAGCAGCGCCGGGACAATTGTGCAAGCTGAAAAAGGCACCAACGATCCGTGGAAACTCGCCACGGGAACCTTGGAGCCTGAGAGCAAACACACGTACTACGTCACCGCGGAAGTGACCGTTGACAGGGCGGTGGCGCAGGGCGACCAAGAGTGCGCGGACACGGACACGCGGGGCCTGGTCCTGGTCAATGGGGCAACCATTACCTCGGGTGACTTTACCGACTCCGCTGAAGGCTGCGTTGCTATCGAAATGACGCAGATCAACATGGAGAAAACGGTAGAGAGCGCCGAGTACGACGTGGACACCGGGGAGTGGACCGTTACCTACCAGGTGGACGTGCAACTGCCCAACACGGGGACGGAAGAAGACCCCCATTACGGGCGCACGACGTACAACCTGGTGGACACGCTGAACTTTGGAGCGGGGATAACCGTTGAGAGTGCCGAGTGGGAGGTAACTGGAGCTAACAGCCCACCCCTTGGGGCTACGAGTGGAGATTTTGACTCGGACACTTGGAGCGCGGCGATGGCGAACAGCCGTCCGATTGGCGGATCCGGTAACAGCCCGCACCACGTGTACACGATAACCGTGGTTGCAACAGCCGACTTCGAGGCAACGGGCAGCAAGCTGGAGTGCGCGGAGGAGGGGTCCGAGGGCGGCGGAGGCTTCCTGAACACGGCTAGCCTGAGCTACTCCGGCGGGGAACTTGAAGACGACGCATGCTCTTCCCCGGATACTCCCAAGGTGAGCAAGACCGGTGTTTCCGCTGAACTTGGAGCCGACGGGGAAACTTGGACTCTGACGTACCGGGTGCAGGTCAGCAACACCGCGGACACGGATCTTCCATTCACCCTCACCGATCAGTTGCCCACTATGCCGACCGGAGTCGAAAGAGTGAGCGTGTGGAGCGTGGTCGCAACTGACGGTGGCCCGCTGGACTCTTCCATGTATGTCGGGGAGGGGCAGTGGACATTCGTGGAGGACGGCACTATACCGGGGAAGTCCGAGTACACGTATGAACTGAGTACTAATGTGCAGCTCAGCACGGACGTTTCGAAAGCGGCGGCCGGACAGTGCGCGGACACGGAGACCTCGGGTATCCTCTTCCCGAACCAGGTCACCCTCACCTCAATCGGCGATGAGAAGACAGATGACGGGTGCGTGACCATTCCGGTAACGCGGATGGTAGTAACCAAGGTGTGGGACTCTTCGACCCAAAAGTCGGACGGCAGCTGGGACGTCAGCTACACGCTGGTTGTCTCCAACAGGGAACCGGTCGCCACCGTGTATGACCTGACCGATGAGATCAGGTTCGACACGGAATGGATGACGGTCTTGGGCGGTACCTGGTCAGGTGCTGGAACAACGGGCGGAGATATAGACCCGGGCGCCACTTCCGTGGAGATCGCGGAGGCCAAACCGATTGCCGCATACCCGGGGGAGGAGTCTGAGCACACTTACAGCGTGACGATAAACGTCGACGTGGATCCGAGGATTTGGGATTCGGAGGAATGGGGCGGAGAGCTTGACCCGACTCAGTGTGAGGCGGATGGGGGACCCGATAACGGCGGCTTCTTGAACGCCGCTCTGCTCCAGTGGGTTGGGGGCGAAGACGAGGACCAGGCGTGCGAGCCACCTAGGCTGCCTGGCGTCATGAAGGAGTTCCTGTCTGCGGAGCAATCCGAGACGGATCCGGATCTGTGGTCCGTAAGCTACGCGATCTACACCTTCGGGACGCAGGGGTTCACTAGCTTCCACGGTGACATTTACGATGAGCCCGGGTTCCCCGATGGGGTCCAGCTGATCGAAGGGCACTGGTCAACTCCGTACCCGGGCCCCGCGACGGACAGCGGAACGATCGAGATGGAGGGGACGGACGCCTGGGTCGTCCAGAAGGATGTTCTGATCCCCGAAAACGGGATGAAGCGGTACCTGGTTACCTGGGACGTGGAGCTGACAGGAGACGTAAGCCAAGAGTCTCTGGAATGTGACGCGGATTCTGGCGCCGGGCACGGCTTCTTCAATGAGGCACGTCTGGTAAGTGGGGGATTCACCCAAGACAGCAGTGCCTGCGGCCCGATTAGCGAGGTTGTGAACCCGACCGTGGAGAAGTCGGTGACTAGCACGTCCCAGAATGACGATGGCTCGTGGGACATTGTGTACGAGGTCGAGGTCACCCTTCCGACGGGCGAGGTAAACCCTGACGAACTGTCCGCGAAGTACGACCTGGTCGACACGCTGGACTTTGGTGAAGGTTTGGTCCCCACTGCTGCCACCTGGCAGCAGGTCGGCCCGGGCTCAGCTGGAGCAGTCGCCAATTTCGATTCGGCGACTTGGAGTGCGGAACTCGCTACGGGTAAGACGATCACTCCGGAGGCCCCGGTGCACACCTACCAGGTGAAGGTGACTGCTGAAGCAGAAAGCGAGGCATTCAGCGGCGGCACGGCGTACTGTTCGTCTGAATCGGATGAAGCGAGCGGTTTCCTGAACCGCGTCACCATCACTACCAAGACTGGTCCTACCGAGAAGCAGGTATGCACTGATCCGGCGGCTCCTTCAATAAGCAAGACGGGCCTTCCCGTTGTTGATAACTCAGACGGCACGTGGACGGTTTCCTACGAGGTCGCGGTTTCTAATCAAAGCGAAACGGACCTGGCTTACCGGCTGGTAGACCGCCCGGAGGACCTACCAGGCGGAGTTGTCCTTGAAGGGGACTGGGCGGCAGAAGCTGCCGATCAGGTAACTGAAGATGCGGGCTTGCCTTTGACTGCTTCCGCCCCGACCACGGGGGAATGGGTGCTAGCGGAGGGGACCTTGCCAGCTGGTGAGACGTACACGTTTGTTGTCTCCGCCGCGGTGAGCTTGGATCTTTCTGAGCTGAGCACCGACCTGGACGGTAGTTGCCCGGGTGCAGACGTCGGTGGGATTCCTCTGCTCAACTCTGCGGGGGTAGTCTCTGGCCAGTTCGAAGCCGAGGCCGATGCTTGCACGCCGATACCCCTGTCGGATGTGGACGTGGAGAAGACTTGGGTGTCCTCGACACAGACCGAGCTGGATGGCACGTGGTCGGTTGTTTACGACGTGACCGTCACGAACACGGGGAGTGCCGGCACCGTGTACGACCTGTCTGACAACGTCCGCTTCGATGGGACGAATATCAGCTTGGTAAGCGCCTCCTGGGGCGGGGAAACCAGCGGGTCTTTCGCGGACGGTGCTTCGTCGGCAGTGCTGGCGACCGGACGGTACCTGCTAGCGGGTGACAGCCACACCTACACGGTCACGGCCATCGCCACCGTTAGCGGTGAGGCGTGGGAGAGTCCTGCCTCTTTGACCTGTGAGAGCGCCGGTGGAAACGAGGGTGCCGGCTTCTTGAACCAGGCAGCGGTGACGTTCCCCGGAGGGGCTGGCGAGGATCAGGATTGTGCTTCGCCGGGTCGTCCCACCGTAAGTAAAGACGGCGTTAGCGCCACCCAGTCCGATGGGGACCCGGAGTTGTGGAACGTGAACTACACGATCACCGTCGATGGCCGGTCCCTGTCGGGGACGACACTCTACGAGGTGGTTGACGTTCCTGAATTTGCGGAGGGCGTCACCCCGGTCGGAGGTACCGCGTCCTTGCGTGGCGGGTCCGCCGGCTACCAGGACTTGGAGCTGGGCGCGTCCGGGGGAGTAATCGCCACAGATGTGGAGCTTCCCGCAGGCCAGGTTCATGTGTGGGACGTGTCCTGGGAGGCTACTCTCTCAGGGACAACCCCACCTGAAGCGTTGGAGTGCAACGCGGACGGCTCACCAGGTGGCGGGTTCTTCAACTCGGCCACACTGTCAACCGGAGAAACAGCGCGGGATGTAAGCGCGTGCTTGCCGATCCAGGAGCTGGTGCGGCCTGAGATGAACAAGACGGTTGAGAGTACGTCGCAAAACAGTGATGGTTCGTGGGCTATCGAGTACAGGGTGACCGTGACCCTTCCAACGGGAGATCTCAACCCTGGCGATCTGTCCGCCAAGTACGACCTGGTTGACGAACTTGATTTCGGAGAGGGCCTGACGCCAACTGCTGCTACCTGGCAGCAGGTGCAGCCGGGACCAGCCGGGTCCGTTGCCGATTTCGACTCCGCAACATGGAGCGTTCAGATGGCGGCTGGAAAGACGATCACCCCAGAGGACCCAGTGCACGCCTACCGGGTCAAGGTGACCGCTGAAGCAGAGACGGGAGCGTTCTTGGACGGTACCGCTTACTGCGGAAGCGAACCCGAAGGGGAAAGCTCAGGATTCCTGAACACGGTTGTAATGACCAGTGCTGGGGCAGACAGCCAGGCAAGCGCCTGCAGTGACCCTGCAGCCCCCTGGATAGCTAAGACGGGGCTGCCCGCCACCCAGAACGATGACGGCTCTTGGAACATTCAGTATCGGGTGGAAGTGGTGAACGACAATGACATCTCGGTCGTTTACGAACTCACTGACAGTCCTGAAGCTCTGCCGACAGGTGTGACGCTGGTGCAGAACACCACGTGGACTGCGGAAGCCGTTGACGTGGGTGCGGACAGTTCCGTGACGGAAGCGGAACTGCGCCCTGGTGAAGACTGGGTATTTGCAGAGGGGCGCCTATCCCCTGGAAGCACTGACACCTACCTGGTCTCAGCGCAGGTAAACGTGGATTACGCGGAGCTGAAGCCCGCGCAACTCCCCCAGGAATGCGGGCCGGATGAGGTTGGGGTGCCACTGCTGAACGTGGTGAGCCTGGTATCGGGACGCGTGGGTCTGTCCGATGAGGCCTGTATCCCACTACCACCGGCAACGACCTGGACGCTGGAGAAGTCTTCCACGCCTCCGAGCGGATCCGAGATCCGCCCTGGCCAGGTCATCACCTACAAGCTGACCGTGAAAAACACGGGAGATACCAAGCTTGTGGGCGCAGAGGTAATCGATGACCTGAGCGGAGTGGTGGAACACGCAGATCCGGCTAATGAAGCTCTGGCAGCAGGATTGGTACTGTCCGAGGATGGAAAGACGCTGACATGGTCCGTTCCGACTGTCGGCGTGGGTGAGAGCGTCAGCGTCATCTACCAGGTGAAGGTCCACGGGGATGCCCGCGGCGTGACTCTCCGAAATCTGGCGAAACCAGCCACCATGGGTGGCCGCTGCGTTGAGGACGCCTGTTCCACTACGCACACGGTGCCCGCCCCGGGTGGGCCCGGTGGCAAGCCGGCCCTGCCTATAACTGGGGCCAGCGTTGCAGCCGCACTTGGCTTGAGCCTTCTGCTTGGCGGCGGCGGTTACGCAGCACTGCGTGCCAGCAAAAGGAGGGGGAGGGAAAACCAATCCTAGGAACACTAAACCGCCCCTAACGGGGTAGGGGAAATAGGCGACTGGGAGGCCGGGGCAGCAGAGCCCCGGCCTCCCAGTCGGTGTCTCTAGAGCGGGGTATGCCGCCAGTCCCATCTAGCAGTAAAGCTCATGACCAAGGAAATTACCTGGTCAGGGTCTTAATCGGGGGCAACTATAGACCACAATTCCTGACAGGGTTAGGCCGGGGGTGAATTATGGTTGCTTTCTATTTACGAATTTCAAAACGGTTGGTAGCGTGGCGTATTGCTGTCCGGTGATTTAACGAGTTTTATTGGGCGCTTTTGCCCTGAGTCTGGAGAAGATCTCGAAGCGTAAACGCTCTGTGAGCCGGTGGGCCCGGCGGTCTGCAACTGAGAAGAGGAGTGTGCTGTTCTCAGCAGCCGCGTTAGTCGCAGCCGTGTCGCTGATCGCGAGTCCGCTGTCTCCACAGGCGTTCTCGGCTACCGACGAACCGGCCATTGTGTCGGAAGTCACATCCTCTGCAACTACGGCGCCACTTTCTGATACCCCGGAACGCGGAACAGTGAATGGGGAAAAATCGGACGGAAATGTAGCGGGTGAAGACGGAAATTCCGATGGCCCGGGAGCAGCGGATTCCGGTCAGAGTTCAGTCGGCGGAAATCCCGCTGACACAGGGACAACCGGCGAAGGACCTGGGCCTGAGGGAGAGGGTAACGGCGCACTTGGCCAGGACACGACTCCTGGTAGCGACCAGGCAGACAGGTCTCCAGCTCTCAAGAGGAGCGCGCCCACACCCCTGTCCACGAATAACTTCATGCGGCTGCAAAAAGTGGTCGACATGGAGAAGCTGCAGGAACTTGAAGGTGGGGATGAATTCGAATACCAAATCCAGGTTTCCGCCAGTGAACAGGACCTTGTGGATGCAAAGGTCACTGATCATCTTCCAGACCTGACCGGCTTCCCGGTGCAAGAGGTTTCAGTCTTGCCAACCTCCGTGCCCGCAATCGTGACCTGGTTTGAACTCGATGCGGAAGGTAATCCCGTTGAGATCGCACAGCCGACTGTCCTTCAGGATGGAATGTACTTTGAAGTCACCTATCAGCAGAACCTGGGCGATGGCGTCGGCATGGAAATGGGGAAGACCTCGACGATCCAACTGCTAGTCAAGGTTCCGTCCAGTTTTTCTCCACTAGATGATCGCAACGGGGAAATCCTCACCAACACCGCGGAAGGAACATCTGCGAACGCCGCAAAGGTTCAAGACTCCGCAGACATAATCGTCAACGAAAAGCGTGACGTAAAAGCCAAGGTGGAAAAAACCTGGCAACCAGCTTCGCAGGCTTTCTCTGAAGGGGCTACGTCGACCATTGGGCTCAAGTCTTGGAACAACTCTAATGTTCCTGTTGACCAGTTGGTTATTGAGGACACCCCTGGCCTTGTTGACGGTGCAACACTGCCTGAAAACAGCCCGTTCCGGCTGGTTGAGTTCCAAGGCCTTGGCGAAACGAAGATGCCAGAGGGTGCGGAGACCGTCCAGGTCGACTTGTATGTCCTTGGCCCCGATGGCAAGGGCAACTGGGTCACCGGAACCCCGGCAGCCGACTATCAGCTTCCCGTGGATGCCAGCGACTACCCGAACGTGGTGGGCTTGCGTTTCACGTATGAGAGCGAAGATGGAGCCTCCGAGCGCGACCGCATTCAAAATGGGAGCTTGTACGCCGCCGAAGTGGAACTGAAAGTTGGGCAACGCGCGACGGATCGTCTTGGCGGGGCAGACCTTTCTGCAAAGACTTCCACCACAAAAAACGTTGCTACCGCGCAGACGAAGCTGAAGCTAGACGGCGGGACCATCGACAGCGAAGTCGTCGAAGCAAGCGCACCGTTCGAGATTACGCCGCCGCGGCTTGAAGCTTCAATCACCAAGAGTTTCTCTCCCGCTGAAGTTGGCAAGGGCGTCGGTTCCACGGGCACCTTGGTTGCCACGAACGAAGCTTCTTCTGTCGAGACGATGACCATCACTGACAATAATGGCTTCTTTGATGGCTCGGTAGCAGATTGGCTGGTTCGGTTTGATGGTTTCACCCAGGGTGTGACCTATCCGGAGGCTGCCATAACCGGCAAGGTTATCTACCACCTGACTGGTGGGGGGACACAGGAGGTCACCTTCAGTAGTGGAGACACCCCCCTTGCACCGTCTGCTGGAAATGCCGCGGTCGAAGGTTTCGAGTTCGTGTTTGCCTCCGGCCCCGGGAAGAACGAAATTGTCGGGGGTGCCACTACGACCATTGAGTTTGACGTCCTGACCAACAAGGATGCCAATCTTGGGGAGGGCGTAGCCGATGTTTCCGAGAAGAACGAAGCATCGGTCAAAGTCGTCGCGGTGAATAAGCTTGAAGCCGACGACAGCGACGATGCGACGCTGAAGATCGTCGAACCTAACATCAAACTCACTTTGAACAAGCGGATCCGTCCCGGGTACGACGTGCTCCCCGGCCAAAACGTTCTCGTTGAGCTGGATTCACGGGCGGAGCCGACGGTCAACGTGGGCGTCCAAGAGATAGTGGTGACCGACCAGGCCACCGGTAAGGACAACGACTTCTGGAATGCGTTCGACATGACGTCGATCCGCCCCACGCAGGTCCCCGGTGGCTACACGCTTAAGATCGAGTACACGACCGATGGCAGCTCCTGGACGGAGATCAATAACCTCCCCGACCTGGACGGCAACCGGATGCTTGTGGTCGAGGAAAGCGAATTTGCGGGACTTGTTGGGTCTGACTTGGGCAGCATTACCGGTATCCGGTTCACTATAACCGCTGACAGCGACAACAATGGCGGCCGCGGGAACGAGGGAGTCGTTGATTTCCAGCCCAACGTGGGCTTCACTGCGCGCGACAAGGTCCGCGGCAACAACGAGTCCGTCCCTAAAGGGGATTTCGAGAACGCCGCTTTCGCTGACACAACCGGGAAACCTTCGCCTGGCGGTGAAGTGAACGATGAAGATGAATCTGAAGGCGATATTGGTGTTCTCCCTGGAAATCCTGGCGAGCCGGGCCCAGTGCCAGGTACCTCCACCTGGATCGGGAAGGAGTGGAACAAAGACTGGGTCCTTTCGCAGACCGGGACCATCCGCTCGACGCAGCTCAAATGGAATGTCGCGTCTGGCCACAACTGGGTAACCATAACGGATCCGTCGGACCCGACGACGGCTGTCAGCGGCACAGTTTTCAACGCATTCAACCTGACCGAGATTGACAAGATAACGGTAGGCGCAAACCCCGCTCCCTACAGCAACCCTTGGTACCTGAAGTGGGACAAGATCACCGAGGTCAAGCTGTACAACGGTACGGATTGGAACGTGGTAGACGCGCCAGCTGGTTCCTGGCAGGACTCGAATCGCAGCTTTAAGGGTTACAAACTGACGGCTGCGCAGCAGAAGAGCACGCTGGGTATTCGCATCACTGTGGAGCCGGATAACGACGCCCGAGAGGACACCGATGATCCGATGGCTCCGCGTCCGGGAACGGGTGTTGCCGGCGGACTTGGTCAGGCTGGTCAAGCCAACCAAACGAACCGGATTTTCAACTTGCAGTGGCAGCTGCGCGATATAGCGCGGGACAAGGTGGACACCACTGACGGTTCGCAGTGGGTCACCGCGCAGCGTAAGTTCAATGTCAGCGATGAATACGGCGTCGTTAGGAACAGCGTCCAGTTAGGTTGGCCGGAAAATGGCACGGCTAACGCGCACGACGACATCCTCATCGTTGATCCGAAAGCGGGTGTGGTCGTCAATAAGACTGTGAGCAAGGAGAACCTGGTTGTGCCAGAACCCGGAGCAATCAGCCCGGACAACTATCCGACCAGCTCCTACACGATAACTGCCCGGAACAACTCCGGAGGCACCGGAGACTACGCTGGGGCCGCAAGCCGCGCCCAGTGGATTCGGGTCATCGACCCGAATGTGGGGGAGGGTAACCTAACCCTAGGAAACACTGCCGCGCACGCAACCAGTAATCCCTGGTCGGGAATGGATCCGAGCCTCATTACGTTGGACGCTAACGATCCCTTCAATCGCTCCAACATCACCGGCATCACGCTTGGGGCCACCTACGCGAACCAGATTGACCTGAACGCGTCAAAGGTATTCCTCCTCTATTACGATCGGGAAGGGAGCCCGAACTTCACCACGGGCGAAGCTGCTTCCATCAGCGGTTCCACCGGGAAAGTCTCCCTCCCGAGTGGGAAAGACTGGAGCGACGTAGTTGGCTTCGCAGTGGTCTTCACTTCTAAAGTTGACGTAGGCGCTAGCGGTGCTGGCGGCGGCGGAATGATCACTTCCGACAACAACTTGACCGTTAAGGTTGACACCCAGGTGCGCTCCACTCTTCGCGATTCCGGAGTCGACCAGAAGGTAGGGGTCGGCAAGAGTGTCACCACAGACAACAAGGTGTTCGCACAGTTGATGCGCCCCGAGGGGATAGACGCAAACGACAAGGCAACTGCCACCGGCAACGTGAAGCAGGACCTTTTCGGTGAGATCATTGACGTTACGCCTTCGAAGGATATTTCGCCTGAGGTTCTCTACGAGCCCACCCGCTCCGACGACGTGACTTTGACGCTCGGCGCTAAGCAAGGGCCCGCTGCAAACGCGTCGTCCCCCTGGAAGGTAGTGCTGGAGGACTACAAGGACTCAGCTGGGTTCTGGAACGTTATGAACCTGACCTCACTGGAGTCGATCACGCCTCCAACAGGGGCGGATCGCGTCCAAATCGACGTCCATGAGCACGGTCAGGACGATGCCACGTGGACACTCGGGGAGCCTGCTGAAATCTCAGCTGCGGCACTACCCACTGCGGTGGCGCTGGACCAAGTAGACGGATTGCGTTTCACCTTCACCAAGGCTGGAGACCTAGACGAAAACGGCAAGGGCCCGATTTTCTCACCGACAAATGATCCCAATTGGTCAGCACAGGTAAAACTGAAGACGAATATGAGGGATACCGAACGTGGGAACGGCGAGGCAACCTCGTTCCCGCGGGACCCGGAAACCAACACGGTGTTCGCTAAGAGCTACGGGTTGAATACTGAGTCGTCTGAGAAGAAGGCAGATGACCAGCTCCGATTCGAGACCGGTTCCAGAGAGCTGCTAATTGGGAAACTCGCTAACGAGGGCGTTCGCAAGGTCAGCGGGGGATCCACGATCCCCTGGGATATCGTGGCTAAGAACAACGGGACCGGCTACGTGGACCTCGACGAAATCGTGGACACGCTGCCTGTCAAGGCCACCTACACGGGAACAGACAACAAGACTGGGCCCGGTATCACCTACACGACGCTGCCCGAAGGAGTCGCCGAACCAGAGGCGACTTTCAGCACGGACGGCAGGATTATGACCTTCTCTTGGGCTGAAGGTGAGGGACGCCTAGCCCCAGGTCAGCAGGTCGAGATTCGGCTCTGGCTCCAGTTACAGCCGGGGATTCTTGCTGATGAACAAGTGACGAACATTGTCGACGTGACGGCCGTTCAGCCGCTCAGCGCCGTGGGTCCGTACATGTTTGTCGCTGCGGACGGTGATGATGATCTTGCCAACGTCGGTGAGCTTGAGGAAGGCGCTCACGGGGCAGAAAGTTGGGACCACGTCGAAATCTACTCCGGCACGGCCATACAGGTTTACAAGGGCGTGCATGGACCGGAGGCAGGGTACGCGACCGGTGCTGTTTACTGGGACACTGACAGCAACGAGCCAGACCCAGAGTCAACTTGCCCGTCTTTCTTGGGCAGTGATGGCAGCAAGTACTACCGCACACCGTGCGTAGCTAACTCTCAGCAAGGTGAGACGGACAACTGGGTACTACGCATCGCGAATGCGGGGACGACTGCTCAGTTCGATTCATTCTGGGTCATCGATCCACTCCCAAGCGCGGGTGACCTCATGCTGGTTTCCGGCGATGATAGAGGGTCCATGTTCCGTCCAGCATTGACGGGCATGCCAGAGATCCACATTCACGAAGAAGCACCGGGATGGATCGATCTGGAGAATGTACTTGTCCAGGTGACGACGTACAAGGCCGGGCCTGTCTGCCAGGGTGCGTGGAACAAGATGCCCTGGCCTGATGACCACGGCCTCGACTTCAAAACGGAGGGTCCTTGCACGGAGAACGGGGAGACCTGGATTGACATTGACCTAGAAAACAACACTTTCGGTGCTGGCCGGACCGACTGGGAAAATGTCACGGGGCTGCGCGTCTATTACCACCACGACGATCACGACACCGTTTTTCACCCGGGAGATATCGCGGACTTGGTGTACACAACGAAGAACGTGGTGAAGTCCGACCTTTACGAAGACGGGGCGTCTAACGTCATTCCAGTTCCGCGCAACGAACTTGCTTGGGACCAGTTCGGCATTGGCTTCAGGCCAGGGAAAGATGGAGGACTGAACGACGTGGTCGCGCCCAACAAGGTTGGGACGCGGCTGCTGAACGGATCAATTGCGGTCAGTAAGGATGTGCTTGGGGACGCGGCGCAGTACGCACCGGAAACACTCACCGCGACGGTCACCTGTGAAATACCTGGTGAACCAGAAGCGACCCCGCTGTACTTTGCAGACGGCGAGGGCGGCCAGGCTGACTCTAAGACAGTTGAACTAACGAAGAATCCGGACGGAGACTATGAGTCCGAACGCATCTACGGTATTCCGCTGGGAGCCGAGTGCGCCGTGCAGGAGGACGGCGAAGCAGGCTACTTTGGCGAGTCTGATCGGACCCCGATCTCTCAAACGCTGACGGTGCGCGCGCCAGATACCGAGTTTGACGAGGAAGGGATCCCGACCAACCCGGTACCGGAAGGTCAAATCAGCACGATCACCAACACGTATAACTGGGCGGGCCTTTCCGTTACCAAGAACGTGGTGACCGAGGCGGACAAGAACATGTTTGGTCCGTTCAAGTTCAAGCTGTCCTGTGTCACCTCTGACCAGTCGCGCACCGATGACGAAGGCAACGTCATCCCTGTTCCCGTCAAGTTTGAGGGCGGTAGTGAGAAGGTCACGTTCACGTTGAAGGACGGCGAGAAATGGACTGCTCCACCTGCAACTATTCCGTGGGGTTCCACATGTACGTTGACAGAGATTGAAAACGGCAACGCTGGCAGCACTGTCATCACAGGTTCAAACACGGATGATCTGGGGAATGGGACTGCCACGATCAAGGTAACCGGTACTGAGGAGGATCCAGCAGCTGTCGTCTCGACGGATGTTGATAACCATTTCCCTGCAGGTACGTTCACCGTTCAGAAGGCGGTTGACGGCTCTGGTGCGGAAACCTACGGTGCTGGCCCGTTTGATTTCACTGCTAAGTGCTCGTACAACGATGACCCGGACCTGATTCTGGATGAGGAGTTCTCCCTCATGCGTGATGAAACCAAGTCCTTCGGTGTCTTCCCAGAGGGAACGGAATGTGTCGTTGAGGAGACCGGGGTGGGCGGGGCGCACGATTCCGCCCTCGATCCGGTTGACGGTGTGATCACGATTGTGGGGCCGGAGGAAGGGTCGGACGCTGTCGTGGGCTCAGTGGTTGTCACTGCGACCAACACGTTTGAAACGGGCTCTTTGGAGATCAACAAGATTGTGGAGGGCTCTGGCGCTCAGAAGTATGGTGCTGGTCCGTTCACCGTTGAGGCAGCATGCGTCTACGAGAAGGACGGCCAGATGGTCCCGGTCGACCTACCAGAAGGTGGCGTGGTGGAACTCAGTGCGGCAATTGATTATTCCGCCCGTTTCGACGACATCTATGTTGGAGCTGAGTGCTCCATCGTAGAGACTGACGCTGGGGGCGCACACGCAACTAGCATCAGCTCTGACGGCCGTGTCGTTATCGAAGAGGCTGACCAAGTGGTGTCCGTCGACGTGACCAACACGTTCCTCACAGGGGACCTGGAAATTGTCAAGAAGGTCAACGGGAATGGTGCAGCTGAACTCGGAAAGGGTCCGTTCGAAGTCACCGTGCAGTGCGAGAGCCAGGATGTTGGAGAGCTCGAACTGCCGGGCGGGGGTGTTTACTCCCTGAGTTCCGCGAACGACTTCAAGGTAACCCTGGAAGAACTGCACGCAGACGCTGAATGTGTAGTCACGGAAACGGATAGCGGCGGGGCCGACTCCGTCTCAATGGACCCAGCTAACGGAAAGATAACGATCACGGACGGAAAGACGAAGACCGTGACAATCACGAATACCTTCGGTCAACTTCCAAAGACCGGCGCTTCCATTGCCGGCGTACTGATCGCGGCACTGGCATTGCTAGCAGCGGGGACACTGATTGCAGTCCGGTCTGGGCGTGGGAAGGGGACACGCAAAGCCTGACCTGAGGTGCGCGCCCTCCAAAGGCACTGTGTCTAAGGCCTGACGGAACGGGAGCAACTCTGCAAAGAGCTGCTCCCGTTCCCGCCTTCTGGCACGCCACGGAACGTATCAGCTGGAGCTTACGGGCAGCTTCCCCCATTACACGGTCTGGTCAGACGACGCAGACTCGCACGATTTGATCCGACCCTCATGCCGGTTTTTCCGGCAGACGGCATTCACAATTGCACTTGGCGCGGCCCACTTCGGAGTATTTACAGAAGTTAGTAACGCGCCGCTGGCTCCTCGCGGACTCCTATGTAGCACGGCCAAAACAGGGGTGATGTTTGCCAGCTAGACTGGAGTTTGTGGCACAGACTCAGGAAACTTCAGTGCAGAAGGACGTACAGGCGGGAGCCTCGCAAGGGACCGATGAGTTTCAACCCTCTGGCGGGTCGGAGCAAGGAGACGCCTACCCACCTCTTGCACCGCTGACTATTGTTTCTGCGCCGCGCGGATACGGAAAGACAATCTGGGTGGACCAGCGCGCCGCGGAGTTGAATAACACTGCACTGGTCGTCCGGGTGGATGGGGCACATACCGGAGAGCCTTCCGCATTTTGGTGCAGTGTCGCGCAGGAGATCGCGGAAGAGGGACACGCATCTGAAACGCCTGGGAATCGATTCGCCGAACCAGAAACCTGTTGGGGCCAGGTGCAGACTTGGGCTTGTGAGCTAACCGCTCCGACGGTCTTGATCGTAGACAACTTTGAACACGTAACAGACGCAAAGACAGACTTGAAACTGGGGTTGCTCCCCGAGCTGAATGAGTACTTGTCAGTGCTAGTTGCGGGGCGCGGCTTCACGGTTTTAGACACCCCGCTTGTCACTGCGCGCGTGGATACGCACCTGGTTACTGAGCGGGACTTGTCGCTATCAAGTGGCGCAGCCGCCGCACTGTTTGCGCGACACGCCGGGGCGGTGGGCGGACCATGGGCTCAGGTTGTTGGAGCGGCCCAGGGATGGCCGGAACTTCTAGGCATCCTTGCGGAATCGGCTGGCAGAGGCGATGCTCCTGGCCCGACCCTGTGCCGTGCACTGGAAAGGCTCTGTCCCGGATCGGACAGCCGCAGGCTGTTGAGGTTCGTTGACCTGTTGGGTGAAGCCAAGGTTTCGGTTCTGGCGGAAGCTCTGGGCTGGGAGTACAGGGCAGTGGAAGCGGGTCTGCAGAGATTGGCCTGTGCAGGGCTGGTGAGTAGGCGAATGCGGGGGCAGGCCCCCACCTACCGGGCCCACCCCATCGTTACGCTTGCCGCCCAGTGCCTAATCGGAGAAGAAATCTCTCCAACTCAGAAACTTCAGATGGTGGCAAGACAGGCCGAAGACATGGTGGTTTGGGACGCGCCCGGGGCACTGCATCTGCTACTGACATCTGGCTCGCTGAGGCAAGCTGACGAACTCACCGGTGATCACTTGCTTCGCCTGGTGGGCGAGCCTGAGCGGACATTCGGACTACTGGAACATCTTAACGTGTCCCCCGGGGAACCCGCGACGGCTCTGCTGGGGCTGCGGTTACTACTGGCGCAAGGGATGCCACGCATCAGTCCGTCGCAGGTGATGAGGTGGGGAGAAGAGCTCTACGCCAGCCTGCGAGCCCTCCCGGAATGGGACACCCCCGGATTCGGTGTCTATCACCAAAGCGCGTTGAGTACTGTGCTCAGATTACTTGGCAAGTTGGATGAGGCAGAAATGTGGGCAGTCAAGTTTGAACAGACGTTGGCTGAACACCAGTACCGCGGCAGCCGCGAAAACTGGACGCACCTGCCAATTGTGTACTTGGCGCTTGGCCTGACTGGTCTGCTCACCGGGCAACTGGACCTTTCCAAGCGCGCGATCCTGCAGGGTCTACGCATCGGAGCTGCCGAAGGCAGTGCGCAGGCCCAAGTGCGCGCACACAACCTGCTGGCTTTGCACGCAGTTTTGGGTGGAGAGTTTGGGGTTGCAGGGGAGCACCTCAGCCAAGCCAAGCTGATGGAGGCTGAGCTTGACTCCTCTGACATTGGGCTCAATGCGACAAGCGCAGCGCTGGCTAGTGCGTCCATTGAGCTGGCTGAGGGCCGTCCGCACAAGGGGCTCCGGCTCCTTGACTCCATTGAGCCGCTGCTGGACCGTATGGAAACCTGGCGTCAGTTCGTTCTCCTGGAGTCCTGGCTGGTCCGATTCACCCAGGGCAACAGGGAAGCGATGCAGCGACTCCAAGAACGGGTGGCGGAGCGTAAAGGTCCAGAACTGTCCGAACTGGCGCAGTCCCAGCTTGCAGCCACCCTTGCGAACCTGGCCATTTATGCGGGAGACGTGGTCATAGCTGAGCTTATCCTCTCCCGTCCCGTCCGCAGCACCGTAGAGACGAAGTTGGCCAAGGCGCGGGTGAACCTAATGAAGGGCGACCCACACGCCGCACATTTGCAAGCCACTGAGGCAACTTCCGGAGCGCTTAGCCCAGGGCAAGACTTAGCCGCATCGTTGCTGGCAGCGCTAGCCTTGCAAGCTGCTGGTGATCAAGAGGGGGCATTGCAGCTTGTGTCCGGCGCCGACCTGCCTGCAAATGAGGAGCGATTGCTTATGGTGGCGTCAACCCTGCCCTACCGGCAAGTCAGGGACCTTGCAAAGACTATACGGAACCTGGGGGATCCCCGCCTGCTGCAGGCCGTAGATGCGATTCCTGCCCCCGCGCGGTTCATGCTCCCGCAGCAGCTGACGCCCGCAGAAGAACGCACGGCAGCGGCCATTGCGAAGACCTCTACCGTTCGAGCCGCATCGGAGCAGCTGGGGCTCTCTCTCAATACCGTGAAAGCACACCTCAAAAGGATTTATAAGAAACTTGATGTTAAGAGCCGTGACCAGATGATTCAAGTTGCACAAATGCGGGGAATAATCCCGTGACTCCGCCCGCCCAAGAAATGCTTCCGCGTGTCACAACCAGGCAGGAAACTATCTTGCGTCAGGCCCTTCTAGCGACGGTGGATGACGCGGTTGAGAGCCAGCGCCCGGTTGTCCTTGCGGCCCCTGCCGGCTACGGAAAAAGGACGCTGCTCACCCAGTGGGCTGACACGGCAAGCGAGTCGGGTAGGCGCGTGCGCTGGGTCGATTACACGCATGTTGCTGATGATCCTGACTTGTTGACCACGGAGAGTCCAACCGAAGACTCAACGGTGATAGTGGAGGGGACACCTAAGGATCAGGTGCGGGCACTCCTGACCAAGATGAGGAATCCGAAAGGCAAATTATTTCCCGCTCGTCTGATTGTCTCCACAGGGAGTGCCCTGGGAGTGCTAGGCCGCTACGAGGATGAGGTTTTGGTGATAGGCGAGGGGGACCTGGCATTCAAGGAGGAGGAAGTTTTCTTGTTGGCGGGGCGGCTTGGTGCAACCGAGCAGACTGGCAACCGCATTAGGCAGATTAGGGAGGACGTGGACGGGTGGCCCCTTGGGGTCCGGGCTGCGTTGCAAGAAGGCGGTCTGGCTTCGCTGGCTTGGGGAATCCATGAGCGTGCCGGGGACCTCCTCGAGCGGGAACTACTCGGGGTTCTCAGCGGCGCTGTCCGAGTGCGGCCCGAGCTGCTGGCACAGACCCTAGGAGCAACGCAAGATCAGAGCGAAGCAGTGCTGAGGCGGTTCGTACAGCAGGGGCACGTGACCGAAGGCGAAGACGCCGTGGGAAGATTTTTTAGTTTGCGCCCCGGGCTGCGGCCCTACCTGTGGGAACTGCGAAGCATTCCCAAGTCCAAATGCGCTCAGCTGCGGCGCGCTCACGCGCTGGCGGGGGAAATCCTGGACCCTACGGAAACTTTGCACTCCCTGCTCATTTTGGGAGACTACGCGGAGGCCGAACGGGTCGGAGCTGAGAACTTCAGCGAAGTCCTGCGCACAGCAGAGCGGACACTCTTTGCGTTGCGCTCCGTGTCGCTGCAACAGTTGGAAGGTTACCCCGGGCTTCTTTTGATTCGACTTGTACTTGAGAGACCAGAAAAAGCTGTTCCTATCTCAACGGTGGAGAGGATAGCCGCGCATCTGAGCCGGGCTATCGCCAAAGAGTTGGAGCGGAGGGATCCGGACTCCTTCCTCTCCTACGCCTCTATGTTCGCTGCGACGGAACGTGTGTTAGGAAGGTGGAACTCAGCGCTGGAGATCTCCCACGAACTGGTGGACTTGATGGACGGCGCCGACCTGCAGGAATCATCCCGGCGGCATCGAGTGACCGCCATTACTTACGCGGTGGTGGCGCTGGCCGGGATCCTGGGCGGAGATTTGCCCCTGGCTCTCGAGTCAAGCGAGCGCGGGTACGAACTTGCGACTATCCAGAACAACCCGCTGGAACAGGTCCACGCGCTATCTCTGACGGCCCTGTACTGGGCACTTTTGGCGGAGACAGAAATGGCCACGGAGAAACTGGCCGCTGCGGATCGTATCGAAGCCGATGCCGACCTGTTCCATCCGGAGTTTTCCTGGGTCGATGGGCAACTGGCTCGCGTCTTCATTGCTCATGACAGCGGGGACATGGCGAGCGCCACGAAAGCTTTACAGCCTCTTCTGCCGGCGATGGACCGGATGGAGCAGTGGCCGATAGTGGTCGGCGCTGAGGCTCTGGTGATCCAGCATGAACTCGGTGTGGCTGGTGCGTTGGCCAGGTTGGAAAACCGCCTAGAGACGCGTCCACCTGACCGCGAAATTTCGCCGCACTGGGAGGCGATCCTTGGATGCAGGCGCGCCCAACTGGCGACCTGGGCCGGCAAGTACAGTCATGCGGATCGGATCCTCTCCGATCTGAAGGCCGGTGGTGTTTTTGCGGGACGGGACCCCGCGGGCATGCCCGTCTCAGCTGCTGCCTCCCTTCTGATCACGGAGGCCCGTCTTGCGCTGTACCGAGGGCAGCCTAAACAGGCGCTGAAGCTTTGTGCTGAGCGGCCCAGTCGCACAAACCGCCAAGAGAGGGCTAAAGCAGAGTTCTTGGTGATTGAGGGGCTAGCACAATACCAACTGGGTGACTTAGAGGAGGCCGCAACTACGTTGGACTCTTTGCAGGAACTGCGCCACCGAGCGGACTTTGACGCAATTATCGGGGGTGTCCCCTACGAACCGTTAAAAGAGGCCGCCAAAGAATCAGGGGTGCGTGCCCTGTACGAACGCCTGGAAAAGCTGCCGCTCACGTATCGAACCGCGGCTTACGGGGTGCTGACAACTACAGAGACGGAAGTTCTGGTTGCGTTGACGCGCGGACTGTCTATGAAAGACACCGCTGATGAGATGTGTATATCTGAGAATACTCTCAAGACTCACCGGCGAAGCATCTACCAAAAGCTCCGGGTGAACTCCCGAGCGGAGGCGCTCGCGACCGCTCGGGGGATAGGCCTGGTCTGAACTTGGGCTGGAGAGATTATCCTTTGGTTACAGCCCGAGCTCGCGCCGCAGCTCGGCGGCATCAAGAACACTGCAGCCCCACCCGTTCTTTTGCGTTCTCCCTATGCGGCTAGCTGCTTGGTCTACGCGGTTCAGATACGTTCCCACACCTAGGGAATTGGACTGCGATGGGAGTACAGGGCGTGCCCGCAGGCGCGCAGTGTGCGTGTGGATCTGTCCGCAGCGATTAACCGGGGGAACGGCCATCACAGGAAGCCAACGCGCGTTTCCTCTAGAGACATGCGCTGAAAACGGACGGGGGCGGCCCGTCTTTTCTGGGAAGCTCCGCCGCCGAGTTGTGTAGATTCTGCTGAGCTCGTGCCGAGCTGAACGTGCTAGAAGCTATCCGCAAAGCCCCTCCGTGACCTTGGTCCCGGGTAGGCGTATTGTGGAAGTTGAAACTCAATTCCAACTTCACTACCGGAAGGCCAACATGGGTGAATTTAAGGAACGACTGAACGTGTATCGCGTGGATCCAAAAGCGACAAAAGCAGTTCTAGCAATGGAGAAATACGTTCGGTCCAGCGGCTTGGAAGAATCTCTGTACGAGCTGATCAAGATTCGCGCCTCTCAGCTGAACGGCTGTGCTTACTGTCTAGATATGCACACCAGGGACGCGTTGGCAGCAGGGGAGGACCAGCGGAGAATCAACATCCTCTCTGCGTGGCGGGAAGCCCCCGGGTTCTTTACGGGCCGAGAACGTTCGGCACTGGCACTGACGGAGGCAGTCACTCTGATCGGGGAGGGCGGCGTTCCAGATTCAGTGTGGGATGCCGCTGCCTCTCAGTTCTCTGAACAAGAACTGGTACACCTGTTGATGGCTATCAGTGTCATAAACGTGTGGAACCGGCTGGCTGTCGCAACCCACCAGAGCCTGGATTCCTAGACGGGGGCGTTAGGGAAAATCAATTGTCCCCGGTTGAGCCCACAGCTGGCACCACAAGCAGTACGGCGCTAGTCGGTTTAGTTCCGATGCGGTCGACTAGATACCCGATAGGTGAGTTATATCGAGACGCGCCCTGCCGCGGGGATCTTCCCGGGCAGGGCGCGCTCACGAAAACTTGAGCCTTGAGCTACCAGCGGTGGTGCACGAATTCCTGGATGCGACTCTTGTAAAGGTCATCGACTGCTGCTTTGAATTCGGGGCTGAGCTCCAGGTTAGCTGCTTGCGCATTAGCGGCTGCCTGCTCTGGGTTTCGAGCCCCAGGGATGACGGTGGTGGCACCCTGACTGATGATCCAAGCAATGGCTGCCTGTGCGGGAGTAGCGCCATCTGGGCCAAGCTCCTGCACCAACCTAGTGAACTCGGCTGCGGCCAGGACACCTTCTTCGTAGGGGACCCCCGAGAAAGTCTCTCCCACGTCAAAAGACTCACCATGCCGGTTGAAGTTGCGATGGTCATTCTCAGGGAACACGGTGTTGAGCGTGTAGCGGCCTGAAAGGAGGCCGGAAGCCAGCGGTACGCGGGCAATGATCCCGACCGCGTTCTTCTCTGCGGCGGGAAGAACCTCTTCCAAGGGCTTGTGCCGGAAGGCGTTCAGAATGATCTGGATACTGGTCAAGTTGGGGCGTGTAAGTGCGCTGAGTGCCTGGGCTGTGGTTTCCACGCTTACCCCGTACCGGGCGATAACCTGCTCTTCGACCAGCTGGTCAAGGACGTCGAACACCCTGTCGGACGCAAATACTTCGTCCGGAGGGCAGTGAAGCTGCACCAGCTCTAGGGTGTCCTGGCCCAAGTTCTTGCGGGAGCGGTCCAGCCAGTTCCGGAAGTTTGCTTCCTGGTAGTTCACCAGCTCTTGCGTGGCGCGCCGCCCCATTTTCGTTGCGACGTGAACACCGGCACCCGGGTTGGAGGCAAGCCAGCCCCCTATGAAAGTTTCACTGCGCCCGTCTCCGTACACGTCAGCGGTATCGAAGAAAGTGACTCCGTTCTCCGCTGCCGTATCCAATACAGCTAGAGCATCCGACTCGGCGACATTGCCCCAATCCGCACCCAACTGCCATGTTCCCAAACCAACCACTGAAACAGGGAATCCATTTTTTCCTAAAGTTCTCTTTTCCATACCTCCTACGGTACCGGTCATTTGTCGTTAGAGTGTGCGGTTGCTACCGGGGCCGAGTCAAAGCATAGTTGAACTATGAACGAGAAATCGCAGCGCGGCGCGGCGCTAATTGGAACATCGGGATGGGCATACAAGGAATGGCGGGGGAAGTTCTACCCGAAAGGACTAGCCCAATCCAAGGAGCTGGGCTACCTTGCCGAGCGGGTATCAACCATTGAAATGAACAGTCCCTTCTACCGTCTCCAAACTCCGGGGATGTACGAAAAGTGGAGGGAACAGGTGCCGAACGGGATTGTTTTTGCGGTGAAAGGGTGGCGCGGTGTCACCCACTTCAAGAAGCTGCGGGACGTAGCCGAGTCCGTTGGGCATTTCTTCCACTCCGGTCCCCTCACGCTGGGCCAGTCGTTGGGCCCGGTTCTGTGGCAGCTGCCCCCGTCCCTGAAGTTCTCCGCCGACTTGCTTGAAGACTTCTTGGCAGGGCTTCCAAAAACGCAGGGCCAGGCAGCTGAGTTCTCCGACGGTCACACTGAAACGCCGGATCTACCGCTGCGCTACGCGATCGAGCCGCGTAACGAATCCTTCAGATCAGAGGAAGCGTACGCGATCCTCAAGGAGCACAATGCTGCCCTGGTCGTTTCAGACTCCGCGGGGCGGCACCCGCAGTTCGATGCGGTGACAGCTGACTTCACCTACGTGCGCCTGCATGGCTCGCCGCGTATCTACTATTCGAATTACTCTGAGGAAGCCCTGGAGGGGTGGGCGGGCAAGCTGCGCCCAGAACTAGACCAAGGGCACGACTGTTACGTGTATTTCGATAACACGGCTGCTGGTCATGCCCCCACAAACGCGGTGACCCTGGAGCAACTGCTCCAGTCGGGCAGCTGAGAACGAACCTATTGCGGCCGGTTCCGACCGGGGTTTTGCGCTCCGGGACCGGTCTGCCGCGGGCACCCGTTCCGGCCTGGGACGTTTGCTAGAAATCTGTCGTCAAATGGTGGCATGATCAGAGTATGAAACCTCTCAGTGAGATTGAGTTGGACCGGGCGCGGGGAGCAATCATTGCTTCTGCCGCTGGCGACGCCCTTGGTTCCCAATACGAATTCGGTCCAGCACTCCCTGCGGATGTAGAAGTGACTTTTGGGACCGGGCATTTCGGGCATGCGCCCTACGAATGGACTGACGACACGTCCATGGCCATTCCTATTTTGCAGGCGATTGCGGACCACAAGTCGCTACTCAGCTCAAAGGTGCTGGGTGGTATTGCCTCCGTTTGGCAAGCGTGGGCCCTTGAGTCGCCCGACGTGGGCGTACAAACCCAGTCGGTATTGCGTTCGATTTCTGAAGCCCCGGGAGAAAGCCACTGCCGGAAAGCATCGCGCACCTATCATGAGGAGCGCGGCCGTAGCGCCGGGAACGGATCTCTGATGCGCACGGGTCCCGTTGCCTTGGGGTTCTTGCGTAAGCGCGAACAGGGGGCGCTGGTGGAAGCAGCTGGCAGGATCGCGCAGCTGACGCACTGGGAAGACGACAACATAGACGCATGCGTTCTGTGGTCCCTAGCCATAAAGCGCGCTATTCGTGATGGTGAGCTCGACATGGAAAGTGAGCTCCCGTGGATCCCCAGTTCGCGGCGTGACCGTTGGAAGGGAATTGTTGCCGAGGCCTTGGAGCCGGGCGTGAATCCCGCAGACTTTGCGGAGAACAACGGGTGGGTCGTGGGGGCGTTTCAGCAGGCTCTGGCAGCTGTCTACACCACGGACTCTCTGGTTTCAGCCTTGGAGACAGCTATTCGCGGTGGGAACGATACGGACTCAACCGCGGCCATAGCCGGCTCTCTGGCTGGTGCATACTACGGCATGGATAAGCTTCCAAAGGAATGGCTGGGCAAGCTCCACGGGTGGCCGGGCAGCAACGTTCCGGACCTTGTGGGACTGGTTGACCTGGCAGTGGTGGCACCGCGGGCGCGGTAGGTGAAGCGGCGGCCAATCGGTGCGTTCATGACCCCGAGGTACTGGACTCTGACGTCGTTCTAGATCCTTCGGTTAGTCCCCACGCCGACTTTTCAACGTGAGCTTTGCAAAGGCCGCGTCCTTGCGTCCCTGCCTGACCAAATACCATGAGATGACCGAGAACCCGGCAATCAAAACGACCAGCCACCACGGGAAGTGGGGTAGGTCGGATGAGCCACCGGCCCGGTCAAGGTCGGCTTGGGGCGTGGGGTGGACCCGCTCGCCCGTTACAACAATGCGATGCGTGTTGAGTCCCAGCGGCGTGCAGGTGATGAGAGTTGCAAGGTCGCTGCCTTCATGCGCGCGGATTACGTCCGTCTCATCCGGCTCAATAACTTGCGTTTCAGTCACCTGGTAGGTGAGCACTTCCCCAAAAGTTTCCAGGGTGAAACGGTCGCCCACCTCAAGTTTGCCCAAATCGTTGAACATGACCGCGTCGGGCAAACCCCGGTGAGCGGTGATCACGGTGCGCGTCCCCTCGCCACCAACGGGGAAGTGGGAGCCTTGCAGATGGCCGGCGCCTTCAGTGAGGACCTCATCTGAAGTGCCATGGTAGACGGGCAGGTCTACGTCAATTTTCGGGATCCTGACCCGCGCCATTAGCCCTCTATCGTTCGCTTTCAGTATCCGCCAATAGTCAAGGTCAGCAGCACCGCTCTGTTGTTGGCCTACGGGTATGTTGTCATCTGCGGAAACCAGGACACCGTAGGTGAGGGCCTCGTTGTACTGTCGGGCAAGAGCCAGCTGTGTAGCCGCGTCAGGGCGTGCGTGCTCCACCTGGGTGGCGTAGTCGTCTACTACTTGAGCTTGGTTATACGACGCCAGCCACCCCGCTGCCGTTGGGTACAGGCCCGCAAGAAGGCCCCCCGTAGCGATAACAACGATAAACCAGGTGAGGAAAGTGGGCCTCCACCTGAGGCCGGACACCCTGTGACCGGTATTGTCGGGCATCCGAGCGTGTTTTCCCATGGGCTTGTGTTCCTGTCCTAATTCTGCCGCCCGACTTAACGCAGAAGCGGTGGCGGAAGGAAGCTGAGCGTTTCCTTCCGCCACCAATGGGCTGCTTCTACGGCCTGGTCTTGTCTCTATGAGAAGACGCGTGGTCCTATTCTGGTACCGCTGCGGTGCGGCGCCTGTTCACAAGCACCAGTCCGAGCACGATAGCGCCCGCACCAATCCCCACCAGCGTGAGGAGCAGCTTCCCAGCTGCACCTGTGATGGGCAGGCCCGGAACTGACTGCTGGGTGTTCGGGATCTCTGCGTTTGCTCCACTGTCCCCGTCGTTCTGGCCGATGCCTACCTTCAGTGGGAAGTAGGCGTTGCTGGGAAGCACATAGCCAGCGGGAGCAGCCGTCTCTTTCAGCACGTAGCAGCGGAACTCGCTGTTGTAAGCTTGGTGTTCGCTGTCGGAGACATACAGCCCAGGAATTGCTATATTTCCGCTGTCGTCTGAAGTTAGATCAGTGTAAAGAGCTGCAGAACCACTCTTTTCGGTGGTGCCACACACCCCATCCGCGGGGTACGGCTGATCTGAGGGATAAACATCGAACTTTGCCCCCTTCAGGCCCGTCTCAGTGCCCTTGGCATACTTCCACGCAATAGACGTGCCCCAGTTAGTAGTCACTGTGTTTGAGGTGACAGGAGCTTCGGCCCAATCACTCTCTTCTATGTCGAAATCACTGTCGTTCGTCCAGACCCCCGCTTGGTTGTCGATGCTCCCGTTACCGATGTCTCCCACGACCTTCGCATTGAACACGACCTGGATTGTCTTACCGACATGAGCGTTGTTATTGAATCTGCTGAGGCCAGCCGGCGTGAACACGACGGCTGCCCCCTGACTCGTGTCCACGGTGTAGTCGGTGCCTGCACCCAGGGTAATAGTGCTATCAGGATCGCTAGCCACTATCTTGACTGAGTCCACTGCCGGATCTGCAGCAGTCAGACGAGAATCGAATTTGTCGGTGATCGCACCCTGGGTCCAGTTTGTCCCGGGGGGAAGAGTCGGTACGTCAATGCTCACGTCGAACTTCACTGTGTCCCCTACTTTCAGGCGGTCGCCCTGTGAAAGGATCGTCTTAGTGAGTGCCTCAAACGCGCTGTTCTTGGGGAACGCGTGCAGGTCGTATATCCAGCCGTTCTCCCAAGGAGTAGGAAGCGTAACAATGAACGGAGCTGCTTTACGTACAACCGTGACGGAAGCGCCATCGACTTTAGCCCCTGAAGTGCTCGTTTCGCAGACCACATAGGCGCCAATGCTCAGGTTCCCGAGAGAACCGCTGCCATCGTCTTCCGTAGTTATCGTTCCGGCCGGGTCTCCGAGCGTGTATCCAGAAGGCGCTGTGCATCCTGATCCGGGTTCCAGGTCGGACAGTCCGACCCATGAGGAAGGATCATTTAGATTTATCAGGCTGCCGTCCTTGAAAAGCGGGTAGACGGTGAAGACAACTCCCTCTACAGGATCAAGAAAGCCACTGACGCCCGTCGCAATGTCACCTTCCTCTGTCCCTGTTTGGTTCAAAAATTTGTGGATCGTGATCGAACCTTTTTCGCTCGGGTTGATGTTGCCGTAGGACGGGTCTCCTGCCGCAGCGTTCGCTGCCGTTCCTACGCCAAGCAGGCCGACCGCGCCCAGTGCCACCGCACCTACTGCGGCGGTCACGCGACTGAGTCGATTTCTGACTCCCATTATGTTTCCTTTCGTGATGTCGGCGCTAAGGCATCAGCCCGAAATGGCCGGACGTTTCTAAACTCGAGTAATAAGTGCGAATAAACAGTGGATGATTTTGGGACCTTGCTGGGGCTCACTCGGCTGCCTTTCCCACCTTTCTGGTGAGTTGACGCATCCTAGTGCGCTTCACCGCGTAAGCTCCCCCAGCCAGGGCGAGCAAAACTGCTGTAGCCATGTAGATCTGATCGGTACCGATGCCGCCAGAAACCGGAAGGGACGGGACGGGTTGTTGTAGGTTCTCCACGGCACCCCAGTCCGCGTTCAACGCGAAGCTCGCTTCGTCCCCACCCACTGTGAAACTGTGAACCATCGAACTGACCTGGTAGCCAGCAGGAGCCTTAGTCTCTTTGAGGGTGTAGGTTCCCCACCGAAGGCCTACGAGTTTGAACCTGCCCGGCTCCGGATCCTGATCTGAGAAGGGGGATGAGCTGCACGCCCCAACCTCGACGCAGTCTGTGACAGGAGTGTCTACCGGGACGCCCGGCCCGTTCAGCACCCATTCGGCCCCCTTCAACAACGTTTTGGAGGGATCCCCTTTCGCAACCTTCGACCACGTCGCGGTTCCAGGCAGAGATTTATTCTCTACGGTGCAGGTGATGTCGGCGCCCTTTTGGACGGTCACCTGCGCCCCGTTAAGGGTCGCGTCCGGACACGCCCAGGAAACAAATTCAAAGCCAGCGCTTTCAACGAAACCGTCAGCCGCAGACTCGCTCAACGTGTAGCTCCCAATGGGCACAGCTACGCGGGCGGTTTGCCCAGCGGCAGTGACGGTCGGCAAGTTAGATGCCGCGCTACCGGAGAAGGTGACATTCCAGTTTTGGGACGTGGGCACGGGCGTCGGCGCGTATGATCCGTCATTCGTTACAAGCTTCTTTAGCTGCAGGTACGGCGGGGTGTAAGTGACTGTGCATCCTAAGTATTCCCCTGCCTTAACTTTGGTAAAGTCGGCAGTCGATGAAGGCGGCGTGGTGCTTGATCCCGTTTCGGGCCAGCGCTCAGGTACGGAAGCGTTCGGTACTGTCTTGCTACATACCCAGCTTTCGGAATAGGAACTAGCTGTGCTGCCCGTCGCGGAGCGACTGTAAACCACCTGGCTGCCTGCGGCATCGATTGGGAGGCCGCGATCGCCATTTGCTTGCATCCCCGTCGAACCGGTCGTGGCTGTGAACAAAGGACTTCCCGCTAAGGTGGCCCCAACTTCGAATACGTCGCCGGTCGCTTGACCATTTGCACCAATTACTCGGTCCACAACCTGGACCTTGGCTTCCACACGCGCGGTGATCACGCCGAACGCGACGCCTTGTTTTCCGCCGCCTTTCATACTTTGTGTCACCTGGAAAGAAGAGTTGGGGTTAGTGGGAGGGGCAGTGTGAAGCATCGCGGTCCCAGTCTTGCTGCTGCTGGCCGAGACGCAACTTGCGGAAGAACTCGGCGTAGTGGAGCTCCACGTCGGTGTGGCGGTGACGGAACACGCGTTCCCCATGACCTGCGTCTTCGACGTCGGCGGGGTTGGGTTGGGGTTGTTAGGTAGCCAGAGGAAACCCACGCCTGTCGTTGACCAAGTGAGGTTTTCGTTAGCATCGGTCGATTCCGCATCTGCAACGACTATCGAGTAGTTTCGCACTTCTTGCCCAGCTGCGTTCGTTAGCTTGATACCACTCAGGGTCGCAGTGGAAATGCCGCCTCCTGCGTCAACGGGTTGGTATATCGCGGGCTTCCCCGAAACACCAGTGTAAAAGCCGTTTCTGCCTAGAAAGGCACCGTCCGCGGATGTTTGATTCCCCCATGTGGGGAAGCCAGTCGCCTCCAGAGCTCTTGCTTTGTTAGTTTGCGTCGTGTTGTCACCTGAAGCCGACGTCGAAATAGTCGCGGTCAACGTGTAGCCGCCACCCAGGTCAATCGAGACTGGAAAATTCTGTATGGGGCCCCATCTGCGCCCTTCAACGACTGCGGAGCTGGCATTCGTGGGCGTGTACGTAACAGGTCCGGTCAGTGGGTCTAGGATGCTGGCGTATCGAGGGTTCTGCCTGCTCCCACGATCTCGATATTCGGTCGTGAATCCTGACAAGTCGAACCAGCAGAGAGATTGCGCATAGGCTCCGGTCCCCGGGTTCGCATAATGACATCCCGTGCTCCCCGCGCGGGGAGTGATGCTCATGCGTTCAAGCGCAGGTGCCGGTGTCTTCGCATCGTCAGCGGATTCAACCTGCTGGTCCGCCCCAGACTGGCTTTGCTCGTCTTCCTCTGGCTGGCTTTGCTGATCTTCCCCGGACTGTGGGCTATCACCGGACTGGGGCTCTTCAGTTCTGGATTCTAAGACACCGGGGTCGTCACCAGGTAGCGACAGCGCAGGCGCGCTTACCGGTGTGACCAAAAGCAGCACCACAAAAGCAGCGACGAGTAAAACAACACGGGAAAGTGGCATCATCCGTACTGGTACTGCCACAGAATCCTCGCCATCGAACATTCCGGTCTGCTCCTCTAGACACGTCCGCCCCGTAGCAGAACGTGATCCGGCCAGTTTGACACGAGTTCGGGGTGAGGGTCAATTGCAGTGTTAAATGTTTGCCAGAGGGGCGATCCACCAAAACGGGTCATCAAGGATGCTTCAGCCCGGTGCGGCCGATCTATCCGGACACTGCAGGAAGACAAGCGCGCCAGGTACCGTTTCCGCAGAGAATCTCGGATGTCCGCCCCCGGTAGGGGGCCCGTGATGCCCAGCATGGAACGAACCGTGTGTTGGGCGAGTCAGAGACTGTGAAACTGAAGATCTTGGCAACGCGTTCGGGTGTACAGTTGCCATTCCGCACCTTCCCTAGGAGGGACGTGAGGCCAGGGAGTCCAAAAACTGCAGCCATCGCTGGGGCAGGTGCCAACTCCCTAATGTCAGAGAAGTCTTCGGACTAACCAAAGTTGTGCCATCCCCAAGCAAGCTGCAAGGGAGGCACGTCGAATGTTCACCGCTCAAGTATCGCCAGCGTCAATTGACAGCTCTGTTGCTTTAAGTGGGCAGGAGCAGCCCTGACTGGCCCTGCTGCTACGACCACTGCGTGAGTTTTCCGAGAAACTTTTGCAGCTCCGGCGTCTGGGGGTTGCCGAACACGCTCTCGCTCTCCCCATATTCTTGGATTTGGCCGCCCCCTAGGAAAGCCACGTTGTCACAGGCCCTTCGAGCGAATCCCATTTCGTGTGTCACGATGATGAACCGAGTCCCCTGGTCTTTGAGGGAGTCAATCAAATCCAGAACTTCCGCTGTGTACTCCGGGTCAAGAGCACTGGTTGGTTCATCCAGCAGCAGTAGCTGAGGTCCGGGTGCCACCGCGCGGGCGATGCCCACACGCTGCTTTTCTCCTCCAGAGAGCTGCGCGGGATGTTTCTGAGCGGCTTGGCTCAAACCGAAGCGGGTGAGCAGCTCCAGAGCTCGTGCGTCCGCTTCGGGCCTGGCTACCCCGTGAACGGCGTGCAGGGGCAGGGAGATATTCTCCAGCGCCGTAAGGTGCGCAAAGAGTCCGGCATGCTGAAAAACAAAGCCAAGACTGGCCCGGTAAGCGGGAAGGGAAGATGCTCGGTAGTCAACCTGCTGGCCACCTACCGCAACCGTCCCGGACGTTGGGGTTTCCAACCCGCCGATGATTCGTAGAAGTGTGGACTTACCCCCTCCTGAGGGGCCGATTACTGCCAACGTAGTAATGTCTTGGTCGAAACTGATGTTCTTCAAGACTTGCTGCTCGCCGAAGTCTTTCCGCAGGGAGTGCAACTTAATGTGCATAGTTGAACTTCCTCTCAAAGTAGGAGCTGACAAGCATGAGTGGCAGGGTCAAGCACAGGTACAGGGCGCCCAAGAAGATATACCCGCCAAAGAAGTTGTAGTTCGTTGCGGTTATCTCCCGGACGGTCTGAGTTATCTCGATAATGGCAATGACTGACAGTAGAGAAGAGTCCTTGATCAACGAGGCGAACTGACCAGTTAGTGCTGGGAGAGTGCGGGCAACCATCTGCGGCAGCACCACGTAGCGCAGCTTCTGCGCGCCAGTGAATCCGACCGCATCCGCGGCTTGCAGCTGTTCGTTGTCCAGCGAGGAAGCCGAACCACGCACTATTTCCGCTACGTAGGAACCGGAGAAGACGGACAGGATGATAATTCCCGCCACCGTCTTGTTGTTCACTCCCCAAGCGGTGCCGATGATGTAGTAGAACAGGTAGATCTGCACCAGAAGTGGGGTTCCCCGGATCAGCTTCACGTAGATGTCGGCGGCGTATCGCAGCGGTAAGATCCGTGAGCTGGCCGCCCAAGCCACAGGCAAACCAATCGCCAGGGATAAAACCAAGGAGGCAGCGGTGATCTTCAACGTGAGAAGGAAACCGTCCCACAGTCGGATGCGGTACTCACCAACGAAGTCGAAGTTTAGGCTTACTCCGGCACCGGCCAGCGAGAACCAAAAGACGGCGATCAGGAGTACTGAGACCAGAAGATAGTTGAGCGCCGCCTTTGTCGGGGGAGTGCGGCCGGCGGGGGCTGAAATGAACCAGCTAGTCAGTCCAGGTCGAAGAACCATGTGAACCCGAGGTTGTCGAACGCCTTCTGTTCTTCTTCCAGGTACTTGTCACTGAGAGCATCGAAGCCTCCGTCTGCCCGATATTTTTCGATGAACTCGTTGAACTGGTCCAAAAGCTCCTGGTTGTCTTTGGCAACGGCAATTCCCCAGTACTCCGGGTCCTGGAAGGGGATGAAAACCGCTTCGGTTTCTTCTGGGTTCCGCTGCTGGTTCCGGTAGATGGTGAGCTGGTCGTATAGGAAGCCGTCCGCCTTGCCTTGGATCACTTCCGTTACTGCGGCGCTTTCATCAGCTAGTCGGACGACGCTCGCCTTCGTCAGGTGCTTCGTCGCGTACACGTCCCCGGTGGAACCTGTCTTCACGGCGACGACCCGGCCGGGCTCATTCAGGTCCTCTACCGTTTCCACGCCGGACTGGGCGTTAGCAAGTATCGCCAGCTGGGCGCGCGCGTAGGGTTCTGAGAAATCGACGGACTGCTTCCTTTCGTCCGTAATTGTCATAGACGACATGGCTGCGTCAGCTTTCCCCGTCTGCACTAGGGGGATAAGCCCGTCGAAAGCACTGTTCTCCAAAGTCAGGTCGTATCCATATTCGGCGGCGAAAGCGCGGGCGAAGTCCGGAGACACGCCTTCGGGATCGCCTGCGGAATCTTTTGTCTCGAACGGCGGGTAGGCAAGTTCCATTGCTATCGTCAAAGGTTTGCCGTTTGCAGACTGGTCTTGCTCGTTTCCGCTACAGCCCGCCAAAGCTACAGTTCCAACTAGCGCGGCTGCCGCCGCTCCCACGAACCAGGCCTTACGCATGGGCCCACCCCTTCCTCTAAGAGAGCTCCCTTCAGCTTAGTGGTGCCTTACCGGGAGCGTGCGGGCGCCTAACTGCTGGAAGACTTAAGGTATTTTGCCACGTTTGTGCCGCGACTTTGGGCATCAAGGAAAAGGATCGTACATTGGGGAAATGGGGAATAAGCAAGGAACCTTGAAGACCTCCACTGGGGTGGTTCTTATTGTTGCGCCGCTCCTTGGTGCAGGGTTGAAGCTGATCTCAGCTGGGTATACCGTATTCTTCTTGCTCTACGGCCCGGTGGTCATTCTTGCTTTCGGCTACGTGGCGCAGGTCTTTGTCGCATTCCAGGGCTTTCTTTCGGGCTCAGACCTGTTCGGGTTTTCTCGAGTGAGGGCCACGATCGCGGCGTGGATCACCTCGATTTCCGTTGTTGCTACCGGGCTTCTTTTCTCCGACGGAACGGATGCCGGTTACGGATCGACCCTCCAGAAGTGGCTTGGTTCCTACGGGCCGAACGCTCAGGTGGTGCACGACGCGACGGATGCCTGGTCCGATTGGTTGGGCATCGTGGCGGCGGGGCTCTGGATCGTATCCTACGTTTGGCTCCTCGCGGAGTGGATCTGGGCTCGGGCCCGCAGGAAAGCTGCCAATAGTCGCAGCCCGGTTGACCCTAGCCAGGGGTCATCCAGTGGCGAGTAGAACGGCAGGGTCGAAGCGGCCGGGGTAGAAAGGCATAATGAGGGAGAAAAGCGAAGGTGACGAAGCCAAGCTGCTGGATTGTAGACATAGACGGGACGCTGGCCCTTTTGGGGAAGCGCGGTCCGTTCGACTGGAAGGCAGTCGGACATGACAGACCAAACTTGCCGGTAATTGGTCTGGTCAAGGCACTGGCGGAAAGCGAGGGCGCTCCGGCCATCGTCTTAGTGTCAGGCCGAATGGAAAAGGCGCGTACTCTCACTGAGCAGTGGCTGAAAAAACACCAGGTTCCCTACGACAAGCTGTACATGCGTGAGAACCAGAACTACGAACCCGACCAGGACTTGAAGAAAAAGATCTACCAGCGTGTGATCTCCCCGAACTTCGAGGTTGTGGGCGTACTGGACGACCGGGACAAGGTGGTTGCGATGTGGCGCTCCCTGGGGCTGACTTGCCTGCAGGTTGCCCCGGGTAACTTTTAGCTTCCTCTTTTATCACTCTCTCTGGGATGGTGCGCGGGCCCTCTTTTGGCTTGCCCTGATCGGGACCAGATTGGCACCTTGGGATAGGGTAAATGAAGAGTGGGTGGGCGTGTGGTTCGCCCAGGCCAATTGAGTTGGAGAGGTACCCGGTGTTCAATTCAAACAGCCGTTTTGCTACCAGAATCTGGGGCATTGTGGCAGCTATCGCAGCCGTCTTGGGAATGGTGGTGGCGGTCTGGCTAGACCTGGCGACGGGACTGTGGACTGAAACGGTGATAATTTCCGGCATCGCGGCCGGGCTGCTCACCTTTGTGCTTACCGCTTTTTCTATTGAGCGGTGGATGGATAGGCGCGATCACCGAAACTGGCTACCGGTTACCCGGTTGGCGTTGACCGATCTGTTGCACGCGGTGTGTGACGACAAACTGAGTGACATTCGCCGCGGGCAGTTTGTGCCTCGCGAATTGAAAATGCCAGAACCTCTCAATGAGGAAGGTCTGGAGAGGCTCCTAGATCAAGTGGTTGCAGAGCGGGATCTGGTAACCGAATCTTTGGCTCGGTGGGCTAGCTTCCTGGCGGCGTCCGCGGACGTACAAATGCTAATGATCCACTTGGCATCATTGGCGGAGGGATTGGACACGCTGCGCGACGTTGTCCTGGAGGCGGAGCTGGACCTGAACCCTGGGACCGCGGCGGAACTAGAGGTGGCACTGGCTGCGTACAGGAAGGGGATGGGCCTTGTGATCCAGGAGCTTCGCACCCAGATTGCCCAGGCTGAGCCGATAGACGGCGAGGTCGTAGCCTCCAAAAGGTAAAGCAAATGGGGGACCCGTTTGGGCCCCCCAGAAGCTACTGCGCCGCCGTTTGCGCGGCTAACGTCCTCAGTCGATGTCGTCCGCTTGGGTCTTGTGGACGGTGTTGTACTCGTGGTGAGGGGGGCCGTACACGGAGTACAGCTTCAATGGCTCATCGCCAATGTTGATGATGTTGTGCCACACGCCAACGGGGACCATGATCACCCAGTCGTCGCCGACCTCTTCTTCGAAGGTGACCTCGTTTTCCTTGGGGCCCATCCGCACAAGGGCGCGTCCCTGCTCCACGCGAAGGAACTGGTCCTCATGCTTGTGGATTTCCAGGCCGACATCTCCGCCCACGGGAATCGACATGACTGTCATTTGGATGTGTTTCCCGGTCCACAGGGTGGTCCGGAAGTTCTCATTTTCCAGGGTTGCTTCTTCGATATCTACTACGTAGGGCTTGGGACCGTGATCGGTCAGATCTGCCATTACATGCTCCTTCAGCTCTCGCGTCACTCTTGGAAACACAGCAGTTGTGCTCCCCGTATCTCGGCGGTTTTCGCTGAGATACGCTACCCAAACAGGCTAACCCAGGAGTCCTGCCTAGTCATATCGGGAGGCCTCTGACGTCGCTTCCCTAACTTGGGGCACCGCCATGAACCGGGACCCGGAACTTGCCTTGAGGGCTGCCTATGGCGCGGCTCAGAGCATTAGGAGTAGAGACACGGCCATCACTGCCATGCCCGCGACGACTCCACCGATCGCTAGGTGGTGCTCCCCGTACTCCTCTGCGGTTGGGAGTAGTTCATCCAAAGAAATGTAAACCATGATGCCGGCAACCGAGGCAAACGCGATGCCGAACAGTGTGTCGGACAGGAACGGCCGCAGCACCAGATAGCCAATTACGGCACCAAGAGGTTCCGCCAACCCTGATGCGAAGGACCACCACAGGGCTTTTCTGCGGCTCCCGGTCGCGTAGTAGATCGGGGCAGAAACGGCGATGCCCTCCGGGATGTTGTGCAGCGCTATAGCCACCGCTATGGGGATGGCTAACTTGGGGTCTTGCAGGCCTGAAAGGAAGGTCGCGAAGCCTTCTGGAAAGTTGTGTACAGCGATCGCTATCGCAGTGACAACGCCCATTCGGAGAAGCCGCTGCTGTTTCGCATCTTGCGGCGACGCCTCCCGCTCTAGCTCGGCGGCCTCCTGCGCTCGGGACCGGCCCAGCCAGGGCAGCGCGGGAAGGCGGAACCTGGGTGCTTCATGCGGGTTCACTTCGCTGGGGACCAGCAAGTCAATAAGCGCAATGACGGCAATCCCCCCGAAGAAACTGAGGGCAGTGACCCACTGGCCTCCTCTTTCACCAAGGTCCGCGGTTATTGCAGCAAGGGCTTGGGGGAAGATCTCTATCATTGACACGTAAAGCATGACGCCGGCGGAGAAACCCAGAAGGACTGATAAAAGGCGAGGGCTCTGGTTCTTAGAGAAGAAAGCTATGACTGAACCAATCCCCGTGGAGAGTCCAGCAAGGAGAGTCAAACTGAAAGCGAAAATCACGTTGTTCATAGGCTGATAACTAGCCTAGTGCAGTTGAAGGGCCGCTGTGACCAAACTCCAAGCCAGCTCGTGACCTTGGGGCCAGCTGCCCTGCGACGCCGCTTGGGACAATTGGGATGTGCTCACCGTCCCGCAGACCTTAGACGTTCAATCAAAGGCCGCCCGCACCAAAGTGCAGGGCCTCACGACCCCGGGTCGTTTGCTGGTCTCCGGAATATTGGCAGGTGCTTACATTGGGATCGGCGTGGTTCTAATGGTCAGCGCCGCCGGTCCCCTTCTAGAAGCCGGTGACGGTTTCGCGAAACTAGTGTCGGGGGTGGTGTTCTCCGCCGCCCTAACCATGGTTGTCTTCGCTGGGTCAGAGCTGATCACCTCGGCCATGATGATAATCCCTATGGGGATGCTCAGCGGCAGCGTGCGACTCGGCCGGGGAAGCATTGGGCTGGCCTACATTTTCGCGGCCAATTTCCTTGGGGCGCTGATTTTTGCGGGCCTAATTGTGATGACGGGGCTCCTGGAGTCCGGACCCGCAGGAAACATGCTGGTCGGCATGCTCGATTCGAAAGGACAAGAGTCCGCTCTGCAGCTCTTTACTCGAGGAGTTCTTTGCAACGTCCTGGTTTGTTTGGCTGTGTGGATGGGAACGCGGGTGGGCTCGGCTGGGGCAAGGATGGCCCTGATTTTTGTCGCCATCACGGCGTTTGTCACCTCCGGTTTTGAACACGTGGTCGCCAACATGACAACCTACTGGGTGGGTGTGTTCACCGGGGTTCCATCTGCCACGGCCGCGGCCTTTGCCCGCAACATGGTGTGGGTGGGTCTCGGGAACCTGGTCGGGGGACTACTCATTGCGGTGGCCTACTGGCTCCTAGCCGACTCCCCTAGAAACCAAACCAACACGAGGGAGCGGGAAACCGTTCGGGGCGCGCGCGGCAGGTAAAATGGCGGCATAGCCGACCTAGGACCCTCATGGAAAAGCTGCTGCCACTACTCCTCATCGCAGCGTTTCTGCTGCCCGGGTGTGGGGTGCCCGCGCCAGCCCCTGTTGAAACCGAAGTCACCCAAAGTCAAAGCGCAAATGGCGAATCCGCCGCCGACTCTGAGCAAAATCAGTCGGGCCAAGACCAGGCTGGGAAGGGACCGCAGGGGGAAAGTTATCCCGGAGAATCCGCGAACTACTGGGTGCCCGGGGACGCGGCAGAAAATTCCACCAGAGAACCGGATGCGATCCAGCTGGCGGGGACCTCGTTCACTACGCAGGCATCAGGGGTCGTGGGTAGGCCGGGCGAGTTGCGAATCACTCGTGCGGGAACCTACTCCCTGTCCGGTAACTTCCAGGGTCGCATCAGTGTGTGGGCGCCCGGAGAGGTCACGTTGGTGTTGAACGAGGTCGCCGTCACCAATCCGGATGGCCCGGCTTTCAGCTTTTCCGAGTCCGGCGTGCACGTGGTTCTAGCACCCGGGTCGGATGTGTCCGTGAATGGGGAGACCACTATTGAAGCCGACGGTGACGTGTACATCGACGGGGTCGGGTTCCTGAAAGGTCAGGGCCGGATCTCTGCTGTCGGGGACCTGGTCATCGCGGGCGGCACGCTTCAGGTGACAGATGAGATGGGTGGGATCGAGTCCGGGAAGACACTCGCTGTCGTTGGAGGGACGGCTGCCGTGACCTCGGACGCTGCCGCTGTTCACTCGGACGGGGACATTCTTGTTCTTGACGGGTCCCTGTCTGTCTATTCCGGCGGCGACTCGATCACCGCGGAACGCGACCTGGCAGTACTTGGAGGGGCGGTCACGGTCGAAGCGGGCGGGGGCAGCTCAGAAAACGCTGCTGAAGCGAGGGGCCTTGTCGCGGACACATCCCTGACGCTGACAGCCGGGACAATACAGGTTGACGCTGCCGGCGATGGGCTTTCCGCAGGGAAGGAACTGGTGATCTCCGGCGGGGAGACAACGGTCCTGACATCGAAGACGGGTCTGGTGAGCAACGGGTCCTTAGAAGTGTCCTCGGGAGCGTTGACTGTCTCCGGGGCGGAGGGTGGAATGAAGGCCGCGAATCTGCTGGTCTCCGGCGGGGAATTGAGTGTCAGTACACAGGGAGGCGGCCTGAGCGCATCCGCAAAGAGCCACGGCGCGTCTCTCGCGATCACCGGGGGCCAGCTGGTCGTCGACGTTGAAGGCGACGGAGTGGTCTCCGGTGCAGAACTGAGCGTCAGTGGAGGGGAAACTACAATCTTTGGGTCAACGCTGCCCGGACACGCGGCGCTCAGCGCTGAAGGCGACCTTGTTTTGAACGGGGGAACTCTGGTCGCACTGTCTGGCTCAGCGCTTGAACGAATCCCCGATCCCGGGGGACAACCGTGGGTACAGGCGTCCCTAGACGGAAAGGGCGGGACGGCCGTGGCGGTCCAATCCGGCCAAGGCACCCTGGCTAAGCTGACTGCTACCAAACCTTTTGGATCCGTCTTTTACACGCAGCAAGGACTTATCTCCGGGTCCGAATATGAAATCCAAGCTGGGTCACAGACCGCGCGGGTCCGGGCAAACACCAACTGAGGGACAGTCTTCCAAGGCTGTGGATCCAAATGGTAGACGCAGACCTTCCCGAATAGAGAGCAAAGGCCCAGTACCAACGCTGCATCTCACCAAGCACCCGCGGTGCATCTCATAGGAAGCGCAAACACCTCAGAGTTTGGGATGATGAGAAGACCGCAACCGAAAGACCAGCTTGTCGAACCATGAGAGGAACCAGACATGAAGTTCAGCCGGGACTCTAGCCTGAAGCAGGCCTACGGTCATCCTGCCGGCCGCGACATCATCGACAAGTTCGCATTGCAACTCGGCAGATCTAAGAAGTGGGTTTTGAACCCCGTCGTCGGTAACCTGCGCATGGCAGTGCTTCCCGCCCTCACCGGCGGGCGAATCAGCGACCAGTTCGTGGACACCTTCGTCAAACTGCTGAACGAACAACCTCAGCGGGCCGCCATGGTCCGTGAGGATGAGTCTGGAACACCTCCCTGGTGGAAAGAAGCCGTTTTCTACCAGATTTATCCGCGCTCCTTCAACGATAGTGACGGCGACGGAATCGGAGACCTAGCCGGGATAACATCCCAACTGGACTACTTGGCGGACCTGGGTATCGGGGCGCTCTGGCTGTCACCTATTTTCGACTCTCCCTTGGACGACAATGGGTACGACGTTCGCGACTACCGAAAGGTTCTGGAAGAATACGGAACCCTGCAGGACTTCGACGCGCTGGTCGCGGCAGCTCACAGGCGCGGAATCCGCGTCATCTTAGACCTGGTCGTCAACCACACCTCCGACGAACACGAATGGTTCCGCCAAGCGCTGGCGGACCCCGGGTCCCCGTACCGGGACTACTACTTTTTTGCAGACCAGGCGAACAACTGGGAGTCCTTCTTCTCAGGTGACGCGTGGAACTGGTACCCGGAGATCGAACAGCATGCCCTGCGGTTGTTCGCCAGCAAGCAAATGGACCTGAACTGGGATAACCCCCGGGTGCGGCGGGAGGTCCGGGACCTGACCCAATTCTGGTTAGACCGCGGCGTTGACGGGTTTCGATTGGACGTTATCAACCTGATTTCTAAGCAGCCGGGACTACCTGACGGTGACTCAGCCGTCGGAGAGCTCCTGGGTGTTCGGGGTGCTGAACAGTTCTACTATGGGCCCAAACTGCACGAGTATCTGGCGGAGCTAAACCGGGAAGTTCTAGCTCCCGCGGGCGCTTTCACGGTTGGAGAGACCCCCTGGATTGGCACGCAGGTGGGTAAGCTCCTAACGGACCCTGCACGGGGAGAACTGGACCTTATCTTCAGTTTCGAGCATCTGGAGACTCCCGGCCATGTTCGTGGGGACGATTACCGCTACGACCTGAACTACCTGAAGCAGTACCTGACCGAAGCTCAGGGGGAGCTGCGCGGCCAATACTGGACCAGCCTGTTCCTTGAAAACCACGACAACCCGCGCATGATCTCGAAAGTGGATCCGCGTCCGGAGTACCGCGTGCCTCTGGGCAAGCTCCTGGGCACCATCTTGTTGACGCTGCGCGGAACTCCTTTTCTTTACCAGGGGCAGGAACTGGGGCTGGTCAATCAGCCGTTTACGGACATCAGCCAGCTACGCGACGTTGAGGCCCTCAACCGGTACCAGGAGCTGCTGGGGACCATGACTCCGAATCAGGCTTTCGCTGCGATCCTGCCCGGAGCCCGGGACCACGCCCGCGCCCCGATTCCGTGGGGAGGCAGGGGATTCACCACGGGCACACCTTGGATAGAGGCGGAGCACCCCACTGACGTTTGGGCTTCCATTGCTGATCCGGATTCGGTGTACCACCACTACAGGTGGCTCATTTGGCTGCGCCGCAGCAACAAGGAGCTTATTTTCTCGGACGTACGCTTCTTGGACTTGGGCGTCGACGACTACTGGTCGTATACCAGAGGCGACCGGTTCCTGGTCCAGCTGAACCTAGGCGCCGAACCTCTGACACTACCGCGGAAGGCCGCGTCGGTGCGCAAGCTCCGGGACGGCTGGGAACTGTTGCGTGGTGGCACGCGGGGGCGTTCAGCGTGGGAGCTTGGACCGTACGAGGCTCGGGTGTGGCGGAAAATGGAGCAGGACGACTAGGCGTTTGGTTCGCCTTTCTCTGGTTCCGACCCCTACTCGGGTTGCGTCTTTGAACGGTCTGGCGCTGCCGACTTTGTTTCCGCGGGCTTGACGCCGTTTTCCCTGATCGTGTCTTTCTTTTGGGAATCTTTTTTCGCGGCGGCCTTCGTGCCTTTTGCTTTCTTGGACTGTGTCTTTTTGGACTGCGTCTTACTAGAGCGGGACTTCGTCTTCTTTGCCTTTTTTACTTTGGTCTTCGCAGGCTTCGCCAGCACTAGCGGTGTCTCGCCGGCGGCTTCCGCGCGGGCTATTTCGAGTCGGTCCGCTTCTTCTTGGGCAGCTTCGGCCTGTGCTGATTTTGCCCGGGCAGCTTCAAGTTTGGCTGCTTCTATTCGGGCTGCTTCGGTCCGGGCTGTTTCCGCCAGGGCGGCTTCGGCGCTGAGTTCCTTGGCCATGGCTATGGCTTGGTCCCAATTGTCGACTATGAGATCGGTGTCTCCAACGGCAGATTCCAATCCCATCCGGTCCACTAGTGGCCGGTACTGCCCGGGCAGCCCCTTTACTATCACTTGCTTGTTCTGGGAGCGCAGGGCCTCGACCACGTCAGAGAGCGCCTTGGCTCCCGTCGCGTCCATGACACCGATTCGGGAAAGCCGCAAAATGACTACGTCCACCCCTGTTAGGCGGGGAATTTCCGACTGCAATCGGTCAGCGACACCAAAGAACATGGACCCGTCAACACGGAAAACGGCGATGCGAGGATCGCTTGTCCGGTTCTCGCGGTAAACGCCGGAACGGCTTGCCAAGCGGCGAAGCACCAGCGTGCCGGCAACAACCATGCCCGCTACGATCGCCCAAATCAGGTCCAAAGCAACCGTGATGCCGGCCGTGATAACGAATGTGAAAGCATCCGATTTCGTGGACCCCATGATCTGACGGATAGTCCGGCCCGACACCATGCGGAACGTCGTCACCATGAGCACCGCGGAAAGAGAGAAGAGCGGGATGAAAGCGACAACGCCGGAGGCCGCGTAGACGATCACCAGCAGTAGTAGTGCGTGAATAATGGAAGATAGGCGAGAGCGGCCACCACTGCGAACGTTGACGGCCGTCCTTGCGATGGCGCCCGTAGCTGGCATGCCCCCGAAGAGTCCCGAGGCGATCGAAGCCAACCCCTGCCCGAACAGTTCACGGTCAGGCTCGTAAGTACCACCGGGAACCATTCCTGCGGCGATACGGGCAGAAAGGAGGGACTCTATTCCCGCCAGAAGGGCCACTGCCACAGCCCCGGGCAAGAGTGCCATCATCAGCTCCGGGGTGGCTGCGGGAGCGGTGGGCATCGGAAGGGAAGAGGGAACCTCACCAATCAGGTCGACACCGGGCTTAGTGATCCAGATAAGAATCGTGGCCAGGGCAACCACAATCAGGGACGCGGGGATTTTCGGAGCGTACCGTTCAAGTAGAAGGAGCAGGACCACGGCGCCTGCGGTGAAAGACAGGGTGATGGCGGCGTCGGGCCATGGGGCTTGGAATGCGGCACGGAAGGCGGCCTGCAAGCTGTTCAACCCCGGGACGGCTTCCACACCGAACGCTGCCGGCACCTGCTGCAGAAAAATCGTGATTGCAATCCCCAGGGTGAACCCCTCGATCACCGGCCAGGGGATCAAAGAGATAGCGCGGCCGATCCCGGCGATCGCCCCGGCAAAGACCAGGATTCCTGCCATCACCGAAAGAAGGGGGAGTGCCCCCACTCCATGCTGTGCCACCAGCGGGGCAATGATGACCACCATGGCACCTGTTGGGCCGGAAACTTGGACGTTGGAACCACCAAAGATCGCTGCTGTCAGGCCAGCGATGATCGCCGTAACCAGGCCGGCTGCGGCGCCGACCCCGGAGGAGACCCCAAAAGCCAATGCCAGCGGGAGCGCGACGACGCCCACAGTAAGCCCGGCAGGTATATCCGCACGCCAGTGCCTCTTCACCTGCCGCAAATCGCTGGTGCGGGGAAGCAGACTGCGAAGATGGGACAGAACCTGGTTCAACGTTCTCCTAGGATTGTGGGCACGCTGAGTACCCGCATTAAAAAGGGGATGCGCTCCTTATATTAGCGGCGAAGCGCAGCGTAGTCCCCGAATCCTTGAGGTTCAGAGACCAGCCTCACTGTAGTCTTTGACGATTTCGAGAAGCACATCACGCGTAGCCTTGTCCGGCTCTAAGGTGAGTGCGTACTTTGCCCACCGAACCGTCTCCTGGTTCATTTCCGTGTCGGCCAGGGTTAGGACTAGATCCCACGCCTGCTCCAGCGTTTCGGGGGCCCCTCCGCGGGCTGAAATTGCAGCGTCAATGTCGCCGTCCAGCAATGCCAAGTGGAATCGCAGTGGGGCCAACTGGGCCTGCTCACGTTCGGCTAAGAGTGATCGCAGTAGCCCGACATCGTCTTCGCTCATGTGGTTCAGGTACCGGATAAGGTCCAGGTCCACCCACATGTGGCGCCCGGCCTGATAGTGAGCAACCAGTTGCTTTACCAGTTTGCTGGATTCTCCTTCGGGCAGGCCTTCGGGCGGAAGCCAGTGGCGGATGTGAGCGGCTGTGACAAGCTCGTGGAGTTCGTCAGAGACGCTGTCCGTTAGGTAGTGCCCGGACTGGGCCAGGAAGTTCGCTAAGTGCAGCAGAAGTTTTCGGGCCAAACTTCGAGATTCGGGGGATGGGGAAACAGACACGAGAAGGGGCGTGCGCATCAGAAACACCTCTGCAGCGCTTGGGTCCGGCAGTGCGCGACGCAGCTCCTCCAAGAAGGCGTCCGAGAAAGTAGCTGGGTCCCCCATTAGGGAGTCGGCTTCTAAACGGTGAGCTCTGCGCACCTGGTCCATCTCGGTGCGATGGGCCTCGATCTCCTTTTGGAGCTGTGCCTGCTCGGCGCGCAGCCTTTCCAGTTCATCTCTGAGACTCATAGCACTCCTGCTAAATCGGTACGACATAGTCGCTGATCATGCCAGCATAGGTCCTGCCTCGAGGTGAGCGCGGCCACCGGCAGAGGGCCTTCCACATGAAGTTCGCCACTGCATACGGCGTCGTATCACGCTAAACTGGTAGATTACTGAACGAACTGTACAAGGTCCGGTTGCGCCGGGCCCAGTCTGACAGAGGAAGAATGAGCACTATGAAACGAGCCCAGCAACTCTTGGCAGTTGTTGCCGTGGCACTGGGCCTAGTGGTGGCGCCTGCCCTAACAGCGCCTGCTATCGCTCGCGCAGACGAAGGCCAAGACGAAGGCCAGTCGGCTCCCGCGACTACCGGACAGGACCAAACCGATCCGACGCCGATGACGCAGCCGGCCCCGGCCAGTGAGGTGGACGGAACCAATTGCAGCGTGGAGCCCCTCGGTGAAGTAACCGTGGGTGACGAAGTGACTGCTCACCCAGACTGTGGCTCCCAGCCGGAATACCAATGGTATGTCGAGGCAGACGGGGCACTCGAGCCCATCCCAGACCAGACCGAGCAGACCCTCTCCGTTGAGGGAAGCTACGTGGGGAAAGTTCTCAGCGTCGTGGTCAATCCCGGCGAAGACCTTACCGCAGAAGCTAGCACCATCGGGAAGGTGCAAGAGGGCACGTTTGATACGGAGCCGGTTTCTATCAAGGGTGATCGCCAGGTAGGTCGGACGCTTACGGCGGAGCACGCTGACTGGAACCCCAAGCCTGAATACTCCTACCAGTGGTATCAGCGAAGCTGGGACAAAAAGTCGAAAAAATGGCAAAAGTGGCAAGCGATCAAGGACGCCACCGGAGAGAACTACACGCTGGCAGCGGCCCAGAGGGACAAGCAAGTCCGCGTCGTGGTTACGGGAACTGCGGAGGGGTACGCAGATGCCTCGAGAAACATTCGCACAGCGTCGATTAAGCCCGGTGTGCTACTCAACCCGAAGCCTAAGGTTACGGGAACGACCAGGGCTGGTAGCACGCTCACGGTGAAAAACATGAGGTGGACCAAGGGAACTAACTTCACCTACCGCTGGTACGCGAACGGCAAGCTCATCACCAAAACTTCCTCCCCGAAGTACACGTTGAAGAACGCCCAGATCGGGAAGAAGATCACCGTCAAAGTGACCCGCTCCAAAGCCGGTTACAAAACCGTGTCTCAAACCATCACGGTAACTTCGGCGCTGCGCGGCAGACTGCTGACGAAGGGGACACCAACAATCACCGGGAACATTGCCGTCGGCAGTTTCCTCAGGGCAAATCCTGGATCTTGGACCAAAGGCACCAAGCTGAAGTACCAGTGGCAGTCATGCGGGAGAAATGTCAAGGGTGCGACGGGACGTTCGTTCAAGGTCCGCAACAGTGACCTGAACTGCCGTATCAACGTCAAGGTTACCGGGTCGAAGTACGGGTATGCGACGGCATCCGCCAAGCCCAAAGAACCGATGATGATCCGCTGGCGGGTTGCCACCGGAAACCAGCCGAATCTCAAAAAGTACAAGAAGCTGTCCATCCTGATTGACCGGAAGGAACAGCGCGTACACATCAGGAGCAACGGTAAGACCATCTACACGATGCTCACCTCTACCGGCGCTTACGGTACCCCCACCCCCAAGGGCAACTTCAGGGTTGGCGATCGGGGCCCTCTCTTCATGCTCTCCAACGGGGTTGGCGCCCGCCACTGGGTGCGCATTACGGGATCCATCCTGTTCCACTCCATTCCCATATACACCAGTGGCAAGTACAGTGCCACGATGGGTAGGAAGCTCGGGCAGAGAGCCTCCGCCGGCTGCGTCAGGCTGTCCGTCGCAGACTCGATTTGGTTCTATAACAGCATTCCTAGGGGTACTCCCATCAAAGTGATCTAAAGGATCCTGAACAGGGGGCCGCTCTCAGCACGCGTTGGGGGCGGCTTTCCGTTGACCGGAGTCTGGAATGTCGTACTAGATCCCGCAGGTCAGGTAAGCAGACTCACACGGAAATGCACCGCAGTAACTTGCCCCAAAGACTGCGTATCTGACAGACTAATCAAGTTGCCTCGACCAGTCGGGGCGATCCTGGAAAACCAGGACGGGCTTTACGCCCTTGATCTTAGACAAGTTGACCGGTGCCGGTTCCCGTGGATTCTGCGGAGAATTGTGCTCAGCTGTGTGTCCAAATGCGGAGACACGCCCGAGTGCGGGTATCGGTCACGAATCTGTACGAGAAGAGGTTAGACGGCATGGCGGGACAGAAAATCCGCATCCGGCTCAAGTCATATGACCATGAGGTCATTGACAGCTCCGCGCGCAAGATTGTGGACACCGTACAGCGTGCGGGTGCCACAGTCGTGGGCCCGGTGCCGCTGCCGACCGAGAAGAACGTATTTGTCGTTATCCGGTCGCCCCACAAGTACAAAGACAGCCGCGAACAATTTGAAATGCGTACGCACAAGCGGCTCATTGACATTATTGATCCGACGCCCAAAGCCGTCGATTCGCTGATGCGTCTCGATCTACCGGCCGACGTGAACATCGAGATTAAACTCTGAGGACATCTGCAATGACTACTGACACCAAGCAGGCGGCTGCGCCCGTGAAGGCGCTGCTTGGCCGCAAGCTCGGCATGACCCAGGCGTGGGATGACAATGGAAACCTTGTTCCCCTGACGGTTGTGCAGGTTGATAAAAACGTCGTGACGCAGATCCGCACCGAAGACACCGACGGTTACTCCGCGGTGCAGGTCGGATTCGAAGACATCGATCCGCGGCGCGTCACCAAACCCCTAGCCGGCCACTTTGAGAAGGCCGGGGTCAGCCCCAAGCGTCACGTTGCGGAATTCCGCACTTCCGACGCAGGCGACTACGAACTCGGCCAAGAACTGGACGCCTCCGTATTTGAAGCGGGCCAGAAGGTCGACGTCTCAGGCAACACCAAGGGTAAGGGTTTTGCCGGTGTGATGAAGCGCCACGGATTTGCTGGAGGCCCGGCCTCCCACGGCGCCCACAAAGTACACCGCAAGCCCGGTTCTATTGGTGGCGCCGCCACCCCCGGACGCGTTTTCAAGGGCCAGAAGATGGCGGGACGCATGGGCAACGAGCGTAATACCGTTCTGAACCTTACCGTCCAGGGTGTTGACGTTGAGAAGGGACTGCTCCTCATCAAGGGCGCTGTTCCCGGACCGAAGAACGCTGTCGTCATGGTTCGCACCGCAGTGAAGGGAGCCTAGCGATGACTCAGAATGTTGAACTGCGGGACCGGACTGTTGAGATTGTCGACAGCACTGGCACCGCAACCGGGAAGACCGTGGAGCTGCCGGGCGAACGCTTCGACGTCGCTCTGAACGTTCCGCTTATCCACCAGGTCGTTGTGGCCCAGCAGGCTGCGGCCCGCCAGGGAACACACTCCACGAAGACTCGGGGAGAGGTCGCCGGCGGCGGAAAGAAGCCGTGGCGCCAAAAGGGCACGGGTAACGCTCGTCAAGGATCCATTCGCGCCCCCCAGTTCACTGGCGGTGGCATTGTGCATGGCCCACTACCCCGGGACTACTCGCAGCGGACGCCAAAAAAGATGAAGGCGAAAGCCCTCCTGTCGGCGCTGTCTGATCGTGCACGCCACGACCGCGTCCACGTGATCGACGAAATTGTTGTCGGCGATCCGTCCACGAAGGAAGCCAAAGCGGCCCTTCAGGCGCTTGTTGGCGATCGTTTTGCGCTGGTCGTTTTGGACCGCGATGACACGAACACCGCACTGTCCCTGCGCAACCTGCAGGAAGCGGAAGTTGTGTGGGCAGACCAGCTGAACACCTACTCGGTGATGGTGAATGATGACGTTATCTTCACTCCCAGCTCGCTGGCCGCCTACCTGGGTGACTCCGAAGAGAAGGAGCAGTGACCGTGGAGCTGAGCAAGAATCCGCGTGACGTCGTTCTGCGCCCGGTGGTGACTGAAAAGTCCTCCGTGCTGATGGATGAAGGGAAATACACTTTCGAGGTGGATCCCCGCGCGAACAAAACCGAAATCAAGATCGCGATCGAGCAGATCTTCGGCGTGAAGGTGGAGAAGGTTGCCACTCAGAACCGCCAGGGGAAGGTCTACCGCACTCGGGATGGCGTTGGCCGCCGCAACAACGTAAAGCGTGCCATCGTGACCCTGCGTGAAGGTTCGATCGACGTCTTCGGTGCGGGAAACTGAGAACCGGAGAGTAGAGGAACACCATGGGAATCCGTAAGTACAAGCCCACGACTCCCGGTCGTCGGAACTCGAGCGTCTCAGATTTCGCCGAGATCACCCGCGCCACCCCGGAGAAGTCGCTGGTTCGCCCCCTGACGAAGACGGGAGGTCGTAACTCATACGGCCGCATCACCGCTCGTCACCGCGGTGGCGGCCACAAGCGCGCCTACCGTCTCATTGACTTCAAGCGCAATGACAAAGATGGCGTACCAGCACGAGTAGCGCAGATCGAATACGATCCGAACCGCACCGCCAACATTGCCCTACTGCACTACGTCGACGGGGAGAAGCGATACATCATCGCCCCGGAGAAGCTGCGCAAGGGTGACATGGTAGAGAGCGGCCCCAAGGCCGACATCAAGACGGGTAACTGCCTTCCCATGCGGAACATTCCGCTGGGTACAGTCATCCACAATGTCGAGCTGAATGCCGGGCAGGGTGCAAAGCTTGCCCGCTCCGCCGGAGCTTCTGTCCAGCTTGTCGCCAAGGAAGGCCGTTTCGCGCAACTGCGTCTGCCCTCCGGTGAGATCCGCAACGTCGACGTGGATTGCCGCGCGACCATCGGATCGGTTGGCAACGCAGAGCAGGGCAACATCGAGTGGGGCAAAGCTGGCCGCGCTCGTTGGAAGGGGCAGCGCCCCAAGGTCCGCGGTGTCGCTATGAACCCGGTCGACCACCCACACGGTGGTGGTGAAGGCCGCACTTCGGGCGGTCGCCACCCGGTCAGCCCCTGGGGTAAGCCTGAGGGTCGCACCCGCAAACCGAACAAGCCTAGCGACAAGTACATCGTGCGCCGTCGCAAGTCTGGCAAGAATCGCTAAGGGAGCCTAGAAAATGCCACGTAGTTTGAAAAAGGGCCCCTTCGTTGACGCCCACTTGCAGAAGAAGATCGACGAACAAAATGAGAAGGGCACGAAGCAGGTCATCAAGACCTGGTCGCGCCGTTCCATGATTACCCCGGACTTCTTGGGCCACACGTTTGCGGTCCATGACGGCCGGAAGCACGTACCCGTGTTCATTACCGAGGCGATGGTGGGTCACAAGCTTGGCGAGTTCGCGCCGACGCGTACCTTCCGTAGCCACGATAAAGACGACCGCAGGGGACGGCGCCACTAGGCGCCCCCGGCAGAGAGAGGCAAAACATGGAAGCCAAGGCGCAAGCGCGCTTTGTCCGCGTCACGCCCCAGAAGGCTCGGCGGATCGTCAATGAGATTCGTGGCAAGTCTGTTTTGGAGGCCGCTGACATCCTGAAATTCGCCCCCCAGCGGGTGGCGAAAGACGTTCGTAAGGTGCTGCTCAGTGCAGTCGCGAACGCCCAGGTTATAGCTGACAACACCGGTGAGAAATTCAACGAAGCCGACCTGTGGGTTCTGGAAACCTACGTGGATGAGGGACCGACCATGAAGCGGTTCATTGCCCGCGCACAGGGTCGGGCAGGCCGCATCCTCAAGCGGACCAGCCACATCACAGTGATCGTTGGTACCAAGGACGAGAAGGAAGGGAACCGATAATGGGTCAAAAAGTTAATCCCACCGGATTCCGCCTCGGCATCACCACGGAGCATCGCTCCCGCTGGTTTGCCGATTCGACGACCAAAGGCCAGCGTTACCGCGACTACGTCGCCGAAGATGTGGCCATTCGCAAGCTCCTGGTGGAAAGCCTGGAACGCGCAGGGATCTCCAAGGTTGAGATCGAGCGCACCCGTGACCGGGTTCGTGTCGACCTGCACACCGCTCGCCCGGGAATTGTGATTGGTCGCCGCGGAGCCGAAGCGGACCGACTACGCCAGGACCTGGAGAAGCTGACCGGCAAACAGGTTCAGCTGAACATCCTCGAAGTGAAGAACCCAGAGATCGACGCGCAGCTGGTGGCCCAAGGGGTTGCCGAGCAGCTTGCCGCTCGTGTCTCTTTCCGTCGTGCCATGCGCAAGGCTATCCAGTCCGCGCAGCGCGCCGGAGCCAAGGGTATCCGCGTTCAGGTGTCCGGCCGCTTGGGTGGGGCCGAGATGAGCCGCTCCGAGTTTTACCGCGAAGGCCGCGTGCCTTTGCAGACTCTGCGCGCCAACATCGACTACGGACTGCATGAAGCTCACACAACCTTTGGCCGCATCGGCGTGAAGGTGTGGATCTACAAGGGTGACATCACGGAGCGTGAGTTTGCCCGCCAGCAGGCTGAAGCTCAGACTCGCGGCGGGGGACGCCGTGGGGATCGCCGCGGCGGTGGACGTCGCGGTGGTCGGGGTAATGCTCCCGAGCAGCCCCGGGAAGCGCAGCCCGCGAAGACCGAATCCGCCAGCCAGGAGGCCGCTGCGGCCCCCGAGGCTAAGTCAACTGGAACGGAGGCCTGAGCCAGATGCTCATTCCCCGTCGTGTAAAATACCGCAAGCAGCACCGCCCCAGCCGTAAAGGCATGGCAAAGGGTGGGACTGAGCTTTCGTTTGGTGACTACGGCATCCAGGCCCTTGGGCCGGCCTACCTCACCAACCGTCAGATTGAGGCTGCTCGTATCGCGATGACCCGCCACATCAAGCGTGGTGGAAAAGTGTGGGTTACGGTTTTCCCCGATCGCCCGCTAACGAAGAAACCAGCGGAAACCCGCATGGGATCCGGTAAGGGCTCTCCCGAGTTCTGGGTAGCGCCGATCAAGCCCGGTCGTATCATTTTCGAACTGGGTGGTGTCGATGAGGAGCTGGCTCGTGAAGCCATGCACCGTGCCCAGCACAAACTTCCGATGAAGACCCGTTTTGTGGTCCGTGAGGGTGGTGACAACTGATGGCAGACAAAGGACTGACAACCATTCAGCTAGATGCCATGGATGACGCCGAGCTACGCAAGGAGCTCGACAAGGCGAAAGCGGAACTGTTCAATCTTCGTTTCTCGCAGGCGGTTGGCGCCCAGGAAGACACCGGACGCATGAAGACCGTGCGCCGGACCATTGCCCGCATCTACACGGTTGCACGTGAGCGTGAACTTGGTTTCCGTACTGCGCCGAGCACTGAGGAGTGAGTTCTGTGGCCGAAGAAACTACAGCAACTGAGCGCGCACAGCGGAAAGTTCGCCGCGGTTACGTCACCAGTAACGCGATGGATAAGACCGCTGTTGTGACGCTTGAGGACCGCGACATGCACCCCCTGTACGGGAAGGTGGTTCGCAAGTCCAAGAAGGTCAAGGCGCATGATGAAGCCAATGAGTGCCGGGTCGGTGACCTGGTCCTCATCATGGAGACCCGCCCGCTTTCCAAAACAAAGCACTGGCGAGTGGTGGAGATCCTAGAGAAGGCTAAGTAACTTAGCCCCTCATTTGTTCAAAATCCGTTCGGCTAGGCTCATCCAGGCCTGTCCTGGAAGAGAACCGGCACGACGACAGGAGTCATAAAGCATGATCCAGCAGGAGTC
>CAYFRG010000009.1:0-61672 GCA_964345535.1 uncultured Actinomyces sp. | reverse complement strand
GAGGAGAAAATCAGTGAAAACGGACACCAAGACCGACGCAGTAGACCGCACCATTCTTCGCGCGAGTGGCTTTTCTTGCCCATCGTGTGTAACGAAGATCGACAAGCAAATTCGCCGGATCGATGGTGTGAACGACGTGGAGGTGCACTTCGCCTCCGGTCGCATCGAAATTGACCATGATCCACAGAAGGTGACCGTTGCTGATTTGGTGAGCGCCGTGAAAAAGGCCGGATACGACTCGGCACCCTCCCCGTTTTAAGCGGTCGAAACAGGGAAAAAGGGGTAATCGATTCGTGACGCGAGCATCTAGGCTCTTAACGGCTGGCTGGTGGCGGACTTCCTGGGCCACGCCGACCATATCTGGTCTGCTGATCACTATAGGCCTCACCGTGGGCCGGCTGGGGGGTGGAGGATGGAACGTAGAGCTTCTCCAAGGCTGGCTTTTTGTCTCGGGAGGACACACTCACGCAGTGTCCTCCGGATTCACCGTTGCGGACCTCATGATGCTTCTTGCAACTGGGGTTGCCGGCTGGCGAATCCTCTCCCAAGCGATTAGTGCGCTTTTGGCCCGACACATCGGCATTGACTTATTGGTCTCTGTGGCTGCCATTGGCGCAATCCTGATTGGTAACTTTTGGGAGGCCGCTGCGGTTACGTTCCTTTTCTCCTTGGGACATGCGCTTGAGGCCGCCACGCTGAACAAGACCAGGGCGGCACTCGGCGATCTTGTCTCTGCCGCCACGAGCCAGGCAACAATAGTGACCGATTCGGGCACCCGGGACGTTCCCGCACATCTTGTCGAAATAGGTCAGATTGTCTTGGTCAAGACCGGCGGAAAAATCCCTGTGGACGGGGTCGTGACCCACGGGCACGCCGCGATTGACGAAGCAATGATCACCGGTGAGTCCCTACCCGCAGAAAAGACCACTGGGGACAGGGTGTTCGCGGGGACTATTTCGAGTTCTGGGCTGCTGGAAGTCGAAGCAACTGGCACTGGGGCCGACACCACCTTGGCTCGGATAATCCGCCGGGTGGAAGAGGCTCAGGACGCCAAGGCACCCACGCAAGCTCTGATTGACCGAATTGCGCGGTGGTACACGCCCGGAGTAATGGTGGTAGCGCTGATCACCGGATTGATCACGGGGGACGTTGTGCTCGCGCTCACCCTACTGGTCATCGCGTGTCCCGGTGCTCTTGTCATTTCGATTCCGGTTGCTGTCGTCGCGGGCATCGGTAGGGCCGCCCGCGATGGAATACTCATCAAGGGCGGGGATTTTCTGGAGACCTCGGCAAAGATTACTGCCGTCGCTTTTGATAAGACGGGGACTTTGACTCAGAACCGTCCGACCCTGACGGACGTGGTGGTGCTGGTGGAGGGGATTACTCAGCAGGAACTACTGAGGATTGCCGCCCAAGCAGAGGTGGGGTCAGACCATCCGCTTTCCGGACCAGTTTTGGATGCGGCCGAAGCGGCTGGGGTGGCACCGACCTCCACCCCGGACCACGTGGTCACAGTTGTGGGGCAGGGACTAATCGCCCAGTTCGGGAGCGAACGTGTCCTTGTGGGTAATGCGTTGCTACTTCGTGAAAATGGCGTAAAGGAGGCACTTGTCAGCGAGGTCCTAACCTCTGCCGAAGACCTTTCTGCAAGAGGTCGAACCCCGATGATGGTTGCCGTGAATGGTGACATTCTGGGTGTTCTGGGTGTTTTTGACCCGATTCGTGACACCGCCAAGGAAATGATCACTGACCTGCGGGGGGAAGGCATAGAACGGGTTGTGATGCTCACCGGAGACGTTCCGATGGTTGCGGAAGCAGTTGGCGCGGAGGTGGGCTTAGATCAGGTCTACGCCTCACTGCTTCCTGAAGACAAACTGAGCGTTGTCCAGCGGCTGCAGAGTGAAGGTTTCACCGTAGCTATGGTGGGGGATGGCGTCAATGACACACCTGCATTGGCGACCGCAGATATTGGGGTGGCGATGGGAGCGGCCGGATCAGCAGTCGCGACTGAAACCGCCGATATAGCACTGATGGCTGATGACTTGCAGAAGCTACCGGAAGCAATTGATCTTGCCAAAAGAACCCGACGGGTGATGGTTGAAAACGTGTGGATCGCCTTCGCCACCGTGGCAGTTCTGCTAGTCGGAGTGTTTGGCGGAGCAGTGACGATGGCTCTGGGGATGGCCGTCCACGAAGCATCCGTCCTAATTGTCATACTGAACGCGATGCGGTTGCTGCGAGCGCACCGACCGGCGCGCTTACACGCTCCAACTGAACCCGAAAAGTCGCGACCGCCTCTTCCTCGGTCTGGTGCCCGCTTGTAGATGCGAGGATCCTAAACAGAGCCCTATAACAGCTGCAAAAGGTCCGTCCTAGCGGACGACTGATAAAACAGATCGGCATTGAGTCGGATCTCAGACAGTACTACGCGGCCGACACAGTCCACTAAGGATCGCCCAAGAACACTGTGGCACCTCACTTCAGAGCTTGTCGAAGAAGGCCTGGTCGGTGGTGCGCCGCAGTGAGCCATCAATGCTCAAGCAGAGCTTGTGGCGGCCCCCTGGGAGGGCGAGGCAATCATGCATGTGTGCCTTGACTTGGTCGTACTCGATGTCTCTCGCTCCGACTTGGGTATCAAGGGCAGCCGAGCGACGGGAGATCTTGTTTTGCTCCTCCTTCCTCAGGTTTAAGGCGCCGCGGTGTTGCGCCAGTTCTTGCGGTCACCTTCTGGAGTTACTTCTGGTTCTTTGGGACAAATGACGTTTCACGCCTCCCCGAACCGATGGTTACTGAGCGCCCTGGAGTACTAGAAGCAGCACGTTGGAAACTGCGGAGCGCAATAGTCTAGCCCCTCATAGTGTTGATTCCTGTGCCGATTCACCGAGCCCGTGTTTGCCCCAGACCCCGTTCGTAACCTCGGCGGCTATCAAGGTACGATTTCGGCTTGCTCCCAGTCAGAGGGGTTCAGACCCATGTCAAAAAGGTCCTGCTCACCGAATGCGCTGTTTCCAGCGACCGCTTCCCCCGTGGATGGATTTACATAATAGTTGTCCGCACCCTGAGCCACTTGGAACAGGTCACCTGACGAGGTCTGCACGGTGTTCTCTTCTTGAATGTAGTTCAGGAATGACCTCTGGCTACTATCCATCGATGACATGCGGTCGTAATAGTTGCCCATGCTGGCATCATTTGCTGCCCAGATACTTTCCATTTTGGCTTGGTGAGCAGCGCTCGACTGCTGTATCCAGTCCATGTTCGCATTATGGTTGGCTTGGATGCTTCCCCAGTATTGGTCCTTTTGCTGCTCCCATTCGTCTGTGAACTTGAGGCTACGAGCTATGTTCTCCGTCATCTGGTCATACTCCACGGGGTCGCCGAAAGTTGCGACGCCGCGAACTTGAATGTTCCAAGCCTGCGAGGTGCCAAAGGTGGTCCCGTGGACGAGCGCGTTCATCGGACCCAAATCAGTGTCGTACTGGAAGAATGTCCGTGCCGCGGTAGCCATGATCGAGTACCCGAGCGCCTGCTCCAGCAGGTACGAGGCTTCGGCGGCGTCGTCCGGTAAGTCCTCGGTTCCGAAAAGGTAGAACCCATTCAGGTTTCCAAACTTTTCGTAAACCCAGTTTTCAGTCCATTGTGTCGCATGCTGGAACTCACTCCATTCCGACGTTTCCATTTGCTCTACAAGGGAAATAGTCATGTCATTTTGGTTAGCGGGGTCGCTGGGCGACCAGTATGCAGGAGCTGAGGGGTCTCCCACGAAAAGCATTGTGTCGCCGCTGGGGCTCACGGACAGCATGGTTTGGCGGGAATCGCTGAACGTGCCAGAGGAGAACACGGTCGAATCCCAGCCGAGTGGCATCTCCACAGTGAACGCATTTGCCACCGGGTCCAGTACAGTCACCGTTTCAAAGGTGGGCCCACCAAAGTAATCCTGGCTGGTGAATTGTTCCTCTAGGTCGTAGGGACCCTCATCCCAGAAATTCGGTCCCTCATCAAAATCAAATAGCGGTTCTTCTTCCCCATTCCAAGTATCTAGTTCTTCCAACAGCTGCTCCGCAGAGCGTTCCTCTAGCAGGGGTTGCGGATCGGGCTTGTCAGGCGAGTCTTGTTGGGAAGGGGCATCCTGCGGAGACCCAAAACAGGCCGAGAGAGACAGGACCACTACCACCAATAGCGGAGATCCAAGTTTTATGGACGTTCGAACATTATTCATGTCTTCCTCCTCTTCTTCTGATTTTTCACCATTCTAGTGGTAAAAAATCAGACAAACAGGGGAACGAGCCACAGTTGGTGTCTAAACTATCGACTTTTCGTTGCTATAGCAGGGGATAGGTGGCCGTCGTTATGCTTCTTGGGTGCATAGTTCTGGGTCTGGCACCCTTGCCCGCCTAAGCGCCGGGTCGGGACGGTGGGAACAGCCGAGATGCGGAGTTGGAGCCGAATAGGGTAGTGATAAGTCCGCTTGGGAAGCCCTGAAAGAGGGCAGTGAAGGTGGCTCTGCTGGAGAAAAACGGGGCCGGGACTGACTCTTGGGGGCCAGTCACACCTCTCATGGTTGCAGAAAGCAGAACCGTGCTCCTTTTATTGCACACCACGCATGAGGTGCGGGTCCTTCAGATCCGCCTGTTGCGCACCGCATAAGTGGTGCGCAACAGGCAGGTGATTTGCTGCCTACAGACCTTGCTCCTTGAGCCATTCGGTCGCAATTGTGGAAGCAGGAGCTCCTCATCTACGCTTCGCGCGTTGAGTAGAACCAGGTCTTCCGCGGAAAGGGCAGCACTGACGCTGTTGACCACTGCCACTGCTCCATCGTCCAACCTCTCGCTTGCGACCGGTACAACATGCGAGGCCAAGAAGAGGCCTTTCGTATCGTCAAGGACTGTTAGGTCATTGGCCGCGATGGCGGGGTCTGCCGTGTAGATGTTAGCCAGCTGGATACTGCCGTCGGTCAGAGCTTTGATTGTCAGGAGACCTCCAGCGTCCTCAATAGGGGTGAACGCTACTTCAACCCCGTAGATATCCTTCAAACCTGCGGGTCCGTAGGGCCGTGTTTCCAGTTCCGAATTGCCGCCAAGCGTCATGGGGTCGGAGACCTTCGCCAGATCATCGATGGTGGAAAGGTCCCACTCTTCCGCAAATGATCGCCTGACAGTGCAGGAATCCTGGTCGGCAGCGTCCACCTGATCAAGAATCGTCAGACCAGCCGGGGCCACTTGCACCAACTTTTGGAAGACGTCACCCCCCAGTCGCGCGGCGGCATCCGGCGCCCAGTACTGGAGCAAGTTGCCGCTGTATTCGGGAAACAGGTCGATCTTGCCGTCTTCGATCTCCGGCAGGTACACCTCTCGTTGCCCGATACGGAACTGTCGGTCGACGGAGTACCCAGCGTTTTCGAGGCTTTGCGCGTACAGCTCGGCAACTATCTCGTTCGAGTAGTAGTCCTGGGAGCCAATGACGATCGTCTCGGTGCTTGGTTCCGCCGAAGGAGGAGCTCCCTGAGTGTCGGCGCCTAAGGGGTCTTCGCTGGCGCATCCAGATAGGGCAGAAATTCCGAGGAGAGCGACGGCAGTCGCAGGGATAAGTGTTTTCTTGCTCATTTCCTTTGTCTTTCTCTTGTGTCGGGAGACCCGTCAATGACTGGCAGGACTCGGAATGGCAGTGTTTGCTTTGGCAGCGTCTGGAAGGGTGAGGTTCGGACTGACAGGATGAATGAACCTCCGTGCTGCTGCGTTTTGGGCGGCGGCAAGCAGAATCTCCAGGACGATGGCCAGTGCAATCACGAGGGTCGCCGCACCCAGCATCTGCGGGTGATCCTGGGTCCTTAAGCCGACGATGAGGAATCGGCCCAGCCCAACACCGCCGTGTAGGGGACGAGCGTGTCGGTAGCGACAGCTTGGAGGGCAGCCGCCCTGATACCTCCTAGAACTGTGGGGGAGGCCAGCGGCACTATGACTCGAAAGATCTCCTGAGCGGGACCCATTCCAGCGGCCTCGACTCCCTCGGAGGCAGAGGAATCTACGGTCTGTATGCCCGCGTACACTCCTGTAAGCAGCGAGGGGATGGTCAGGACAGCCAGCGCTATGAGGGGTGCGGTAACACCGATTTCTACTATTGGCCCAGTCAAGCTATTAGCACAGTCAAGGTGGGTAACCCCAGGGGGGAATTGTCTAGGTGGATCCGGTCAGTGCACTGCCGAACCCGCGCCGAGACGGGCGTGTCCGATAGCAGCGCCGATACGGAAACGGATGCTGCCGAGGCGTACTTAACTCACGTCATAACGGACACAGAAGGGCGCACGGTTACCCGGCGCTGCAAGGTCAGCGGATTCTCAGTCCAGGACGCGATCGAAGGGAGCCCCTGCCGTGTGGGCAAGCGAGTCTGACTTCGACCCGGTGTCCCAGTCCATTTGGGTGCTGCCGGCGGGATGGCAGGGCGGTTCGCACACTAATCCTCAAAAACAGCTGGCGATTCCTCTCTCCGGAAGCTGGCGGACGGAAATCGAAGATGGTGTTCGCACGGTCATGGAGCCGGGAGACCCGGCTACCGTGCTACTCATGATTCCCGCTGGCCCAGAAACATCGGCATGCGGGCGCGGCTCTCGTTCCTGAAGCGCAGTTTCTTCGAGCGGCGTTCGGGGTCCCTGCGGCCCCTTTGGATCAGAGAGCTCGGGGCATGCATCCCGGGTAGCCGCAGGGTTGGGTCACTGGCCGGTCCGCCTGACACAAGCCCTGTTCGCTGATCGCGTTTTTCCTTCCAGTTTTCAGCTGTGCTTGAAAGCATAGAGGTTAAAGCAAACTTTAGGAGCGGGAATGCTACGGACAGGTTCGCAGGAGCGCAAGGGTCTATTGCCCGACGATTTACAGTTGGACGCGGTGACGCTGAACGTTGGAGACATGGAGCTAATGAGCTCCTACTACTCCGACTCCTTGGAACTTATCCCGTTAGAGGAAAAAGTGGTGGACGGTCGGCTGCGACGCGTCCTCGGGCGCGGAGAGGACCCGCTGGTTCGCCTAGTACACACGCCTGGCCTGCCGGGGGTTGACTCCCGTGAGGCGGGCTTGTTCCACACGGCGTTCCTATTCAAGGAGCAGTCGGCGCTAGCTGCGTCCATATATCGCAGTGCCAGCACGCCGGGGAACCGCTTTGTGGGAGCAAGTGACCATTTGGTGAGCGAGGCCTTTTACTTCACCGATCCGGAAGGAAACGGTATCGAGTTGTACTGGGATCGCCCCAGAGAAATGTGGGACGTGCAGGGCGGGAAGGTCAACATGGCCACGCTATACCTAGACCCAAATGAGTTCCTCGCCAAGCACCTCACCGAGGACTCCGTGACTGCTCTCTCTGACGCTGAAACCAGCGTCGGCCATGTTCACCTGCAGGTCGGCGACATTGCCCCCGCCCGGAAATTCTACGTGGAAGCGCTGGGCTTCGACATCACTGCAGACAACTATCCGGGTGCCCTTTTTACCTCGGCCGGCGGCTACCATCACCACTTGGCGATGAACATCTGGAACAGCAAAGGAGCAGGACCGCGTGCAGCCCGCCTGGGCCTGGGCAACGTCTCCGTCATAGTCCCTGCTAGAGAAGACCTCGACCAGCTGACCGCACGACTGACCCGCAGTGGCACCGATTTTGCCGATTCTGGGAATTCGGTAGCCACTCAGGATCCGTGGGGGACGCGGATAACAGTGTCGCTGCCCAACACGGGAGCTAAGGACCTTCTGGAACGGTAACCTCGCGACCCGCTGCTTACCTGCCAAGGTGCTTTCACCTCCTCGGTTTGGCGTAGTCGCCTGACGCAATACAATGGGTTCGATCGCTGCTGCCTTGTGAGAAGAAGGATCTGGGATGTTTCGCAGCTACGTCGCTATCGGTGACAGTTTCACGGAGGGACTAGGGGACTGGTACCCGGACGGGACTCCGCGTGGATGGGCAGACCGCCTGGCTGAAGCCCTATCATTCAGCTGCGAGCCGGAACATAGCGAAGCGAACCCACCGAGCTTTCGCTACGCCAACCTTGCCATCCGCGGACGCAAGATGGAGCCGATCATTCAAGAGCAGCTTGGCCCCGCCATCTCTTTTTCGCCAGATGTCATTTCATTTGCCGCTGGCGGCAATGACATGCTGCGCCCAAAGTTCGAGGTGGAGAGGGCAGTCGAGTCTGCCGTCGGGGTCGCAAAGAAGATACGCGATGAGGGGATCCACGCCCTAGTTCTTTCTGGACCCGACCCCGTGAACAACTTACCAATGGGGCAAGTGTTCTCAGCCCGTGGAGCGGAATACTCCCTCATGGCTGCTGAGCAGCTTTCAAGGATGGAGGGGGTCACCTTTGTCGATAATTTTCTTGACCGCTCGTTCGAGGATTCGACTTACTGGTCCGAAGATGGGCTGCACCTTTCGTCTGCGGGACATCTCCGGATAGCTGCAAACACCCTGGAAGCTTTGGGAGTGGAGTACCCACAGGACTGGGAAGATCCGCACGCTCCCGCGGCAGACCCTAAGGACTATCGCACTCTTCAGTACTTCGCCAGATACATAGCACCTTGGATTGGGCGCCGCCTAACGGGAAGATCTTCGGGTGATGGGCGCGTAGCGAAGCGGCCTGCGCTGGCGGAATTTTCAGCAACCCAGGCAAATAGCTCGAACCTCGGATAGCGTCTACCACCACGACATCTCGACGGCCTCTGCACATCTCGACTTGTCCATATGCTCTCTTGTGCATATGGTGAGGCTAGAATGTAAAGATCAATTGGGCATAGCTCGGTAAGGACGTACCATGCTGCAGACAAATCTGGAACACATCACCTCGGTCGAGGAGTTTGAAAAAACACTGGCGGATAACGAAAACGTGATGGTGTGCTGTGGGCGGATGGGCCCAATGTGCCTTCCCGTTTACGACGTGATGGAATCGATTGAGGACGAATACCCGCAGGTGGCATTCCGTGACATGGCGTTTGACGATCCGGTTGCCACCACTATTCGTTCTTTGCCGCAGACCCAGAGTTTCATGGGCCTTCCCTTCACGGTTTACTTCAAGAATGGCGAGGTCATCGCCGCTAGCAGCTCCATCCAATCGGTAGATCAGATCACCGAAATCCTTGACTCCAAGTTTTCTGACTAGTGAGTTCAGGAACGAATATGACAGCCAAAACTGATTTTGACCTCATTATTTTGGGTGCGGGTCCCGCCGGGCTCACGGCGGGTCTTTATGCCGCCAGGGCTCGCCGCTCGGTTCTGATCCTGGACACGGGAACGGTCGGTGGCCAAACCGTTCTCACCCATGCTGTGGCAAACTATCCGGGCGCGGGGACAGTCTCTGGAAGGGAGTTGTCCCAAGAGATGCTTGCCCAAGCAAAAGAGTTCGGTTGCCAGGTGAAACCGTTCGCCCGCATCGCAGACGTACAGCTGAGTGGAGAACCAAAGAGCATCACTTTGAAAAACGGAACGACGTACACGGCCCCAGCCGTAATTATTGCGACCGGGGGCGTTCCCCGGAAGCTTGGAGTTCCGAAGGAAGATGAGTTCTTTGGCCAAGGCATATCCTACTGCGCGACCTGCGATGGAGATTTCTTCACGGATCGCCCGATCGCTGTGGTGGGTGGGGGTAACTCGGCGTTGGAGGAAGCGGTTGCCCTGAGCGAATACGCTTCCGTGGTGACTGTCATCCACGAATTCGATGACTTCCAAGCGGAACCATACTTGGTGCAGGAAGCCACGGAGAATCCGAAGATCAGCTTCCTCATGAACCAGAACGTTAGTTCCTTCGAGGGGGACGGAACTTTGCAGTACGTCGTCTCCACCGACAAGGAGACCGGCAAGGAACACAGAACACCCATCGACGGTACGTTCATTTTCATTGGATACGTCCCAAATACTGAGGAAATCGGGGACGAACTGGAAACGAATGATCGCGGAGAGATCATCACCGATGCTTCGATGGGCACAAATCTTCCCGGTGTTTTCGCCGCAGGAGACGTGCGTGCCAAACGCTACAGGCAGATCACGACGGCCGTTTCTGACGGTACGGTCGCCGCACTTGCCGCGTTGGAATTTTTGAAGGACTGATCTTCTTGAACGATCATGTCGACAGTGTTTGCCGCGCTCTTGCCCACCCGCTTCGGCGCAGGCTTCTGCGCGGCCTCACAACCGGAGAATGCGATGTCGGCGTGATGCAGGGGAAGGTTGAGGCGGACCAGCCAACCGTTTCTAAACACCTGGCGGTACTAAGGGAAGCAGGCCTGGTGGAAGTCCGCGTTGACGGACGGCGGAGATGTTACTCTTTGGCGCACCCGGAGGGTGTCAGGGAGCTATTCCGGATTCTCGAGGCGCTGGCTCCCGCTGAAGAGGAAAAGGCTGCGCAGGAAGAGGAAAAAACTGGAGAGGAAGAGGGAGAGTAGACGACCGTTAGCTTACCCAGAGCTGGCCGACCATTTCGTGGGCGCGCTCTAAGCTTAGACCTGCAGTTTGCGCAGAAGCCACGAAGTCGCGCGCCAGCTTGGAACAGGCCTCTTCTGCGGCGCTCACGCCGATAACCCGGGAGCCGTGGCGGGGGCGACTCTCTATGAGTCCAGAATCTTCTAGCTCCCTGTACACGCGCGCAACCGTCCCGGGTGCCACTCCCAAGTTCTCGGCTAGGGCCCTAATGCTAGGCAATCTAGCACCATTCACCAGCTCTCCATTGCGGATCATATTGGTCAGCTGTGCGCGTATCTGCGCGGCAGGGGCAACCCCCGGGGTTAGTTTCAAATCCAGCAATGAGAGCTCCAGACTTGTTGGCATTCCAGCGCTGACGGCAGCCCGTAGTGACGAATGAGGCACGCCGGTTTGCCGTACTGGGTTCTCTCTGAGCCTACTGGATTCCCAGGGAGTTTATGCGCAGCAGGCATTGTCCTCAAGGACCCAGGGGGCGGCGGTCGAGCTTTCCCTTCTGGCGTCCGGGGCCCCTTTAAAAGGGTTTCTACCGTCTTTGCTCACTGGCGCGGCCGCGTCTTCGTCGGCACGGTTAGCTCTCCCCGTATGATTGACGCGGCGGCCGGCGAAGGGAATGGTGGTCACGATCGAAATGGAGATCAACCCGCAGATCCAAGAAGTGCTCGACGCACTTGGAATGCCGGGGACAAATCTGTTCATTACGGGCCGCGCGGGGACCGGCAAGTCAACGCTTCTGCGGCACCTTGTCGACACCGCGGACCTAGGCCCCACCGCTGTGCTGGCGCCGACCGGTGTAGCCGCAATCAACGTGGGCGGGGAGACAATCCACCATTTCTTTCGGTTCCGGCCGGGGGTGACCCCGCGTCAAGGCGAGTCCGCCGCACGCACGACAGCTCGTTCTCAACGCCGAGCACGCATGTACCGAGGGCTGGAAACCATGATCATCGACGAGGTCTCAATGGTTCGTGCGGACCTACTAGACACGGTCGACGCATTCTTGCGGACCATCCGCTCCAGTCGGGAACCATTTGGGGGAGTGCGCCTTCTAGCATTCGGAGATTTGCATCAGCTGCCGCCCGTCGTCCAGCGCGAAGAACGGGAATTGTTCTCCAGTCTGTATCCCAGTCCGCACTTCTTTGATTCCAATGTGATTACCCAACTGGCGACCGGAGCTCAGGCCTCCCTGTACGAGCCCTTCAAAGTTGTTGAGCTGGAAAAGATCTACAGGCAAAGAGATCAAGAGTTTATAGATCTACTGAATGGGGTTCGCAACCAGGAGTTGAGCGGCGAGCAACTGGAGCTCATTAACTCACGTTTTGGTGCCGAGCCGAACCCCGGGGCAGTGCACCTGAGCACGACTAACGCCAGTGCTAACACCATAAATGCGGAGCACCTTGACGCGCTACCCGAAGAACCGTTTGTGTCTGTGGCGAAGGTGTCCGACGAGTTCCCTCAAGGCCATTTCCCAACGGAAGAGGTCTTGGAGTTGAAGCCCAGAGCTCGCGTCATGCTGCTCACGAATGATCCCGCGGAGAGATGGGTCAACGGGACGCTAGGAACTCTCACCGGCGTGGAGGATGGCGACGGAGAGACCGCGTTGCGCATCAGGTTGGACACGGGGGAGTCTGTGGAGGTGCAAAGGCACGTCTGGCAGGCGATCCACAACTTCTGGAACGAGGAAGAGGGAAGCATCGACCAAGAGGTCGCCGGGTCTTTCACGCAGTTCCCGATCCGCTTGGCCTGGGCCATGACCATCCACAAGTCCCAGGGAAAAACCTTTCCGTCCATGGTCATCGACTTCGGCCGGGGGACATTTGCGCACGGCCAGGCCTATGTCGCACTCAGCAGGTGCACCACCCTGGACGGGTTGGTGCTCAATCGCCCTATGCGCCCTTCGGACGTGCGCTCTGACCCGCGCGTTGGCTCATTCCTCCAGTACGTGCGGGACAATCTTTAGACTCCCGCGGCCGCCTCCGCTTTCTCAGGGGTCTTCCGCTTGCCAGCTGTGGCTGCGCTGGATAGTACCAGCGCCAGAGCCCCCCACAGGGAAAGCATGAGGATCGCGACCGCAGCCGAACTGGCCCCGGGAACCAACAGGAACGTGAAGATCTTACTTGCCTCTCCGGCGGGCAGCACGCCCGCTATCGTCGCGAGAAGAGAATCGTGAGCGGATGCTAGTGCTGCGCTCACTCCCAACACCAGGGCCGTCACTGAGGCGGTGATCCACCCCCTCCCAAATACCAGGGCTAGCGCCTGCTGCACCGCAGCGAAGATGGCTCCGACTAGGGCTCCGAATAGGAGTAGCGCCAACGCTGGGCCTACACCAGGATCCGCAACGACCGCCAGTATTAGGCCGCCGATCGCTCCAATGCTCGCTGTCCAAGCAGCTGGCTTCCAGAGGGCTTCCAACATCAAAGTGCCAGACGACCTGGTCGATGAGGACAGGTAACTAACAGCAGGCGGGTAGACACTCTGCAGCAGCAAAGAAACTAGCCAGAGCAGCAAAGCTAGTCCCATCGCCGGTCCTGCTTGCGTGCCGATGGCCAGCGTCGGCCTTTCCACGGGAGAGGCTAGCGATTGCCCCAAGGCTTCTGCCTGCTGTTCATCTACTTCGGGCAGTGCTTCTCCAGCCATTCCCAGTCCGTCAGAGAGTTCTTTCATACCCCCGCTGATCTCGCCGAGGCCGTCCCCAAGCTGGTCCGCACCATCAGCTAATTGGCCAGCGCCATCACCCAGCTGTCCAACTCCGTCTGCTGCTTGGTCTGTGCCGTCGGCTATTTGGGTGGCTCCGTCAGCCAGCAGCCCAACTCCGTCTGCTGCCTGCCAAGCTCCGGCAGAGAGATCTCCAACGCCACCCGCTGCAGCTTCCAGCCCGCCCGCCAGCTGATCGATGCCGCCCGCCAGATCCCCGGCGCCCTTCGCTGCTGCGTCCACACCTTTCATATATTCCTTGGTGCCTTTGGCGGTTGTGTCCAGCCCCTTTGCGAATGTACCAAATTCTTTCCCAAAAGTTGCCATGCCATCCGCATACTCACGCATTCCTCCGGCCAGTGCGTTCGCTCCCGCTTCGAGAGCAGGAATGCTTTCATCCGACTCCTCGTCGAACATCTGGTCGCCGGCGTCTTTCAGCTGGGCAAGACCCTCACTCGCTTCGGCCATCTGTGTTGGAAGCTCTTCTAGGCCGTCGGCGACCTGGTCAATCACTGCGTAGATTTCGTCAATGTTGTCTAGGAGCTCCTGAAGGGTACCTTCTCCCTCGTTACAGATCGGGCTGGTGGGCTCCTCCGCGCAGAAGTACTCAAATTCCTTCTTCAGGGTTTTAAGGAACTCTTTTGCCGCCTCCTTGTTGCCTTCTGAGTCCTCCAGATACGGCGCGAGTTCCTGAACGATCTCGTTTAGCTGCGTTACTGCGTCGGAAAGTGGGCCGACGATCTGGTTGACGCCGTCAACATACTGCTTGAGACCCCCTGAGAGTTCACCAATTCCTACAGCGAGTCCCTCCGCCCCAGAGGCAAGATTGTCGGCGGCGGGCGCAAGCCCCGGATTATTCGGGTTCCCCGGCTCACCGGTGGTGATCGCCTGCTCCATCTCGGCACCCCCGTCGGCAAGCTGTTGGATCCCAGCGGCAAGCTCCCCGCCTCCTTCAGAGAGCTGGTCCATTCCATCTGCAAGCGCGTCCGCTCCGTCTGCGGCGTCTCGAGCGCCGACGGCGAGCTGCCCCAGTCCCGTTCCAAGTTCATCTGTTCCTGCGGCCAGTTGTCCCAAGCCTTCTGCGGCTTGGTCGGTTCCGTCCGCTAGCTCCCAGGTTCCGTCGGCCAGTAGGCCCAGGCCGTCAGCCGCTTGTCCTGCGCCATCTTCCAGCTGTCGCCCGCCATCGGCGAGCGCAGCCGTTCCGGACTGGGCCTGCTCGGTTCCGTCCGCCAGCTGGCCGGCCCCGTCCGCTGCGACCTGGAGTTGCTCGCCCATTTCTCCCAGTCCACCGAACATTCCAACGACAAACTCTTCAGTCAGCATTGAGCCAAGATTTGCAGTGGCCTTCCAAACGTCCAGCTCAACTTCGGCGCGTTCCTCCGCGCTCGCCCCCGGGCGTGCCAATGTTTCGACCGTGGCCTGCACCGCCCCTGACAGGGAGGAAAGAGACGTGACCTCCGCAGAGAAACCTGCCGGTATGATGACTGCGCCCTGGTACTTGCCAGAACGCAGTCCTGCCTCGGCCCTGTCGTCGGTCGTAATCTCCCACTCCAGTGGGCCATCTAGCAGAGCAAACTCCGCTGCGAGTTGACGGCCCATAGGCACCGGTTGGCCGTCGATCTCGATAGGTTCGTCATTGTTTACAATCGCCGCCAAACTCGAATGGGCCTGCGCGGGACGAAGAGTTCCCAAGGTGAGTGCCAAGAGCGCGATCGCAACCAGTGCGGTAATAGCAATTTGCAAGGTTCGCTTGCGAATCTGGCTGGCGTCGGCTGATTTAGGGGTCAAGGTCGACATCACTTTACCTCCTGCCGTGCGTGACGGTCCAAGGTCAGATACTCCCACTGGTCCGCTTCTAAGAACTCAGGGATAGGAGGCCTGGAGTTGGCCCCCACGATCAGTACCGGGCCGCCCTGTTTCAGGGTCGGGGTAGCATCCAGGCCAGCTGCAGCCATGATGTTTTCACCCAGGTCAACCGCGACAACCGCGGCGCCTTCGCGGATGGCGCGACCTACTTGCTCGCGCACGCGCGCAGCGCCTCCTGTGGTCGGGGGTCCGGCGTTTACGTAGGCAACTCTGCGGCGCACCGCACCCGCCCTCTCCGGGAGGAGAAAATCGAGTACTTTCAAAGTTCCAGATGAGGGGGCCTCCCGGCCCGATACTGCTCGGAGCAGAGGTCGCACGGTTTGGGTGTCACCCGTGACCAGCACAGACGTACTCGGCGGCACCAGTACCGAAAGCGGAGGGGTCCCCTCTTCCACCACCAGGTCGGCGGCAGCAGCAGTATTAGGGATCTCGGGCCAATCCTTCAAGGAACGCTGGCGGATAACGCTTTCCCCCTCTATATCGAAAACAGGAAGAGCCTTGTCCAACCACTTGGGCAGCCACCAAGCGCGATCTCCCAGCCACATCATGACCGCAGGAATCAGCGTCATACGCACTATGAAGGCGTCAATGGCCACCCCGATAGCCAAGCCGAATGCGATGGGTTTCAAGCTCATGTCCCCTTCCGGGACGAAGGCTGCGAACACAGAAACCATGATGATTGCTGCGGCGGTTACCACCTTCGCTGAGCCCAGGAAACCGGTGATAACAGACTTGCGGGCGCGTCCGGTATGGACGTAGTCCTCTCTCATCCGAGCTACCAGGAAGACCTCGTAGTCCATGGAAAGACCAAAAAGAATACCCATAGTGATAATGGGCATGAAGTTAATGATTGGCCCCAGACGCGTGACCCCAATGAAGTCCGCCAAAAAGCCATGTTCGAATACCAAAACCGTGATCCCGAATGTGGATCCAACCGTCAATAAATATCCCAAGGCGGCGGTTACGGGGACAGCAATCGATCGGAATACTATTGCTAAGAGCACCAGCGACAGTCCGACCACGACTATCGCAAACGGGAGCAGGGCTTCCGAAAGTTTCCCCGACACGTCGATCCCCACTGCCGTGTATCCCGTCACCGCTATATCGACGCCGTATTCGTCCTCCAAATAATCATGCATTCCCCGGATATCGTGGACTAGTGCCCCTGTCTCCTCGGAAACAGGACCCCCCTCTGGGATCACCTGAACGATTCCGGTATCCGCGGTGAGGTTGGGTGTCGACATGGCAACGCTCGCCACGCCGGGCAGAGCCTCGATCTCTTCCTGCAGGTCGGCCATCAAACCAAGGGGATCCATCGAAGTGACGATCGACGTCGTGACAACAAGAGGACCGTTAAAACCTTCTCCGAACTTGTCGGCAACAATCTCGTAATTCACACGCGCTTCGTTGCCTTCCGGGAGCACCCCGGCGTCAGGTAGGGCAAGCCGGAGGCCCAGTGCAGGCACAGACAGCGCACCCAGTGCGGCGACGACTACGACAATGGTCACGGCCGGCTTGGCTGTTGCGCCAGTGACCCACCCGCGGAAGAACCTGTTGGGAGCAGGGGGCGCGACAGCGTCGGCCGCGAGCGTCGGCGTGGTGTCGGCCAGAGTCGCCCGCTCTTTCTTTGTCAGAATCCGGGTCCCCGCGAATCCTAATATGGCGGGCAAAAGCGTCAAGGCTGCGAAAACTGCTATCCCGACTGCGGCCGAACCAACCGCACCCATGATCGTGAGGAAGGGAATGCCCGCAACCGCTAGACCCAGCAGTGCGATCATCACCGTGAGGCCAGCGAAGACAACCGCGGAGCCAGCGGTTCCCAGGGCGCGCCCGACAGACTCCGGCACGGGAACCCCGGCCTTCAGCTGGTCCCGATGTCTAGAGACGATGAACAGTGAATAGTCGATGCCGACGGCAAGTCCTAGCATCACGGCCAGCAGGGGTGTGGTTGCATTTATGACCGCGAAGCGAGCGGCAATAAACAACAGAGACATTGACACCCCGACGCCCGCCAACGCGGTGATCAACGGTAGTCCAGCGGCGATCAACGTGCCTAGCGTAAACACCAAGACGATCAGAGCCACCACAACGCCCAGGGCTTCAGTAACGGAAATCTCGGGGAACTCAGAAGCGAACAGGGCGCCGCCCAGGTAGGCCGACGATCCTTCTGGGAGGGCTTCGTTGAGTTCCGAGGTGACCTGGTGCAGAGCGTCCTTAACCTCGTCAGGAACATTGGCTTGATCCGCCTTCAGCTGGACCATTATGAGTGCGCTGGTGCCGTCGTCACTGATCGGGGCAGGCGCATACTCGTCGACTAGGGGAGTGACGGTATCGACGTACTCCATATTGGCTAGCGCGTCAGTTGCTTCCGTTATTGCAAGGGCACTTTCCCCTTGAGCGACACCGCCGGGTCCGACCACAACTATCTGTGATGACGCGCCACTCACCTGTGGAAAGGTGGCGGCTAGGCGCTCCAGCGCGTCCCCCGATTCGGTACCGGGAATCTCTACGGAGTTGTCCAAACCTCCCCCGGCCGTGAGGGTCAACGTGCCCAGGACTGCGAGCACTGCCACCCACGCAAGAACTACCCACTTGCGCATGCTGAAAGCGCGCCGCCCCGCCAAATACAGAAAAGAGGACACTGCCTGTTTCTCCCTCTCGGCCCGCACTGGCCGACGCACACCAAAAGTCCCACCGACGCGGGTCCGATACAGTATTGTATCGGATACAGGTCCGTATCGATACATCAAAATCCGAGCGAGCGGAACAAATGAACGCAATCAGTCCAAAGCGCGCACAGACCCGGCAGCGGTTGTTAGACGCGGCGTTTCGCGTGCTTGCACGCGAGGGGCTAAGTGGAGCGTCGATAGAAACAATAGTTGCCGAGGCGGGTTTTACCCGTGGCGCTTTCTATTCCAACTTTGCTAGTAAAGAAGAGCTGTTCGCAGCCGTGGTCGATCGCGAAATGCACACGCGACTGGAAGCTGTTGGGGAAGCAGTGCGTCGGTTGGGGGAGGCCGCCGTACCCGCTCCGATCACAGCCGAGTTCGTGGGCCAGCTCCTAGAAGAAGTGATCGCTGACCCTGAGACGGAACGCGAGTGGCAGATCATCCTCACAGAGATGGAGTTATTCTCCTTGCGAAACCCGGGTGCCGATCAGCTGGTCGGTCCAGATGTTGCGTACATAAACGATATCGCTGACACTCTCCTGCCGGCTATTCAGGGGCTAGGAATAGAACTCAACGGCGACCCCCAAGTGGTGCTGCGCCTGCTGATAAACGGGTATCTAGGGGCATCCCGCCAAGCTTTGCGCGCAGATCCGAAAGGAGACCAGCGTGCGGTTTCTCCGGAGTTGGAGTGGTTTGCACTGCTGGTGGAGAGATTCATCCGGCAGCAGCACTAGGACTGCCTGGAATGGCACGGGGGTATTCAGGGCAGATAGCAACTGGGGCAGAAAGAGCCGTCCCGAACTAAGGCCGAGGTACTGCGCTCCCAAAGAGAACCAGGAACGGACGGCTCCAGTCTTTCTTGCGGTACGGTGAGAAGAACCGAGCGGGAAACGGAGCTGATCAGGTCCCAGCCTTGGCGCCCGACCCGCAGTCAGCCTGCATTCAGGCACGCTCTCCGCATAGATAAGGGAGGCTGCAGTGGTTCCCGAGAGAGAAAACTCCCGGCTGGAAAAACCCGGGCGGGCAGACTCCAGACCGGGACGGGATGGCGCGTCGCCAATCGTGGGGTACTCCGCGGCGCAGGTCGCGGCAGCGGAGCGACCGTATTTACGGGCCGGGATACCCCTTATGCAGCGAGCCGCGGCAGGACTCGCTGAGGTAACCGCAGGCCTCCTGCCCTCGGTGCGGGGCTCCGTGCTGGTTCTGGCAGGCCCCGGAAACAACGGCGGTGACGGTCTTTTTGCCGCCCAGCGCCTGGCTCAGGCGGGTCACGTTGTCTATGTGCTTCCCGTGATGGGGAGTCTGCATGTGACCGGCCGAGCTGCCGCCCAAGAAGCGGGGGTGAACTTCCTTACCAGCGGTAGCGAAGACGTCATCGTTGCTTCTATTGCGGGACTTGCCCCGGACGTAGTGGTTGATGCGATTTTGGGCACTGGGAGTGTGGGGCGCGCGGAGCTGAGGGGGACGGCCCGGGCGGTTGTAGCCGAGCTACTGCGGCAGCGGGATTCAGGGAAGGAATTCTCCGTGGTCGCTGCGGACCTACCCAGCGGCCTAGATCCAGATTCGGGCCAGGCAGCAGGCCCGGTTTTACCGGCGACAGTCACGGCCACCTTCGGTGCGCCTAAAGCAGGGCTGCTCCAAGGTGACGGTCCGGCCCTGTCCGGCACACTGTGGACTATCCCAATTGGGATCGAAGAAGACTTGGCGCGGATGGAACCCGCGCTCCGGATTGGGTGAGAGGACGATCGGTGGGACAGCGTATGTTCGTTGCTCTTGCGCCTCCAACAGAGGTTCGGGAGCAGCTCGAAGACTTTTTGTCGTCGCGTCCGGAAATGCCGTGGATTTCAGCGGAGCAGTGGCACATCACTCTCGCTTTCATGGAGAGTGTGCCCGAGTACCGCGAAGAGGAATTGATAGAGAGACTGCACGCGGGCTATTCCCGCAAACAGCCCTTCGAAATGCGCTTGGACGGGGCCGGGTGTTTCCCAGATCCGAGCCGAGCTAAGGTCCTGTGGATGCGGCCAGTCGCCACCGGCGCGGACCTGAAAAGCCTGGCTGTTACGGCGCGTGGCGCAGCAGTCAAATCCGGAGCGCCCGTGGACGGGCGAAAGTTCACCGGGCACCTGAGCGTTGCCAGGCTGCGCCGACCGATAGAGGCCGCTAAATGGCTGCAGATCCTGGACACCTTCGTATCCTCGACGTGGACCGTCGACCAAATCGGGTTGGTTGCCTCTTACCTCAGGGAGCGCCCCGGCAGACGACCCCGCTATGAGACGGTCGCAGCGTTTCCGCTAGGCGGGCGATAGAAGGAGCTTTTCTAGGGAACTGACGATGGCTGAGGCAGCTGCGCCTGCCGTCCAGGATGAGCGACCTTCGGGATCAAGGATTATCTGAACGCGTTCCGCGTCTGGATCTCGATACCTCTCGACCACTGCTTGAATCTGATCGCCCCTGCCTTCCCAGAGGACAAGTCCGTCCCCGGCAAGAAGAACTCTGGGGTGCATGGTTAGGTTCGCTGCCAGGGCTATCAGTCGCCCTAGGGCGGCGGTGGATCTAGAAAGTATCTCGGCCGCGTCCTGGTCCCCGCCTGCTAAGGCCGCCAGAAAATCGTCGAAGGTTGCTCCGTGGTGGCCGACCTCGGACAGCTGGTTTGCGATGCCCGAACGTGTCAACAGGGACTCGGCGCATCCGATATGTCCCTGAGAGCAAAGAGAACCTCCCGACCCCAAAGGTATGTGCCCGGCCAGGCCCAGGCCCGTGTCGGCGGAAGATACGACGCGGCCATCACTGACCAGACCGTAGCCAACCCCAGCCCCAACGGTGATCACGGCAAAGTTCGGAGCTGCTCGCGCCGCTCCGAACATGTGTGCTCCCTCTGCAAGCGCCGTAACGTCATTTTCTACGACGACCGTCGCGTTTATCTTCTCCCGCAGCATGTCCGCGAGAGGGACGTTCTTCCATCCGAGGAACGGGTCGCGCACGACGACGGAGCGGTCGTTCACCTGACCTCCTAGGGAGACCCCAACAGCGAGCAACGGCTCGCGTGTGCCGGGCGCGAGTCTCCCTACCAATGTCTCCAGTACGTCCGTGACGGGCCCGGGCTGGGAGTCACTTATGGACGCTTCGGCCTCGGCAAGGATCTGTCCACGCAGGTCTGTCAGCACTGCGTAGGCACGTGTGCTGGTGATGTTAATGCCCACGTATCGGGCATGGTTTGGATTGACGTCGTAGCCTTTGCGGGGGCGTCCCGGACGGGGAACATCGGCTCGGTCTGGGGCCTCTACTTCCGTGAGTGCACCGGCCTCTAGGAAGGGTTTACTCAACCGCGTTAGGCTCGGGCCCGAAAGGTCAAGTCGGCGTGCCAATTCGTCTCGTGAGATCGGTCCTCGCATGAGAACCTCGACGAAAAGGGCCTGCTCGCTGGGTGTCAGGCTCACGGTTGTACCTTTCATTTGTGCTCCCCACAAAGCTAACATCCGAAGCCTTGACAGGGTATTTTTTTTACGATAAAAATAATAACAAGAAGTGTTCAAGTCTACGAAGAGGTGCCGTCTTGGGCCAGCCACTTGATTCCCGCAACGTGATCCAGTTCAGAGCTGGCGGGACCAGCTTGCTCATAGATGCGGCCGAGGCCGAAGGTCCAAGATTGCTTTACTGGGGCCCGGACTTGGGGACGCAGAGCCAAGAGTGCCTAGCTTCCCTGTCGGTCTCCACTTTTCCTCAGCGAATCTCAGGTGGGGTAGACAAGGGCGCTCCACTAACTCTTTTTCCTCAGTTTTCATCCGGGTGGCTCAATCGTCCAGCGTTATCGGGACACCGGAATGGCTCCGATTTTTCGACGAGCTTCAACGTAAAAGGCATCGACGTGTTCTGTCAGCGCGCCGTGTTCCATTTGGTAGACGAAGAGGCAAAACTCTCTTTGACCATGGAGCTCGGCCTGACCGACGTGGGGCTATTCTTTCAGCGCGTCCAGCTTCAAAACGTGGGCGACAGTGATTACACCTTGGATGCGCTCGCCACCGTCTTCCACCTTCCCGAGAGCGCGACGGAGGTACTCAGTACGACCGGACATCACCTTCGGGAGAGGTCCCCGCAGCGCCATCAGCTCACGGTGGGCACCTTCGAACGGGAAAGCCGACGGGGACGGCCCGGTGCAGACAGCACACTCCTGTTAGCAGTGGGGAGCAATGGTTTCGGTTTTGAGAGCGGGCTTGTGCACGGAGTGCATCTTGCTTGGAGTGGGAATCAGAGGGTTGCGGCCGAACTCACGACAGGGGATGACCGGTTCCTCACGGCTGAGGAGTTGTTCGAGTCAGGAGAAATCATTCTCAAACCGGGGGAGGCATACCAGACTCCTCCAGCGCTAGCCTCGTGGGGCAATGGATTGAACGAACTGTCTGCCCGCTACCATCAGCACGTGCGGACAAGACCCACCCACCCGCGCCGCCCTAGGCCGGTGACGCTTAACACCTGGGAAGCAGTTTATTTTGACCACGACCTAGAAAAACTGAAGGAACTGGCCGATTCAGCCGCTCGCGCTGGGGTCGAGCGCTACGTTCTTGACGACGGCTGGTTCCTTGGCAGACGCGACGATACAGCCGGCTTGGGTGACTGGATAGTGGATCCAGACGTGTGGCCGGGCGGGCTGCACCCTCTAGTTGAGCACGTTAAAGGCTTGGGCATGGAGTTTGGCCTATGGGTGGAGCCGGAGATGATCAACCCGAACTCGGACTTGGCCCGTGCCCATCCCGAATGGATCCTGTCCTCGCGCGCAGACCTACCCGTTCCCGCGCGCCAGCAGCAGGTGTTGAACCTGGCAAACCCAGAAGCCTACAAGTACGTTCGGGACAGCCTTACCGCGTTGCTAAGCGAATATGACATTGCCTATCTGAAATGGGATCACAACCGTGACTTACACGGCCCCGGGTCGGGCCCTGGTGGAAGAGCTTTGGCCCACGAACAGACGCAGGCCCTCTATCGGCTGCTCGGGGAACTAAAGGAATTCCAACCGGGTTTGGAAATAGAGTCTTGCGCTTCGGGAGGGGCACGCATCGACTTGGGGATCGCCGAGGTCACAGACCGTTTTCACACCAGCGACTGCTTGGACCCGGGAGAGCGGCTCACGAACCAGAAGTACACCGGTTTGGTCATCCCCCCGGAACTGCTCAGTGCTCACCTAACGACACCGCGGGTGCATTCCACCGGCCGAACTGTCAGCACCCTTCACAGTGGGGCGGTCGCGATGCTGGGGCATTTCGGCATTGAATGGGACCTGTCTGTAGAGGATGAGGAGACCCAGGCAGAGGTGGCAGAACTGGTTCGGCTGTACAAGGCAAACCGGCACCTGGTCGCCACGGGGACCGTTGTGCACGCAGACCTGAGTGACCCGGCGCTGGACGTGCGGGGCGTCGTCTCCACGGACAAACAGGAAGCGCTGTTCACCGTGACGCAGGTTTCTTCCAGCGTCTTCCATCCCGTTGGAAACGTCCATTTCCCCGGTTTAGAGCCAGAAACTCTTTATGAAATCACGCCGGCCCTACCGGAGAAAGTCAGCCAGGAACCGGGACAATCTCCTGTGGGCTGGATGGAGGAATCGGTGACTCTGAGCGGAGCTGTTCTGGGGAGCATCGGGGTGCGGGCCCCGGTCCAATTCCCCGAACGCTCACTGATCTTGTCCGTAACCGCGGTCCAGTGAGTGGCAGCGGTCAGAGAAGGTTCACGCAGCTGGCAGGTATTTGTGGACATCGGAGCGCGGCAGATAAGCAGCTCCCCGAAAGTCGACGATCAATGAACAACGCAATGGTTCTCAACAAAAGAAAAGGAAGTCCAAACGTGGATGTTGTCGAGCGAGAAGCTTTGGTTCCGGACGCGGATTGGTGGAGGCAAGCTGTCGTCTACCAGATCTATCCCAGGTCGTTTGCGGATGCCAACGGGGATGGACTGGGGGACCTGGAAGGAATAATCTCTAAGATTCCCTACCTGCAGCAACTTGGTATAGACGCGGTTTGGCTATCGCCTTTTTACCCTTCGGAACTGGCTGACGGCGGGTACGACGTTGCTGACTACAGGGATGTCGATCCCCGGATCGGCACGCTGGAGCAATTCAAAGAAATGCTGGATGCTCTCCACGCGGCTGGACTCAGACTCATCATTGATATCGTGCCCAACCATTCCTCCGACCAGCACGTCATGTTCCAGGAAGCACTAGCGTCCCCGGCTGGGTCCCCGGAACGGGAAAGATACATATTCCGTGATGGATTGGGGCCGGATAAATCTGTGCCGCCAACAGACTGGCGGGCTGCATTTGGTGGAAGCCAATGGGAGCCAGTCGGTGACGGACAGTTCTACCTGCACTCTTTCGTTCCAGAGCAGCCTGACTGGAACTGGGACCACCCGGACGTACGTGAAGAGTTCTTGAAGACCCTTCGGTTTTGGTCAGATATGGGTGTCGATGGTTATCGAATCGATGTTGCGAACGCGTTGGCAAAAGACCTGACGGGGCCTCTTCCGACCCAAGCGGAACTGGAAGCTCTCCCCGCGGAGGAAGGAAACAGTCCTGTAATGGACCGAGATGAGGTCCACGAAATATACGCGGAATGGCGTGAAGTGCTTGACGCCTACAATCCGCCGCGCTCCGCGATAGCCGAGGCCTGGGTTCCAGCTAACCGGCGGGTTCGGTACGCAATGCCTGACAGCCTGGGCCAAGCTTTCAACTTCGATCTGCTTCGCGCTAACTTTGATCCGATGGAGTTCAAAGAGATCATTACGACGAACCTAAAGTACGCCGCGGAGGCGGGGTCGTCCTCCACTTGGGTACTTTCGAACCACGACGTGGTTCGCCACGCGACACGCTATGGGTTGGAGGCTCTCGAGGATACTAATGAAAGGGACCGCAGGTGGCTTCTAGAACCCAGCGACGCAGAACTGGACCGTGAGCTAGGGGCGCGCCGCGCCCGCGCTGCGACGCTTCTTCTATTTGCGCTCCCAGGATCCACGTACATATACCAGGGCGAAGAACTGGGACTTTTTGAGGTCACAGAGATTGACGATAGCGAGCGTCAGGATCCTACTTTCTTCCGTTCTCCCGGATTTGAAGTGGGCAGGGATGGCTGCCGCGTGCCGCTGCCTTGGAAAGCAGAGGAGCCTTCCCTTGGTTTCGGTCCAGCCGCACCGCACTTGCCGCAGCCCGAGTGGTTCGAGTCGCTGTCCGTTCAGGCGCAGGAAGGGAACGCAGAATCCAGCCTTGAGCTTTACCGGAAAGCCTTGGCCCTGCGCAGGGACCTGGAAGGCTCCGAAACAATGGAGTGGTTGGATGCACCCGAGGGAGCCCTAGCCTTTGAGCGCCCGGGAGGGTGGGTATGTGTAACCAACTTCGAAGCGGAGCCGTTCGCTCTTCCGGAGGGAGATGTACTCATAACCAGCGCGCCCTTGGAAGGTGGAATGCTTCCTGCCGCCACTACTGCTTGGCTCAAGGTCCGCTAACCACCAGGGTCCAGAAGGGTTGTCCCCGCTGTTTGGCTGGGACAACCCTTCTATTTGACCCATGTGGAAATGCAGGCGGTTAGTCCCCGTTATCTGGTGGGAACGGGCCGTTGTCTTCATCCTCTTTATCGACGTATCCAAAGCGGATGTCATCCATAGTCAGAGTACTGGCATAGTCCGGGATCTCGTTTTGCAAGCTCTTGTCCGTGCGCACATATCCCTTGGACTTCGGCCGCTTCGGAATCTTGATCTCAGGTAACTCAACGGGCTCCCACGGCACCTGCGACAGCAAGTGGCGGATGACGTTGATGCGAGCCTTGCGTTTATCCTCAGACTCCACGACATACCAGGGAGCTTCTCGGATATCGGTGTGGACGAACATTTCGTCCTTTGCCCGGGAGTATTCCTCCCACCTGGAAATCGATTCCATGTCCATCGGTGATAGTTTCCACTGACGCATAGGGTCGGTCTGCCGCGACTTGAAGCGACGCATCTGCTCCTTGTCAGAAACCGAGAACCAGTACTTCACCAGAGTGATCCCGTCCTCGACCAGCATCCGCTCGAAGATTGGGCACTGGCGCAGGAACAGGCGATGCTGCTCCGGGGTGCAAAAACCCATGACGCGTTCGACGCCTGCACGGTTGTACCAGGAGCGGTCGAATAGGCGAATCTCACCGGCTGCGGGCAGGTGTGGGACGTAGCGTTGAAAGTACCATTCCGTTTCTTCGCGCTCGGTGGGGGCAGGGAGTGCCACGACGCGGGCGCTACGGGGGTTCAGAAACTCGGTGATCCGCTTGATTGAGCCACCCTTGCCCGCTGCATCGCGGCCCTCAAAGATAACTACCAGGCGCGCACCTGATTGCTTCACCCAGGCTTGCATTTGAACCAGCTGGGCCTGGAGCTCTCGGAGTTCGTCCTCGTAGAGCTTCTTGTTCATTTTCTTTTTCTTACTCACGGTCCCAGCCTAACGTCACCGGGCGAAGAATGTGACGAAGAAGACGTAAGTCTTCACGCTAATAGACTTGTCGGACGCGGCCGATACCGTTCTTGCAGGTGGGAAGGGAGCACTATGACGCTTGAGATTGCTTTAGAACTGCTGATACTGGTGTCGGTTGTCGGAGTCTTCGTTTTAGTCTGGAGATCTGGTACAAGGGGAGACTCGGGTCAGGTCAAGGATTTGCAGGCACAGGTAGCACAGCTGCACCAGGCGGCAGACTACGCCTCCAGACAGCAGGGTGAGCGCATCGTTGAGCTCCAGCGGGTACTGGACGGAAGGCTGGCCACGTTTGCAAACCAGATGGCCCGGGATTCTGCTTCCCGCGCTCAAGCCGAGAGGGCGACTCGGCAAGAGCTAACCTCGTTGCTTTCACAGAATCTGGGTGCTCTGGGGGAGTCGATGGCCGAGTCGAAAGATGCTCTATCCGCAAGTCTAGATCGGCAAAGGACCGCTAACTCCGTTGAATTGGAGAAGATCCGTGCGGAGGTGGGCGACAGGTTACGGGACACGCTCAGTCGCACGACCCAGGAAAATACCAGCCAAATGGCAGCGCTGACCGAATCGACAGCGAAGCGGCAAGAAGAACTCCGGCAGGCGCTCGGTGCGGAGATGGAAAAGGTTCGCGAGCATAACGAAACACAGTTGGAAAAGATGCGCCACACGGTTGATGAGAAACTCCAAGGCACGTTAGAGAAACGCTTGGGAGAGTCCTTTCAGTTAGTGTCGGAGCGACTGGAACAGGTACAACAAGGGCTTGGTGAGATGCGGAACCTTGCAACCGACGTTGGGGGCCTGAAAAAAGTACTGACCAACGTGAAGACCCGGGGTACGTGGGGCGAAGTCCAGCTGTCCCGCCAGTTGCAGGATCTGCTCAGCCCCGAGCAGTATGTTGAGAACGTGGCAGTGGATCCCAACTCGGCTGAGCGCGTCGAATTTGCGGTCAAACTCCCCGGGTCTGAAGAGTCCGGGCCCATGCTTCTTCCCATCGACTCCAAGTTCCCGCAGGAACCGTATGAACGGCTGCTCCATTCTCAAGAAGAGGGAGAATCCGCTCAGATCCAGACTGCTACGAAAGAGTTGGAGCGCGCACTGCGTTTGCAGGCCAAAACAATCAGTGAGAAGTACGTACTTCCCCCGCACAGCACTGATTTTGCAATCATGTACCTGCCAACTGAGGGCCTTTTCGCTGAGGCCTTGCGCATCCCGGGCCTAGCCAGCCAGCTTCAGTCAGTGCATCGGGTTACTATCGCAGGGCCGACTACTCTTATGGCGTTGCTTGGAAGCCTTCAAATGGGCTTCAAAACTCTTGCAATTGAACAGCGATCGTCGGAAGTATGGCAGGTTCTGGGAGCAGCAAAAAACGAGTTCGGAAAATACGGGCAGGTCTGGGAAAAACTTGGGCGACAGTTACAGACCGCCCAAAACACCGTGGAGGAAGCTGGGAAGAGAACTCGCGCCGTGGAACGCAGGCTCCGCGACGTGGAGGTCCTTGAGTACCGCGCGGAGCCAGCACTCAAGGCAGACCTCTTGGAGTTCCACGAGTGAGCTAGCGGTTCGGAGAGCTCCGGCCGTTGTTTCCCGGTTTCGTTTTCCGGTCTTATTCCGCTGGCCTACTTCTCGGGTGAGTCGACTTGGATGTCCTCAAGATCCGTGAGGAACTTATCTGCCCACCCATCGATCGTGTTGTTGCGCACCTGACGCTGGAGCGCACGCATGCGCTTGGCTCGTTCCCTGTAGGGATCGGTGACGGCTTCCATGATTGTCGCTTTCATCCCGTCCAGGTCGTACGGGTTCACCAAGTACGCCCTCTTCAGTTCTCGGGCGGCGCCTGCGAACTCGCTCAAAACCAAGGCTCCGTTTTGTCCCGGGTGGCACGCCACGTACTCCTTTGCCACCAGGTTCATCCCGTCGCGCAAAGGAGTAACTAGCATGACATCCGCGATTCTGTAAACAGCAGCCATTGTTGAACGAGGAAAGCCAGCATGCCGGTAGGAGATGGCCGGACGACCAACGCCGCCAACACTCGAGTTGATACGCCCGACAAGCTGGTCAATGTCGTCCCGGAGCCGAACGTACTCGTCCACGTCCTCCCGCGATGGAGTTGCAATCTGCAGGAACACGGTCGTCTCTGGGTCCAGTTGCCCCTCCGCAAAGAGTTCACCCACAGCACGGATACGCTGACGCAGTCCCTTCGTGTAGTCCAAGCGATCCACACCAAGCAATACCTTTTTAGGATGCCCAAGTTCTTCCAGCAGGGCTTCCGCCTCCGCGATTACTTTTTTGGACTCGGCAAGTTCTTGGAAGCCCTCGACGTCAATCGAAATCGGATAGGCACGGGCAATGCACACGTGGCCGTCTTCCAAAAGTACTCGCTCTTTCTCCACCTTTTCCCCGGTTCTCCGGCGCACAAGGCGCAGAAAGTTTGAGGCGCCGCGGGGAACTTGGAAACCGACAAGGTCGGCGCCCAGCAGGCCCTCTATCAGCTGGCGTCGCCACGGGAGCTGTTCGAACAGTTCAATGGGAGGGAAAGGAATGTGAAGGAAGAAGCCAATCTTGAGATCGGGACGCAACCTTCGCAGCATTGCGGGGACAAGCTGCAGCTGGTAGTCCTGCACCCAAACCGTCGCTCCTTGCGCACAAACCGCAGAGGCTGCGACAGCGAAGCGCAGGTTCACTTCCTTGTAAGAATCCCACCATTCCCGGTGGTACTCGGGGAAGGCAACAGAGTCGTGGTAAAGGGGCCAAAGCGTCGAGTTAGAGAACCCCTCGTAGTATTCTTCTACTTCTTGCTCCGACAGTTCGACGGGCACAATCTGGTAGCCGTCGTGTTCAAAAGGGGCGATCTCTTCATCGGGTGAGCCGGGCCAACCCACCCACGCGCCCCCCTTCTTGCGCATGAGAGGTTCCAGCGCCGTTACCAGGCCACCCGGCGATGTTTGCCACGTGGTCTCGCCATCTTCGTCTACCACCCTGTCGACGGGAAGTCTGTTGGCGACGACAACGAACTCCGCAAGCTGGCCCTCTGTGTGAGACATTCTTTCTCCTTCACTCATGGTGCCACCCTAGCGGACGCTCCTCGTGGCAGAGTTAGAGCATGACGATAAAAAGCTGGGAGAACACAACAATATCGGGCAGGGATTTTCCAATGTCTGTCAGAAAAGACCCTAAGGGAACTCTTTTGGTCTTCGATTTTGACGGCACTCTTTCGCATATGGACCCCGATCCCGAAGCCGTAACCATGGTCGAAAGCTCTGCTGATGCGCTTGCTCAGCTAGCTGAAGAGGGCACACGGATAGCGATAGTCTCTGGTCGTCCGGTGGAATCCTTGCTGCGCCTTGGCAGGTTGGCAGAGAGGTCGGCGTTTGCCGACGCGGTCATCCTCGGGCAATACGGTGTGGAGCGGCTGGACATGGCGACAGGAGAACGCCGAAATCCGCCGGTTCCAGAGGCGGTCGTACATGCCCGCGCCGACCTGGAGGCTCTCGTGGGAGGCCTCCCTGGCGCACATCTGGAAGACAAGGGGAGGGCCTTGGCTGTCCACACCCGGAGAATGCCCGACCCGGAAGGCTCCTGGGAACGGTTGGCGCAACCGGTTCAAGAAATCGCAGACCGACACGGGCTCACTGTCGAGCCCGGGCGCTTGGTGTGGGAGCTGCGGGGAGCCGCAACCGATAAAGGGGACGCTATGCGGGAGCTCATCGAAGAGTTCTCTCCTAGCGCGCTGCTGATGGCAGGGGATGACCTTGGGGACCTGGCAGCTTTCGAAGCCATGGCTCAGGTTGCCGCAGATGTGAATATCTGCGCACTGGTGAGTGGGTCAAAGGAACAGCCTACTTTGACAGCCTTATCCGACGTCTTAGCTGATGGCCCCGATGGCGTCGCAAACTGGCTGACCTACTTGGCCGACCGCGTAACCATGGTCGGTAGCTAGGGGGCCAACCTCGCACCGAACCGGCAGGAAAGAAGGGGCCTTTCCGGAACAACACGCACAGGAAAGCACAGGGAAAGACGAATTGGCGCGGTCCTTAGGGATCACCATTTGACGGTGAAAAGTCCGCGGCTTCGGCTTTGGGTTTTCACTGCATTGTCCAGTGGTGGCAATTATTTCCTACTTCGTATTTGCTATCCGAAACCCACGCTTGCTGCCCGAATCACTAACAATACGGTTGCCTTTGCGGAGGATTTGTCTGACTTGCCTTCAGAAACAATGGAGAAACGACAGCACTTCGTTAAGCACGTCACATCAAGCTGGCTATGATTAGAATATGCATCCAAATCAGAACGCGGCCGGGACTACGCCTCCTAACGTTGCCAGGAAGGCAATAGGATCTACACTGGCGTTCCTGATTTTCATTGAGGTTACCAGTGGGTTCGTGCAGGGGTATTACACGCCTTTGCTCCCAGAATTAGCTAAGCACCTGCATGTTTCCGGGGAAGCGATGAACTGGTTCCAGACCTCACAGGCAATGGCCGCGGTAGTAACAGTTCCGCTAATGGCTCGCCTGGGTGATGTTTACGGCCATAGAAAGTTCTTGCGCATAGCAATTCTTCTGGTTTTGGCGGGTACGTTGGGCATTGCGTTCCTGCCAACTTTGCCACTGGTCTTGGCAGCCCGTGTTCTGATCGGGCCCCTGGGCGTCTGGCTTCCTCTTGCGATTGCAATTGTGTACGCAAGAATGTCGGGTCAAAGCGCCGGAACCGCAATTAGTGTTCTCTCCGCTTCGCTGATGGGCGGGACCGTGCTGGGCACGATCGCCGCGGGAGTCGTGGACAGCTTTTTCTCCTCGATGACTACCATCATGCTCGTCCCAGTAGTGATGGTGCTTGTCAGCACCTACGCCGTGTTTTTCCATATTCCCGAAACCGGAGAGCTGGCGAAATCAGACATTGATTGGTTGGGATTCGCTGGCCTTGGAGCAATCATGGTCGCGTTGATCGCGGCCCTGGCCTACTTGGGACCAAGCCACGCGACGCTTTCGGCTTCACTGTTTGCTCTAGCGGCGGCCCTGTTTGCGGCGTGGATCTTTTGGGAGAAGAGAGTCTCTCAGCCAGCAATCGACCTGAGACTGGTTGCGTCCGGTAAGCTCGGGCCCCTGTACATTACTGGGTTCCTTGTTGGGATCCTGGTGATTGATGCTCCTGCCAACCTGTCGGATTTTATGAGCAGGGATCCGGCGGTTTACGGGTATGGGTTCAACGCGGCTTCCAGCCTTGTCGCCGGAATGATCACAATACTACTTGTTGCGGCAACCTTGGGGGCGTTCGCCTCACCCTTCATTGCGAAAAAGATGGGCATGAGGCCAATGCTGATCGCAGCGACCATTGGTGGCGCGGTGGGACAGCTCGTTCTGGTGGCATTCTCCTCTTCCCTCGCAATGTTCTGGTTGAGCGGCGCAATCACTGGCCTTGGAATGGGACTGCTCTTGGGCTCTTTGCCTGCACTTGTAGCGCGCGCCGCTCCCAGCGACAAAACGGGCGTCGCTACGGGCCTTTACAACGCGCTCCTAGCAATGGGCGGAGCGGTCGGAGGAGCAGTGTTCAAACAGCTTCTGGTTATGTTTAGAGACACGGCCGGAACCGTGCAACTTCCTGGTTACCTGGTGATCTGGGCTGTTTGTGCGGGCGTATTTGCCATCGCAGCGTGGATGATGGCAAAAGTACAACTAGTCGAGAAGTGAACAGAGGGTGCTGAAGCACCCAGAAGGGAAACAATGATGGATCAGGATGATCGTCGCCTCCCCGACTTTGCGGGAGAAGGCTCTGAGATCCTTTCCGATCTAGTGAGTCTTCGTCGGGAGATGCACATGGACCCGGAATTGGGATTGGATACCCCGCGCACCCAGCAGCGCGTGCTTGACGCACTTGAGGGATTGCCTCTGGAGATAACGAAGGGTGAGAAGCTGACGTCTGTCGTTGCGGTGCTGCGCGGCGGCAAACCGGGCCCTACCGTTTTGCTTCGGGGAGACATGGACGGGTTGCCCGTCGAGGAACTGACTGGCTTGGACTATGCATCGACGACGGGGACGATGCACGCCTGCGGCCATGATCTACACACTGCGGGTTTGGTGGGAGCAGCGAAGCTCCTTTCCGCTCATCAGGAAGATCTTCCGGGGAACGTTATCTTTATGTTTCAGCCAGGTGAGGAGGGATGGGGCGGCGCCCAGGTAATGCTAGACGAAGGTCTCTTGGACGCCACCGGGGAAAGACCGATTGCCGCGTATGCTATCCATGTTGCTCCTGGACCGCGCGGCATACTTGCCACGCGTCACGGTAGCGCCTGCGCCGGCTCCAACAGGTTGCAAGCAGTGATCAGGGGGAAGGGCGGACACGGATCGTCTCCGCACCTGGCTATAGATCCGGTGCCGGCGGCAGCCGAAATCGTTCTGGCTATCCAGGCTTTTGTGGCTCGTAAGATCGACGCATTCGACCCGGTAGTTTGTTCGGTTACCCAACTGTCCACCGGCGGCAATCCCGTCAACGTGATTCCGGAGAGCGTTGAACTGGGTGCCACGATCAGGACCCTGACCGCTCAGTCATTGCAGACCATCCGCGACGGCTTAGACAAGATCATTAAGAACACCGCATCCTCCCATGACTGCGAAGCCGAAGTTGACTTCAAGGTCCTCTACCCGTCGACCATCAACGATGCCGGTACAACGGACATGGCCGTCGAAGACCTCCGGTCGGTACTTGGGGATCAGCGAGTCCATATTGCTCCCAGTCCGATGATGGGCTCGGAGGACTTCGCATTCGTCTTGGACGAGGTTCCGGGAACGTTCTTGGGAATGTTTGCGACCCCGCCGGACATGGCAGGTGAGAAGGTGGAGTTTAACCACTCACCCCGGGCTGTTTTTGATGATGCAATTCTGGGAGACCAGGCCGCCGCATTGGCAACAATGGCCTTCGGTCGCCTGCTCAGGGCGGAGCAGGAAGACTAGGACTCGGCGTTCGGCGGCCCGTCATTACACGCGGTGTCGCCGAACGCGGCGTTTCTACTCCCCGTCGGCCGCGCCGCCGTTTCCTCCCGCGTCCTCTATGTCCCGCTCGCCAGCTTCACTTTTGTCTGCCGTTTTCTTCTGAGCGACGGTATCTTTTGACGCGGCGTCCTTTAGGCCTGAGTCTTTGTTTTCTTCCGAGGCCGTGACTGCGGTGCTCCCGCGGTTCTTGCGTCGTGAGCGGACCCATCTGCGAGTTGGAAAGAAAACTATCGCTCCGATGATGACCCACGGCAGGATGAATACTAATAGGGTCACAAGCACGCGGAGGGATTCCGCAAGAAGGTTCACTATCCATGCCCACGACAGGGAAAAATCGGAAGAACCGACCCTCTCAGTGGCGAACGACACGCTTATGGACGACATATCCACTTGCCGGTCGATCCACTCGAGCTGCTGGACAAGAGAGTCAAGCTCAGACTGACGCTCTGTGAGAATCTCTTCTGCTTGGAGTAAATCCTGCGTGGTTTTTGCGTCGTCGGCCAGTTCCTTCACTCGGACGATGGAGTCCTCTAGGGCTTCCTTCCGTGCCGTGTAATCGACGTATTGTTGTCCCAGATCATCAGCATTGGTGCTTAGAGTCTGCACCCGGCCCAGGTCGGACAGAGTGGCCGTGATCTCCTCGTACTTATCCGCGGGCACCCGAGCGCTCACCGAAGCGGACAGATACGCGGGGTCGTCCTGTGACCACTCACTGTCGATCCGGCCGCCCATTGCTAATACTGTGTCCAGAAAGTCCTTTGCGGCGCCCACAGGATCTTTCGTGATTACGTCCGCATAACCCGAGACCGCGATCTTAGAAATGGACTCGGCGCCACCTGACGCGGCTTCAGCCTCGAGACTGTCATCCTGCGCCGCCCAGTCGGCTTCTTCGGAGGGCGCGGCAGCAAAGCCTGGTTCAGACGATGCCACCATGTCCTCGTAGGCGCCGACGTATCCGTCGGCAGACGTTCCGCACGCACTCATCACGAGCATGCTTGCTGCAGCAACAAGCGCGAAAAGCACGTTTCGCTGTTTAGTTTCCATCTCCCTATGTTAGAGGCGCCCTCCTCATGTAAAAGAGCAACATGGTGTTTGTTGCATAACTGCAACTGGGTAGCGGAGCGCTCTCGCGCTTACAATGCACGCATGGGCCTTTCTAACCGTCTTGCAAGCCTGTTCTTCCGCCATACCAAGTGGGACCTTGTCGTGGATGAGGAGCTTCCCACCGAAGGGGCGATACTCATTGGGGCACCCCACACTTCGAATTGGGACTTTCCGCTGATGCTGGCTATGGGTGGGGGCATGGGTGTTAAGTTCCGCTTCCTAGCGAAGAACTCTTTGTTTTGGTGGCCACTGGGGCCCATCATGCGCGCCTTTGGTGGCATCCCAGTGGACCGCGGTACGAGCAGTGGGATGGTCGAAGAGATGGCTCGGAAGCTCAAGAATGAGCCCGGGGCGATTTTGGCGCTCACTCCGAAGGGAACCCGAAAGAAACGCGACTACTGGCGCTCAGGTTTTTACAGGATCGCGCAGGAATCAGGGTTGCCGCTTCTTCTGGCCTCTGTTGACTCGAAGACGCACACTCTCCATGTGGGACCCACCCTGCATCCAACTGGTGACATGCGCGCTGACATGGACAAAATTAGGGAGTTCTACGCGGGAAAGGTAGGGATCCGCCCGGAACTCACGAGTGAGCCAAGGTTGCGCGGGGAAGAAGACTGACCTGCGGGTCTCAAATCGACGTGGGGTATTTTAGAGGCATGAACAACACGAAGACAGTGAGCGAATCAGCCCCAGAAGAACGGACCCTCAGAGACGGAACCAAGATCCCCTCGATCGGGTTTGGAACGTATCCGCTTCGGGGGCAGCAGGCCGTGGATTCCGTTCAAACGGCTATCCGGGAGGGCTACCGGCTAATAGACAGTGCCTTCAACTATGACAACGAGGCCGCAGTGGGCCGGGCGGTGCGGCTCTCGGGAGTCCCAAGGTCAGACCTGTTCGTGGTGTCCAAGCTGCCGGGACGCTACCAACAGAGGCCGCTATCTGACCATGGAATTAAGGAGTCGCTGTGGCGGATGGGTTTGGACTACCTGGACCTGTACTTGATCCACTGGCCGAATCCTTCCCAGGATAATTTTGTAGACGCCTGGCAGGCGATTTTAGAAGCACAGGAGGACGGGCTTGTCCGCACAGTTGGCGTCAGCAACTTCAACGTGGCACACCTGCTGCGCTTGCAAGAGGAAACAGGAACTCTACCCCAGGTAAACCAGATCGAATGCCACCCGTACTTCCCCCAGGTTGAGCAAATGGCTGCTCATGAACAACTGGGCGTGCAGACCATCTCCTGGAGCCCACTGGGCAAAGCCGCACAACCCGCTAAAGAGTCCGTCATCCAAGAGATCGCTCAGCGCAACGGCGCAACCCCCGCTCAGGTGGTCCTCCGCTGGCAGATCCAGCGCGGAAGCATCCCTATTCCGAAGAGTGCGAACCCGGAGCGGATGGCAGAAAACCTGGATGTTTTCGGTTTTGAGCTGACTGAGGCAGAGATAGCTGACATTACTGCACTGGGCAGCCCCACCGGGCGGCTCTTTGACGGGGACCCGGAAACGCACGAGGAAATGTGACGGAGTCAAGTACTGCGCAAGCGGCTCGGGTGCTCCGGGGACTGCGGACCGCTGTCCTCACGGGGGCGGGTGTATCTACCGCGTCGGGAATCCCTGACTATCGAGGGGCTGATTCGCCGCCGAGAAACCCGATGACGTTCCAGCAGTTTGCCGGCGATGAAAGCTATCGCCGCCACTACTGGGCGCGGACATACATCGGCTACCAGTTCATGGCTCAGCGCCGACCTAACGCCGTGCACCGAGCCCTTGCGGACTGGGAGCGCCTGTCCCCGGCCTCGGTCGGCGGGATAATCACCCAAAACATTGACACACTGCATCAGAAAGCAGGGTCGGGTCTTATCCGACCGGTAATAGATCTGCACGGAAGGTTCGACAGGGTCCTGTGTATGACGTGTGACCGCCAGTTCTCACGGGAGTTTGTTCAGGGTATGTTTGCCCAGGCAAATCCCGGTTTCCAGGAGGCCGTGGGCGACGTGGAGGTTGCTCCCGATGCGGACGCGGTCTTAGAGGAGACCGGCGGTTTTCAGCTGGTTTTCTGTCCTCACTGCGGCGGAGAGTTCCGGCCCGACGTCGTATTCTTTGGGGAAACGGTGCCACCAACCCGTGTTCGCCGAACCATGTCCAGAGTTGACCAGGCGGACTCCCTACTGGTCCTGGGATCTTCCCTCGCAGTTCACTCGGGCTGGCGGTACGTAGCCAAAGCTGCTAACGCCGGGAAACCAGTGGTAATCGTGAACCGAGGGCAAACCCGGGCCGATAACCAAGCCACGGTTCGCCTTGATGGAGAGTTGACTCTCATCGTTCCTGAACTGGTGGACGCACTCCTCACTGACTAGAAAAGGGCAATGGGCGGCGCCGGTGGGAATATTTCTTCCAGTCGGTGGAGATCTTCCCCCGTCGGCTGCCACTGGGCAGCGGCCGCGTTTTCGTTTACCTGCTCCGGGCGAGTGGCACCCGCTATGACACTGGGGACGTCCGGCCGGCTAAGGAGCCAGCCGATCGCCGCTTGGACCGGAGTGATACCCGCTTTGGCTGCGAACGCCCCAAATGCCGACAACTGCGCCAGGTCTGCGCCCTCCAGCACTTTGCGTTTATCGTTTACCGCTAGGCGGGATCCTTCTGGAGCGATCCCCGTGCTGTACTTCCCAGTCAGCAGGCCAGCGGCCAGTGGGAAATAGGGAAGCACTCCCAGCCCGTAGTGCTCGGCTGCGGGAATCACTTCCAGCTCAGCGCGTCTATCCAGCAGGTTGTAATGATTCTGAGCGCTTATGAAAGGAGTGAGGTCCCTTTCTAAGGCGATGTGAGCCGCCTGGGCGATCTGCCATCCGGAACGATTTGAATGCCCTATGTATCGAACCTTGCCTTGTCGCACCAGGTCGTCCAAGGCAGACAGAGTCTCTTCGATGGGAGTGACCGGATCTGGGGTGTGGTACTGGTAAAGGTCGATCCAGTCGGTACCCAAGCGCCGTAGGGAAGCCTCGACGGAGCGGATGATGTAGCTTCGCGACCCGCGAGCTACCGTGTCTGGGCCGTTTGCTCCATCTACAGGCATCCCAAACTTCGTCGCAACCACTACCTGATCGCGTCGCCGTCCCAAGGCCTTGCCTAGAAATTCCTCGCTTTGACCCGGGATCGACCCGTAGCAATCCGCGGTGTCGAACAGGGTGATACCTGCGTCCATTGCTGACCGAACGACTTTTTCTGACCCGGCGAAATCTTCTGTTGCACTGCCATGTCGTCCCAGGTTGTTGCATCCCAGGCCGACTGCTGAAACCATTAGTCCCGATTTTCCTACCGCGTTGTATTTCATGGACTCACCTTAGCGGACGCGAAAACTTCAGTGGGTGAACCCGCTTTGACCACCGTTCCGGGTGACGGTTAGGGTTTGTCTGTAGGCGAGCCAATTTCCTTATTTGAGGAGAGACCCGGTGACACAGGGCCCAGCAGTTTCCAAAGGTGATGTTTTATACCAGGGGAAGGCTAAAAAGCTCTCCCATACGTCTGATCCCCAGATTCTCTGGGTCGAGTATTTGGACCAAGCTACCGCGTTCAACGGGGAGATGAAAGACCAGATAGCAGGTAAGGGAGAGTTGAATGCCCGGATCAGCGCACTCCTGTTCGAATATTTGGACGGCCGGGGCATAGCCAGCCACTTCGTAGAGCAGGTCAGCCCCACAGAGCAGCTGGTCTCCAGGGTGCAGATCGTGCCACTCGAAGTGGTGGTGCGGAACGTAGCGGCGGGCAGTCTAACGAAGCGCCTAGGCATCGAAGAGGGAACCGCACTGCCGCAGCCGCTGGTCGAGTATTTTTACAAGGATGACGATCTGGGGGACCCCCTTCTTAACGACGAACACATCGCGCTTCTAGACCTCGCAAGTCCCGAGGAACTCGCGCAGATCCGGCGCCAAGCCCTAGAGGTGAACCGAGAGTTGAGGGAGCTTTTTGATAGTGCGGGTGTCCAACTAGTCGACTTCAAGCTTGAATTTGGTCGCTCCCAGGACGCGGAGATCCTCCTTGCCGATGAGATCTCTCCCGACAATTGCCGACTGTGGGACAAAGAGAGCGGTCAAAAGTTAGACAAGGACGTATACCGCCGCGGACTTGGCGACCTTGTTCCCGTATACCAGCAGGTGGAGGCGCTCCTTACCGAGGCGCTTGCGGAGCAGAGCAATGAGTGAACTGCCGCTTTTTGAGGACGGCCTACCGAGTACCCTGGGGGAGGCCAGCAGCCTGCGTGAGGAATGCGGACTTTACGGAATCTGGGGGCACCCTGAAGCTTCGCGTCTGACCTACTTCGGGATGCGCGCCCTTCAGCACAGGGGCCAAGAGGGTGCTGGAATTGTTGCGAACAACGACGGTCTTTTGAAGGGGGACCGTGGCCTTGGGCTTGTGTCCCAGGTGTTTGACACCGAGCGCAAATTCAAGCGGCTTTCTGGAGATTCCGCGCTGGGCCACGTCCGTTACGCAACGCACGGGCGCGGTAACATCGACAACGTGCAACCGCTGCGCTTCCGTTTCACGGATGAACAGATGGCACTTGCACACAATGGAAACCTCACCAATGCTGCTTCGTTGCGTAAGCAGCTGGAAGATGAGGGCGCAATCTTTCGCTCGGATTCCGACACGGAAATCCTCATGCACCTGATCAGACGCTCCCCGGAAGAGACGTTTGTTGACAAACTCAAGGATGCGCTGCGGCAGGTCCGCGGCGGGTTCGCCTACCTGCTGCTAACGCAAGACGCTCTCTACGCGGCGCTTGACCCCAATGGCTTCAAGCCGCTTGCAATGGGGCAGATGTCCAATGGGGCTTACGTTGTCGCCTCGGAGACATGCGCCTTGGAGACGACGGGCGCGCGCTTCATCCGGGACGTGAAGCCGGGTGAGGTTGTAGTCATCGATGACGGCGGCTACCGCGTTGAGCACTTCACGCGGGACATTCTGCCCGCAATCTGCCCCATGGAGTTCATCTATTTTGCCAGGCCTGACTCCAACATCGCCGGGGTGAATATTCACGCGGCGCGGAAGAAGATGGGGATGCTTCTAGCCCAGGAAGCCCCTGTCGACGCAGATATGGTGATTGGGGTTCCCAACTCTTCCATTTCGGCTGCCAGTGGTTACGCGGAGCAGTCTCGGATTCCAAACGAGTTGGGCCTGGTGAAAAACCAGTACGTCGCCCGCACTTTCATTCAGCCGACGCAGGAGCTACGTGAGCAGGGCGTGCGAATGAAACTGTCCGCGGTCCGGGGCGTGGTTGAAGGCAAACGCGTCATCATGGTCGATGATTCGATAGTGCGCGGGACGACCAGCAGACGTATCGTCCAGCTTCTCCGAGACGCTGGGGCCGCCGAGGTTCACGTGCGGATCGCAGCGCCCCCACTGCGCTACCCCAGCTTTTACGGTATCGACATTCAGTCCCGCGATGAACTGATCTCCGCCCGGCACACGAATGAGGAAGTATGCCGGGTCATCGGCGCTGACTCCCTTGAGTTCCTGTCTGTAGAGGGTCTGGTCACGGCCGTCGGACTGCAGTTGGACGCACCCAACGGGGGCCTGATGACGTCTTACTTTGATGGGGAGTATCCGACTCCCCTTTACGACTACGAAGCAGGGTTCCTGGCTTCGCTTGCTAACTGAGACAAAGGGGAACGAGTTGGGGAACGCATACAGCCGGGCGGGTGTGGACGTCACCGCGGGGTACGAGGTCGTCAGTCGTATCAAGGGCCACGCGGCTCGCACTGAACGTCTGGGGACTATGGGGGCACTTGGCGGTTTCGGCGGGTGTTTCGATCTCTCCTTGTTGGACGTGAAGGAGCCGGTACTAGTTTCGGGAACGGATGGGGTCGGAACAAAGCTCCTGGTAGCCCAGCAGGCCGGGGTTCACAGCACCATAGGTATTGACTGTGTTGCGATGTGCGTAAACGACATCGTCGCCCAAGGAGCCGAGCCGCTGTACTTCTTGGACTACATCGCCACCGGGAAAACAGACCCCGAACGTATGGCGCAAGTTGTTGCCGGAATTGCAGACGGATGTGTGGAAGCAGGGGCGGCGCTCATAGGCGGAGAGACCGCGGAGATGCCGGGACTCTATGGGGATGACGAGTACGACGTCGCAGGGTTTGCCGTGGGAATCGCCGAAAAGTCGCAGATCATAACGGGCACCGACATCCGCGAAGGTGATGTTTTAGTCGGGCTCCCCTCGTCTGGCATCCACTCCAACGGTTTCTCCCTGGTCCGTAAGGTCTTCTTTGTCGATAATTCTTTTGCGCTTGATTCCACGCTGGAAGAACTCGGGGACACACAGCTAGCCGCCGTCCTATTAGAGCCCACCCGTATCTACGTCCGCGAGCTTTTGCCTCTCATCAGAGAGAGGCTCATCCAGGGGGCGGCCCACATAACCGGTGGTGGCTTCGTAGAGAATCTTCCCCGCATGCTTCCGAAAGGTTTGAGCGCTGCGGTGGACCTGGGCTCTTGGCCGATCCTCCCGGTCTTTGCTGCGCTTCAGAAATATGGCGATATTCCCGAGCCGGAAATGTACGAGATCTTCAACATGGGCCTGGGAATGGTGCTGGCTATTAGACCTGACCAGGTGGAACCCGCTCGGGAGCTCCTTGGGTCTGAGTCGTACGTGGTCGGGGAAGTGATCCGGGGCAACGGAACAGTGGACTTCCGATGACGCGCGCCCGCATCGCGGTCTTTGCCTCCGGCGCGGGTACTAACTTCCAGGCACTGGCTCAGGCGGCGATCACCGGGGCACTGGACGCCCAGATCGTTGGGTTGGTGTGCGACAGGCCGACTGCTCCAGTGATTGGTTTGGCCGCCCAGCGGGGAATTGCGATCCTGTGCCTTAGCCCAGAGTTGCTGCCCAGTAAAGCCGACTACGAAAACGTAGTCCTGCGTTTTCTGGAGTCACGATCAGTAGATGCCGTTGCCCTGGCTGGATACATGCGAATCGTCGGTCCGACCCTACTGGGTAAGTACGGTGGACGGATCCTGAACTTGCATCCTTCGTTGCTGCCAGCCTTTCCGGGACGGGGAGCCATCAGTGCGGCCTACAAGTCGGGGGCTCGCACCACAGGGGTTTCGGTGCACCTGGTTGATGAAGGAGTCGACACGGGCCCGCTTCTAGCGCAGCAGGAGGTCCAAATAGATCCCGGCTGGTCTCTGGAAGAGTTGGAAGAACAGATTCACGCAGTTGAGCACAAACTGTATCCGCGGGTCCTTCAGGACCTAATTGCTGGCGGATTTCTTGAAAGGACAGCCTAACTATGATCCAGGAACTCCCGCGCGTAGCGGTGATAATGGGGAGCTCTTCAGACTGGGACACAATGCGCCACACCTGCGCTGTCCTGGAAGAGCTGGGAGTCGACTTCCACAAGCAGGTTGTTTCCGCTCACCGCACCCCGGACGCAATGTTCGAGTTTGCACAGACGGCCCGGGACCGCGGAGTGCAGGTTATCATCGCGGGGGCCGGGGGAGCCGCACATCTTCCGGGCATGGTCGCTGCTAAAACCACCCTTCCGGTCATCGGAGTCCCGGTACAGAGCAGGGCTCTCTCTGGCATGGATTCTCTCTTGTCAATCGTGCAGATGCCTGCCGGCGTTCCCGTGGCGACTGTTTCTATTGGAAAAGCCGGGGCCACGAACGCCGGATTGCTCGCGGCCCAGATTCTGGCGACCGACGATCCGGTAATTGAGGCGCGACTGGAGGACCGCCGTGCTGCGGCGGCCCAGGCCGCGATCGCCTCGACAGCCGACTTGGGAAGGGACGCCGAGTGATCCAACCCGGTGCCACCGTCGGAATTATCGGCGGGGGGCAACTGGGGCAAATGCTTGCGCAGGAAGCCGTCTCTATGGGCTTCTCTGTCGTTGTGTTAGATCCAACTCCGGGTTGCCCCGCTTCGGCGGTCGCTGACCAAATTATTGCCGATTACGACGACATCGGGGCGGTTTTTGAGCTGGCACGCCGCAGTGACGTAGTAACTTACGAATTCGAGAACGTTGACGCGGAAGCGTTAGAGCAGGCGATGGCTCTGACTTCGGTACCTCAGGGCGTAAGAGCACTGGAGGTCTGTCAGGATCGAGGGGCCGAGAAGGACTTTCTGGACAGGGCGCAGGTACCGGTGGCACGCTACAGGCTGGTCGACTCGCCCGCCAGTCTGGGAGATGCCCTTGTCGACCTGGGCTATCCTGCCGTGCTGAAGACAAGGCACGGAGGCTACGACGGCAAAGGCCAAGTCGTTCTCAAACGGGGAGACGAGGCCGCTTTGTGTGCAGCGGAGTCCCTAGCGCGGGACACGGACTGCGTTTTGGAAGAGTGGGTTCCGTTTGAACGGGAGCTCTCCGTCGTCGTAGCGCGTAACGCTGCCGGGCAGGTCCGGTGCTTTCCTACGGCTCATAATTTCCACCGCGACAACATTCTGTACCGGTCTATCGTCCCGGCGGGGGTCGGCGAACAAACGGAACGCGACGCGAAGGAACTCGCGGAGCGGGTGGCGGATCAAATCGGGCTGGTGGGCGTGATGGGCGTGGAAATGTTCATGCTTCAGGACGGGAGTCTTTTGGTCAACGAGCTGGCGCCACGGCCGCACAATTCGGGTCACTACACGATAGAGGCTTGCAACTACTCCCAGTACGCCGCTCACGTACGCGCGGTGTGTGGCTGGCCTCTGCCTGAGCCAACGCTGCTCAGCCCAGCCATCATGACGAACGTTCTGGGCGAGGACCTGCAAGCAGCATTCGACCAGATTCAGCGGCGCCCCGACTGGAACTTCCACCTGTACGGTAAGGCAGAAGCAAAAAGGGGACGGAAGATGGGGCACATAACCGTGCTCACAGACGATCCCGATGAAGCCTTCTGACCTTCTGAGACGAGACGTTCTAACCTTCTGAGAGGAATCCGCCAGCTCCGCGCACTTGGTCTTCGCAGTCGGTTCCGGGAGTCCGGATTTGGGGCTGACTCCAGTTGTCCGGTTCTGGGTGCTCGGTTCTGGGTGCAGGGTTCGGAGAGTCGGGCTCTAGGCGATTGGAAACACTATCGACGACCCTCGAAATTTGAGACGAGGCGGACGTGCGGGTGCGCTGCGTTTACGCTGGGGACATGATCCAGTTCAGCCGCACTTGGTGGTCCGCTATCTAGGCGGACCGTTCATCGCGCGACCGCCCCGGGGGTGGTTGGCGGCTCTTGGGGCAGAAAGTAGAAAAAATGACCCCAGAAGTTGATTCTTCACAGCTGGTACAAGAACTGTTGGGCAGTGAGAGTTTTGCACTGATCCGCAGGCAGGGTGCAGATCACGTGGACGTACTGGTAGGCCCTGTCCGGGAGGTCGTGAAGCTTGCCGACATCCCCTTGGAAGCTCCAGAAGTGCTTGCGATGGTACCTTTCCGGCAAGTCCAGGAGCGAGGCTTCGAAGCCCGCGAAGATAACCTGCCCATCCTGTGCTTAGAAGCTGAGCAGCGCAGCACCATTTCGCCGACTGTTTTGGCCGAGGCCCTGCCAGGGGAACTTCCCGACTTAGAGGACCTGGGATTCGACCTGTCCGATGAGGACTACGCGCAGGTCGTCTCTGAGGTCATCGAGCAGGAAATCGGGAACGGAGAGGGCGCCAACTTTGTGATCCGGCGCGACTACCGCGCCCGCCTGCAGGGGCACAGAGTACAGGCAGCCCTTGCGTGGTTCCGTAGGCTACTTGAACGTGAGTCGGGCGCATATTGGACATTTGCTTTCGTCAGTCCGCAACAGATCGCGGTTGGAGCCTCTCCGGAGCGGCACGTCAGCAGTGACGGATCCCTGGTTCGCATGAACCCGATCTCCGGAACTCTGCGTCATGGTGGCAAGACCCCCGACGTCGAAACCCTTCTGCGCTTCTTGGCGGATCGGAAGGAAAGTGACGAGCTAGTCATGGTGGTGGATGAGGAACTCAAGATGATGAGTGTCGCCTGTCCAGAAGGCGGGGTCATGCGCGGCCCCTACCTGAAGCCAATGTCTAAGCTCACTCACACCGAATACCTCTTGGAAGGGCAGTCCAGGCTGGATCCACGAGAGATTCTGCGCCTAACCATGTTCGCCCCCACAGTAATTGGCTCCCCGATGGGCAGCGCCTGCTCCGTGATAGCCCGTCGCGAGCAGACCCCACGCGGCTACTACTCGGGCGTTCTGGCCCGCTTCACCAAGGCTGAGAACGGTTATACCCTCGATGCTCCGATCCTTATCCGGACCGCGTTTCTGGACACCGATGGGAACGTCCAAGTTAGTGCGGGAGCAACTCTGGTGCGCAATTCTGACCCGGTTTCCGAGGCTGCCGAAACGCGGACAAAAACCTCCGGAATGCTCACTGCTCTGGGCCTGCTAGATCAGGATGCTCCTGTCACCGTTCGGGAAAACCCTGCCGTCCGTGACCCTCAGGTGCTGGCCGCCCTTGCAGATAGAAACAGAAACTTAGCTCCGTTTTGGAGGGACGAACAACATCCAAGCGCAGGGAGTGAGAACGCAGGCATCAAGGGCAACGCGCTGGTTGTGGACTTTGGTGACGATTTTGCGGCCATGTTGGCGCACCAGCTAAGGCATATGGGGCTAGACGTGAAAGTTGCCTCCTGGGCGGACGTGACGGACATAGAGGGGCCGGATCTAGTCGTGTTCGGGCCCGGGCCGGGAGATCCGAAGAGTGAATCAGATGAGCGCATAGTCCGTTTGCGCCAACTCCTCACCCAAAGGGTGGAGGTAAACCTGCCGCTCCTGGCGGTTTGCCTGGCACATCAGGTCCTCGCAGATCAGGCGGGACTGCAGCTGGTCCAGCTTCCGGAGCCGCGACAGGGCACGCCCTTGCAGGTGCGCATTTCTGGAGAAGACGCGCTCATCGGCTACTACAACAGCTACACGGCCCTTGCGACGGATGGCTCCCAGACTCCGCGATGGGATCTGAGCGTGCATGCCGAAGAGGGGACCGACTTCGTCCACGCGCTCACGGGCGAAGGGGTTGCATCTCTGCAGGGACATCCGGAGTCGGTCCTGTCCTACGACGGCTTTGCCACGCTGCGGAACCTGGTCCAGACTGTTCTCTAGGGTCCCGAGAAGCTATCTGCTGGGCCCGAAGTTCTTAGCGCGTTACGAACAGGGGAGACACGATGGGTCACGTCACGGCTGGGGAGATCATTTCCTACATGGAGAAGCACTATCCTCCTGAGACCGCGGAATCGTGGGACCGCGTTGGTTTTGTTGTGGGAGCGCGAGGTGCCTCTGTAGGCAAAGTGCTCCTGGCGGTAGATCCGGTTCCGGAAGTTGTGGAGCAAGCAGTGGAAGGCGAGTATGACCTGCTGATCACGCATCACCCTTTGTACCTGCGCGGGACCTCGTTCGTTAGTGACGACGACGCGAAGGGGAGGATGGTGAGGGACCTGATCCAAGCGGATATTGGGCTTTACAGCGCGCATACCAACGCCGACGTCAACCGTGGGGGAGTCGCCGATGCGCTCGCCCAACTGTTTGGGCTCCAAGGGGTGCACCCACTCGTTCCGGGGAGCGAGCCGGGGACGGGTCTGGGACGTATCGGCATGGTGCAGCCGCAGACCCTCCGAGAGTTCGCGCAGCTGGTCGCTGATCGACTTCCCGCCGGCCCGACCGGAGTCAATGTTGGAGGGGATCTGGACTCGATGGTCTCGGTCGTGGCTGTCTCTGGCGGATCCGGTGACTCCTTCCTGGACGTGGCAAAGGAGGAAGGAGTTGACGCGTATGTTACGGCTGACCTCCGGCATCACCCCAGTTCGGAGCACCTGATCGATAATGGTCCAGCGCTCATCTGCGGCTCTCACTGGGCTACGGAGTGGCCGTGGTTGCCCCACTTGGCGAAGCAGCTCAGAGACGTCTTTACGGATAGAATCGTCGTTGATGTCTCCACCCTGGTGACCGAGCCCTGGTCTCTGCACCTGCCTACGAAAGGTCTGTCTCAATGAAAGCACTGCCCCTAGAGCAAGCACAGCTGGTTCAGTTGCAGCAGCTGGACCTGGCGATAGCTCGCCTGCAGCACCAAGAGAAGACCCACCCAGCGTTGCAAACCTTGGCGCAGCTGCAGTCCAGAGCCCAGGACCTTCGCGGAGCCATTATTGCTACGGAGGCCGAAATCGACCGGGTGGCGCGGGAGATCCAAGCGATGGAAGAAGAATCGGAAAAGGTGAAGGAGAGGCGTGCCCTGCAGGTGGGGCGTCTGGAAAGCGGGAAGGTTCCAATGCGTGACATGAGCGCAATGGAACATGAGATTGCCTCCATGGATACACGCATCGACAGTTTGGATGACCGTATTGTTGAGGCCATGGAGGAAAGCGAAAAACTCCAGGGTGCCGTCGAAGGCGCGCAGGGCAACGCGACCGCGATCGAAGAGAAGGAACTCCAGCTCAAGTCAGAACTGGGGGAGGACCTAGCGGCAACGGGCGAAGAAATTGCTGCTCTGCGACAAGAACGCCGCCGACTAGAAGAATCGCTTCCAGGACCCGTTCTGGCAGAATACTCGAGTCTTCAGAAAAGACTGGGGCCCCGCGTGGTGTTGGAGATGCGTGACGGTGCGCTTATTGACGCTCCCGTGGAGCTGCCGATTGCCGAACTCTCAGAGGTCTCCACGTTTCCTGCGAATCAGCTTTACATCAGTGAAGAAACCGAATACCTGGTTGCCCGCACATCTGCGAAGTGACGTTTTCTAGTCGGCACTTGTTGCGGGTGGCAACACCAGGGTCACTCGAGTCACGCTGCCGCCCTCCCTTGTCGGCTTTGTTTCGCCGACCTCCACATCATCCAGTTCTCCGCCACCGCGCCACACGGTGAGGGCGTCTAGAACACCGCTGACGTTGGTTTTTTCATCCACGTGTTCCAGGAGGTACCTGGCGGCCAGACCGCGCCAAAGTTTCGCAAAATGGGTAACGGTCGTGCGCTTGCCGTCTCGGACCTGGGAGGCATCAACCTCGATCCGGTGAGCATCTGGAGCGGGGTGTGCACTCTTATAGGCACCTGAGCGCAAGTCCACTACGGGCTGGGATCCGGGGTCGGGCAAGCCGGACTTCAAAACCAAGCGCCACCACGACGACATGGTTCCCAATTCGGGGAGCCGCACCCCCATAGCAAGACGGTGGTCAGGAATCACATCGTCGGGACGAACAGCGCCAAAAAGCGCGCTGAAAATCCACACTGATTCAGAAAGTGCTCTGGCTGCGGGGGGCGAAAGTGTGTTCGGATCCAGTGCGGCGTACAAAACTCCCTGGTATAAGTCCATTGCAGGGGCACACGGGGCTGATACCAGTTCCAAGTTAGCCTGTATCCCGCTTGCTGCAGCACGCGGGCCCAGCCGAAGTGTTTCAGCAGCCCCCGGTTCCGCACTGATTTTCTGGAGCTGAGCGGCTACCTCCAGACGCGCAGACACCAGTAGCGGAAACGAAAGAGAACCGATGTCCAGTGCAGGCCCGTCTGCTGGGGCAACTTTGCCTTCTGACGGGGGAAGCCACAGCAGCAAGATTCTGCCTTTCAACACTAATGGGGATGAGTCGGCCTATACGCCGGGTTCTGTCCCACCGTACCGGTGGGGGTGACCATCCATCTGGGACCCGCGTTGCCGCGGGCCTCTAGCAGCCTACCCGAAGGTAAAAGACGGGCAATCTAAACCTTCTGCTTGGCCTTGCTCCGGGTGGGGTTTACCTAGCCAGCGAAGTCACCTCCGCTGCTGGTGCGCTCTTACCGCACCTTTTCACCCTTACCAGCTTGCACTGGCGGTATGCTTTCTGTGGCACTAAGCCCGCGGGTCGCCCCGGGTGGCTGTTAGCCACCACCCTGCCCTGTGGAGCCCGGACGTTCCTCAGCTCAAAGAGCCGCGACCACCCGGCCAACTCATCCGAAGATAAGTCTACTCCGCTTTAGCGGCGCGGTCTGCAGCGATGGCGGCGCCCACGATCCCGGCCTGGTTGCGCAGCTGAGCAGGAATGATGGGGGCGCGCAGATCCAGCAGTGGCAGGAACTTTTCGGACCTCTTTGAAACCCCTCCACCAACGACCAGAAGGTCCGGGGAGAAGAGCATTTCGATGTGGGAGTAGTAGCGTTGCAGTCGCTTCGCCCACTTCGCCCATCCAAGATCCTGTTTCACGCGCTGAGCGGCAGACGCCCTAGTTTCGGCGTCATGTCCGTCCAATTCAACGTGGCCAAGCTCCGAATTCGGGACCAGGATCCCGTTGTAGATGAGTGCAGAGCCGATGCCCGTCCCCAGCGTCGTTACGATAACCAGGCCGTCCTCGCCCTTCGCGGCTCCGTAGACAGCTTCTGCCAGTCCAGCGGCGTCGGCGTCATTCAGCACGACTACGGGTCGATGCAGGTACGACTCGTACATGCTGGGCGCATGGATGCCTTCCCAGGAGCTGTCCAAGTTCGCCATGAAAGGGACAATGCCCTTTGGAAGCGGCGCTGGCATCGCGATCCCAACAGGAATGTCTGCCGGGGCACCCAGCTCCTCCAGCACCTGCGCGCAAGTCAGAGCGACGGCTTCCGGAGTTGCGGGATACGGGGTCTCGATCCGGACGCGTTCCCCGATTAGTTCGCCACTCTCTAGGTCGACTAGGCCGCCCTTGATTCCGGATCCGCCGATGTCAATTCCGCAAGCCACTTCGGTCACTGCGAACCACCCTTTCTGAGAGGGCAAACCGGGTCGCCCTGTGAACGTAAGATTCCTATTCGATCTTAATCGAACTCGTCACTGCAACGTCAGTATGTCCGGACCATCTTCGGTTACTGCGACGGTGTGTTCCCACTGTGCAGTTCGGCCCCTGTCTTTGGTCACGATTGTCCAGTCGTCGTCCCACTGCTCCCAGTCGACGTCGCCCAGCGTCAGCATCGGTTCGACCGTGAACACCATGCCTATTTCCATGACCTCGTCGTAGAGGGGCGAGGCGTCGTAGTGGGGGATTATTAGTCCGGAGTGGAACGCCTCTCCCACCCCATGCCCCGTGAAGTCCCGGACCACACCGTAGTCGAACCGTTTTGCATAGGCGGAGATGACTCGACCGATTACGTTGATTTGGCGACCTGGTCGCACGGCTTTGAGTCCGCGCTCCATCGCGGTGCGGGTCCGTTCCACGAGGAGCCGGGATTCCTCGTCGACATCGCCGACGCAGAACATGGCGCACGTGTCGCCGTGGACGCCATCCTTGTATGCGGTCACGTCAATATTGACAATGTCGCCTTCTTCCAAAGGGCGATCGTCAGGGATGCCGTGACAGACCACCTCGTTAATGGACGTACATACTGACTTGGGGTAGCCCATGTACCCGAGCGTGGACGGGTACGCCCCCTGGCTGACCATGTAGTCGTGGGCGATCCGGTCAACCTGGTCGGTGGTGATACCGGGGCGGATCGCCTCGCCCGCCTTATACATGGCGTCAGCAGCGATCTTTCCAGCCCGGCGGATTCGTTCGATCGTTTCGGGGCTCTTGATGTCAGACGCCGTGACGACCTCCGGTCCGTCGTGGAACATGTACTCGGGTCGTTCGATTGAAGCCGGGACATCTAGCATTGCGGAGACTTTTCCGCCTGTGAGGTCCCCAAGGGGCGCGCGCTTGGCAAGGTCAGAGTTCATCTCTCCATTTTAGCCGGGCGGTCGCTCCGCGCTAATTCTCACGAGTGTGCTTCGCCTCAGGGAAGATGCCGGCCTCAGTTTCTGACACGTACTGGCGTGCAGCTTGCTCCAGCGTGGCACCGAGCTCCGCGAAACGTTTGGCGAAGCTGGGCGTCCAAGACGTCATTCCTGCCATGTCAGACCAGACGAGGACTTGCCCGTCACAGTTCGGACCCGCCCCGATTCCAATCGTGAGGGCAGGGACTTCGTCGGTAATCTGCTTGGCTAGCTTGCCCGGAACCATCTCAAGGACTATTGCGAACGCGCCCGCATCACTCAGGGCTCTTGCATCGCTCAGCATACGGGCGGCCTGCTCGCCCTTTCCTTGGAGCCGCGGGCCTCCAAGCGTGTTCTCAGACTGGGGTGTGTAACCCAGGTGCCCGACGACCGGGACGCCGTTCGCGACCAGGAAGCTAACCGTGTCGGCGCGCTGTGCTCCACCTTCGAGTTTGACAGCCGCTGCACCGGCCTTTAGGAGTGCTGCGCTGGACCTGAACGCTTGCGCGGATGACTCCTCGAACGATCCGAACGGAAGATCAGCAATGATGAGGGGGCGCCTGGTGGAACGCGCGACGGCTTCCGTTGCTCGTACGATGTCTTCCAAAGACACGGGCAGGGTTGATTCGTAACCTAATGTCACGTTTCCCAGCGAGTCTCCGATGAGGAGTGTGTCGACACCAGCCGCCTCGAATATGGGAGCGGTAAGCGCATCGTAGGCGGTCAGCATGGTCACGCGTCCGCCGTCCGCCACCTTTTTCTGCAGCGCCGGAATGCGCACGCGCCGGATAGAATTGGACGGGATGGGTTTGGGCTGAGACTGCGAATAGCTGGACACGAAACCTCCTGGCAAAACGTGGCTGGCTGCCGCTGCCATTGTACGTCGGGGTCCCGTTTTCGAGGGTCCTACGGCTGTTCTGTGGGGCTGCGCAGTGAACTGGTTTTTCATGGTTGGCCGCCCTCAACTAGAGTGGGTGAGTCGAGGCTGCTTGGGCAGTACGGATTTAGTCTTTGAAGGTGACGCAATGAGCTTTGAGCAGGCTGAAGGATCGGTGCAGCACAGCTGGAGTCGACAACTCCTAGAACCACTCGACCAAGAGGGGGTTGCGCAGTGGTTGGCGCAGGTGACGGAGTCGATCGGTGACGCTGCCTCTCTCGCTCAGCTGAAAGAACTGAAAACTCTTGCTTTCGGTGATAAATCACCGCTCACGTTGGCAAACCGCTCCATAAAAGACGTAGACCCCTCGGACCGAGCTGCCGCGGGGCAGAACCTGGGGGGTGCTCGCAAAGAGCTGACCCGGGTTTACGAGCAGCGCATGGAGGTTCTGGAGCACGAGCATTTGGCAAGCGTTCTCCGGGACGAAGCAGTGGACGTGACGACTGCTGCCGACCGAGTCCCTGAGGGAGCGCGCCACCCGCTGAGCCTTGTAATTGAGGAGATCAGCGATTTCTTTGTCGGCATGGGCTGGTCTGTGTCTGAAGGGCCAGAACTTGAGCACGAGTGGTTTAACTTCGACTCCCTGAACTTGGGGCCGGACCACCCAGCACGGCAGATGGCGGACACCTTTTATGTAGATGGACGCAGCGTAGGTGGGGAAGATGAGGCCGACGGTCATCTGGTGCTTCGAACCCATACCTCGCCCGTTCAGTCCCGCGCTTTGCTTGACCAGGGCGTACCCCTCTACACGATAGTGCCGGGCAAAGTGTTCCGATCAGACGCTCTCGATGCGACCCACACGCCGGTCTTCCACCAGGTTGAAGGTATTGCCGTCGATAAGGGATTGACAATGGCTGACCTCAAGGGTGTGTTGGACGCTTTGGCTAAAGCCGTTTTCGGCCCGGATGTAAAAACGCGCCTCCGCCCCTCCTTCTTCCCATTTACGGAGCCCAGCGCAGAAATGGACTTTTGGTTCCCTCAGAAAAAGGGGGGCCCCGGCTGGATTGAATGGGGCGGGTGCGGGATGGTGAACCCAGCGGTGCTGCGCGCGAACGGCATTGACCCGGAGGAGTACACGGGTTTCGCCTTTGGCATGGGACTGGAGCGGACCCTGATGCTGCGTCACGGTATCTCCGACATGAGGGATATCGTCGAGGGGGACGTGAGGTTCTCCAGGCAGTTCGGACTCTTTGGGAAAGGAAACTAAAGTGCCCTACCTATCGCTTTCCTGGTTGCGCGACCACGCCGACCTCCCGCAGGACGTGACTCTGGCGGGAGTCGCAGAGTCACTGGTTTCTGTGGGCTTCGAAGAGGAAGAAATTCTCCCCGCCGCAGTCACGGGACCGCTTGTATTGGGTGAGGTGCTCAGCAAGGAATCCGAGACTCACTCCAACGGTAAGACAGTCAACTATTGTCGAGTTGACGTGGGCCAGCACAACGACGCGCCCGGGACGGGCAAGGAAAAGTCTGATGTTCCCTCTCGCGGCATCATCTGCGGAGCCCACAACTTCGAAGTGGGAGATCTGGTCGTCGTCGCCCTCCCCGGAGCCGTCTTGCCAGGACCCTTCCCGATTTCTCAGAGGAAGACCTATGGGCACGTTTCTGACGGCATGATCTGCTCCCAGCGCGAGCTGGGCCTGGGGGACGATCACGGCGGGATTATTGTGCTCCCCCGAGACTTCCCACAAGTGGACTACGGAGAGATAGGCTCTGATCTCATTGGCCCGCTGGGCTTGGGGGAGGAAGTTCTCGAAGTCAACGTGACTCCTGATCGAGGCTACGGTTTCGCCATGCGCGGCCTGGCCCGCGAGTACGGACACGCCACCGGGGCCGCTTACACAGACTGGGGAATTGAAGAAAACCTGCGCACCGCGCTCCCTCCAGTCGGAGAGGACGGGTTCCAGGTTCTGGTAGACCCGGACAGTGTTCTCGAAGGACGCGCGGCCTGCGATAGATTTGTTACGCAGGTAGTTCGCGGTCTCGACCCCGCAGCTGCGACTCCCAGGTGGATGGTCGAATACCTGGAGCAGGCGGGTATGCGGTCTATTTCCCTACCCGTGGACGTCACGAACTATGTAATGCTCGACTTGGGTCAGCCTCTCCACGCTTACGCACTGGAATCCGTGGCGGAGCCGATCGTGGTGCGCAGAGCCAGGGCCGGAGAGCCTTTCACGACTCTCGACGGGGTGCAGCGGGTTCTCCAAAAGGAAGACATAGTCATTGCCGACTCCCCGGGGGGTAAAGCAGGATCCCGACTTGTGGGGTTGGCCGGGGTAATGGGAGGCCTGGACTCTGAAGTTGAGTCCGGCACTACCGATGTGGTCATAGAAGGCGCACACTTCGACGCTCCTTCGATCGCCAGGGCCTCCAGGCGCCACCGGCTAGTCTCCGAAGCGTCCAAGCGTTTTGAACGCGGTGTCGACTTCAACCTGGCACCGGTTGCCGTTCATCGCACCGCAGAGCTACTAGCCAAATACGGTGGGGGAACCATAGACCCGGTACGGTTTGACTACGACACAAGTGTTCCTCTGCCGTCGGTGCGAATGTCCCTGGGCGAACCGGAGCGATTGACGGGTCACGCATACTCGCCCGACAGGATAGTCGCGATCCTTGAGGAGATCGGTGCGACTGTCGAGGTCGACGGTGACCACGTGGTTGTCGCGCCCCCAAGTTGGCGTCCTGATCTCACCGGCCCGGCGCACCTGGTTGAAGAGGTCGCCCGCATTGACGGGTATGACAGCATTCCAGAGCGGCTGCCGAAGGCGGCTGGCGCGGCCGCGCTTACTGAGCATCAGTGGGCCAGGCAGCGTATCTCCGACACGTTGGCTCAGAGGGGCCTTGTTGAGGTCCTTTCATACCCGTTCATTGGGGACGCTCATGACCGCCAGATGCTGGCTGCGGAGGACCCGCGCAGAGAAACGGTCACCCTGCGGAACCCCCTGGCTGACGACGCCCCTCACCTGCGCACCACACTGCTTGACTCCCTGCTAGAAGTTGCGGAGAGAAATGCAGGAAGAGGGAACCCGGGTCTGGCTGTATTTGAGACGGGGGCCGTCACACTGCCGGGGGGAACCATCCCCGCTTCGGTTCCTGGAGTTTTCGACCGCCCCAGTGTTGCGGAGCTCGCGGCGCTGGATGCAGGAGTTCCTGAGCAGCCGTCGCGCGTTGCAGCGATTTGCGGCGGGCCACAGGGTCCCGCGGGCGTTCTTAGCCCGGGTCGGTCCTGGGATTGGGCCGACGCGATTGAGCACGCTAGTGCCATTGCGGATGCCATAGGAGTGGACCTGCAGGTGGCACGAGCCTGGCTGCCCGAGGCAACCAAACGCGTCCCCGGGCCACCGGTTCCTGGGGCCACGCACGATCCGGCAGAGGTTGCTCCCTGGCACCCAGGACGGGTGGGTCGCCTATACAGCAGGCAGGGAAAAAGCCTGGTACTGGTTGGCCTTGCAGGCGAACTCCACCCGCAGGTCGTAGAAGAATACGGGCTCCCGGGCCGAAGTATCGCGTTCGAACTGGACATGGATGCTCTGGTCCGCCTAATGCCCAAGGAGCCGGTCCAGGCAGTCCGAGTCTCAACCTACCCGGCGGCCAAGATCGACCTCGCACTGGTACTGCCCGAAGCGGTGCCCGCGGCGGACGTGGAACGTGTGCTCAAGCAAAGCGTGGGTGTCGTCCTGGAATCGATCCAATTGTTCGACGTCTACACGGGGGACCAGGTACCGGAGGGGTCCCGGTCGCTGGCATATTCGCTGGTGCTCCGGGCCGCCGACCACACTCTGAGCACCGAACAGGTGACAAAGATCCGGGATAAGGCAATACATGATTTGACCAAGCGGCTCGGAGCTGTCCTCAGAGCCTAGTTTTCGCATCTAGCGTCCCCGGAGAGCCGGGAGCATTGAGAGGGTTATAGAGATGACGATTCTGGTAGCGGCTTCCAGCCGACACGGTTCGACTAAAGAGGTTGCGAACGCTCTCAGTGAGCGTTTGCGTGAGCGCGGATTCGACGTAGAGCAGAAACTGCCCGAGGACGTGACCGACATCAACGGCTACACAGCAGTGGTAGTCGGATCGTCGGTTTACCTGCGGCAGTGGTCCCCGGAGGCCAAGGACTTCGTGAACCGCTTCGATAACCAACTCCGCGACATGCCCTCATGGGCGTTCTCCGTTGGGATGTCCGGCGTCGCCAAGTCGAAGCCGGAAGACCTGCACAGGATCGGACCGGTGGCGGTCAAGGGAGTTTTCAAGGGGCAAGCTTCTTTCGATGGGCGCTATGATCCGACCGCCCTCAACCTGAGGGAGCGGTCCATTGGCTATGTGGCCGGTGCTGTCGAGGGTGACTACAGGGACTGGGAAAAGATCAATGACTACGCGGACCGCATAGCGGACGCGTTGCAAGCCCAGGGTTAGAGCCCTGGCACCAGGCTCGCCAGCAGAGCCCAGGGTTAGTTCCGCCACTTTATGGTCCAAGTCTCGACTTCGGACGAATAACAATCCGGCGCCATGTATGATTATGCAGTATTGATCTTTTGTGTACCGGTGAGGCGACATGGCGAAGCAAGGACCTGAGAGAGGCTCCCAGCCCTCTACTAAGGCTGCTCGGCACGGCCTGATCATGGACGTCTTGGCGCGGGAAGCGATCTCTTCGCAGGAGCAGCTTCGCGTTGCTCTCGGGACGTTCGGTGTTGACATCGCACAAGCCACTCTTTCAAGGGACCTATTGGAGCTGCGAGCGACCAAGGTGCGGGACAGAGATGGCACGCTGGTTTACACGGTGCCCGACTGGGATGGGGCTCCAACACACTTGGCACAGGAATCCACGGCCCGCCTGGCACGATGGTGTCAGGATCTTCTGGTCGGCGGAGACGTGGCGCAGAACCTGCTTGTGCTGCGCACCCCGGTGGGCGCAGCGAACCTGTTGGGGTCGGCCATTGACAGTTCGCGACTGGCGGGCGTTGTAGGGACGATCGCCGGGGATGACACGGTACTGCTAGTTTGCCGTGATAGTGCGGCGGCATCGACAGCTTACGAAGAACTCATGCGGCTCGCGGAACCCTCCGCGGCGCCGACAGCGAAGAAGGGGAATTAGGGATGGCGAAAGATAACGATCGGGTAGTTCTTGCCTATTCGGGCGGTTTGGATACGTCTGTAGCAATCGGTTGGATCGAAGAGCAAACAGGACAGGAAGTTATCGCGGTGGCCGTGGACGTAGGCCAGGGCGGCGAAGATCTGGACGTCATTCGACAGCGTGCGCTCGATTGTGGAGCAGTGGAATCGTATGTGGTGGACGCGCGTGAAGAGTTCGCCAACGATTACCTTGTCCCCGCCATCAAAGCCAATGCCATGTACCAGGGTGAGTATCCGCTGGTTTCCGCACTTTCGCGTCCGCTAATTTCTAAGTACCTGGTGAAGGCAGCCAGGGAGTTCGGCGGTAGCACGGTCGCCCACGGTTGTACGGGGAAGGGCAACGACCAGGTTCGTTTTGAGGTTTCGATTACCTCTATTGCCCCCGATCTTAACTGCATCGCGCCGGTGCGGGACCTAGCACTGACCCGCGACGTGGCGATCGATTACGCCAACAAACACAAGCTCCCTATCGAAACGACCAAGCACAATCCGTTCTCGATTGACCAGAACGTTTGGGGTCGCGCCATCGAGACCGGATTTTTGGAAGACATTTGGAATGCGCCTACTAAGGACGTGTACAACTACACGGACGACCCAACCTACCCACCTTTGCCGGACGAGGTCGAACTGACTTTCGAGAAGGGCACTCCCGTTGCAATCGACGGGAAGAAGAAGAGCGTTCTGGAGATCGTTCAAGAGCTGAACCGGCGCGCTGGCGCTCAGGGAATTGGCCGGATCGATATTGTCGAGGATCGCCTGGTAGGTATCAAGTCGAGGGAAATCTACGAGGCCCCGGCAGCCATAGTCCTCATTGCTGCTCACGAGGAACTCGAAAACGTCACCTTAGAAAGGGAACAGGCCCGCTTCAAGAGGATTGTCGATTTGCGCTGGGGAGAGCTGGTGTACGACGGGCAGTGGTTCTCTCCGCTGAAGCAGTCTTTGGATGCCTTCATCGACAACACTCAGTACTACGTCAGCGGGACGGTCAGGATGACTCTGCACGGCGGCCGGGCGGTTGTCACCGGACGGAAGACGGACACTGGACTGTACGATTACAACCTTGCTACCTACGAGACCGGGGATACATTCGACCAGTCCCACGCCCGCGGGTTTATTGAGATTTACGGCCTAGCTGCGAAACAGGCAGCTGCCCGGGACGCGCGGCACGGACGTGGTTTGCAGCTGTAGCGAGTTGGCGAGCTGAAATCCTAGCTGGCGAGCGGGGCACGGACCACCGGGCAGGACATGCACCGGGGGCCTCCGCGGCCCCTTCCCAGCTCGGAACCGTCGATGGGGAGGACCTCAATACCCGCATCCTCTAGGGCCTCTATGGCCCGGGGGGTGCGGTCGTAGGCTATGACTTTGCCGGGGGAGAGCGCCAGCATGTTGAAGCCGTCGTTCCACTGTTCGCGGGACAGCTCAGAGGCCGTACCTTCTGGACTTATGAAGCGCACGGGGTGCCCCAGTGCTTTCGGAAGGGCCTCGACCAAGGGCATTTCTTGGTTTTCCAAGACCGCTTCCTGCCCCCTGCGCACAAGCGATAAGGTTCGGGTTTGGAGCAGGTCCGGGTACACAATGAAAGCGTCCTGATCGACCTGGGTCATCACGGTGTCCAGGTGCATGAACTCGCGCCGGTGTGGGAGCATTATTGCCAGAATCCGATCGGCCCTGTGCTCGGCGAAGAGCCGCGTTGCCAGGCGTTCGACTCCTTGCGGGTTTGTTCGTTCGGACATGCCGACAGCTATGATTCCGTTCCCCAGCACCAAGATGTCGCCGCCTTCAACGGAGCGGACGGGACCCGAAGTACCGTTGGTCCAGCGACGGAAGTCGCCCGCGGAAAACAGCGGGTGCCACCGGTAAATCGCCGAGTAGTGGAGCGATTCGCGCCGCCGTGATTCCCGCTTCATCGAGTTGATGGCCACGCCCCCGTACATCCAGGCGGATGCATCTCTGGTGAACAGATGGTTTGGGAGGGGACCGATCAGGAAATCGTCGTCTTCGAGAGTGCGCGCAACTAAAGACGAGGTGGTCGAGACTGATTTCCAGTCGCTCAAGGTCAGGCCCTCGATGCACACGGAGGCCAGATCAGTCGACGGGAGTGCCCTTGCCCATTCTTCGATCGCCGGCGCCAGCAGCGGACCCAAATAGAGCCGGTTGATGGTGTTGTCCAAGATGTGGGTGCGCGCGTCCTCATTGTCGAGGGTCCCAATCAGCAAGTCTGTGAAGTGAAGAACGTTGACGTCCTGGCCTTCCATCACTTCCACGAAATAGTCGTGGTCTCTTTTGGCTGCGGTGGGTGACAGAAGGTCGTCAAAGAGAAGGTCATCGTGGTTCTGCGGAGTGAGCCGCTCGATTTCCCTTCCCGGCCGGTGCACGATGACCGTATCCAGGGTACCGATCTCAGACTCCACCAGCGGAGCAAGTGGTTGCGTCGGTCCGTCGGTTGGTGCAGATCGTAGTTTCACTTCGATGCCGTCCTTTAGGGGAAAGATACTGAATACTGTACCCACCCGGAGTGCCCCGGTGGCGACAGGCGCCGGACAGTGCCTCCAGAAACTGACTTCAGGTGCATGATTGTAACTATGACAACTGACAACGCGCATAGCAGTGAACCGGCGGTGAGCCTTTGGGGAGGTCGCTTCGAGGGCGGCCCGGACCAGGCCCTGGCAAGACTCAGCCTCTCGACTCATTTCGATTGGCGACTAGCCGATGATGACATCGAAGGTTCCCGCGCTCACGCCCGTGCGCTCGAACGGGCTGGGCTGCTGACCGGGGAGCAGCTGGGGGGACTCCTCGACGCCCTAGATCGTCTTCAGCGGGACGTAGATAGTGGCGCATTTGTTCCCAGGCTGGAGGACGAGGATGTTCATACCGCCCTGGAACGAGGACTAATTGAGCGAGCCGGCGCTGAACTGGGCGGTCGACTCCGCGCGGGCCGCTCTCGCAACGATCAAATTGCCACGCTTATCCGTAGGTATCTTCGCCGGGAGGCCCGCCATATTGCGGGACTCACCCTAGATTTGGTCGACGCCTTGCTGGCACAGGCGGTCGCGGCTGGAACGGCTGTGATGCCGGGCCGCACGCATCTACAGCACGCCCAACCCGTGCTTGTGGCTCACCAGCTAGCTGCTCACGTGTGGCCGCTTCTTCGTGACTTGGAGAGGCTCCAAGACTGGGACCGACGTGCCGCAGTCTCCGCTTACGGCTCGGGAGCCCTCGCGGGGAACACTCTTGGCATGAACCCGCAGGAGATTGCAGAGGAGCTCGGCTTCACATCGTCCGTTGCCAACTCCATTGACGGGACCGCTGCTCGCGATGTCGTTGCAGAGTTTTCCTTTATCTTCACGATGATCGGAATCGATCTGTCCCGATTGTCCGAGGAGATCATCATCTGGAACACGAAAGAGTTTGACTACGTAACCCTGCACGACTCGTTCTCTACCGGGTCCTCGATCATGCCTCAGAAGAAGAACCCCGACATAGCGGAGCTGGCCCGTGGAAAGGCCGGACGAATGCTGGGCGATCTGACTGGCCTCCTGGCAACGTTGAAGGGCCTTCCTCTTGCCTACAACAGGGACTTGCAGGAGGACAAAGAGCCCGTCTTCGACCAAATCGACACGCTCGATGTCCTCCTACCGGCCGTCACCGGAATGGTCACGACAATGACACTGAATTATCCGCGCATGCAAGAGCTAGCTCCCCAGGGGTTCTCCTTGGCGACGGATATCGCCGAGTGGCTCGTGAAACAGGGGGTTCCATTCAGGGACGCCCATGAGTTTGCAGGGAAGTGTGTCCGCGTCTGCGAAGCGCAGGGTATCGAGCTGTGGGATCTCACCGACGAACAGTTCGCAGAGATTTCCTCGCAGTTGACTCCTCAGGTGCGGAACGTCCTCACTTTGGAGGGATCTATCGCGGCAAGAGCAGGCAGGGGCGGTACCGCGCCTGAGCGAGTGGCTGAACAGCTAGAGGAAGCGCGCGAGCAGGTAAGCACAGTGCGTGCGTGGGCTAGTCAGAACTGAAGTAAACTGTTCTGCGGGTTTCGTGATTGCTCCTCTGCTGCGTTTGTTTTGACGGCGCCTGTCTAAGAGAGCACGGCGAGTAAAGTACCCGACGAGAGGGTCCAACGAAATGGGCCGCTGGATGGAATCCGGTGGAAAGCCCAGTGGACAGTGAAGTAGGAGAGACTTCGATGAGTGATCTGCTCGATGAGCTTCAGTGGCGCGGGCTAATCGCCCAGCACAGCGACTGGGAGACACTGGAACAAGCACTGGAGTCGGGGCCGATCACCTACTATTGCGGTTTTGACCCGACGGCTCCCTCTCTGCATCACGGACACTTAGTGCAGGTGATTATCATGAAGCACCTGCAGAATGCTGGACACCGCGCGCTTGCTCTGGTGGGGGGTGGAACCGGACTGATCGGCGACCCCAGGGACTCCGGGGAGAGATCACTACAAACCACCGAAGTTGTCGAGGAGTGGGCTAGCCGCCTGCGGGGCCAGCTGGAACGGTACCTGGACTTTGATGGTGACAACCCTGCCAGGATCGTCAACAACCTTGACTGGATTGCTGAACTGAGTGCGATTGAGCTCCTTCGCGACCTCGGGAAGTACTTCCGGATGGGCACGATGCTGGGCAAAGACATCGTTTCCAGGAGGCTCGAGTCGGATGAGGGCCTGTCGTATACGGAGTTCAGCTACCAGGTCCTGCAAGCGTGGGACTACCTGGAGCTTTACCGGCGGTACGGCTGCACGCTGGAGACCGGGGGAAACGACCAGTGGGGCAACCTGGTCGGAGGAATGGATCTCATCAGGAAAGTGGAGGGGATCCCGGTCAACGTCCTGACCTCCCCGATTATCACGAAGGCTGACGGAACGAAGTTTGGCAAGTCTGAGGGCGGGGCCATTTGGCTAGACCCTGAACTAATGAGCCCGTACGCGTTTTATCAGTTCTGGCTGCAGACTGCCGACGATGACGTGATCCGGTTCTTGAAGATCTTTACGTTCCTGAGTCGGGAAGAGATTGAGGGCTATGAAAAGGGTGTGGAAGAAGAGCCGCACAAGAGGGCAGCCCAAAAGCGTTTGGCCGAAGAGGTAACCCGGCTGGTCCACGGTGACGCAGCCGTACAGGATTCCCAGGCTGCAACCGAAGCCCTGTGGGGGAGCGGAGACCTTCGGCAGGTTCCGGACGCGGTCCTTTTGGAAGCCGTGAAAAAGCTCCCCTCTGGAACGGTAACCCTGGGAGAAAGCACCCTGGTTGATGCTTTGGTCGCCGCGGGCCTCGAGCGTGGTAAAGGAGCGGCACGGCGAACGATTACCGCTAACGGTTTGGCGGTCAACAATGTCAAGGTGGTTGATCCTGACGCCCGGATCACGGATGAGGACCTGCTCCCCGGAGATGTGATTGTCTTGCGTAAGGGGCGGCGTAACCTGGCTGTTCTCTACCCGACTAACAGGCAGTGACCAGCCGATTCGGCCCAGTGGCGGGTGTCACGTACCGAGGACTTGCGCGCGCCACGATATCTGTTTTAGAGTAATAGCCGTTGCCCAGCGAGGGCAGCGACAAAAACTCCAGATCTTGTCGGTGATGCGAGTCACCGAACTGAGGCTAGACAGCCCAGATGAGACCTGGTAAAGTAGAAATTCGTCGGATAAGCCAAATCGTAAGGTTTCGGTGGACTGATGTGCCCTTTGTGGGGTGTTGTTTGTGAACTTGATAGTGTGTGTTTTTTGATTGTTTTG
>CAYFRG010000008.1:33060-70648 GCA_964345535.1 uncultured Actinomyces sp. | reverse complement strand
GTTTTCATAGGCTCAGGCACAGCGTGGGTTGTGGGTGCCATAGAGACTGACTTGAACGCGGCCTTCTCTAGGGGGAAGAGCGCTAGCCTTGCGGTGCCCTACGGAACGATTGGCTCCATGATCAGCCTGGAGGCGGGCGGGGCGTCCCTCGAGTGGTGGGGTCGCGTTGGCTTGTTGAAGGGTGAGACCCCCACCTGGAAAGAGGTGGACAGCGTCCTTCTCCAACGCGGTTACGTTGCTCCGGAAGGCCTACCGTTTTTCCTGCCTTACCTATTCGGGAACACGTACCCTCGCAACGACGCCCAGCTCCGCGGTCTTCTCTGGGGACTAGATGCGGGGCACGACTCTTACGCCATAGCGGCCGGGGTGATGATGGGGGTCGCCTCTCAAGCAGCGTGGATGCTGGAGGCCTTCCCGTCTAGCAGCGCGCCACTGACTCTTTTGGGTGGGGCAGCAAACAGCCAGCTCTGGACACAGTACTTGGCAAACGCCTGTGGACGCGACGTGTTGGCGGCCCTGGACCCGGATGTTGGCGCTCTAGGAGCGGCGATGCTGGCTGCGCACGGCCTTACAGGCGACGAGCCCCCCAGAGGTGCTTTGCCCACCCGCAGAACCCGCCCTGATAGCAACAGGGAAGCCTGGAAGCGCGCGACTGAGAAGTTTCGAAGACTGTCTGCGGCCGCGGCTGAGTTCCAAGACGCTGAGAAACAGTGGACAAACACCGAACAGGAGAACTAATGCCCTTCTCTCTAACTGAAAGAGACGCGGAGTTTTACGACAAATACCTAAGGGACTTCTTGCCGCCCAGGATGATTGACATTCATTCACATGTCTGGCTCAAAGACTTTCGAGTCGACGGGGACTCAGGTCCGCAACGAGCCGTCACGTGGACGTCACTCGTAGCGGAAGATAACTCTTTCGAGGACTTGGCTGAGACCTACCGGCTGATGTTTCCAGAGCAAGAAACCCACGCAGTCGTATTCGGCTTCCCAAGCGCCGAATACGACATCGATAAATCCAATGAGTATGTCGGGAGGAACGCCGCTACCTTCGGGGACTGGCCGCTACTTCTCACCAGGCCTGAGTGGTCTGCCGAGCGGTTGGAAAATGCTCTGCAGTCGGGACGCTTCTTGGGAACGAAAGTCTACTTGAACTTCGCTCCCAGCCACATACCTGGCGATATGATTCGGATTTTTGATTTTGTTCCAAGGCATCAACTGGAAGTCCTTGATGCAAGGGGAGCGATCCTAATCCTCCACATTCCCAGGCCGGGACGCCTGCGCGATCCGCAAAACCTAGTCGATCTAATCGAGATCGAACGCAACTACCCGAACTTGCAGGTCATCGTTGCGCACGTCGGGCGCGCCTATTGCAATGAAGACCTGGGAGATGCCTTTGAAACGCTTCAGGATTCCCCCGGACTGAAGTTCGATTTCTGTGCAAACACCAACGGCTATGTTTTTGAACGGGCGCTTGAGGCAGTCGGTCCCGGACGACTACTTTTCGGTTCGGACCTACCGATAACCAGGATGCGAATGCGACGTGTGTGCGAGGACGGAAGATACGTCAACATTGTTCCTCGCGGGATATACGGAGACATCTCCGGGGATCCAAATATGCGGGACTCATCCGCGGAGGAAGCTCCAAACCTGACCTTCTTCCTCTACGAGGAAATCGCGGCATTCAGACGCGCTGCAGAAGCACGCCACCTGGACAGCGGAGATGTTGAAAACGTGTTCTTTAACAATGCTCAAGACGTGATCAATAAAGCCGGAGAAATATTCGGTAAATCGAAAGAGAGCGGAGAGAACAAATGAAACGGAAGATCACCACGCCATTCTTTGAAACGAGTGTCAAGAACTACATTTACGGTGACGACGTTATTGACTTCGCCATAGAAGTGGATAAGGCCGCGCAAAAACACGGCGTTGACGCCATCTTCATTTCTCCCTACACGGAGATCAGGTCGATTCGGGAGCGGTGTCCAAACCTGATCCTGCTAGCGCCTTACATGGACACGCTACGTCCGGGGCGCGGGATGGCAGACGTGCTGCCAGAGGCGATCAAGGCAGCTGGCGCGGATGGGGTTCTCATAAATCACGTAGAAAGGCCGATGGGTCTTTCTCAGATCCGAAAAACTATCGAGCGGGCAAACGAATTGGACCTTTTGACTTTCGTTTGTGCGGACACGGTGGAGGAAGCCGAGGCGCTGGCACATTTGGGTCCTGACATTCTAAATCCGGAGCCCAGCGAGCTAATTGGATCTGGTGTGGCCTCCGACATGGGTTATGTCAGCCAGGTTCTGAGTGCCGTTAAGAAGATCGATCCTGAAATTCTGGTGGAACAGGCCGCCGGAATTACCACCGCAGACCAGATCTACGAATTCATCATGGCCGGTTCAGAAGGCGCGGGTTCTGCATCCGGAATCCTCAACTCTGATGAGCCGTACAAACTTCTCGATGAGATGGTGGCAGCGGTCAGAAAAGCAAAAGACACGATTGAAGAGAACGAAGGAAGCGGAGAAGTAGACAAATGATTTCGCAGAGCAGCATTACGTTGCAGTCATCTGGCGGTATTGAGATGTTCCATGACATCACCGAACAAGTCCGGGAACTGGTTGCGGATTCCGGGGTGACCACAGGGATTGTCTCCGTATATTCACACCACACGACGTGTTCGGTGATTACGCAGGAACTGGCTTTCGATATGTCTATGACCGGTTTGGAGACCTTGCAGCAGGATTTTGTTAACGTCCTGAGCACAGTCGCCCCTGACCAGACGCAAGAGGGGGTCTACCTGCATCCGGGGCCTCGGGCAATTGAGTTCGCTGCTGAGCATGGGGAGGATCTTCGAGGAGTTCACAACGCGGACGCTCACTTGCGTTCCGCCCTTGTGGGGCGCGGAGAGTGTATCGCGGTGGTGGGCGGGGCCCCAGATACGGGGGAATTTGGACGAATCTATTTCCTTGATTTCGACCGCACCCGGCCACGCAGCCGTACGGTCGTTGTCACGGTAATCGGCGAATAGGAAGCCCGTGCGGCACTGTTATCTGCGCAGTGTGGCCGGTGCGGAACCCTGATGCGTCGGTGCACTAAAAGAAAGCCGCCAAGCTCTGGGAGCTTGGCGGCTTTCGAGATTAGAGGCTAGATAGCGGCAGGTTTGATCTTCCAGACCTGGTCCGCGTAGTCCTGAATGGTGCGGTCTGACGAGAACCTCCCAGACTCGCAGATGTTGACCCAGCACATGCGTGCCCAGGCCAACTGGTCCCGGTAATCCTCGGCCATCTGGTCCCGCACCTTGCGGTAATCGGCGAAGTCTCCCAGCAGGTAGTAGGTGTCTGCATCCTCCCAGGGGAATCCGTCCAGCAGAGACACCCTCAGATCGTGGAAGTCGCCGTTGCCACCGTCGTGCAAGGTCCCGTCGACGAAGGCATCCAGAACTTTCTTCAGGCCTGGAACTTCTTCGTACAGCTCACGCGGATTGTAGTTCCTACGCAGCTCGGGCAGCTCTTCCTCGCGAGCACCAAAGATGTATGCGTTGTCGTAACCCACGGAGTCGACGATTTCTACGTTTGCCCCGTCCAGCGTGCCCAAGGTGAGCGCACCGTTCATCATGAACTTCATGTTCGAGGTCCCGGAAGCTTCCTTACCGGCGGTAGAGATCTGCTCGGAGACGTCCGCAGCGGGAATGATGTACTCCGCGGGGGTGACGTTATAGTTCTCTACGAAGACCACCTGCAAGCGGCCCTTCATGTCCGGGTCATCGTTCACGACCCGGCCGACCTCGTTGATCAGCTTGATGATCGCCTTAGCGCGCTTGTATCCGGGGGCCGACTTGGCACCGAAGATGAATGCACGCGGTGGCACGTCCAAACTGGGGTTTTCCTTGAGCCTGTAGTACAGGTCCAGAATGTACATCGCGTTCAGAAGTTGACGCTTGTATTCGTGCAGTCGTTTGATTTGCACGTCGAAGATCGCGTCAGTGTTAAGAACATCGCCCTGACGATTCTCCAGCCACTTCGCAAAGCGGTCCTTGTTGTCCGCCTTGATCTGCATGAGCTCGCGCATGAGATCGTCGTCGTCAGCCCGGTCAATCAGAGTCTTGAGTAGCGCCAAGTCGGTGACCCACGCGTCGGACCCAAGCTCACGGGTCAGGAGAGCCGCTAGTTCCGGGTTGATGTGGTTCAGCCAGCGCCGCTGGGTGACCCCGTTAGTCTTGTTGTTGAAACGCTCCGGCCACAACGCGTACCAGTCCTTCAGCGTGTCACGCTTCAGGATTTCGGTGTGAAGAGCTGCCACCCCGTTCACGGAGAACGAGGCGTACACGGCGATCCAGGCCATGTGAACCAGGCCGTTAGAGACGGGGGCCATGTAATTGATGATGCTGGGATCGACGCCCAGTTTTTCTAGTTCTTTACGGAAGCGACGGTCAATTTCGTAGATGATTTCCAGTATGCGCGGGAAGAGCTGCTGGAAGATGGAGATCTCCCATGTCTCTAGAGCTTCGGCTAGGACGGTGTGGTTCGTGTAGGCGAAGGTCTCCTGGACAATGGCCCACGATTCCTTCCAACCCAGGCCCTCCTGGTCCATCAGCAAGCGCATCAGCTCAGGGATGGCTAGAACCGGGTGCGTGTCATTCAGCTGGATCGAGTTGTACTTGCCGAAGTCAGAGAGGTCGTCCCCGTGGACCTTCTTGTAGTTTTCGATGATCGTCTGCAGCGACGCTGAGACGAAGAAGTACTGCTGGCGGACACGCAAAACCTTGCCCTCGTAGGTGGTGTCATTGGGGTAGAGGACGCGGCACAGGTCCATGACCCGTTCGCGCTCCACGATCGCGTCTGTGAAACGCTGGGAGTTGAACGCGTCGTAATCGAAGTCCTCGATGGGCTCGGACTTCCACAGGCGGAGCGTGTTCACGTTCTTCGTGCCGTAGCCAGTTATCGGCATATCGTAAGGTATAGCGCGGACGTCCATGTCCTGGAAGTGGACGTATTTTGCCTGTTCCTCCCGGCGGATGACGAACGGGTATCCTTCTTCCATCCACGGATCCGGATGCTCATTTTGGAACCCGTTGTCGATGGTCTGCTTGAACAGACCATACCGGTAAAGGATCCCGTATCCGGTGACAGGAAGGTCCATGGTGGCGCAAGAATCCAAGAAGCAGGCAGCTAGGCGTCCCAGGCCGCCGTTGCCAAGAGCCGCGTCATGCTCCGCATCAAGGACGTCCGAAATGTTCTCTCCGTATGCTGCTACCGCCTCGCCAGCCTCATCCAGCATGTTGAGATTGACCAGGTTGTTCAGCAGGGCACGGCCCTCAAGGAACTCAGCGGAGAAGTAGTGTTCCTGGCGCCCCTCCTGGTAAACCCTTGTGGTTTCATCCCAGTCATCAGCGATCTGGTCAACGACAAGAGAGGACAGTCCGCTCCAAAATTCCATCGGGGTTGCGTTGCGGGCCGCCTTACCCGACACTGAGCGTACAAAAGCACCCAGCGTGGACGTAAGTTCGTTCGACATTAACATGTCTCCTTTTGATCGACGTACATCGGTCAGACTTCAAAGAAGTTCTACGGTCACTGTAATTCTTATTCGCTGATACCTGGCGGGCATCGGCATTGCTGGACAGTACCGCTCACCCCAATTTACGCTGCTTGTAACGGATTTGCCGCAAAAACCGGAAACGATTACGAGGAGTGTGTCGTGAAACTCAGAATGCGATGGCTTTTGACGCTATTGGCGGGAGTGACGCTGGGAGCTGCCGGGTGCACCTCGTTAGACCTTCACCGACCGGGAGGTGGCGAGTCCGTGGACTGGACGGAAATCCCGGGTGACGTCTCAGTCGGTGCCAGCTTCTCCGTGGGGAGCGGCATGACGGAGGTATTTCTGACTGGTTCGGGTTCCTGTCCACCAATCATCGAGGCGGCGACAGTCACCGACGATGGGGACCATTATTCTCTGGTCGTGGACCTTGAAAAGTACCCGGAAAACACTGCTTGCACCGAGGACTTGGGCTTTTACGGGTTCCAGTTCCAGGTAGAAGTCGGCTCGGTTCTGGTGAAAGACCCGAATACGGGAACCCAGCAGCAGCTGCCGCAAATGAAGTAGGAACCCCGCCTACTGGATGCCTCGCCGACTAGAAGGCTTGGTCCACGTCCAGCGCTAAGGTCCAGTCATACTCGCTCTCTTTTGATCCGGGCGCGACAACAGAGAACCCCAAGGTTTGATACCAGCCGATCAGCCACCGATTGGATCCGTCAGCGCGGAACTGAATGCGGTCGACATCGGGGTGGTGGCTTTTAACTCTTTCTATGGCAGCTTCCATAAGGATTCCTCCCAACCCCTCATGGGTTCGGTCGGGTGCCACCGACAGGCGCGCCAACAAAGCACGTCTACCTCCCAGCGGAAGAATCCGGATGGCTCCGATGAGCCTGCCCCGATCTCTGATCCCCAGCGCGTCTGCGCCTGGTTCTGACTGCTCTACCCGCAGATCATCAAGGGTCTGCCGTAGAGGGGCCTGGTAGCTCGGGTATTTGTCTAGGACCTCTAACGCGAAGGCTGCTCGCTGGAGGGTCAGGACCTCCCCTAGGTCTTCCTCGCGCAACAGCTCGGGAACAAATCGGTTCCCCGGGGCATCCTTCGACTGCTCTTTCGGTACCATCGCCAGCTCTGCCCTGTCGCTAGGGGAGGACCACAATTTTTCCCGGCGCATGTGGGCCGCGCAGCGCCTCGAACGCCTCGCGTACCTCATCGAGAGGGAACTCCATCACGACGGGCAAGACCAGCTCTCCGCTGGCAACCCGAGTTGAAATAAGCTCCAGGTTCTCTGATGTCCGCACCTCGTATCCGGCGCTCTTTACACCGAGCTCTTCTAGGGCATCGTATGCAGCGATTGCCACCATGCGATCTTTGGGAACCTGCAGCGCTATCCCGGCATCAAGGGCCTCACGCCCGTGGCAGTCCATTATCGCTGTTACTGGACCCAGACCCGCTAGGCGCTCAGCAAGACCCGGGCCGTAGAGGACCGGAGTCACCCCCAGCTCTTGCAGGAACTCGAAGTTTCGGCTCCCAGCGGTTCCGATTACCCGTGCACCTTGCGCCAGGGCCAGTTGGCATACAAGCATCCCCACCGCGCCCGTGGCCCCTCCCACCAAGACGGTGTCGCCTTCTCCCACGGGCACGGCGTCAAGAATTGCGGTGGCAGTAAGCCCGGGAACCGGAAGCCCAGCACCCACGCGCGGGTCCAAGCCCGCTGGCATCCTGGCCAACTTCTGTGCGTTGGCCAGGGCTTCGGTTGCGACGCTACCGGATCCGCTGCCCAGCACCCTGTCCCCGATAAGAACGGCTGAACCATCCCAATAGACCGCACCCGAGCCAACTGCTGTTACGGTGCCAGCCAGATCGCTACCGGTTCGCCTAGGGAACTCAGCCCTGGAGGGAATGAATCCACTTCGAACCTTGTCGTCGTAGGGGTTAATCCCAGCTGCTTCCACCGACACCGTGACCTGTTCTGGTCCGGGTCGTGTCACCTCGACCTCGCTCACGTAGAGGACTTCTGGTCCGCCGGTTTCGTTGTAAAGGGCTGCTTTGCTCACTGTGAACTCCTGATCCGCTTTGGCGCCAGTCTAGTAGTGAACTGGAGCCGGGTAGCCTGGATACCATGAATGTGGTGCCTGCTTGGGATGAAAAGTCTGACAGTCGGGTGGTCCAAGGGGACAACCTGCTCGTTTTGGAAGGTCTGCCTGCCGAGTCTTTCCAGCTGATTTATGTTGACCCGCCATTCAACACTGGAAGGCGGCAGACCAGGCAGTCCCTGAAGACCGTCCGATCTGAGACCGGCTCTCGAATTGGTTTCAAAGGGCAGTCTTACGACACGATTAAGGGGACTGTATATGGCTATAACGACGAGTTTGTTGATTACTGGGAGTTTCTGGAGCCGCGGCTGGAAGAAGCTTGGCGCCTGCTAAAGCCGTCCGGGACCCTGTACTTGCATTTGGACTACAGAGAGTCGCACTATGCGAAAGTCTTACTGGATCAGCTCTTCGGGCGGGAATGCTTTCTCAATGAGATCATCTGGGCGTACGACTACGGAGCTCGCACCAAGCGCCGCTGGCCGTCGAAGCACGACACAATCCTCGTCTACGTGAGAGACCCGAAAGCATACTTTTTTGATTCTGAGGGTGTGGATCGGGAACCCTACATGGCCCCGGGACTCGTCACGGCGGAGAAGGCCGCCCGGGGGAAGCTACCAACTGACGTCTGGTGGCACACCATCGTCTCTCCCACCGGCAAGGAGAAGACGGGGTACGCCACTCAGAAGCCGGTGGGCGTCTTGAGGCGCATCGTGCAAGCCAGTAGTAGTGAGGGGGACTGGGTGCTTGACTTTTTTGCCGGGTCGGGCACAACCGGGGACGCGGCCAGGCAGCTGGGAAGAAAATTCTTCCTGGTCGATCAGAATCCCGACGCAATCGAAGTGATGCGCGCGCGGTTAGAGGGAGCTGATTTTTTCCAGGTAGAAGCCCGATAGAGAAGCCGTGTAGCCACCCCTGATTTTTCACGAAAGTGCTGTGACAAAAGGCCTAGAGTTTGCTACTTAGGTAAGGCTAACATTCCTTTATGGTCTTAGCACAATGCGCGCCCCGAACTCGCGCCCGCCTCCTCAATTTGCGCGTCGCTCCCCAGTTCATGCTGCGACTCAGCGAGCTAGGGCTGCGCCCTGGCGCAGAGCTATCGGTGGTATCAAAGGCCGCCTTTGGCGGGATGATCGTAAACATTGGCGGGACTCGCGTCGCCGTAGACCGGGCAAGCACACGACTCCTAGACGTTGAGGTCCTCCAGTGAGTTGCCCGCACTGCGGTCCAAGCACCGACCGAGTCACGATCGCGGAAATTGGGACAAAACGTAGACCGACGGTCCTACTTGTCGGAAATCCGAACGTTGGAAAGTCCACGCTGTTCAATTCTCTGACGGGATCTAAACAGTCCGTGATGAACGCCCCGGGAACTACGGTAGAGGTCACCGTTGGCGTGTGGAAGGATCTCGATGCAAGACTGCTGGACCTGCCTGGCACCTACTCTCTAGTGGCCCAGTCCCCGGATGAACAGGCAGTGGTGGATACTCTGGCAGGCATCCCCGGATCGTTCACCGATCCGGCAGAGGGACACTCAGTGGATCTGGTGGTCTGCATTCTGGATGGCACAGGCCTCAGTCGCTCGCTCTACCTGCTGGCCCAGGTGGCCCGCACTGGTCGGCCGATCGTGGGTGTGGTGACGCTCGCGGATATCGCCAGAGAGGAAGGACAGGAGATCAACGTGGAGGCCCTTTCTGCCTCCACCGGAATTCCAATAATCGCAGTTGACCCGCGCGGGCTTGCCGACAGGGACCAGTTCACCCAGGTAATAGAACAGGCTCTGAACGATCGTCCCCGTGTCAAGGCGATATCCCCCGACCCAACAGCGCCCGGTTACAACCAAGCCGCGGCGGCGATGGCTATCGCGCAAGCAAACTGTACGGCCTCGAAGGAAGACCGGGGACACCAGGAATGCTACTGCACGGACGGGTCACCATGCGCGCATGACCGGGTCGACGCAACAGAGAAGATTGCCGACCTCACGGATGCCGACCGTGCAACAGAGATATTTGCGTGGATTGACGGGGTGGAAAAGCAGCTGGGCGTGGCCGCTGCTGACCGGACAAAGCCGTCGCGATCCGACCGGATTGACAAGCTACTTCTGCACCCGGTGATCGGGGTGGGCTTTTTCCTTGTACTCATGTGGCTGCTGTTCAAGATTGCGGGCGAGTGGATCGGACCCATCCAAGATTTCCTGGAAGGGTTCTTCGGTAGCACCGAGCCGGGAGCAATTTCCTTCGCAAACGGAGTGACGTGGTTGCTGGACAGAGTCGGCCTGGGTGACACGTGGCTTGATGGGCTGCTTGCCGGGGGCTTGGCGACTGGCCTGGGTGTGGTTGCCTCTTTTGTCCCCCTCATGTTTGCAATCTTTCTGATGATCTCCGTTCTGGAAGACTCCGGGTACATGGCGCGGGCTGCGTTCCTGGGGGACCGACTTATGCGCAAAATAGGGCTGGATGGCCGAGTGATTCTGCCGCTCATCATGGGGTTTGGTTGCAACCTGCCGTCTCTGGCGGCCGCACGCACGATTCCTAACGAGCGCCAGCGTCTGGTCACTATTCTGATTACCCCCTACACCTCTTGCGCCGCCAGGCTCACCATTTACCTGATGATTGCTAGGATCTTCTTCCCGGCTCACACCGGCAGCATCGTGTTCCTCATGTACGTTTTGTCCATCGTCATGGTGATCTTGGGGGCGCTGGTGCTCAAACCGATTTACCTGCGCGGGCAAGTGCAGGCACCCCTGATGTTGGTTTTGCCTGCGTACGGAAAGCCGCGGGTAATGTCTACCCTGCGTCAAGCATGGATGCGTTCTTGGGCTTTTGTGAAGGGCGCCGGGAAAATCATCGTTGCGATGACCGCCGTAGTGTGGCTGCTCGGCGCAATCCCCGTTGCTGCTGGGTATAGCTTCGCGGACCCGGACTTGCCGATGGAGGACTCCGCTTACGGACGTACCGCTCAGATGCTTGAACCCGTGTTTGCGCCCGCGGGTTTCGGAGAGTGGCACATGACCGGGGCGCTACTGACCGGGTTCGTCGCCAAGGAGACAGTGATCAGCTCGATCGTGGTCTCCTACAACCTAGATGAGTCCGCTGCGGGTGACGCTGAAGATGGCGGGGAAGACCTGGGAGAGCTGCCGGGCCTGGTCTATGACTCGTTTGCCAAGTCAGCTGGGCCAGCGGCCCCTCTGGGAGCCTTTGCATTCCTGATTTTCGTGCTCACCTATACGCCGTGTATGGCAACCGTCGCGGAGCAAGCGCGTCAGGTAGGGGGGCGCCTCACAACGATTGCCGTAGTGGTCCAGCTAGTGGTCGCGTGGCTCCTTGCTGTCGGCGTGTTCCAGATCGGCAGGTTGTTCTTATGACCACTACGGCGCTCCCGTTGCCCGCCAGATTGGCGGGGCGTCTCCAGTCGGGGTTGAGTGTGGAAACCGCGGCGGCTCTGGAAGGGATCTCTCCGGGCCTGGGGCAAATAATTGTTGACGACATGATTCGCCGCGGAGTCTTGACGTCTGCGGGGACTCTTTGCGCATCCGGACTGGGCGCCTGTGGCGGAGGAACGGGGGACACGGTCACGCTGGTTTGTGCCGGTTGTCCGTTAGCTAGCTCCTAGTCCCCGGGTGGGCGACATTTGCTTGAGCGCGTGCGACAATAGCGCGTGTAACAATAGGGACTAGGAAATGTCCAAGGAGCGCCAATGGCACTATTTGAGCTAGACGATGGCCGTCTGGTGCCCGCCCAGTTCGGCAGGGAAATTCGGGGAGGGTTCACCCCCGATGTCCTCCGGGCGGTTCGCAGCCAGGTGCTAGAAATCGTCTCGCGCCCTCTATTCCCGATAACGTGGAGGCAAATCGGGGGTAACCGGACTGCTGACCGAGCTCCGCGTTTGACAGCGTTGGACGCTTCCGGCCAAGTGGTCGCTGTGGAGGTCGTGCAAAACCTGGATTCCGAGCTTTTGATCGATTCTCTTTCTGCCCTGGCCGACACGGCATCGATGTCCTGGATCGATCTTGCTCGCGAGTATCCCGGGCATGTCGAGGGGTTCAAGACCGACTGGGCTCAGTTCCGCGAGTCAATGCCGCCTTCTACGCCGAACGGTCCCCGCCTTGTCATTGTCGCTTCCAGTATCGACCCGGAGGTCCGGCCTGCCCTGGATGTTCTGGCCAGCTCCGGAGTCGAAGTTCACGAGATGTCTCTTCGGCAGATGTCTAACGGCCGCGCATTCCTGGACGTTTCCGCCGTCGGCCCCCGAACCTATGGACACAGAGCGAACCTGCTGGTTTCGGATGCGAATCCCGTACCGGAGCTGAAGGAACGCCGCCAGGACAGCAAGTCCCAGGCGACGCAGGCGCCCAGGCGTTTGCCTAAGCCCACTGCTCCGCGCGCAGCGGTTTCACCCCCGCGGCCCGTGCCTCCGCGCCGACCCGTTGTTTCTGCACCACCCGCCCCCTCTGTCCCCTCTAGTGATGACGTTTTGGGTAAACGCGCGGCGCGGCCAGACCCGCTAGCTAGGACTCCGTATCCGTCTCGCCGAGAGCGGCACGTGCGGACCGATCCCTCTGCGCAACAGGAAATACCGTTGACACTGGGACCGGGGGCTCTGCTTGCGGTTGCCAAGGAGCTCGGCCGTTCTACCCCGCTCGCTTTGGACAGTCACTTCGGGTTGGAGTTGGCTGCCGAATTGGGGGTTACAGGCTTGATCTACACGCGCGCGGGGAACTTTGCCGATCCGACGAAAGCTCTCGAAGCTCTGGGATTCGGAGGGACCAACGGGTGGGACGCGTGGCACCTCGGTGACGGTTATGGCCCGACCTTGAGAGAGGCCGCTGCGGAGCTATCTGTCGGGGCTTAGAGTAACTGTAGGACCCCTCCTAGCCAGGTCCGCAGAATCTTGTAGTAGCGCTCCCGAACATCGGGGTCTGACAGGGTTAGGTCGTGTTTGCCGGGAAGACGGACAATGGTGACTTCGTCGGAGAGCCGCGCGGATCTATCTACGATGACATCCGTGTCTAAAACAGCATCGTTACTGAAAAGCTCCGGCTTCCATTCTTCGACCGTCGTGGAACCCGTGGAGCAGAGACTGAGCACCGGACACTCCAGGTAGAGTTCCTTTTCAACGATGTCCTGGGCTTCCATGATCGCTACCAGCCAGCCGGCTGTTACCGGGTAGGAAGGGGAGCGGCGCCACTCGGGTTTGATGGCCCACCCCGTGACTGCGGGATCCTCTTCGAAACCCCGGAGTCTTTCGGGCAGGGGCAGTCCCGATCCCACCCAGCCTTCCGTAAGGGAGGCCCCGTACTTGTCGGGGGACTTGTTGGGGATTATGACTGCATTCGGGTTGATCTGGGCGATCCGAGTCATGACTTGCTGCAGAGCGGGGCGCCACGCAGCCATAGCTTGAAGCTCCAGCCAAGCGGCGTTGAGGATTAGGCCTGCGGTCGCCCCAGGGTGGCGGTATGTCCACACCGTTGCGATCAGGCCACCCGTAGAGTGGCCCATCAGGAATAGCGGAAGGCCATCCCCTTCCTGGTGAAGGATCTCTGCTGCTAGGCCTATCTCTTCGTCGTAGACCGACATGTCTGTTGCGGCGCCAATAGTCTGCCATGGGCGTAGGGACCTACCGTATTTGCGCAGGTCGAGTGCGAAAAACTGCACTCCGGCTGCAGCGAAGTTCTCAGCAAGCTCGGTCTGGAAAAAGTAGTCGTTTCGTCCATGTAGGTAGAGGCACTGAGCGCGTGGCGCTTCCAGCTTCTTGGTGGGATTGTGTCTGACCAGGGTTGCGACTACTTCCCCCTCCTCATCGGGCAATAGAGAGAGTGTGCGGGCTTCGTATTCCGAGCCCAATACGTCGGCGGACCAACGTCCCGGGGGAGGGGGACCAGCAGGTCCCCAGGGGCGTAGAACATTGTAGTCTTCCACGTTATTTTCGGCGGCTTCGCTCATCTTCCCAGCATAGACACTCGGCGGATTCCGCAGACATTCAAGGGTCAGTCAAGAGAAAAATAAGGGTCCTGGGTAGGACGTTACAAATGTGCATACTGTTGCCAAAGTGAAGAAATGTGGTTAATCTGAGTCTTGGTGCCTGATCGTCGCTGCAGGCTTTGGCGTGATTTGCCGTTTACTAACGTGGGGTGGTTGTGTGAAGTCCGGAAAGCGAATGAGCCTGACTGGAAGACTCTGGCGCCCCCTAGCGGTCAGTGGAGCCAGCGTGGGACTGGTTTTCGCACACGGCCTGGCGTTCGCCGCGCCTCTGCAAGATGAGATTGACGCGGCCGTCGAGGAAGAGAGGATAGCCGAGCTCTCTGTTGCGCAGATCGAAGTGCAGCTGGCTACCGTCACTGCCGAAGCCAACGAGGCGCTGATTGAAGCTCAAACGGCGGCGGAAGAACTGAACCTGGCACAGCTGGAGCTGGACGAGGCCACGGAGGCAGCTGAAGCAGCTGAAGAGGAGGCGCAAGCAGCCCAGGAACGGTTTGAAGAAGGCAGAGACGAGCTTGCTACGGTTGCCCAGTCAGCCTTCCGAGGTGGAAACAGTACCTTCGACCCGTTGGCCCCCTACCTCACATCGGATGGACTGCAGGACATCGAGTCCCGCCAGAACATCATTGATAGTTTCGGGTCCGCCGCGGATGCAAAGCTGCAGAACGTTGCCGCGCTGGAACAGGTAGCGGCTGTAATGGCTGAGAGTGCCGAGCGGGCCAGAGAAGCAGAAGAAGCCGCGGTTGTGGAGGTCGAAGAACGTCTGGCCGCCGCCGAAGAAACGGCCGACGAGTCCGCGGCGATTCAGGAATCTACAGAACAGACCCGGGAAATTCTAGTCGCCGAATTGGCGGTCAAACAGAACACCACCGTTGAGCTGATTGAAGCTCAACAGGCTGAGCAGGAACGGCTCCGAGAGGAAGCGGAACGCGCCGCTGCTCTGGAGAGGATGCGAATCCAGGAGGAGCAAGAGGCCCAGGAGCAGGCGGAAGAGCAAGCCCGGCAGCAGGCTGAGGGTGAAGAGAACTCTTCCGGGACCTCGGAAGAAAGCAGTCAGACTTCGCAAGGAAGCAGCTCAGGCTCAAGTGGCTCGTCATCCTCCAGTAGTTCATCTTCTAGCAGCTCAAGCTCCTCTTCTTCTAGTAGTTCCAGTTCTTCCTCTTCCAGTAAGCCATCGACTGGCAGCTCATCATCTGGAAAGCCAACCTCGACTCCAAGCACAGCTTCTGGCGTCGAAGGTGCCATCGCATTTGCCACGTCTAAGTTGGGTGCACCGTACGTATGGGGCGGGGAAGGTCCCGGCTACGACTGCTCAGGTTTGGTGACGATGTCCTTCCGGTCGGTGGGGATCTACCTCGAGCATTGGTCGCGAGGCCAATGGAGCCAAACAGCTCGTGTTTCCATGTCGAATGCGAAGCGGGGAGACCTGGTCTTCTGGTCATCAAATGGGTCATCGTCAGGCATTTACCACGTCGCCATCTACCTGGGTGGCGGGCAAATAATTGAGGCAGCTACGTACGGGGTGCCGCTACGTATCACTAGCATTTATAACTGGGGGCAGGTGCTGGGCGCAGGACGCGTCTACGGCTAGGGCATGGTGATTTCTGGGCCCTCGAGAATCCGGGTCTGATTGCGGCGCGTCCGCAGCTGATGACTTATAACTGACAGGCCTGTAACTGGGCCCGCACACGTTGGTGCGCGCGGCTCAACACGTGTGATCGAGGGGTCCTGGGCCGCATATTGTTCGCACCGGTGTCCGGTGCGCGCTCGACAACAACTTGACGAGTTTACTCGGAGACTCTCATCGCGCCCGGGTATGAAGTCGGGGCCGGCGGTATCGCCGACCCCGAGCATCTACCACCCGCTCTTGGCAGGGCTAGTCATTCTGTGCAGAGGCTTCCTTTTCCTCTTGCACTCGAAGACGCTCATAGGAGCGCATGATTTCTGCTTCAGCTTCCGCACGACCCACCCAGTGAGCTCCCTCTACCGACTTGCCTGGCTCTAGATCCTTGTACACCTCGAAGAAGTGCTGGATCTCCAGCCGGTGGTACTCGGAGACGTCATCGATCTCCGTGCGCCAAGCTGCCCTGTGATCGGCGGCGGGGACACACAGCACCTTGTCGTCTCCACCCATCTCGTCTTTCATCCGGAACATGCCTAGAGCCCGGCAGCGAATCACGCAACCGGGGAAAGTGGCCTCTTCCAGCAAGACAAGGGCATCCAGAGGATCCCCGTCTTCCCCTAAAGTGTCGTCGATGAAGCCGTAGTCGTCCGGGTAGCGAGTCGACGTGAAAAGCATCCGGTCCAGGCGAATCCTGCCCGTTTCATGGTCGATTTCGTACTTGTTGCGGTTACCCTTTGGGATTTCAATCGTGACATCAAATTCCACGGTACCCCTCCTAGATCGCGGACTTGAGAGTCTGTGGAATAGACTTCAAGCGTAAGAAGTGTCAGCCCGATAGCTATGCGAAAAGCAGGCGGACCTGTTTCTGCTTTGAACCAGTCTAACGGAGGAACCCTTGCGTCACCGTGCCCTTGCCGTAACGCTTGCCGTCCTGCTTGCGGCCGCCGTGGTTGCCGCTGGAGTTTATTTTGCTAGGCGCGGCGCAGATACCGGTGAGGCCGTGCTTGTTTCCAGCTCCGCAACGAAGCTGGGTGCGGACCCCCTTCCGCCCCCGTTGCCTCAGAGCGGTTGGGAAACCGTTCACCTAGAGCAGTCGGTAGGCGCGGCAGATTCTCAGATCAGCGTGGCTGAAGTAGCGCGCCTCTGGAAACCCATGGTTAAGGCGGCTAAAGAAAACAAGTGGCGGGCCTGGGGATACGTCCTAGACGCAGAAACTCAAGAAGTACTCCTAGATGAGAACGGCACCGTTCCACATACTCCTGCTTCTACCATGAAAGTTCTGACCAGCTTGGTCGCGCTGCACTCGCTGGAGCACTTGGATACGTTGAGCACGGGCGCGTCCTTGGAGGGCAACACGCTCTACCTGTGGGGAGAGGGTGACCTGCTGCTCTCGGCTGGCGAAGGGACCGGGGAGACCATCGGCTATGCAGGGTTGGAAGATCTGGCCCAAGAGACAGCATCCGAACTGGAGGGCCGTGACGTTTTCTCGGTAAAGCTGGTCTACCAAGACAAGCTGTTTGAGGGAGAGAAGCGACCCAGCATTTGGCAGCGGGAACAAGTAACGGAATACGCGGGAGACGTTGGACCTTACGCGATAGATGCTGGACGAACGACCCCCGAAGGGTGGGATTTCGTTTCGAACTCATCGAGGGACGTAGCAGCCGCCTTTGCCCTGCAACTGGAGGCATACGGTGTCGAGGTGACCGGAACGAAGGTCGGAAATACTCCTGCCAGCGCAGAACCGGTCGCGTCCGTCGAATCGGCTCCAGTGTACGAGCAGATAACACTGATGCTCCGGGACTCTGACAACACGCTCGCGGAGCAATACTGCCATCTGGCGGCCCAAAAAGTGGGTGCGTCAACGACCTATTCGGGCTCGACACAGAACCTGATTGAGCAGCTAGATCTGATGGGCGTCAACACGGAGGGAATGGTCGCCACGGATTGCTCTGGCTTGGCTAGTACCTCCCGGGTCTCTGGTCTGACCCTCACCGATGCACTAGGAGTGAGCGCTGACCCGGAGAGTGGTGCCTACGAGTTGCTCCGGATGTTGCCACGGGGAAGTCTGGACGGGACCCTGTACAGACGCTACGGGGAGGGGCTAGGCAGCGGAAATCTTCAAGCCAAGACCGGATCTCTCGGGTCGGTCTCATCTTTGGCCGGGGTCGTCACGACCCAATCTGGGCGCCACCTCATGTTTGCACTAGGGGTCGACAAAGCCGACGACTGGATGGGGTACCTGGCTCAGGAACCCATAGACGAGTTCGTTGAAGGACTGGCCCAGATTAACTAGCCCCGCGGCTAAGCCCAGCTGAGCCGACTCAGGGCAACCCCAGCTGAAGTAGAGGCCGTAGCGGTAGGATGAACCTATGCGGTTACAGTGGAAACGAGTCGGGCAACTGGCTGGGATAACAACGCCGGCCGGGCCCACAATTGGCCGGCACGCGGCTATTGCCGCGGTGCTCCGTGTTCGACGCGCCTCCGAGTGGGCGGCAAAACGGACCCCGCAGTTCGCTCTGCTGGCGGCTGCCAGCGCCCAAGCCCCGCTTGTTGTCGACAGGGTAGGACTGATTCGCGCTCTTGTTGGGAATGTCGGACGCGCCCAATCAGCTCCCAGTACGGGAGCCGGAATAGGGCAGGCCCTCACTGTCTTCCGCGGCGCACGCCAGCTTGCGGAGTTCCTTCCCAGCAGCTGGGTGTTTGAAGGGAGCAGGGCGCGCCCGATCTTAGTGGCACCAAACATCTGGGAGACCGCGTCTAAGTACAGGTTGGATCAGGATGACTATGCCAGGCTGGTTGCTGCGCGGGCACTCTTGTGGGACTCGCTTTTTGCTGCTTCCCCGTGGCTGGCGGACAGGATATTCGTGCACCTGGTCTCGCAACCTGAGGGCAGGGACGACGCGGTACGGGCGGCTGTACTTTTCAATCAGCTTGTCGATGACCAACTGGCCGAGTTTACTCCCCGAACCATCCCCTCCATCAACTGGCTTCGAGACAAAGACCCGTGCCCTTTCGGCCGGATGCTGATGGGGATCACGGGCATCTCGGAGTCCGAACTGGATCAGGTCGCTGTCCAGACCCGAAGCTTTGCTGACGAGGTGGACCTGGCGGGTCACCCTCGGGCACTTTGGGCACTCCTTCAGGATTTCACCAACTTACCCACAGAGTCCGAACTGGAAGAGCCCTCCCTGTGGCGGGGCCGGCTGGGATATGCGTGATCTGAGGGCTTCCACGCTGGTAGGGAAGAAGCCCGCCGGGGCCGTTCGCACCGTTTCCCTAGCAGTTAAGAGCTATCTGGACGAGTTTGGGCCGGAAGCTGTGGTCGTTGGCGTGTCGGGCGGCGCGGACTCGTTGGCGCTGGCGGTGGCCACGATTGATTTAGCTACCCGCAAGTCAATCCCAACTCTCGCCGTCGTGATCGACCATGGGCTGCGCCCCGAGTCAAGGCAGGAAGCCCAGGGAGTAGCTAATTTGCTGCAACGCCTGGGGGCGGACCAAGTGGTTATCGCCGCTCCGGCAAAGATGAGACCCTGCCCAGACCTGTGCCGCCCTGAAGGACAGGTTGCCGAAGGACAGGGGCCGGAGGGAGAAGCGCGCGTCCGTAGGCACCGGGAGCTGCGTTCCCAAGCGGAAGCTTTTGCGCGTAGGTGTGGTACCGATGGGGCCGACTTACTGCTTGGGCACACCATGGATGACCAAGCGGAGACTGTTCTGCTGGGTCTGTCACGTGGCTCGGGGCTGCGTTCCCTGCGAGGAATGGCACGGCGCACGCCGGTGGGGCAAACAGCGTTGAATGTGGGCAGGCCCCTCCTGTGGATACGACGCGCGGACACGGAAGCGTTCTGCCAGCACCTGGGTTTGCCGATCGTGCAGGACCCCACAAACAAGCCCGGATCCCAGTGGCGCACGCACTCTGGTGAAACTCTTCGTCGAGCAGCTGTGCGCGCATGGGCGCTGCCAGAGTTAGCTCGCTCATTAGGTCAAGATCCCGTCCCCGCCCTGGCACGCACCGCCAAGCACATGCGGGAAGACAACGAAGCTCTGGATTATATGGCCGAACAGTGGCTGCAGGACGCAGATGCACATATCGGGATTATCTCCGGAGGACAAACCGTGGCGGTGGGCGGATTAGTTGACGTACCCGCGGCGGTGCGGCGGCGCATCTGGCGGGCTTTGGCGTTGAGTGCGGGCGCCCTCCCCGGGGAGCTGATGGACCGCCATTTGCGGGATGTAGATCGGCTAGCCGTAGATTGGCGGGGACGCGGACCTGTTCAACTCCCAGGCGGTGTACAGGTTGCGCGGAGAGGGCCCCGCCTGCATTTTCAGGCCGGTAACGCTGTGGGCGAATGAATGTGCTCCTAGGCGTCCCGTGTGGCACTCTTGATTGGGGAATATCTTTGGCCACCTCCCTAAGCCTCCGACCCGAAGGAAATCATGGAAGCATCCGACCTGGGCGATAAGCTCAAGAACGTTCTTGTCACTGATGAGCAGATGCAGGCCCGACTGCAGCAGATGGCAGAGGAAATAGACGCGGACTATCAGGATCGCGATGTCCTTGTTGTCGGGGTTCTGAACGGTGCTTTGATGGTGGTCGCGGACCTAACCCGCAAGATGAAACTCAATGTTGAGATTGACTGGATGGCGGTATCCTCCTACGGGTCCGGGACTAAGACATCCGGTGTCGTGCGGATACTCAAGGACCTTGACACCGACGTGCACGGACGTCACGTCCTGGTGGTGGAAGACATCATTGACTCTGGGCTGACCCTGGCCTGGCTGACGGAGAACCTGGAAGCTCGCGGCGCCGCATCCGTGGAGATCGCCACAGCTCTACGGAAGCCGGACGCAAACAAGGTGGACGTGGACGTAAAGTACATAGGGTTCGACATCCCGAACGAATTCGTAGTTGGCTACGGACTGGACTACGACAAGAAGTTCCGGAACCTGGACTGTGTTGGTACGTTAGCCCCTCACGTTTACGGCGGTTAGAGACAACCGTTTCCGCTGAAGAAGTTGGAGTATTAGCGAATGGCTGATGACAAAAAACCGACGCCAAAGAAACTGAGCGCGAAAGTATGGCCCTACATCGTGGTGCCTCTTGTTGTTCTCATGGTTCTTTCCTGGTTCGTGTGGCGGATGGTGCAGCCCGCGACGGTGCCTACGTCGGAAGGGATCGAAGTCCTGAAGACGCAGCCCATCGAACGCGTCGTGATGAACGATGGGACGCAGCAGGTCAACATGGTCCTGAAAGAGTCCTACACGCACGAGTCGACTGCAGTATCCGACCCGGAAAAGGAGTTGGGGAAGAACGTGAGCTTCACCTACGCTCGCGTCCAGTCGGAAGAAATCATTGACCTGATTGAGAAGGCGGACCCTGACCAGGGGTACAACGCGCTTTATCCTACGGCTTCCTTCATGTCCTCGCTGCTGCAGCTGATGCTGCCGATGCTTCTTCTGGTGGGACTCTTCTGGTTCCTGATGACGCGTGCGGCGGGTGGTCGCATGATGGGTGGGTTTGGCACTTCTAAAGCGAAAGAGTTCAACGAGCAGAGTCCAGAGATCACTTTCGCGGATGTTGCCGGTGAGGACGAGGCGGTGGAGGAACTCGAAGAGATCAAGGAGTTCTTGGATGCCCCAACCAAGTTCACCAACGTTGGGGCGAAGATCCCCCGTGGTGTCCTTCTATACGGTCCGCCCGGTACAGGAAAGACACTTCTCGCCAAGGCGGTCGCTGGCGAAGCCGGCGTCCCGTTCTTCTCTATTTCCGGTTCGGAGTTCATGGAACTGTACGTGGGCGTAGGGGCCTCCCGTGTGCGTGACCTGTTCGAGAAGGCGAAGAAGGCCTCGCCCGCGATCATCTTCGTTGATGAGATTGACGCGATCGGACGCCACAGAGGCTCCGGCATCGGTGGTGGCAACGACGAGCGCGAGCAGACTCTAAACCAGATGTTGGTGGAACTGGACGGGTTCGACGCCCGCACGAACGTGATCATGATCGCAGCAACTAACCGTCCCGATATTCTCGATCCGGCACTGCTGCGCCCTGGCCGCTTCGACAGACAAATTGCTGTGGAAGCCCCGAACCTCAAGGGACGCGAAGATATTCTCCGCGTTCACTCGCGTGGCAAACCCATGACGACCAGTGTCGACCTTCACGCGATTGCGAAGAGGACCCCAGGATTTACCGGGGCAGACTTGGCAAACGTACTGAATGAGGCAGCGTTGCTGACCGCGCGATCGAACGCGGATCTGATCGACGACCGCGCTATTGACGAGGCGATTGACAGGGTAATTGCGGGACCGCAGAAGCGAACCCGCGTTATGAACGAGCACGACAAGGCCGTCACCGCCTACCACGAGGGTGGCCACGCCCTGTGTGCAGCAGCGCTGCACTACACTGACCCTGTCACCAAGGTGACAATTCTGCCGCGCGGCGGTGCCCTAGGCTACACGATGGTTATGCCCGTTGAGGATCGGTATTCGAAGACGCGGAACATGCTTCTGGATGACCTGGTCTACGCGATGGGAGGCCGCGTCGCCGAAGAAATTGTCTTCAGAGACCCGTCCACCGGTGCTGCGAACGACATCCAGAAGGCCACCCAGACCGCTCGGGCGATGGTCACCGACTATGGCATGTCCACGGAGGTGGGCACGATCAAGCTTGGTTCCGAGGACACGGATCCGTTCTTGGGACGCGAAATGGGGCGGGGTGGGACCCAGCCTTACTCGGATTTCGTAGCTGGTCAGGTTGATAGAGAAACGCGTAGACTTTTGGACGAGGCAACGCGGGAAGCATGGGAAATTCTCACGCGGAATCGGGACATCCTGGACGAGCTGGCCGTGCGCCTCCTAGAAGAGGAGACGCTAGATGAGGCCCAGCTGCGCGAGTTATTCAAGGACGTCCGTAAACAGCCACATAGACCCGTGTGGAACTACGGCGCGGATGCTGCGGAGCCGGGGGCTCGTTTGGGTGACCCCCGGGGTGTAAGCACCCAAGCGATTGACCCGCCCGGTCCGGCAGAATTGGATCCCACGCGGTACGATCCCGCGACGCTAGTGGCTGAGGAAGACGAGGACTGAGATGCCGGACCAGCAGGCCATTGAGGACGCTACAAGGCAGCTTCTAGAGGCTCTTGGGGAGGACCCAAGCAGGGATGGATTGGTTCGGACGCCCAAGCGTGTGGGCAAGTCATGGGCGGAACTAACCAGGGGTTATGGCAAAGACCCACGCGATCACCTACGGACCATGTTCGAAGTTGAGAGCGACGAGCTGGTCGTCGTCCGCGACATTGAGTTCCAATCCCTGTGTGAGCACCACTTGTTGCCCATCCTGGGTCATGCCACCGTGGCTTACCTTCCGAACCGAGGGCGGGTCACCGGACTGTCGAAATTTGGACGTCTGGTAGATGGGTACGCTCGGCGCTTACAAGTGCAAGAACGGCTCACGGTTGAGATCGCCGACGCTATAGAGGATGTCCTTGCGCCGCGCGGCCTGGCGGTGATCTTGGAAGCAGAGCACCTCTGCATGACAATGCGGGGTGTGGAGAAACCGGGGGCTGCGACGGTGACCAGTGTTTTCCGCGGAGACCTAGACAGCGTGGAGGGACGTTCGGAGCTGTTCGGTCTGATAGCTATGGGGCGCTGACCATGAAGATCATGGGCATCCTCAATGTGACGCCCGACTCATTCTCTGATGGGGGCCTGTGGCTGGACCCAGAGCGGGCCATCGCACACGCGGTGGAAATGGACCGTGACGGCGCAGACATTGTCGACGTGGGAGCCGAGTCGACGCGTCCCGGTTCGTCTCGGATGAACCCCGGACAAGAATGGGACCGGCTCGGCAGAGTTCTTCCGCAACTGATCGAACGCGGTATCACCGTGTCCGTAGACACCGTGCACGCAGAAACGGCCAAGCGAGCAATAGCCGCGGGAGCCAGCTTCATAAACGATATTTCTGGAGGTTGCTTCGACCCGGAAATGAACCGAGTCGTAGCCGCCTCAGACGCGGGGTTTGTCATCCAACACTGGCGCGGATTCCCAGGCACTCCCGGGCTGGACGAGTCCTATTTCGACCCGGTCACTGAGACCCTGCGGGAGACGCTTCAGCAGGTAAACACTGCACTGACCCAAGGCGTACGACAGGACCAGATAATCATAGATCCGGGACTTGGTTTCGCACTCACCGGCCCTGATTCTTGGAGTATTGTGAATAATCTGGAACTGTGGGTGGAGAGCGCTTATCCGGTTCTGGTTGGGGGCTCCCGAAAACGTTTCGTGCGGGAAAAATACCCGGAGGATATTGAGGCCGGAACGCTGGCGGTAACCCGGAAGTGCCTGGCCGCAGGTGCGTGGGGGGTGCGCGTGCACGACGTCGCGCGCAGCCGACAAGTGGTGAGAAGGAGTGGGGCTGACAATGGGTGAAGCTCAGGACATTATTACCCTGCGCGGTCTCAGTGCGGTTGGGAAGCACGGGGTCTTCGAGTTCGAACGGTCAGGCTCCCAGGTGTTCACCGCCGACATCACTTTGTGGGTGGACGCGCAGCGGGCCGCCGAAACGGACAATGTCGAGCTAACCGTTGACTACGGAAAGATAGCGGACGGCGCCGTGGCAGTACTCACCGGGCCGCCGGTCTACCTCATAGAGACACTGGCACATCGTCTGGTGCAAATGGCACTGCAGGACCCCCTGGTTGAGAAGGCCAAAGTCACCGTGCACAAGCCGATGGCCCCTGTCGCACATCTCTTTGACGACGTCTCGGTCACTCTGGTTCGCAGCCGGTCCCAAATCACCAAGGCAATCCCGGAGCGAGAGATCTCCTCTCAGGCACCACCGCAGCTGGCCCAGTCGGTTGCTGGACCACCAGCACCACCCACCAAAGGATCCAAACGTCTGGTTCTGGCACTTGGGTCAAATCAGGGGGATTCCGTACGGATTCTGTCCGCAGCAGTGGGCGCCCTGATCGAGGCACCTGGCATTGAAGTTGACGAGGTCTCACCACTGGTTGTGACGGCCCCGGTACTGAAACCCGGACAGGCACCGCAGCCCAACTACTACAACGCGGTCGTCCTGGCCCGCACGGTTTTGGAGCCGAAGCGCGTCCTGGAACTAACTCAGAGCATTGAGACCCAGTTTGGAAGACTTCGGAACGAAGAATGGGGCCCGCGAACTCTTGACGTAGACATCGTGGACCTTGGCGGAGAAGATCTTGACACTCCAACATTGGTCTTACCCCACCCCCGGGCGGCTGAGCGGGCTTTCGTACTCTATCCGTGGTCGCTTGCGGATCCGAAAGCTCAGTTGCGGGGCGAATCCGTGGCCAAATTGGCGAAGTCGGCACCGGACTTTGCGGGCATGAAATCAGCAACCGAAAACTGGTTACTCGAGGAACCTCCCGTACTCCCGGAGCCCCCTACGCAGACAGAAACAGCAAGGGACGCTGTTGTCATCCGGGGCAGTAACTTGTCGCTGACGGACGTTGAGGGCGACGCCATTTTCCGGCGTCTTCTGCAGAAAGAACGAACACCGGCGGCGCCTGCGGCCACGCAGCGGGAGTTAAAGACCGTGCTTCCTGAGTCACCTGAACCCCCGCGCGCGCCCGGCCCGATTCCCAGTTTTCCGAAGCGCCGCGCAGCCGCCGCATCTCAGGTGCAGTCCGTGCTGCCTCCGACCATTTCTCCAGCAAGAGAACAGCGTCCCACTCCTGCTCCTGCGGCTCATATTTCTTCTCCCAGCATTTCGCCCGCGGGAAAGCACACTGCCAATGCTCCTTCCGTTGACACGTCTCCAACGCCCGTGTCATCGACTCCTCCGGCCCTGCCCCATCGGCGCAGGCCAGTGCAGGGCGATGAGGGGACGGAAACGGACTTGGGAGTGCAACATGAGGCTGTAGGGGCGTTGCCGGACCTACCCAACTGGCGTTTCTTGCAAGGGCACCAGGACGTTCGCATAGTTGACTCCGTCGATTCTGTAGAAGAAGATCCCGAAGCTACCGCCCAGTCCCGTCCCCGCTGGGGACGTAGGCGCGTCGTGCGGCCAACTCCGACGGGCATGATCTCTCTGGGAGGCCCCGCTGCGGATAGCAGCGCGGACGGCGGCGCGTGAAACCCCTATCCTGGGTGAGCGTCGTCGTCCCGGCTGCTGGCGGCCTGTTGGCGGGAGCGGCGCTGACCGGTGCCCTGCTAAAGCTGGCCTACGCTCCACCGTTGGTTACCCCGTGGCTGGCACTCTTGTTCGCGCTGATCGCCGCGGGCGTCCTGCGAGCCGGCCTAGCAGTTCGAAAGCTGAAACGGCGCCAGTCTACGCGCATTAGCCCAGTAGACGCAGCGCGCATTGCCCTTTTTGCCAGGGCATCCGTGACAACCGGTGCGCTTTTCGGGGGGTTCTTAGCCGGGATACTCGTGGTGAGCCTGTTTCGTACCTGGGCGCCGGCAACGGCGTCCGCGGCGTTTGGTGCGGGGATTTCCTTGGCGGGTGCGGTCGTCCTTACCGTTATCGGTTGGCTGGTGGAGTCGTGGTGCATAGATGACTCGGCTGATGGTGAGGGTGGCCAAGGCAGCCAGGAGAGGCGGCGCAGGGGGCAGGAACCAGGTTCCACTGCTAGTGCTCGCACCGCAGCCGAAAGCAGTGGCCGTGGCCAGTAAAGTCACCCCTAGCATGTGGGTGCGCCGGATCGTATCTTCGATACTGCTGCTGGGCGTACTGATTGGGATCATCATCGGCGGAGTTAAACTGTACGGGATCCTCCACGCGAAGCTTTCAGAGCAACAAAAGCAGATTCAACTATCAGAACAGAATCTGCCCGCCACCATCCGGAGCTGCGGTTCCTCGGAGCTAGACGTTACCGTGAGTCCCAAACAGAGCACCGTCCTAGTGGGTGAAGGCGTAACCGTGACAGTCCGGATTGTTGGCACGTCGAAAGAAGCATGCAGTTTCAATACAGGAGACCTGGACCTCACGCTCAGTGTCGGCGAAGAAGTAGTCTGGTCTCCAACTAAGTGTTCTAAAACCTGGGACCGAACGCTGCTCTTGGGAGATTGGACGTCCTGGGAACGGGACGTAAAGTGGCGGGGAAATATCTACTCCGACTGTGAAGCGTTGGAGTCCGGCGACGGCAGCAAACTGATTGCTGACCCTGGCATGTACAAGTTTCAGGCCACCATGCTGGGAGTCGTCCTGGAAGATCTAGGGTCCCTGGAGGTCGAGTATTAGCCCCTAGAAGTTGAGCGCTACCTGCCAAAGAGGAGGCTACGCCAAGTTGTACGCCAGACGGTGGCGCTCGTGTAGCTGCTCCACTATCAGCTGGGCTCGGTAGGGGCCGATGCCTTCTACTTCCTGCAGGTCCTCACTGGTAACAGTCTTCAGGTCCGTCAGAGTGGGCCACCGATTATTGATGGCGCGTATGGTCTGCCACGGGAGCCGGGGAACAGAAGAGAGTGCTTGGATACCGCGGGGCGACACAATTCCGTCTAGGTCAGAGGGGTCGTAAACAGCAAGGCCAAGTATGTTCGCGATCTTAGCCAGATCAACTAAGGAGTCTGCAGTGAGGTGAGCCAGTTGGTCCTCAACCACATCCAAGTGATCCGGCTGACGGATATAGTCGCGTAAAACCAGCGACCGTTCCGCAGCGACACCACGCTGCAGATCATCGACCTGGAGCGCGAGCAGGCGTCCGTCAACGCCAAGTTCCTCAATGTACTCGTTGATCTCCCCGGTTATCCGACGAATCATTTCCATACGCTGGACCACGGTCGCCACGTCGCGAATTGTTACGGAGTCACGCATCTCGAAGATTGCCAGGGTCGACATGACCTCATCCAGGCGCTGGGTATACCGATCCAGCGTGTCCACGGCCTGGTTGGCGCGCACCAGGAGAGCCTCAGGCTCCACCACGGTGTGGTGCAGGGCCCCGACGTAGATGGATATCAACTTCATAGAGGAAGACACTGAGATCACGGGGACCCCGGTTTGGCGCGCCGTTCGTTGCGCGGTTCGGTGCCGTGTCCCAGACTCATCAGTGTGGATGGAATGATCCGGCATTAGGTGCACGTTTGCCCGACGGATCATCCACTTGTCAGTATCGACGATGACTGCGCCGTCCATCTTGCAGAGTTCCCGCAGTCGAGCCGGAGAGAACTCTACGTCTACGGTGAAGCCACCCGAGCTTATTTCCGCAACCTGCTTGTTGTAACCCAGCACAATGACGGCGCCCGTGTGGGAGCGTTGGATCCGCCCGATACCTTCGCGCAGATCAGTTCCGGGTGCCACTAGCCGCAGTGCCTGACGAAGCACTTGATCGTCCGTGCTCATCCGAGATCCTCCCTGCTCCGCAGTAGCGCGACGTCCTGTTCCCTCAGTCTACCGACCGCCGCCCCGGCAGTCCTTTTTCCAATGCTTCTAGGACGGAGCTTACAGGCACTATCCTTATCCGCTCAGGGACCCGTACTTGGTCGGCCTGGCTGGCGGGGATCAAAGCGCATTTGAATCCGAGTCGATCGGCTTCCTGTAGACGGCGCTCTAAACCGTGGCAGGCCCGCACGTCTCCTGTAAGGCCTACCTCTCCAATTGCCACGGTATTCATCCGAACAGCGCTGGCAGTGCTTGCGGAGTGGGCCGCCAATATGACGGCTAGATCCAGTGCGGGATCCTGTGTGCTGGCACCTCCGACAGTAGAGACGTATACGTTGGAGGCGGATAGGGATTTTCCAGTTGTCTCTCCGAGGACCGCCAGAAGCATCGTGACCCGGGAATGGCTTAGGCCAGATACTACCCTGCGTCCTGATCCTCCCTGACTTTCTTCAATCAGTGCCTGCACCTCAGTTGGTATGGCCCTTTGACCGTCGAGCATGACACCTATGGCGCTGCCCGGTGTCAGGTCAGCGCGCCTACTGACAAACAGTGCTGAGGGATCCGGGACTTCTTCGATTCCGCGCCCAGTGAGCTGAAAACAGCCGACTTCTTCCGTGCTTCCATACCTGTTTTTCAACGAGCGGAGCAGCCGTAGGCCCGTGTTCTTCTCTCCCTCAATATGGCAGACAACATCCACCATGTGCTCTAGGGTTCGCGGCCCAGCCAGGGCGCCCTCTTTGGTCACGTGCCCAACCAAAATAGCCGGGGTATTACTCTCCTTCGCCATGCGGATAACGGAGTTTGTGACCGCGCGGATCTGGGTTACGCCACCCTGGACCCCTTCGACGTCTGGTGCGATGAAAGTTTGGACGGAGTCGACGACAATCAGGGAGGGTCGGTGCTCTGCCACGAGGGACTCCACAGCGGTCACGTCGTTAGCAGCCACCAGAAGTAAGTCGGGTGTCAGCGCTTCGATTCGCTGCGCCCTTAGTCTCACCTGTGAAGCGGTTTCCTCGCCGGTCGCGTACAAAACGGGTCCCCGACCCGCAGCGGCTGCCATGCGAGCGTACCTGGCGGCAATGTCCAAGAGAAGGGTTGATTTGCCCACCCCGGGATCGCCCGCTAGAAGGACCACTCCGCCTGGGGAGATACCCCTGCCCAATACCCTGTCGAACTCTCCCACTCCCGAGGGAAACGCGGTAGCTTCTTCTACATCTACCTGAGTAACCGGGATTGCACGGGCAGCACTGCCGCGAACGGAAGCTGCTGAGGGGCGCGACCCGCCCGGCTTCTCTTGGAATTCAGTTAGCGTTCCCCATGCGCCGCAGGACCGGCACTGCCCCTGCCATTTTGGGGACTCCCAGCCGCAGTCTCCACAAATGTGGACCGTCTTCACCTTCGCCATGTTTCAAACATACCCGCCAGCTCCGACAGGTCGCCCTTTCCAGAGCCTCAGCTCCGTTGCCGTCAGCGCGGACGCTCGGCGAAGTCCCCGATCTCAGTGCTGGTTCCTGAGACGATGATGATATCGTCCGCTTCCATGACCGTGCTGGGCGTCGCATACCTGAAAGACTCACCGGAACTGATAACGCCGAGTACTCGGACCCCGTATCTGTCTTCAAGTCTTGATTCGGCCAAGCTGAACCCATCCAGTTCCCGCGGGGTTCGTAACTTCGCGATGGCCAGCGCCTCCTGGTCCATTTCGATGTAGTCCAGTAGCTCACCCCCAACCAGGTGCGCCGTGCGCCTACCTGCGTCGTACTCGGGGTAGATAACGTGGTGGGCGCCTATTCGTCGCAAGATCTTTCCGTGCTCCCGTGACGTCGCCTTGGCCCAGATGGATGGAACGCCCAGGTCCACAAGGTTTGCAGTGATCAAAACTGAGGCTTCGAGTGCCGAACCAATTCCGACAACCGCGGAGGAGAATTCAGCCGCCCCGGCCTGCTCCAGAGCTTCCATGTCGGATGCGTCCGCTTCTACCACCGGTATCAGGCCCGTGAAGTGCCGGACAAGCTTTCGGTCCTTTTCTATCGCAAGGACCTCTTTGTCCATTCGGTCCAGGGACGCCGCCACGGCCTCTCCGAAGCGGCCCAGCCCGATCACCAGTGTGCCACTGGTACGCCTGCGACTTCCCATCATCAATCCCCTTGATTCGCTTCGGTTCTCAGCCGACAATCGGCCTGGACTCTGGCATCCGCACCAGTCTACGTCGATCTCGCAGTGCCAGTGCGGTAGCAAACGTTATAGGCCCAAGGCGCCCCGCAAACATGAGAAGCGCCAAGACCGCTTTCCCGACGGGTGGCAAAAACGGCGTGATGCCCAAAGACAGCCCCACCGTCCCGAAAGCAGAGATCGCCTCAAACAAAATGGCTTCCGCAGAGTAATCCGTCAGGAGCAGGAGCGCGAAGGCGCCACCCCCAACCAGAAGGCTGGCCACAAAAAGGACGGAGACCGCTAAACGCACGGTTCCAAAGCTCATGCGACGCTGGAAGACCTCGACGTCGTGGTGACCCCGGGCCTCTGCCCGAACAGCCAGGAAGAGGACAGCAAAGGTGGTCACCTTGATGCCGCCTGCGGTGGACGCGGAGCCGCCTCCAATGAACATGAAAATGCTCGACAGGAAGATTGTCGGTGCTTCTTGGGCCGCGGTTTCCACGGCGGATATCCCCAAGGAGCGCGTGTTACTCCCCGACAGTAGAGAGTTGAGGATCTTATCCGAAATGGACAGGGGGCCAAGTGTGGCCGGGTTGTTCCACTCCAGAAGCGCGGTGGACATCACACTGGTTAGAAAGAGGATCCCGAATACCGTCAACGTCAGTTTCGTGTGCAGCGTCCACCTGCGGGGGCGCCGTGGTGATCGGATGAGCTCCACGATGACGGGAAAACCGAGGGCTCCAATCGTGGCGCCCACGATGATCGGAAGCAGGAACCCCCAGCTACCAATGAACTGGTTTGCCCCGCCGGGAATATTCAAGAAGCCTGCGTTGTTGAAGCCTGACACCGCCATGAACAGTCCGTCCCAAAGGGCTTGCGGTGCGGCGACTCCGCGAATCAGCATTTGCACGGTGATCGCGATAAAGATGAACCCCTCTATCACGATCGAAACAAGCAGCACCGTGCGAAGAAGACGCCCCAGGCCACTCATTCCCCCGGAACCTGTCGAAGTACTAGCCAGCACTCGTTGGGACAGGCCCAGGTGACTGGAAACGACCAGCGCCAGCATTGAGGCCAACGTCATCACTCCAAGGCCACCAATGAACACGCCCGCCATGATGACGCCCTGTCCGAAGTGGGACCAGAACTCTGCGGTTTCCACCGTGGTCAACCCGGTTACGCAAACAGCTGACACCGCGGTGAATAGTGCGTCTATGAAGGGGGGAGGACGCCCACTCGATGTGGAAAACGGAAGCATCAACAGTCCCGTAAACACCAGGATTAGAACCAAGAACACGATTAGTGTTGCGCGCGCCGGCGAGTCGCGGGCGATCCTGCCAGAGACGCGTCTTAACTTCTGCCAGACTTGCCGACCGGATGTACGCAGCCCCGGTCTGCGCTCGGGCCCTAAGCGGGGCGTGTCGACATCCGGGGAGTGGCCGCGCCAAAACGACCCGGGGCGTCGCGTCTGTGCCATCCCATTGTCCCGCTTTCGATCCCGCCAACACCCTACGTAGTCGGCCTGCCGCCTGCTGAGCAGCCACTCCAATGATACTTCTTCCGACTGTCCAGCAGTCCTGCGTATGACCGGGTGGGGACGGGAGAATCATGCGGACTCGAGTCAAAAAGCGACGAATACTTTGTTAGACTGGCACCCAGTGAGTGAGCTGTGCCGAGGTTCAGTACCGGCGAGCTGTTCTGAGCGCAGGTCGAAGAGGGGTACGAATATGGATCCGCAGTCCATGCCTAAGCTGTTTACCGTAAGTGAAGTTGCGGAGCTGATGCGTGTATCCCGTATGACGGTCTATAGGCTCATCCACTCTGGCGAGCTTCCTGCCCTTCGGGCGGGGAAGAGCTTCCGGATCCCACAGGCAGCCGTGCAAGACTTACTTGATGTCACATGGGCGGATGATAAAGAATCCGGTGTGGGCGGGTAGTATATTCCGCGTTGTAAGTTTTTGTGGCCCACCCGGTCACTGCGCGGGCTGAGTCCCCAGTTCCGGTGGGCGAGTTGGACGACGAGGGGAGGACGCTATGGGATCCGTAGTGAAGAAGCGCCGCAAGCGCATGTCTAAGAAAAAGCACCGCAAGCAGCTGCGCAAGACTCGTCACCAGCGCCGCAACAAGAAGTAGCCACTCAAGGCCCGGTTCCTTTTGGAGCTGGGCCTTAGTATTTCCCTACACGTTTCAAGGATCGGTTACGGCGGCCTCTTGCCACCTTGTAGATCAGAGCTACCACCGCCGTGGTCCCCGCAATCAGAACGCCTGTCTTTGTGAGGTCCCGGAGGAGTTCGTTGGCCCTGGTGCGCACCCGGAGGATTTCCCAACCCTCTACGCGCGCGTGGTCCGCTAGGGCGCGGTCTGGGTTGACCGCTACCGGATTCCCGACTGCGGATAGGAGAGGAATATCGTTCGCGGAGTCGGAGTACGCCCACGACGCTTCCAAGCGAAGGTTGTTTTCCTCCGCGATCTCTTCGACAACCGAGGCTTTTCCGGGTCCGTGAACCAGTTTGCCGTCCAGCTTTCCCTGTAGAATCCCGCCCGAAACCTGCATGCGGGTTCCGATTCCGCCAGCAGCCCCGAGCCGTCGAGCAAACACCTCGGCAATCAACCAGGGGGTTGCGGAGATTAGCCAAACTTGGTGCCCAGCTTCTCGGTGTTCCTTCAGACGCTCATAGGTCGCCTGGTACACGTGGGGGACGAAGTACCTGTCATATATTGACTCAGCAAGTTCTTGAAGGTGTTCGACTGAGTTTCCTTCGATGAGACTGGCAGCGCGGTCTCCATACTCCGCGATCCGGCTGGCATCTTCTCCACGGAGCACATACCGGAGGGTTTGGATCGCGGCGTACTGGAGCTCTTTAATTCCGAAGAAGCCGTGGGAGAACATTTCCCGTGCGGCCCAAAATACGGTGGCGCCCCGAACCAGGGTTTCGTCCACATCGAAGAACGCTCCCACTTGTTCCGGGGAGATGCCACCCGCTGGTCCTTCCTGTGTCATCTGGCTCCTCCTACCTACATAGAGTAGACGTATGTGAGCGACGGTGTCAGTGTCGTGGCATGATTGCGGTCATGGCCCTTACGACAGTGCACCTGATGAGACATGGCGAAGTGGATAACCAAGCGGGTTTGCTCTACGGCAGGCTTCCCGGGTTCGGTTTGACCCCTCTGGGTTTGGAAATGGCTCAGGTTGTCGCCGACTACCTGAAAGCGGAGGGGCGGGACATCACGCAGGTGATAGCGTCCCCGCTGCTGCGTGCCCAACAAACTGCCCTGCCCACTGCTGTCGCATACGATCTGCCGATCGGTGTGGATAGAAACCTGGTGGAGGCCTCTTCAAAGTTCCAAGGAGTGGCGGTCAACAGGAACAGGTGGGCGTTGGCCCACCCGCGCAACTGGCAGCACTACGTTCGGCCGCTACAGCCGTCCTGGGGGGAACCTCACGCGCAGATTCTGGACCGGATGCGAGCCGCTATTTCGACGGCGATCGACCTGGCGTGGGGGCACGAGGCCCTGCTGGTCTCCCATCAGCTTCCCATCGTTACGGTGCAGAGATTCATCCAGGGCAAGCCACTCACGCACAATCCGCTCAGGCGCGAGTGCTCTCTAGCGTCGTTAACGTCGTTGATATTCCAGGACCACACGCTTGTTGGGTGGACCTACACTCAGCCGGCGGCGGCACTACTCGATGCGGCGCAGGACGTGACCCCGGGCAGTTCGGTAGCGGCGGTCAACTAGGACGGGTCTTGCGGGTCCTCCGCGTCAGGATCTTCCGGGGTTTCAGGCGCGTCTGGGTGGTTGCCGCCGGGCCTTTCCGGGCGGCTTCTCCGTTGGCGTCTCTCAATCTTTCTTGCCCAGTCATCCAGGAATTCAGGATCGTCGTCGGGCGCTCCTGCGCGCATGGGGGGTTGCTGGACTCCCGGATTTTGGCGCGCTTCAGCCTGCCCAACCAGTCGGAGGATTATCCACGCTGCCGGCCCGACTATGGGGAACAAAATGACGACTGCTAGCCAAAGCCATCGGGACAGTCCCCCCGGCGTCTGGTCTTTTGAGTTCATGGCCCAGTCGATCATCGCATAGAGGGTTATACCAATCACGAACGCGAAAAATAGAACTCTTGCCATACGGGTAGCTTAGTGAGTTTCCAGAAATTACGCCGAGGCGCTCACAGGCACAGTAGCGCCGTCAGCAGAGCCGCGTATGCCAGTGCGAAGAATCCGGTGTTCCTAAGCGTGCGGAGCAGGCCCGGTCCGGACGCTCCTACAAGCACCGGAAGCGCTGTCGTTAGAGCCAGAGCCAGAAGTACCAGGAGGGTCCAGAGCCCCCACAGAATTGGCTTGACGGAGAGGGTCACGGCCGCCGCCCCCAAGATCGCTGCGGAGCCAAGGGCCGCCACGTACAGCCCTCTGGACGCGTGGTCACCCACCCTGACAGCCAGCGTGTTTTTCCCGACCTTTTTATCCGTTGGGATGTCCCTGATGTTGTTCACTAGGAGAAGGGCAACCGAGGTCAAACCCATTCCGGACGCGGCCAACCAGAGCCAGCCGGGGGCGCTGTGAGCCTGAACCCAGGTTGTTGCAACCGTCGCCATCAGTCCGAAGAAGACGAAAACGAAGAGCTCCGATAATCCGACGCCCATGTATCCGTAGGGCCGAGCACCTCCCGTGTAGAACCAAGCTGCGACAACAGCGGCGGCTCCTGCCAGAAGTAGCCACCAGCTTGCTGACCATGCGACCAGGGCCAGGCCGGCCACGCCCGCAAGGCCGAAGCACGCCAGTGCGATGCGAAGCACCTGTCCGCGCGGGACAATCCCGGAAGCGGTGAGACGCACCGGTCCCAGCCGCTCCACATCCGTGCCGCGTACCCCGTCCGAGTAGTCGTTGGCGAAATTCACCCCCACCTGGAGCAGCAGTGCCACCAGCAGCGCCAAAGCGGACATACCTGGGGAAAACGAGTCTAGGTGAACCGCGGCACCGGTCCCTATGATGACCGGAGCTGCCGCGGCGGGCAAGGTCCGCAGTCGGGCTCCTTCTAACCAATCACTCAGGGTGGGACCGCCGTGGCGGTCGGGCTGTGCAGATGGTTTTACGCTCACGGGCTAATCAGCGCTCCAAGCTTTCTTGTCACGGACAGCTTCCAATACTTGCTCTCGAAGAGTTTGTAAGTCAATTTTTCCTGTAGGGAAGAGCGGTAGCCGGGGCACGCAGACTATGCGGCGTGGAGCGGCCTTTGCGCCAAGGCGGTCGCGCACAATCTCCCGGATCCTAGTGGCAGTAGAGTTCAGGTTTTCCCCTGACACGACTACGGCGGCGCAAACTACTTCCCCCCATCGCTGGTCGGGAACGCCCAGTACTGCGACCTGTAGGTTCGGCAGCTCTGAAAAAATAGCGTCCTCTATAGCTGGTGGGCTCAGGTTTTCCCCACCGGAGATAATCACCTGATCTAAACGGCCCTGAACACTGAGCAGTCCGCCGTCCCAGATTCCGGCATCGTTCGTGGCAAGGTATCGGCGGCCGCCATACTCCACGAACGGGTTTGCAGCATCCACGTAACCGTCCATCAGCGTGGGTCCACTGATCAGGACACGTCCGTCCTGGATACGGATTTCAGTTCCGGGAAGAGGCCGTCCGTCGTAGACACAGCCACCGCACGTCTCGGTCATGCCGTACGAGGTAACCAGCGGTAGATGAGAAGAGGCACCGAGCAGCTGTTTGGGGAGTCGCGCCCCGCCCACCAGGATTGCGTGGAAGTTCTCAAGTGGAGTGCCCGCCAGGTCTCGTAGTTGCGTCGGGACAAGGGACGTCACGGTACCCGGAGAGACCTCTTTGACTAGCTGACGCAAGTGATCCGTAGAGCTTGCCACCGCGGGCGGGGACCCTAGCAGCACCGAGCGGACCACGATCTGGAATCCGGCAATGTGATGGGGCGGGAGAGGGAGTAGCCAGAGGTCCGGAGTCAGGTAGCGGTTTGTTTCCCCGGCCGAGTGGGTAAGGGCTTCCCAGGAAAGGCCGACCAAGCTGGACCGGACCCCGCTGGTGCCGGATGTGGCCAGGGTGACATCCGATAGGGACGAGGCCACCTCGACGCGTCCTTCGACATCTTCGGCGACCACGTCCGAGTCCTCGATGATTACCAAGGGGTCAGGAGAGGAAGCGGCCATGCGAGCCTCTACCACCTCGAACAACTCCGTCACATCCGGACCCGTCAAGCTCACCCGCAGTAGGTCCGCGCCGCAGGGCAGCTTTCGCATGCTTGTCATTCGACCATTCTAAGAGAGGGGGCGTGCCCCGCATCCACATGTCACCAACGCAACAGTGAATCGGCGTGATTGCGCCACTAGAATGGCCTGTATATGGCCAAAATACTTTCTTCCAAACGTCGCCTCTGGCTGGCTCTTGGCGCAGTCGTGGGCGTTGCCCTGATTGCGGGTGCTGGTTTCTTCTTCGGCTACTACCGCGGTCATGCGCTACCTGGCGTCACGGTTGCTGGTGTCTCGGTTTCAGGTCTCACGCCGGAGCAGGTGCAGGCGCAGCTGACCGAGCGGGCTGAGGGACAGGTTATCTTGCTCGACGTTCCTGGTGAGGATGAGCAGGAAGTGTCGCTTGCGGATGTCGGGGCGCGCGTCGATGTGGAGAAGACTGTCCAGGAAGTCTTCCAAGCTAATGGAAGCCCAATGGCGATGATCGAGGGGTTCTTCGATGATCATGAGATCACGCCTTTCGTCGTAGTTGAGTCCGAACGATTCTCGGAGTTCACGGACCAACTGTTGCCTGAAGATGGCCACGGGCCGGTGGACGCATCCGTGCACTTTGACGCCGACTCCTCGTACTTTTACACCACGGAGTCGCGCCCCGGTGAGCTGGTTGATACCGCGGCTCTGGAAGGTGACGTGGTGAGCGCCGCTCGGTCATTAGAGGACGCGCGGATCTCTGTTCCCACGCTTGCCTCGGACCCGGCAACGCAAACTGAGCAGGCGATGGCCGCCGCTGAATTGGCGAACGGGTTTTTGGACGCACAGGTGTCGGTGACGGACAGCTACTACGACACGGCAATCGCGGATCGCGCTCAGAAAGCAAAGTGGATCAAGTTCAAGGGCGAAGGGGACGACTACAAGCCTGCTTTGAAGAAAAAGAAGGCCACCGCCTGGGTGGATGAATTCGCAGAGGAATCGTCAGATGCGCCGACTACGGGTTTGCGTAACGTAGATGAAAACGGCGAAGAAGTGGCGGTATCGCTACCAGCAGAGGACGGATACGGCGCCGACAACGTGGCGAAGGTAGTGAAAGCGTTCGGCAAGGCCCTGGCTGCGGGAGAGGGCGTGGATACCGTGTTTACGTACGATGTCCTGCCCGCTACGTGGGAGGACCGTCCGGCGCTTCCAGGGACGGAAAGACTGCTGTACCGTCCTGCTGAGGGTGAGAAGTGGATAGATCTTGATCTCACGAACGCTTCGGTCACAGCGTATGAGGGTGATCAGATAGTCGCGGGCCCGTCGCTAATGGTGCCGGGTGATCCCCTGACCCCGACAGTGACTGGCGAATACAACGTGTATCTGAAGTACGAAATTCAGGACATGCGCGGGGAGAACTACGACGGCTCTAAGTACGTCACGAAAGATGTCCCATGGGTGACGTACTTCTACGGCGGCTACGGTTTCCACGGGGCCCCTTGGCGTTCATCGTTCGGGTGGAACGGTCCGGGCGGGTCGCACGGCTGTATCAACATGGAGGTAGCCGACGCCAAGTTCATTTACGACTGGGCGGATATGGGCACCAAGGTGATCAGCCACGACTGACCCGGAGCTTCAGCTCCGACCCGGGCGCTGCTTGACCGGGTAATCGAGCACTGCTGGTGCCAGCGTAA
>CAYFRG010000008.1:0-32960 GCA_964345535.1 uncultured Actinomyces sp. | reverse complement strand
TGGTGGGCAGTAGTAGCGGCTAGTAGTAGTAAGGGAAAGCAGACCAGTCGGGATCGCGTTTTTCCATGAAGGCGTCCCGCCCTTCCCGAGCTTCGTCAGTCATGTAGGCCAGGCGCGTCGCCTCACCGGCAAAGACTTGCTGCCCCGCCAAGCCGTCATCAGCCAGGTTGAAGGCGTATTTGAGCATCCGGATTGCCTGGGGGGACTTCCGGGCGATCGTTGCACAATAGCCGATAGCGGTGCTCTCAAGCTCACTGTGGGGCACCGCCTGGTTGATAGCGCCCCAATTTTCCGCCTGCTGCGCGGTGTAAGGACGCGCCAAAAGGAAGATCTCGCGGGCCCTGCGGTCGCCTACCTGTCGAGCCAGAAGCGCGGAGCCGTATCCGCCGTCGAATGAGCCGACGTTCGCATCCGTTTGTATGAAACGCGCGTGCTCCAAGCTGGCAACCGCCAGATCGCACACGACTCCCAAAGAGTGTCCTCCCCCTGCAGACCAGCCCCCCACAGCGGCGATCACCGGCTTGGGCATGGTGCGGATAAGCCTCTGCACTTCCAAAATGTGGAGCCTGCCGTGGCGGGCTTTCCGACCCGTTTCGCCCTCATTCTTGCCTTCTTCGCCGGGCTCGTATTCGTATCCCTCTTTACCGCGGACGCTCTGGTCGCCGCCAGAGCTGAAGGAATACCCTCCATCTTTGGGGGAGGGGCCGTTCCCGGTGAGGATAACCGCCGCGACGCCAGCATCCGTGCGCGCGTCGTCCAGAGCGTCCAATAGCTCATCTACGGTTTGCGGTCGGAACGCGTTCCTGAGTTCGGGGCGGTCAAAAGCGATACGCACCCACGGCAGGTCCTCCCCTCGCGGGCGCCCGTCCTCAGCGCCACGTGAGATACCCCGGTGGTAGGTGATATCTGTGAAATCAAACCCGGAGATTTCCCGCCACCGGTCGGGGTCGAACGTGTCAGATACAAAGTCAAGGCTGCTCATGATGACCATCCTAATCGCGAAACGGGTGTGGTCTGCGGGGCAGAGGCGGCTGTATTGTTGGCGCATGGAAAATGTTGCCGAGTACTTCGCCCCCGGAACCCACCTGCTCAAGGAAACCGACTTCACGCCCAAGCAGTGGCGCGACCTAATCGATTTGTCGGCCACACTGAAGAAGCAGAAGAAGGACGGCACTGAGCGAAAATACTTGGCGGGACGAAACATTGCTCTTGTGTTCGCGAAGACTTCGACTAGGACCCGATGTGCTTTCGAGGTCGCTGCGGCCGACCAGGGTGCTTCGACCACATACCTGGACCCCGTTAGCTCTCAGATGGGCCACAAGGAATCGGTTGCCGACACAGCGACGGTGTTGGGGCGGTTCTTTGACGGCATCGAATATCGGGGAGACGACCAAAGCGAAGTGCAAACCCTGGCTGACTGCGCGGGCGTCCCCGTATGGAATGGGCTTTCTGATGAGTGGCACCCAACGCAGATGCTGGCAGACGCACTGACCATGCGGGAGCATGGCGGGGGACGAGATTTTCAAGATCTGAGCTTCGCTTACGTTGGCGATGCGCGCTACAACATGGGGCGCTCCCTGCTCATTTCAGGGGCAATGCTGGGCTGTGACGTGAGGATCGTGGCGCCGCAGGAACTGTGGCCGCCCCGGGAGGTCATAGCTGAAGCGAAGGAAATCGCTACAGAAACCGGGGCTAAAGTCACGGTTACGGAAGATCTTGACGCTGTCACAGGTGTTGACTTTGTTCACACGGACATCTGGGTGTCGATGGGAGAATCGAAGGACGTGTGGTCACATCGCGTGGAGCTGCTGCGCCCGTACCGAGTGGACCAGGCGCTGATGGAAAAGGCCGGTCCAGAAGCTAAGTTCATGCACTGTCTTCCCTCGTTCCACGACCGGAATACCACTGTTGGCCAGGATATTTACGAAGAGTTCGGGCTAGATGGTGTAGAAGTGTCCGACCAGGTGTTCTCCGGGCCGCGATCCATCGTGTTCGACCAGGCAGAGAACCGGCTGCACACAATCAAGGCGGTGATGGTTCGCTCTTTGGGGCGGGAACCGGGCGATAAATGAAGGATTGTCCACAATATCGGCCAAGAATTACCTATTTCCTTTAGTGTTGCCAGTGTCTAGAATTGCAATCGTTGTGCTTCCAACACGTAGGGGACGATTCGTTGAGTAACCAGGTGCGCGGTCGGGTGAGGCCTCGACGCAGGAGCCTGCTCGCGATCCTCATAGCCACCTTGCTGCTGGCCGTTCCCCTCGCCCAGGCTTTTGCTGCGGCGGATGAAAGCTCCAATCGCGATTACGTCCTAGAAGTGCAGGTGTCTCCCGCAGACGCGGCTGTCCTTTCCCGCGCATACGCTGAGCTGGGGCGCGTCGACTTTGACTCACTGGATTTGCTAGAGGAATTCTCAGACGCGGGTAAAGACGTTGCACGTTCCTATGATCGGCTCCTGACCGCTTTGGAAGAGACCTCCCTGTCATCGACTTTTTGGCTGCTTGAGGATGCTCCGGTAGCGGTTATGCGCAGCTTCGAAGAGGGGAAGTTGCCGCTAGCCTCCCTGTTTGGTGCGGCTCGTGACGTGGTCCAGATTGAAACAGGGACGGACGTCTCCGGGGTAACCCTTGTGCAGACTGTGGATTCTGCCGTGCAGTTGGACGCAATCCAAGAGAAGGCCGACAAGTTAGAGTCAGCAATTGACGACCTGGACGAAGACTCAGTAGCCGTCCTAGACGGCACTTTCGAAGTTGCCGATCTGAGCTCTAAGAAGCTTCACTCGCTTGCGGCAGACGGTGGCTCTTTGGCCGAAGAAGCGCAGCTCGAATTAGACCGAGATTTGGCTGGGAATCTTCCGGATCTTTCCGATCAGGCAAACGGCGAACTGGACCCGGATTTTCTTTGCCCGATTCCGTGGGAGCCTAGCGAGAGACTGCTGTGCGCAGCCATGGGTAACTTTGAGCGCCTGAACGAGGCATACAAGGACGAATTTGGTACAGATCTTCCCATTCTGAATGGATACCGCACGCTGAATGAGCAGTACTATGTGCACTCGGTGTCGCCGAGCATGACGGCTATCCCGGGGACTTCAAACCACGGTTTGGGCCAAGCAATAGACTTCGACTGGGACGTGTTTGATGCATGGACCGACCCGGAAGTTGAATGGATGATTGAGAACGGCCCAGACTACGGATTCCGTCTCCCATCAGCTTTGGGGCCCGACACCGATAGGCCGGAACCGTGGCACTACGAGTTTGGTACAAGCTACAGCGACGATAACTCCGCAGACTTCCTAGGGCACACCCCGGACGTGGTCTACCGCGTAATCTCTCCCTGGAACAAGTAGCGGTTTCAACGCTTGTCGCGGGGCAGAGCCCAGCGCGGAACGGTCTTCCCGAACAGGCCCCACATGGAGAGCAAGGCACCAAATGCTGCCATTATGCCCGCTAGAACAGACACTATCAGGAGCAGCGGCCCAACCCCGCCTGCTCCGCTGCCTGGAAGAGTGAGTCCCAGGAGTCCAATCCCAATCAAAAACAAAGAAAACCCAGGAAGGGACAGGTAAGCGAAACGGTCGTCTACGACGCCCTCCCGAGCTGCCTGTCTGCGTTTCGGGACCCGAAGAACCAGGGAGGCCACCAGGCCAACCAGGCCCCCCGCCAGCGCAAGTACGATCATGGTCTTACCCTAATCTCTTTCTGGCCCTAATCCCTTTCCGGAAGCGGACGCTTGGGCCGGTACACTCGTCGTGTGACACGAAAGATCCTTCCCCAGCTAACCGAGATTCCAAGCGACGCCTGGACGCGTTCAGCGGCAAACTGGCTGCATGAACGCGGCATCTCGCAGGTCGTGGCCTTCCAGGTTCCGATGAGCGTCAGATTCCGGGCGGTCGAGGTCAGGCAGGGCCTGCTTCTCAAAGGCCCGTACGGATGGGGAGAGTGCGCCCCCTTCCTGGAGTATGAACCCCCCGAAGCGGTTCACTGGTGGCGGTCGGCCGTCGCGGAGGCCACCCGACCGGGCCCGCGGTCCGTCCGCGAACAGGTGCCGGTAAACGTTACGATACCGGTTAGTTCCGCGCAGGCAGGCGCAGAGCGGGCAGCCCGCTCGGGGGCGGCAACAGCGAAGGTGAAGGTCGCGGATGTCGGGGTACCGATAGCTGAAGATGCGCGCCGGGTGAGGGCTGTCGCCGATGCTTTGGCAGCGCAGTTCGGAGAGCAGGCTCGCGTGCGGGTCGATGCTAATGGTGCTTGGACTCGTGATGAGGCGCTTGGGGCTATTGAAGTGTTGAACAAAGCGACCATTTCTGCCGGAGGTTTGGAGTACGTAGAACAGCCGTGTGCGAGCGTTGAAGAGCTCGCATACGTGCGTGCCCGCACCGGCGTGCGTATCGCGGCCGATGAGTCGATTCGCAGGGCGGAGGACCCGCTGCTCGTTGTGGAGATGGAAGCCGCTGACCTAGCAGTCATAAAGGTGGCCCCCCTAGGCGGGGTAAACGCCGCGCTGGACCTTGCCGCGAAACTACCGCTCCCAATGGTTGTCTCTTCCGCATTGGATACGTCGATCGGCTTGGCGGCGGGAGTCCTCCTGGCAGCGGCACTGCCGGATCTCCCGGCTGCGTGCGGGCTGGATACCGCCCGGCTTCTGACTGCTGATGCGACCGAGGAAACTCTTGCTTCCGTGGGTGGGTACCTGAGTGCAGAGCAGGCCCGACAGATAAGCAGCGGCCCTCTTGCTCCGGTTGCCGCGCCCGTCCCGAGCGCCGTTTTGCGTCACTGGCTGAGCCGGGGGGAAGCCCTGATAGCGGAGGCGGCAAAAGATGACTGAGAATCCCTCCCTTGTTACTGCCCGAGCTCTAGTGTCCACACTTATAGCGGCGGAGGTTCCGGCTGCCGCATATTGTCCAGGGTCACGGAATGCGCCGATGGCCTACGCGCTGGCGCAAGCTGAAGCAGACAATCTTCTGCGGGTAGCGACGTTCAGTGATGAACGCAGCGCGGGGTTTTGGGCGGTCGGGTTCGCTAAGGCGACGCACCAGCCCGTAGCGGTCGTGACCACGTCGGGGACGGCGGTGGCCGAGCTATACCCTGCAGTGACCGAAGCCTCGCATCAGGAACTACCGGTTCTGGTTCTAAGCGCCGATCGGCCTCACCATATGCGCGGGGTTGGGGCCTCACAGACAACCACGCAGGACAGCTTTTTCGGTTCCTTCGTGGTGGCGGACGCTTCCATACCTGCGGACGCAATTGACTCGGGCCAGACGGTCACGGTGCTTGCTCGGCTTATCGATGCTGCTCGGCAAAGGCCCGGGCCCGTTCACCTGAATGTCGCGTTTGCTGATCCTCTTGTACCGACAGCCCCGGGCCAGCTGCCGGACGTGACTCTGCCGGTGCGGGTCCCCTCTCGCGTGGAGAACCCGGCGTGGGAGGATCTGTGCCTGCCGGACTTGGCTACCGTTGTCGTAGCGGGGGATGCTGCGGACCCTCGGGTCTTGGCATCCGCGGAGGCTCGCGCAGTGCCGATTCTGGCAGAGCCGAGTTCCGGAGCTACGGGCATCCCCGCTTGGGTACCGCACGCACCGGATCTGCTACGCGGGTTCGCGGGAACTCGGCTTATAGAACAGGTGGTTGTCACGGGGCATCCGACCCTAACGCGCCCCGTCACCAGACTTATTGCGAACCCCTCTGTGCGGAAGGTGGTGTGCAGTACCAGGCGGGTCTACCCGGATGTGGCTGGGACGGCCTCCGTGATTGCGGAGGGAATGACGTTCACTCTTCCTGGGTCCGACCCCGATCTCGCTTGGCTGGCCTCATGGCAGGCGGCCTCCGCTGTGGCAGGCTCTGTTATTTCCGAGGTGTCTGGTGGCTCGTTGAACCTGCTGAGCGTAGCCCGGGCGATCTGGCATTCTCCGCCCCAACCCGACCTGTGGCTCGCGGCTTCCAATCCGGTACGCGCATTCGACTTGGTTGCTGACACCCGCACGGAGAATACCGTTTACGCAAACCGTGGCCTGGCCGGAATAGATGGCTCGGTCGCCGGCGCGCTGGGGGTCGCCCAGGGAACTGGGCGTGCCGTGCGTGCAGTCTTGGGTGACATGGCTTTTGCGGCGGATGTGTCGTCACTGTCCCAACGTCCCGGCGGAAGCGCAAACCTGCAGGTGGTGGTACTGAACGATTCTGGCGGCGGGATTTTTGCGTCGTTGGAGCACGGTGCTGCTCCCGCGAAGGTGTATGAGAGATTCTTCGCAGTGCCGCCGCGACTCGATGTGTTGGCGGCAGCGGCTGCAGCGGGTTGGAAAGCTACACAGGTGTCGAACCTGGAAGAGCTGAAGCAGGTCCTTTCAGCGCCAGTGCAAGGAATAGAAGTCGTAGAGGTACCCATTCCGCGCCCGGCAGAGCTTCTGAAGACAATGTCGAAGAGGATCGCGGAGGCTCTGGCGGCTGTCCCCTTACCCAGGTGACGTCCAGGTACCGCCCAGAAATCCTAATGCTGGCCGACGCAGAATAGACTCGCAAATGGAAGTCGCGTTGTTAGCAAGGAGTAACACCGATGAGTGATCCTTACGGACCAGATGTGCCATCCCCCAGCGGGGGAGAGCAGGGAATCGAGCCCGGAGCGCAGGGTCCCGGTGAGGTTCGGAGCCGCTTTGCACCCAGGACAAACCCGAATGTGCCGAACCCTACTTCCGGTCAGATAGGGCCGGGGCAACACGCTGCCGGCACGCCACAGCTTGCCGCTCCAGTGGCTTCGGGAGAGGGACAGCAAGCGCAGAACTCGGGTGCCGCGAAGGCGTCTTTACCTAATTCGAGCGCACAGGACCGCGGACCTGGGGGTTCCACCAGCACTTCGGAAACAGCCCCGCTTTCTGCTTCAGGTCCCTTCCCCCGGTATCCTCGCTTGGGTCGATCCTCTCAGCAGGGCCAGGCTTCTCCCCAGCAGGATCAGCTGCCTATGGGAGGCCAGGCTTCTGAACATGGGCAACGTTCCGAGCAGCCGCAGACCCCGCCCCCAGCGCAGTTCCCGCAGGTGCGGATTGGGTACCCGCAACCCGTGGCTGCTGCGCCCACCACGCCCGCAACACAGAAACATGGAACTCGAAAGGCGGGTCCCGGCTGGACAGCACTAATAGCAGCTATGCTGCTGACCTCTGCTGCCTCCGTTGGGACGACGATAGCCCTCACTGGGGACAGCTCAGACCAAGTCGCTGAGCCTGCAGCCGCTGAAGTGACGCAGCAGAGCGGCACGACACCCACTGTTGAGCAGCAAGCCGGGGGACCCGACTGGGAGACCGTAGCCGAAGCAGTGCGCCCAGCGACCGTGTCGATTCAGACGGACGGAGAAGGAGAAATGGGCACCGGCTCCGGGGTGATTATCGACTCGGAAGGTCGTATCGTCACCAACCAACACGTCGTCTCTAACGTGCTCAATAGTGGTTCCATCACCGTCAGCCTTAATGATGGTCGTCTGTACGAGGCGGAAGTCATCGGGTCAGACTCGACCACCGACATAGCTGTCATCCAGCTCATAAATGCTCCTGCCGACCTCATGGCAGCGAACCTGTCCACGTCGGGGGACCTTAAAGTCGGTCAGCCGGTAATGGCTGTCGGATCCCCGCTCGGATTGTCGGATACGGTAACCACAGGCGTGATCTCTGCACTGGACCGCCCCGTTGTCGTAAGCGCGGACACCGACCCGTCGGCAGAAGCTGTCGTCACTAACGCCATTCAAATTGATGCCTCCATAAATCCGGGGAACTCCGGGGGACCGCTGTTCGACGCGAGCGGATCCGTGGTGGGAATAAACTCCTCCATCGCCTCCTTGGCGACCAGCAGTGACAGCGCCGGTTCTATCGGGTTGGGCTTCGCGATTCCCATTGACCTGGTGAATAACATAACCAGCCAGATCATTGATAACGGCACAGTGCAGCACTCCGTACTAGGTGTGCAGATAATGTCCGGCAGCTCCGAAAGTGAGGGCGGGACGGTACTGGGAGCCGCTGTAGCCGAGGTCATCACCGGAAGTGCCGCGCACGAGGCGGGCCTGCAGACAGGGGATGTCATCGTCGGCATAGGCGGACATCAGGTAGTTTCTGGCCCGTCGCTAACAGGCTACGTTCGCAGGTATCAGGTAGGTGAAACCGTTGTGCTGGATGTGCTCAGGGATGGACAACTGATGCAGGTGGACGTCACATTGAAAGAAAAGGTCTGACCTGAAACCTCAAGCCATTCCGGGAATTAGGCTGGAGAGCCTTTTGGAAGCAAGCTAGGAGATCCGCTGGTCCGTGTTCGAAGCCAGGTGCGATTGGCTGGGGAGAAATGTGGGTCGGTGCTGGAGTAGGGTGATTCCCGTTCTGGCACCGACCTTTTCTATCAGTTTTCTAGTCTTCCAGACCTAAGGCTTCCAGGACGGGACGCATCTTCGCTCGGGTTTCTGCCAACTCAAGTTCCGGCACCGAGTCGGGCATGATGCCGCCACCTGCGAAGACACGAACGCTTCGGTGGTCCTTGGACATTTGGCCGCAACGCAGCGCAATGCCGAACTCTCCGGAGCCACTGGCATTAACCCAGCCGACAGGACCCGAATAACGTCCGCGTTGGGTTCCTTCCAGGTCCTCCAAAATGTCGAAAGCCAGCTTGGTTGGGGTGCCGCACACCGCGGCGGTTGGGTGCAGCGCGTCCACGATATCGAGCACGTTCGCATTGGAAATCTGTGCGGTCACCTCGGTCGCCAAGTGAGTTACGTTAGGCAGGTCCAGAAGCTGCGGTTCTGACGGGACGTTTAGCACCTCGGCACGGGGCGCCAGAGCGCGGGCTACCGATTCGACCGCGAAGTGGTGCTCACTTCGATTCTTCAATGAGTCGAGGAGTTCCTGTCCTTCTCCCGGGGCGGACGTCCCCGCCAGAACACGCGAGACGACATTTGGACCGTCCATTGCCGCCAGCATCTCCGGAGTGGCACCTATCAGCCCCTCAACGGCGTAAACCCAGGTGGTTGGGTACAGGTCCGCCAACTGCTGAGCCAGGTAGCGTTCGTCAATCTGGTTCGCTGCGGACACCACGATGTCTCGGGTGAGAACGACCTTCGCGGCTGCTCCTGCCTGGAGCAGGGTGATCAGTCTGCGCACGGCTTTCTGCCACTGACTTTGCGTCATCCTGCCCGGATCGGTCCACAGGCCGCGCAGAGCCGTCACGGGCGCGGGAATCAGGGAAGAGAGGACCTGGTTGCCGGACGGTGCAGGTCCCTGCGTGGAAGCGGTTACCACCAGGGTTTCTGAGCCGTGGCGGACCAGAAGAACCTCCGGGACCACCAGATACCCGGGGGTGTGAGCTGCGAAGCCGAAAGACGCCAGGGCGATCGGGGCGGAACGAGCCAGTTCGGTGTTAGCCAAGTCCGTGTTGACGGCACCTCGGGACACCCGGTCCCACTCACGCGCCGCGTCCCGAATCGCATGCATGCCGGCGAACTCAAGCTTTAGGGCCTCACCCCACCCGACCAGCTGGCGGTCTTCACCGACCCAGCTGAGAAGTCCGTCCGGGTTTGGCGCCAGGCCCAGCAGATTATCGGGGGCGTTCTCCAGCGGTTCGGTGCGCACATACAGCAGCGGCATCGTAGTTTCCGGTTCCATCGCGCTCTCCTAGCTGGTGTGGGTCGCCTGAGCTATTACCAGCAATGATAACCGCGCTTGTGAGCTGGTCCGAACGAGGCCCGCCTGGTCGTCGGCCCTTCGGGGGAGTGTAAGAATGGATGAATGACAAAAACTCCTCTGAGTGAACCCCGTGAGTACCCGGCTCGGGCGGACCTGACAAAGAAGCCGGGCGCCGTGTCAGCCATGTTCGACCAGGTTGCAAGGCGATACGACCTCATGAATACCGTCGCCTCGGTGGGCCAGGTATACGTGTGGCGCAGAGCGGTCGTGAACGCGTTGGACCCGCGTCCCGGCCAAAGAATCTTGGATTTGGCTGCAGGGACCGGGACCTCGTCCGCCGCCATCGCTGCCCGGGGGGCGCACGTGGTTGCGTGCGACCTGTCTCCAGGGATGATCGAGGTTGGGCGTGAACGCCATCCGGATCTTGAATTTGTTCTGGGCAACGCGACCGACCTGCCGTTCCCGGATGATGAGTTTGATGCCGTGACGATCAGTTTCGGATTGCGCAACGTCCAGGATGTCCCGGCCGCGCTCAGGGAGATACTGCGCGTGACGAAACCCGGTGGAATCCTCTTGATATGCGAGTTTTCCGCACCCACAAACCCAACGTTCCGGTACGCGTACGACAGGTACTTGGACAGAGTTATGCCGGTGGCGGCCAGGGCGCTTTCTTCCGACGATGTCGCATACGACTACCTGGTCGAATCCATCCTTGAATGGCCGGATCAGCAGGAGCTGGGGGCACTCCTCCAGGACTGTGGGTGGAGGGGCGTGGAAGTCCGCAACTTAGCGGGGGGCATCGTGGCACTGCACCGGGCCAAGAAGCCTCTTCTCTAGCGGAACTCGAGCTGCCAAACGCGACCTCAAGAGGTTTTGGTTCAACGACTGAGGTGGTGCTTTCCGGTGCGGAGCGGAGACGGACACGTCCCTCCCCGACACCTCTCAGGAATAACGAAACACTTTCCTTGCTATATTAGTGCTGGTGGGGTCAGCTTTTCGGTGCGATACTGGCGTTTGGGCTCGTAATTAGCTGGAAACGAGCGGTGGCGGTAGATTACTTGCGAACACTTGTGCCGGAGCTCATCCGGAACTTGCACCGAGTAGGGACCCCAGTCTTGAGGAGAGAAACCGTAATGGTGGACGACCAGATCGACGCCGGTCCTGGCCGCATCGATGCGGACGTCATCGTCGTTGGGGCCGGCCCCGCGGGCGCCTCTACCGCTTACTACCTTGCTCAGGCCGGCGTTACGGTAGCTGTCTTGGAACGGGCCGCAATGCCCCGGGACAAAGTTTGCGGGGACGGTCTGACCCCCGCGGCCGTGAGTGAACTGCTCCGGATGGGCGTAGACACCGACGGTTGGGCAAGAAACCGGGGACTGCACGTAATCGGCGGCGGGAACAGCCTTTACTTCGACTGGCCCGACCAAAAAACTCTTCCCGGGTTCGGAATGGCTCGGCCCAGGACCGACCTGGATCACCAGCTGATCCTCCGCGCTGTGGACGCAGGAGCCCAGCTGTATGAGGGGCACCTAGTGTACGAAGCCATTACGAACGCTTGGGGACGTGTCACAGGTGTTCGCGCCCGCGTTGGCAGGGGGGCTACGGCACGCGAAGTCACCGCTCACGGCAAGCTTGTTGTCGACGCTGGCGGAGTAGCAGGGAGGCTGGCGACTTCTCTGGGGATAGAAAAGAAGGCCAACCGTCCAATGGGAGTCGCGGCCAGGACATACTTCAAATCACCGCGTTCCGACGATCAGTGGATGGAATCCCACTTGGAGCTATGGAGCGGAGAGCCGGGCAAATCGGAGCTGCTTCCCGGATACGGGTGGATCTTCCCGGTAGGTAACGGACTGGTGAACGTGGGGCTCGGGTCGGTCTCCTCATCCTCAAAGGCAACGAAGCTTCCCTATCGGGAGGTCTTTAAGCAGTGGACCGCGCACCTGCCTGAAGACTGGGGTTTCACCCCGGAGAACCAAGTGGGGCCCCTCCGCAGCGCGGCTCTGCCGATGTCGTTCAACCGGAAGCCTCACTACACGAACGGGTTCGCACTGGTCGGCGATTCTGGCGGCATGGTGTCGCCGTTTAACGGTGAGGGAATCGCACCTGCGCTCAAGAGCGGCAGGTTGCTGGCCGCGGCAGCAGTGCAGGCACTTGCTCGTCCCACAGAAGTGAGTTTTGACCGGGCCATGTCTGCATACCCGCAGGAATTAGCTGACGAGTACGGCGGCTATTACTCCCTGGGGCGCGTGTTCGTAGCCCTGATCGAAAACCCGAAAATCATGCGTTTCTTGACCTACCACGGACTGCCCAGGCGCAGGCTGATGAAGCTGGTCAATAAGCTGTTATCCGATGGTTACGAGCGCTCCGGAGGGGACTCGGACGACCGCCTCATTACCGCCATGACAAAGGTGGTGGCAAAAGTATGAGGCACAGACTCGAAATTCACGTTAGCGTCGAAGTAAGCACTCGTTTGGAACAGGTAGGTGGGAGACGAAATGACTAACCCCTATGTGCCACTGCTCATAATGGCAGCGGTGGCCCTTTTGGTGTCATTGGGAGGCCTGGGGGCCTCAGCAATCCTTGGGCCTAAGCAAGAGAGCAAGGTCAAAGCACAGAACTACGAGTGCGGGATCGACCCGGGTCCGCAGCACATTGAAGACGGACGGTTCCCAGTCAAGTATTACCTGGTAGCCATGACGTTCATCATTTTCGATATCGAGGTCGTGTTCCTCTATCCGTGGGCGGTCACTTTCGCTTCGGTAGGCGTGTTCGGGCTGATATCCATGGTCCTGTTCATCGCCTTGATCACCGTTCCGTTCGTCTATGAGCTCCGCCGCGAAGGCTTGGACTGGACCTGAGAAGGAGATTGAAATGGGAATAGAAGAACAGCTTCCATCAGGTGTTGCGCTTACCAGCATTGAGAATGTCCTTGGCCTAGCGCGCAAACACAGCCAGTTCCCCGTCACCATGGGTCTGGCATGCTGCGCCATCGAGATGATGGCTGCCGGAACTCCGCGTTTCGACATGGCCCGCTTCGGGCTGGAGGTCTTCCGAGCCTCGCCCAGGCACTCTGATCTGATGATCATTTCCGGACGCGTCAGCCAGAAGATGGCACCGATTGTGCGTAACGTTTACGACTCCATGCCGGAGCCTAAGTGGGTCATCTCGATGGGTGCGTGCGCGTCCTCGGGTGGCATGTTCAACAACTACGCGATTGTTCAGGGAGCCGACCACATTGTTCCCATCGACGTCTACCTGCCCGGCTGTCCTCCCCGCCCCGAAGCTCTGATTCACGCGATTCTGGTTTTGCGTGAGCAGATTGGGAAGGAACCTTTGGGAGTGAACCGGGTTGAGATCGCGCGGGCTGCCGAGAAGGCCGCGCTGGAGGCGACCCCCACCCACCAGATGAAGGGACTTCTGGCATGAGTGAAGAAACCCAGGACGGCCTCCAGGCCTTCGGAGCGCCTGTCCGCAAGGCTCCTGAAGATGAGACCATCCGGACTCGTACGGGTTCTTTCCTTGTCCAAGACGACGGGGATACCACGGGGTTTGGAGGACTCACAGAGAGGTTCGTACTCCCGGGAGAGTCAGCGCGTCCCTACGGCAGCTGGTTTGACGAGGCCGTCGATGTGCTTGAGGAGCTTCTCGCCGGAGACGGAATTCCGATTGACGACGTGATCGAAAAGGTTGTTGTCAGCAACGACGAACTAACTATCTTCATCACTCGTGAGCATCTGCGTCGAGTGGCTCGTTACCTGCGCGATGACCAGGACCTTCGCTTCGAGATGTGCCTGGGTGTTTCTGCGGTGAACTACCCGGAGGATGAGGGCCGCGAGTTGCACGGAATGTACACATTCCGTTCCTTTACTCATAGGCGCTCTATCAACATTGAGGTTGCCTGCCCGGATGACGACCCGCATATTCCCAGCATCGTCAGTATCTACCCGGGTAATGACTGGCCGGAGCGCGAAGCGTGGGACCTGATGGGGATCGTTTTTGACGGGCACCCCTCTCTCACGCGTATTGAGATGCCGCACGACTGGGTGGGACACCCCCAGCGTAAGGACTACCCGCTGGGCGGGATTCCGATTCAGTACAGGGGAGTAACCGTGCCGGCGGTTGACACACGGAGGTCCTACAACTAATGACTACCAACGCAAACCGCCCCGCTCAGAGCGCGCCGCGCGGTGCTGACGAAATCCAACTGGACGACTTCACTGACGTCCTGGCTCAGGGTGGCGACTGGGAAGATGTGCTGGAGGAAGTCCGGAAGGTTTCCTCTGAACGCGTCGTCCTGAACATGGGCCCCGTCCACCCCTCAACGCACGGCGTCCTTCGCCTGGTGCTTGAGCTTGACGGGGAAACCGTCAGGGAAATGCGTGTGGATATTGGCTACCTGCACACGGGCATCGAAAAGAATATGGAATACCGAACATGGACTCAGGGCGTCACATTCTGTACGCGCATGGACTACGTCGCCCCGTTTTTCCAAGAGGTAGCGTATTGCCTGGGGGTTGAGAAGCTTCTGGGCATCACGGATGAGGTGCCGGAGCGTGCTACCTTGATTCGGGTCCTCCTCATGGAGCTGAACCGGATCTCCTCCCACATGATTGCTATTGGTACGGGCGGCAACGAGCTGGGTGCTACGACCATGATGACAATCGGGTTCCGCGGGCGTGAGGAAATACTGAGGATCTTCGAGCTCATCACGGGTCTGCGCATGAACCACGCGTATATCCGGCCCGGCGGTGTCGCTCAAGACCTGCCAGAAGGGACCGTGGAATACATCCGCTCCCTGCTTCCCAGCGTGCGCCGCGACATTGGAGAGATGCAGGATTTGACCCTGCAAAACCCGATCTTCAAGCAGCGTTTCGTTGGAGTCGGTTACATGCCGATGTCGGCGATGATGGCTCTGTCTCTGACCGGACCGGCACTGCGCGCGGGTGGCCTACCCACGGACCTCCGCAAAGACCAGCCGTACTGCGGGTACGAAACCTACGATTTTGACGTGCCCACATACGACTCTTCGGATGCGTACAACAGGACTTTGGTTCGCTTCGACGAATGCTACGAATCGTTCAAGATCATCGATCAGGTCCTGAAGCGCCTAGAAGCCACAGAGGGCAGCCCGACGATGGTCGAAGACAAGTCGATAGCATGGCCCGCTCGCCTATCTATCGCCAGTGACGGTCAGGGAAACAACCCCGAATACATTTCGAAGATCATGGGATCCTCCATGGAAGCTCTGATCCACCACTTCAAACTGGTTACAGAGGGCTTCCAGGTTCCGGCCGGGCAGGTGTTCCAGGAGATCGAGCACGCGAAGGGCATCATGGGGGTTCACCTGGTGTCTGCGGGTGGAACTCGCCCGTTCCGTGCGCATTTCCGCGATCCCTCGTTCAACAATTTGCAGTCAATGTCCATGTCCACGGTCGGTGGGCAGTTAGCGGACGTCGTCGTCACGCTCGGGTCCCTTGACCCCGTGGCAGGAGGTGTGGACCGATGACCTACTCCCCGGAGGTTCTCAGCCAATTGGAGGCTGATGCAGCCGACATCATTGCGCGTTATCCGAAAGAGCACGCGCGGTCCGCTCTGCTCCCTCTGCTGCACCTAGTGCAGTCGGTAGACAGCTATGTGAGCGTCGATGGAGTGGCTTTCTGCGCGGATACTTTGGGCCTCAGTCAGGCCGAGGTTTCCGCAGTGGCGACCTTCTACACGCAGTTCAAGAGGCACCCCAACGGTGAATACAACGTGGGGGTTTGCACCAACGCTCTGTGCGGCATCATGGGTGGCGATACCATCTACGACACGCTCTCGGAGCACCTGGACATCCACCATGATGAGACCACTGCTGACGGGAAGATAACGCTGGAGCGCCTGGAATGCAACGCGGGGTGCGACTACGCGCCAGTCATCATGGTGAACTGGGAGTATTTCGACTATCAGACGCCGGACACTGCGGTGGAGCTGGTCGACAAGCTTCAGGCTGGGGAGCACGTGCAACCCAGCCGCGGCCCGGACACGCTGCGCACCTTTAAGGAAGTGAGCCGCACGCTGGCTGGCTTCCGTGACGGTTTGGCGAACGAAGGTCCAAGCGGAGGCCCGTCCACGGTGCTGGGCTTGGACATCGCGAACGAACATGACTGGAAAGCCCCCGTGCTGGTTGGGGAGATACAGGTCGACACGGATTCGGAGGAGGCGACAAATGAGTGACGTGACGGTACTTGAGTACACGGAGCCAAGCACTCTGACTCCCGCGCTCACGAAGGCCTGGGGCACCCCCAAGTCTTGGACGCTGGATGTTGCGTTGGCCGGCGGAGCCTACGAGGGCCTGAAAAAGGCCAACACAATGGAGCCGTCAGAGATCACGGAGATCATCAAATCTTCGGGGTTGCGCGGGCGCGGTGGTGCCGGCTTCCCCACGGGACTGAAGTGGTCGTTCCTTCCCCCTGATGACGGGGGCCCCCGGTACATGGTGGTCAATGCGGATGAGTCGGAGCCCGGCACGTGCAAGGACATTCCGCTGATGATGGCGGATCCGCACCTGCTAATTGAGGGCGTTGCCATCGCCTCTCGGGCCATCAACTGCGAGCACGCATTCATTTACCTTCGCGGCGAAGTGGTGCAGGTGTACCGCCGCCTCATGGAAGCAATCGACCAGGCGGAGGCAGCAGGCCTTCTAGGCGACCTCAAGATCACCGCGCACGCAGGAGCTGGCGCATACATCTGCGGTGAGGAAACAGCGCTTCTTGACTCCCTTGAGGGTCGCCGCGGTCACCCGCGTTTGAAGCCTCCTTTCCCCGCGGTTGCAGGACTTTACCAGCGTCCTTCTGTTGTGAACAACGTGGAAACCGTTGCCGACGTGGCGTTGATCTTCCGAAACCCGCCGGATTGGTACAACACGCTGGGGACGGAAAAGTCCAAGGGGACCGCAATCTACTCCCTGTCTGGACACGTCGCGAACCCCGGTCAGTTCGAAGCCCCATTTGGTATTACCATGCGGGAACTCATAGATTTGGCTGGCGGAATTCGGGACGGCCACAAACTCAAGTTCTGGACTCCGGGTGGTTCTTCTACTCCGATCTTCACCGAGGAAGAGCTGGATGTTCCACTGGATTATGAGGCGGTAGCGGCAGCCGGATCCATGCTGGGTACTCGCGCGCTGCAGGTCTTCGACGAGACGACATCGGTCATCCGGGCAATCCTCAAGTGGTCCGAGTTCTACCAGCACGAATCCTGCGGCAAATGCACGCCGTGCCGCGAAGGTACGTACTGGATTAAGCAGATCATGCTCCGCTTGGAAGCTGGGAAGGGCATTCCTGGCGACATCGACATGCTTGATGAAATAGCCGGAAACATCTTCGGACGCAGCTTCTGCGCACTGGGAGACGCGGCCGCTACGCCGATCATGAGCGGGATCGCGAAATTCCGCGATGAGTTCGAATTGGGTCTGACCACGCCGGCTTGGGAGCTGTTCCCCTACGAGAAATCCAACTACTTCCCCAAAGGAGGTGCGCGATGACCGACAAGGTGACTCTCACGATCGATGATGTCGAGGTCGAGGTCGATCCGGGTACGCTTATCATCCGCGCGGCCGAGCAAACTGGGATACGAATTCCCCGTTTTTGTGATCACCCGCTGCTGAAGCCTGTTGCGGCGTGCCGCCAGTGTCTGGTGGAAGTCGGTACCCCCGACCGTGAAGGCAACCTTCGGATGATGCCGAAACCTCAGCCTTCCTGCGCTATTCCCGTTAGTCCGGGGATGGTGGTGAAAACACAGCACACTTCCGAGGTAGCACTGAAAGCGCAGGAAGGGATCATGGAGTTCCTCCTGATCAACCACCCGCTTGACTGCCCCATTTGTGACAAGGGCGGTGAGTGTCCCCTCCAGAACCAAGCGATGACTGAGGGCCGCGACGACTCCCGGTTTATTGATGCCAAGCGCGTCTACGAAAAGCCGATGCGTCTGACCAGTCAGATCATGCTGGATCGGGACCGCTGCATTTTGTGTCAGCGTTGTGTTCGCTTCGTGCAGGAAATCCCCGGAGACCCGTTCATTGCGTTGCAGGGCCGCGGTGGGGGCTCCGCCCCGACCGACGATCACCACTTCATGGGTGAGCAGATTGGGTCCTTCGGCGCTTCTGTCCTTGAGTACCACGTTCCCGGGGTCGATGGCCCCAAGCGGACCGATATTTCAGGGCCCTTTGGTCAGGAAGGGATCATCAGCTCGGTCTATTCCGGCCCGGAACTGGAATCAGACAGAGACCTGACGGGCAGGGCTTTCGGCTCCTACTTCTCCGGCAACATCATCCAGATTTGCCCGGTCGGTGCATTGACTGCTACTTCGTACAGGTTCAAAGCGCGTCCCTTCGACCTTGTCTCCATCCCCTCGGTAACGGAGCAGGACGCTTCTGGCAGCGCGACACGCGTCGACATCCGCCGGTCAGAGGTCGTTCGTATCCTGTCGGGTAACGATCCGGAAGTGAACGAGGAGTGGATAACTGACAAAGACCGTTTTGCATTCGAGTGGACGACCCTTGATGATCGCCTCAAACTGCCGATGATCCGCGAGAACGGCGAACTCATCACCGTTTCCTGGTCGGAGGCTCTGAACACGATCGCCGACAAGATGAAGGAACTGGACGGGGAGAAACCTGTCGGACTTCTTCCCGGTGGGCGTCTGTCGTTCGAAGATGCTTGGGCCTGGTCCAAGTTTGCTCGGCGCGGTCTTGGAACGAACAACGTTGACTTCCGCTGGCGGCATCAGTCCGCTGAAGAGGCCCAGTTCCTGTCCGCGCTTGTTGCCGGTCAAGGCTTGGGTGTCACGTATGAGGATGTAGAGAAGGCTCCGGAAGTTCTCCTGGTAGCGCTAGAACCAGAAGACGAGTGCGGATCCCTGTTTCTGCGACTGCGCAAGAGGTACACGGCTGGCGTCACAAACGTCAAGACGGTTGCCCCGTACCTGACTCGGGGTTCCCGAAAGCTCGGCGCAACGCTGGTAGCGGCTGCCCCGGGTGACGAGGTCGCTGCGCTCCAGCAAGTAGAGCTTTCTGAGGCAGCGGTCATTCTGGTTGGCGAACGCGCTGCTCGGACTCCGGGCCTGCTGTCCGCGGTAGCGTCGCTGGCAGACAAGACTGGGGCACAGATGCAGTGGGTCCCGCGGCGTTCCGGCGATCGCGGTGCGATTGACGCCGGGCTGCTACCAACGGTCCTACCTTTCGGACGCCCGGTAGATGACGTTGAAGCGCGCGAATCTCTGGGCTGGGAACAGGTGCCCGACTCCGTCGGACTGTCAGCTCAGGAAATGCTGGACCGCGCCGCCGAAGGAAACATGGGGGCGTTGTTCGTCGGCGGTGTGGACCTGCGTGACTGGCCGGACCCGGCTGCTGCGAAGGACGCTCTTGCGAAGGCCGACTTCCTGGTCAGCTTGGAGGTGCGCCGCTCTGAAGTTGCGGAGATGGCGGACGTAGTTTTGCCGGTGGCCCCAGCCTTCGAGAAGAACGGTACGTTTATCAACTGGGAGGGGCGCTTGCGACCCTTCGGGCAGGCTTACGCGTCCCGCTACATGACCGACAGGGATGTCTTGGGCATGCTCGCCTCGGAGATGGATCTTGACTTGCAAGTGGAGGACCTGGCAGCGCTGTACGCGGACGTGAACCCGCTAATGCTGTGGCAGGGCAGCCGCGCAGATGCCCCACATGAGGCGACCATTGCCCCGGCTACCCCAGCAAAGGGCAGCCTGACTCTTGCTTCTCACAAGGTTCTAGTCGACTTGGGCCGACTTCAGGATGGCGCTCCGGACTTGGCCGGATCTGCCCGCGTGCCAGTGGCACTTGTTTCTGAGAAGACCCTGAGCGATCTTGGTTTTGAGGAAGACCAGATGGTCACCGTGAGTGGTGGACGCGGTTCCGTCACACTGCCGATCGAGTCCTGCGACATGGTGGAGTCCGTACTTTGGCTCCCCGAGTGCTCGTTTGGAAATGGCGTCCACACAGATCTTGGTGTTGCCGGGTCCCCGGTGACAGTCACCGCAGCAGTGGAGGTGTGAGCGGATGATTCCCCACCTAGTAGTAGCCGCGGCCGACCAGATGCCGGCCGACTTCTCCCAGGAGACCTGGTGGCTGACTCTGATCAAGGCCCTGTTTATCGTGGTCTACCTGATCGTGTCCGTCATCATGGCCCTGTGGGTGGAACGTCGAGGCCTGGGACTGATGCAAACGCGTCTAGGGCCGAACGTGGCGGGTCCACTGGGACTCTTCCAAGCTTTTGCTGACGCCGGAAAACTCCTGTTCAAGGAGGACATCTGGACGTCCCGGGCCGATAAGTTCCTGTATTTCCTGGCCCCGGCAATCATGGCGTTCACCGCATTTTCTGTCATGGCGGTCATCCCCATGGGTCCGAACGTGGACATGTTCGGCCATTCGACACCGCTGCAGGTTGCTGACGCTCCAGTGGCAGCGCTCTATATCTTGGCTGTCACGTCCCTGGGCCTATACGGGATCGTCCTTGGCGGCTGGTCCGCACGCTCGACACTTCCGCTGTACGGTGCGGTGCGCTCCTCAGCCCAGGTGATCTCTTACGAACTGTCCATGGGCCTGGCGTTGGTCTCCGTCTTCCTGATGTCGGGCACCATGTCCACATCCGAGATCGTGGCGGCGCAAACCCCATTCTGGTGGTTTATCCCGCTATTGCCCGCGTTCGTTATCTATGTGATCTCAATGGTTGGCGAAGTGAACCGCCTTCCCTTTGACCTTCCAGAGGCCGAAGGTGAGCTCGTTGCCGGTCACATGACCGAATACTCCTCGATGAAGTTCGGCTGGTACTACCTGTCCGAATACATCAACATGCTGAACGTATCCGCCGTGGCGACGACCATGTTCTTCGGTGGCTGGCACGCACCCTTCCCCTTCAACATGATCCCCTTCATGACCGGTGGCTGGTGGGGCATGCTCTGGTTCATCCTCAAGGTTTGGTTCTTCATGTTCCTCATGATTTGGACGCGTGGAACGCTACTGCGTTTCCGCTACGACCAGTTCATGAACCTGGGGTGGAAGATCATGATTCCAATCGCGCTGGCCTGGGTGGTCATAGTGGCAGTCCTCCAGGGCGTTCGCCTCTGGTCGGGGGCAGCCCTGCCGACCATCATGGGTGTGCTTGTCGGGATTGTCATTCTCATCGTGTTTATCACTTTCCTGTTTGGAGGGAAAGAAAAGGAAAAGGAACCGGACGACGCACCCTTTGACGCGTTTGCCGAGGGCTACCCGGTTCCGCCGCTGCCAGGACAGACGCTTCCGCCCTCTCCTCGCGCTGGACGCGCACCCGTGACCGTGACGGTGGAAACGGATGAGATCAGTGATCGGTCCGCGAAGGAGGACTCTGATGAGTGAAGATCTGCGATACGAAAAGGACCCTAAGGGACCCATTGGGGAGTTTTTCGCCCCGGTCGCCGGCTACGGGGTTACCTTCTCATCGATGTTCCGTCCGAACGTCACGGAGCAGTATCCCTTCGTCGGCCCGTTTGTGAAGCCGCGTTTCCATGGCCGTCATCAGCTGAATATTTACGATGATGGACTCGAGAAGTGTATTGGCTGCGAGTTGTGTGCCTGGGCCTGCCCGGCGGACGCAATCTTTGTGGAAGCCGACTCCAACACGCCAGAGAACCAGATTAGCCCCGGCGAACGCTACGGCAAGGTCTACCAGATCAACTACCTGCGCTGCATTTTCTGTGCATTCTGCATAGAAGCCTGTCCGACCCGCGCTCTCACAATGGGTCACGATTTCGAACTGGCGGAGTATGAGCGCCTTGACGAAATCTACGACAAGGATATGCTCTTGGCGCCATTGCCTGAAGGGGCTGTGGCAGCCCCACACCCAATGGTCGAAGGCTTCTCTGACAAGAATTACTACAAGGGAGAGGTCGACGGTCCCACCCAGGAGCAGATCGACTGGGTGAAGGAACATCGACCGGACGATCCCAGCCTGGAAACCGCAAAGGCAGTTTCTTACAAAGGTGTGGAAACAAGTGAAGGAGCCGCATCGTGAACGGGGCAGTAACGCTTGCGTGGCCGCAGATGTCAGGAGTGGGCGAAGCCCTGCTCTTCTGGTCTGTCGCCGTCATCATGGTGGCAGCAGCCATTGGGGTCTTGATCTTCCGGAAGGCAGCCTACGCCGCGCTCAGTATGGTGACGATGATGGTGGGCATGGCGGTCCTGTTCTTTGCTTTGGAAGCGCCTTTCAACGGAGCTGTCCAAGTGATCGTCTACACGGGCGCCATTATGATGCTTTTCCTGTTCGTCATTATGATGATCGGTTTGGGAGCAACGGACGGCTACCGGGAACAGCGAAAGGGCTACATAATCACGGCCGTGGTGCTCGGTATAGCGCTGGCGGTATTCACCGTGGGCGCGCTGCTGCACTCCACCGTTGTTGGGCCGGGAAAGATAGAGCTGAACCCCTACTCGAACGCTCCGGTAACATCCCTGGCGTTCTCCCTGTTCCAGAACCATTGGTTCACAATCCAGCTTTCCGCGATGCTGCTTATTACAGCGGCTCTTGGCGCAATCTTGCTGACGCACTCCGACAGGCTTGGACCCAAGTTCAACCAGGCGAACACGGCCGCTGCGCGTATGACTGAGTACCGGGTCCGGGGAATCCACCCGGGGCAGGAAGCCGCACCCGGTGTTTACTCCAAGACGAATGCGATCGGCTTTCCGGCCGTCGCCGGTGACACCTTGGCTCCGGTTGAAAGCTCGGTACCGCGCGTTCTGAGACTGCGTGGACTGGACCAACCCCTAGGGTCTGTGAGTCCCGACGTTGCGGAAGCACTTCAGCTTGTGAAGGCCGGTAAGAAGGATGAGACCATGTGGTCGTCTAAGCCCAAGGTCGAGCAGTCGCGCGCCTGGGGCATGGGCGGGGCACCGGCGCCGTCCGGACTGCGGCAGGTGAAGAAGCAGGATGTTATTGAACTGCTTGAGGATACCGAAGAGGAGGCAGACTAGTGAGCCTTGCACTCTACATTGCGTTAGCCCTAGTGCTGTTCGCAATTGGCGCGGTTATCGTCGTCGTTCGTAAGTCGGCGATCATCTCCCTAATGGGGGTTGAAATGATGTTGAACGCTGCGAACCTCGTCTTCATCTCGTTCTCCAGGATTCTGGGGACGGTGGAAGGCCAAGTGATGGCATTCTTCGTGATGGTCGTGGCTGCAGCCGAGGTCGTCGTCGGCCTTGCGATTATTGTTGCTCTGTTCAAGTCACGGGCCACCACGGACCTTGACGACGTCGTGAGCTTGCGGAACTAGGGAAGGTAAACAATGACTTTAGCTAGTACTGCAAGCGCGCTCTTGGCAGCGCAGGTTGATATGCAGCCGACGGGGTCGGCAACCGGTCCGGCGGCTTACGCGTGGCTGCTCTTTGCTGTTCCCGGGGTCGTTGCAGCGATTCTGTTACTGCTGGGTCGTCGCTCTGACGGGTGGGGCCACTGGCTGGCAGTCGCCGCCTCCTGGTTTAGCTTCCTTCTTGGCTCTGCCATTTTGCTTCAACTGCTTCAGGCAGGTTCAGAGGGGCGTCGGTTGATTACGCATCTGGGCTCCTGGATGCCAGCGGGAAGTTTCCAAGTGAACTTTGGGACGCTGGTCGATCCACTCTCTATGACGTTCGTCATGCTGGTGACGTTGGTGGGGTCGCTGATCCTGGTGTACTCGGTTGGGTACATGGAAGACGACCCGGATCGTCGCCGATTCTTTGCCTACCTGTCTCTCTTTATCGCTTCCATGCTGGTGTTGGTACTGGGTGACTCCTACGCCACCCTGTTCCTGGGTTGGGAAGGCGTCGGCCTTAGTTCTTACCTGCTGATTGGTTTCTGGAATCAGGTTCCGGCAAACGCTACTGCGGCTAAGAAGGCGTTCATCATGAACCGCGTGGGCGACATGGGTTTGCTCATCGCGATGATGGCGATGGTCGCCAACTTTAGCTCGGTTAACTTCAACGCTGTGAATGAAGGTGTTGCCGGTATCTCTCAGGGCCAGGCAACCATTATTGGTCTCTTCCTGCTTTTGGCCGCCACGGGCAAGTCCGCACAGTTCCCGCTGCAAGCCTGGCTGGGAGACGCTATGGCGGGTCCGACCCCGGTCTCAGCACTGATTCACGCCGCCACCATGGTTACTGCTGGTGTTTACCTGATCGTTCGGTCCGGAGTCGTCTTTGTTGCAGCTCCCATCGCGATGACCGCAGTCGCCGTTGTCGGCCTGATCACCCTTCTCATGGGTGCCCTGATCGGTACCGCTAAGGACGACATCAAGAAGGTCCTAGCCGCCTCCACCATGTCTCAAATCGGGTACATGATGCTGGGTGCGGGCCTGGGTCCGATCGGATGGGCGTTCGCGATCTTCCACCTGCTTGCTCACGGATTCTTCAAGTCCCTCATGTTCTTGGGGGCCGGATCTGTCATGCACTCTATGAACGATCAGGTCAACATGCGCCGCTTTGGTGGCTTGGACAAGGTCATGAAGATTACGTGGATTACTTTCATGGCCGGTTGGCTCGCGATTCTGGGCATTCCGCCCTTCTCCGGCTTCTGGACCAAGGACAGCATCATCGAAGCAGCGTTCGCGGCCGGTAACTTCGGAAACGCGACGACTCCGTGGCTCGGTTGGGTCTACGGCGGGGCTGCGGTGATCGGTGCCGTGATCACATCCTTCTACATGTCCAGGCTGTTCTTCATGACGTTCTACGGAGAACCGCGGTGGACCACGGAACCTGAAAGCAACGCTGTGCATCCGCACGAGTCAAAGCCAATCATGACCGTTCCGCTGGTGGTCCTGGCTCTGTTCTCACTCGGTCTGGGTGGTTTGCTTGCCGGTGGCCGATTCGTGTCGTGGTTGGAGCCCTCCGTGGGCCCCACCCCGCACGCAGACACGGTTGCTCCCGCTTTGCTGATCGAGCTCACAACTCTTGTGCTCGTGATAATTTCCGCAGCAGTCGCTTGGTATCTGTTCGCCAAGAAGCCCGTCCCCACAGCAGTTCCGGAGGCAAATGCCTTCGTTCGGGCTGAGCGCAACGACTTCTACCAGGATCAGTTCAACGAGATGGTGTTCATGGCCCCCTCAGTGGCGGTCATGGACGGGGTTGTCGCAGCCGACAAATACGGCATCGACGGCGCTGTCCGCGGCATTTCCAAGCTCACGGTATGGCTTGGCAAGGTCGTCGCTTGGACTCAGAGCGGTTACGTTCGAGCGTACGCGGGCTATATTCTTGGCGGGGTTGTAATAGCCCTGGCTGTCCTACTCGGATTCAGGCTCTAGGGCCGGAGGGGAATCATGGCATTACAAGTGATTGAGGGAACCTTCCCGCTACTTAGCCTCCTGGTCGCCTGGCCGGTTGTCGGCGCGTTACTACTATGGCTGGTACCCGGCGTGAAAGCTGCCGGGCGCGAGTTCGCGCTCGCAGTCGCCATCATAGAGGGCGTACTGATCCTTGGGGCAGCACTTCTCTTTGACTGGAGCCAGTCCTTTGCTTTCCAGCTGGTTGAGTCAACCGCTTGGATATCGCCTTTGGGGGTCAGCTGGTCGCTGGGCGTCAATGCTTTGGGACTGGTGATGCTTCTGCTCACCGCGCTGCTCGTTCCCATTGTGCTCTTCGCATCACCGAGAGGCGCAACGAAGGAAGCTAAGGAATCTGAAGGCAATTACGCAGCACTGATCCTTGTGCTCTACGCCTTCATCGTGGTTATCTTTGCAGCGTTCGACGTGGTGGTCTTCTACTTGGCCTTCGAGGCCATGCTGGTGCCGCTCTTCTTCATGATCGGAAGGTTCGGTCACGGGGAGAACCGGCGCAAGGCGGCAATGAAGTTCCTGATCTACTCCCTTGTGGGAGGCCTGGCCATGCTGGGTGGATTGGTGACCATCTACGCCGTTGGCGGTGGGGGCATGGACGGGGTCCTGTTCCGCTACGACACGCTAGCTGGCCTGCTGCCGACCGCTTCTTTCGGGATACAGATGGGCGTGTTCATTACGTTCTTTATCGCCTTTGCGATCAAGGCTCCGATGGTGCCGGTGCACACGTGGCTGCCGGAGACTGCAGCGGCCGCGCGTCCAGGCACGTCCGTGCTGCTGGTCGGCATCTTGGACAAGATTGGCACGTTCGGGATGATCATCCTGTGTCTTACCTTTGTTCCTGAGGCCGCCTACTCGGCTCGTTGGACGATCATTATTCTTGCGGTGATCTCCATCCTGTGGGGCGGATTCGCGGCAAACGGTCAGAAGGACCTGCTCCGGCTGGTGTCCTTCACGTCTGTGTCGCACTTCGGATTCATCGTGCTGGGCATCTTCATTGGTTCCCAGGTCGCGCTAACGGGTGCAATGGTGTTCATGGTGGCGCACGGCCTTTCTATTGCGGCAATGTTCCTCATCTCGGGCTTCCTGATTGATGGGGGTGGCAGCCAAAAGATCGCACATTACGGCGGTATGCAGCGGGTAACTCCGGTACTTGCTGGAACTTGGCTCTTCGCGGGGTTGGCTTCCATGTCACTGCCGGGCCTCTCGGGGTTCGTGCCTGAATACCTAGTCCTGATGGGAACATACTCCGTAAATCCTGCCGTGGCGCTATTCTCTGTGCTTGGCGTAGTGCTAGCGGCCATGTACATCTTGCTGCCGTACCAGAAGATGTTCACCGGCCCGGTCCAGCAGGACCTAAAGGGCATCCCGGACTTGGACGGGGACCAGAAGCTGGCGATCACGCCGCTGCTGGTTGGCATGCTGGTTCTGGGCCTGTGGGCAGCCCCGCTGGTTGGCTCAATGGATCAGGTGTCGGAGTTCAATACCGAGCCCTACGTCAGCTCCAGTCAAGCTGTCACAGTGGATGAAGGGAACTGAAAGTGAACTTGTTGATTTCACAGGTGGGAACCTTCGCGGCCCCGGATGTCAACTGGGCCATTCTGATGCCAGTTGTAGTGGTCCTTGGCGGCGGTGTCATCGGGGTCCTCATCGAAGCTTTTGCCCCGCGTTCAGTTCGGCGCGTCCTCAACATCGTCTGGACAGGCCTGGTCCTGCTAGCAGCGCTGGTCTTTGCGGCCGCGCAGTGGGTGCCAGCCCTTGTGCAGCCCCAACAAACCGGACAGTACATCTCTGACACTTGGACGGTGTCACTGCAGGTGATACTTCTTCTTGTCGGGTTGTTGTCCCTGCTGGTGATGGCAGACCGTACTGCCGCCGGCGACGGCGATTTCGCTGCTCAGCCAGCAGATCGGCCAGGATCGGGCGAAGAAGCGCTCTCCATTGCGAAGAAGTACCATCGCAGCGAGTACTTCCCACTGCTCCTTTTCAGCATGGGCGGCATGATGGTGTTCCCCGCAACGGAATCCCTGCTGACCATGTTTGTTGCGCTAGAGGTCATGTCCCTGCCGCTCTACATACTGGCAGCGACTTCTAGGCGCCGCCGGGGCCAGTCACAGGAAGCCGCGCTGAAGTACTTTATTCTAGGCGCGTTCGCCTCCGGTTTCTTCCTCATGGGTGCCGCACTTCTGTTCGGTTATTCTGGCGGTTACCTGGACTTCTCCGCTATTGCCGGAGCCATCCCGCTGTACAACAACATGGAATGGCTGCTGTTGGTCGGCGTATTCTTTGTGATGGTCGGGCTGTTGTTCAAGGTTGCGGCCGTCCCCTTCCATGCATGGACTCCTGATGTGTATACGGGCGCCCCCACTTCTGTCACCGGCTTCATGGCCGCGGGGGTGAAGATCGCCGCCTTTGGTGCGATGCTCCGGTTCTACCAGGTCGTCGTTGGACACCTGGAGTGGGACTTCCGGATGCTGTTCGCCGTGGTCTCGGCACTCACGATAATTGTCGGTACGGTCGCTGGCTTGGTCCAGAAGGACATCAAGCGTCTGCTTGCGTTCTCCTCGATCGCTCACGCGGGGTTCCTCTTGATTGGCGTTATCTCCCTAGTGGCCGGTTCTGCGGGCAGTATTGCCTTCTACGTGCTGGCGTACGGTGTGGCTACGGTCGGTGCGTTCGGGGTTGTGACCCTGGTGCGCAACCAAAGCGCAGACGGAGCTGTTGGTGGTCAGGCGACCAAGCTAGAAGCCTGGAAGGGCCTTGGAAAGAGGTCCCCTCTATTGGCCGGCGCAATGACGATCTTCCTGCTTTCCTTTGCAGGTATTCCGCTGACGTCTGGTTTTGTTGGAAAGTTCGTAGTCTTTGCCGACGGGATCGCTGGAGGCTTGGGTTGGCTGGTTGGAATCGCCCTCGCGGCTTCCGCTGCAACGGCGGTCTTCTACTTCCGGGTGATCTCCTACATGTTCATGCATGAGCCTGCGGAGGACATCACGGTCGTAGATTCCGAGGGGATGTCTGCGGCAGCCATCGCTATCGCGGCTGTTCTGACCGTTTTGCTGGGCATTCTGCCCGGTCCTGTTTTGGAACTCCTATCCCAGATCACGATTGCGCTGCCGTGACTGACAGCCTAGATCTGTCTGTGCCCGTCCTGGAAGAGAAAATCCGGGCGGGCCTGGGCCAGGTAGAGGTGCTGCTTGAGGAGTCTGTGGACTCCCCACGCGGCTATGTCGCCGAGCTCATTGGTCACCTCAGTTCCGCGGGTGGGAAGCGCCTGCGGCCGCTTCTGACCCTGGTGAGCGCGTCCCTTGGGACGGCGGATCCCCAGGAGAGCCTTGACGTATTGAGAGTCGCGGCAGTCATGGAAATGACTCACCTGGCTTCGCTCTATCACGATGACGTCATGGACTCAGCTCCCACCAGGCGCGGGGTCGACTCCGCCCAGCACCTGTGGGGTAATAACAGGGCAATCCTTGCCGGGGATATTCTCTTCGCCAGGGCCTCCCAGCTCATTGCTAGGTTGGGACCGGACGCGGTGCTGTACCACGCCGGCGTCTTTGAGCGTATGTGTGAGGGGCAGCTTAACGAGAGTTTCGGCCCTGCTGACTCTGACGATCCGGTGGAGTTCTACCTGCAGGTCCTAGCTGACAAGACGGGAGCGCTCGTAGCAGCATCAGCTTTCTTGGGGGCTATCCACGGGGGAGCCGACCTTGCCCAGGCACGGGTCGTAGAGGAGTTCGGGGAACGCATCGGTGTCGCTTTCCAAATTGCTGACGACGTTCTTGACCTTACGTCTCCGGCAGAAGTCTCCGGGAAGACTCCCGGTACGGACTTGCGTGAGGGTGTAGACACCCTGCCGATTCTTTTTCTGCGTCAGCATCTGAATCGGGGCACGCTTGATAGCGCCGGAGCGGAGATTCTCCGCCTGCTTGAGGGCGACCTGGAGGACGACGCGGTGCTGGAGCAGGTCGTGGAGGCTTTACGCGCCCACCCGGTGCTGGACGAAACGCGGGGTCTTGCAAACACCTGGGCGCAAGACGCGGTGAGCGAGCTTGAGATGCTGCCAGATTCCGACGTAAAGGTCGCACTGTTAGCGTTCGCCGCTCAGATGACCGACCGAGACGTGTGATCCTAGCTACCCGGTGGGCAATTGTCTGGGTGCCCTCGGTACAATTACGCTAGTCGATCGTTAGTATTAGCCGTTTCGTTAGTGAATTGAGTGCTGTGACCGAGTCGTTCAAAGTGGCCGTTATTGGCGCTGGGCCCGCTGGAATCTATGCGTCAGACATTCTGTCGAAGTCTGGCCTGGATGTTTCTATAGACCTTTATGAGAGGCTCCCTGCCCCCTACGGCTTGGTGCGATACGGGGTGGCCCCCGACCACCCGCGCATCAAGCAAATAATCGTAGCGCTCTACAAGATTTTGCAGCGGGGAGACATCCGCCTGCTTGGGAACGTAGAGGTCGGCTTGGATGTGACCTTTGAGGAGCTAGAGGCCAACTACGATGCGGTGATCGTTGCGACGGGTGCTGACCGGGATGCACCTCTGGATATCCCAGGGGCTGATTTGCCGCAATCGTACGGGGCCGCAGATTTCGTTTCCTGGTATGACGGTAACCCCGACTACCCCCGCACTTGGCCCCTGGAAGCCCAGAACGTAGCGGTTCTTGGTGTTGGCAATGTGGCTTTGGATATTTCCCGGATGCTCGCTAAGCATCCGATTGATCTGCTGCCAACAGAGATTCCATCGAACGTCTATGACGGTCTGGTGGATAACCCGGTTACCGACGTGCACATTTTCGGACGCCGCGGCCCGGCGCAGGTGAAGTTCACTCCGCTGGAGTTGCGTGAGCTCGGCAAAGTGCAGGATGTCGACCTGATCGTCTCCGAAGAAGATTTCGATTTTGACGAGGGGTCAGAGGCAGCCCTACGCTCCTCTAATCAGCAGCGTCAGGTCGTGAAGACCCTTACGCAGTACGCATCGGTGGACCCGGAGCGTCAGACGGCGTCCAGGCGGATCCACCTGCACCTGTTCGAGTCGCCGGTGGAGATACTTGCCGATGGCGACGGCAACGTGTGTGGGCTTCGTACCGAACGCACGGAGTTGACCGGGGACGGCAGCGTGCGTGGGACCGGGAAGTTCACTGACTGGCCCGTGGAAGCGGTATACCGAGCGGTCGGGTACTACTCGTCTCCGATTGCCGGGGCGCCTTTTGACGCAGCCCGCGGAGTCGTTCCGAACGTGGCGGGCCGGGTGGTCCGTGAGGCGGATGGGGACGAGGTCATCCCGGGTCTGTATGCGACCGGGTGGATTAAGCGTGGTCCTGTGGGGTTGATCGGCTCCACTAAATCCGACGCGCAAGAGACAATCGCTAATCTGGTAGAGGACGCTAACGCCGGTGCTTTGGGACGCGCTGGGAGCCCGGAGGCACTACTTGAGCTTCTGGCTGAGCGCGGCGTGAAGGTAACGACCTGGGACGGCTGGGAGATGCTGGACGCTTACGAGAAGGAGCTGGGGGACAAATTCGGTGAGCTGCCGGATGACCGCGGTGTCCGAGAGCGGGTCAAGGTTGTGTCACGGAAGGCCATGACGGATATTTCTCGTGGAGCAGGAACTCCGGAGACCGAGGATGACCACATCGGGGAGCCCGGGGAATTGGGCAAGCCGGGTGCAGCAGAGAGATTTGAGGATTACACGGGTTACAAGGATTAACCCGTTCGGGGAAACGGTTCCAAGGGGGAAGCGTGCGTGGTAAGCAGCTTGTGAACAGTGCCAAAACATTGGGGCTGTTCATCGTCATGTGGCTGATCATCATGGCCATCGGTGGCGCTGTGGCCGGGGGGACGGGTAACGGTAACTGGATCTGGATCTTCGCCTGCATAGGCGTTGTCGGCACATTCTGGAGCTACTGGAACTCGGCGACCATGGCGCTAAAAGCTATGCGCGCCTACCCGGTGACAGAGCAGCAAGCACCGGAGCTATACCGAATTGTCAAAGACCTCTCTTCCGAGCTAAACATGCCCATGCCTTCCGTTTGGATCGCCCCGACCCAAACTCCGAACGCGTTTGCGACGGGGCGGAACCCGAAGAACGCGGCCGTGTGCTGTACGGAGGGGATCCTGCAGATTCTGGACCAGCGCGAGCTGCGCGGCGTGCTTGGGCACGAGCTGATGCACGTGTATAACCGGGACATTTTGACCGCTTCGGTTGCTGCTGCCATGAGCGGCATTATCTCCTCGCTGGCCCAGTATGCTCTCATGTTCGGGGGTGGGCGCAACCGAAACGGGGGCGGCGGGAACGTGCTTTCGTCGCTGCTCATGGTGATACTTGCTCCCATGGCAGCCGCTGTGGTGCGGATGGCTATTTCTCGCACCCGAGAGTACTCCGCTGATGCGGGCGGGGCAGATCTGACCGGTGACCCGATGGCGCTTGCGCGCGCCCTGCAGAAGATCTCCGGAGGGGTGAGTGCTAAACCCATGGCTTCCACCCCTGAAAAGGACACGGTGTCGGCGATGATGATCGCCAATCCGTTCCGGGGCGGGGGCATGCAGAAGCTTTTCTCAACGCACCCGCCCATGGAGGACAGGGTTGCCCGGCTCAAACAGCAGGCCAGCGCACTCGGCCTGGATCCGCAGAACTGATGGCGGGTGCCGCGGGCCGCACTCGCGCTCTAACAGCGCTCCTTGAGGCGGGAGTCCCACATACGGTCCACGAGTATGTTCACGACCCTGACGCGCAGTCTTTTGGGGCGGAAGCTGCCCAGCAGTTGGGGACTAGTTCGGACCGAATTTTCAAGACGCTAATGGTCCGCCTTGGTGACGGGGAATTCGTGATTGCGGTAATACCGGTGACCCACCATCTTTCGCTGAAAGCGGTGGCAAAGGCTGCGGGGTCCAAGCGAGCAGAGATGGCGGACCCGAAGGTGGCTCAGCAGCGTACGGGGTATGTGCTTGGAGGCATCTCGCCCCTGGGGCAGACGACACCACACCGGGTATTCCTTGATGAGGGCGCCTTGGAAGGCGACACGTTCATCGTGTCTGCTGGGCAGCGCGGGCTATCTGTTGAAGCTCCAACTTTGGAGCTGGCGGAGGCCATGGGCGCTGTGTGGGCTCCGCTGCGCACGCAGCAGTAGGCCCCCGCTGCCCTGAGATCAGCGGGGGCCCAGCGGCAGGAAGCTCTTGCCTGTTGGCACAGAGTCCTAGCGGTAGTTCACGAACTGGAGCGCCACATCCACTTTCGCGCCTTTGAGAAGCGCGATTACGTCTTGGAGGGCGTCGCGCGACTTGGAAGAAACGCGGACCTCATCTCCTTGAATCTGTGCTTTCACTCCCTTGGGACCCTCATCCCGGATGAGCTTCGTGAGCTTCTTAGCATTCACAGAGTCAATGCCCTCACGCAGCGGGATTGCGAGACGATAAATCTTGCCGCTGACCTGAGGTTCCCTGCCCTCAAGGTCCAGGACCTTTAGGGAGACACCCCGGCGGACGAGCTTGCTCTGGAGTACGTCCAAGATGGCGTTCACACGCTCAGCGGTGTTTGCCTCTAAAGTGATGACGTCACCCTTGTACGCAATGGATGCATCCACGCCCCGGAAGTCGTACCGCTGGGAGACTTCCTTCGCGGCCTGGTTCACCGCGTTGTCCACCTCTTGCTGGTCTATCTTTGAGACTACGTCGAATGATGAGTCGGCCATGGGCCCTCCAACCTATAGTGTGCAGACTTTCACAATGGGTCCAGTCTAGCTGAGCGGCCTGCCTGTAAGGCAAATCTAACGGGTACTTTTCGGCTTGATAGCACGGGTTTGTCCCATTTTCTGCTCGGGGTGTCTGCCGTACGGAAGCCCTCACTGTCGTCCCGGCTTAGGAATGGGGTTTAGCCGGGTGGAACTGGCGCGGGGAAATTTGGTACGCTCACTGGGCACCGGCAATCCCGGTGCATATGGCGGAATGCCCGAGTGGCCAAAGGGAGCTGACTGTAAATCAGCCGCGTTATC
>CAYFRG010000007.1:56805-70959 GCA_964345535.1 uncultured Actinomyces sp. | reverse complement strand
CTTTCCGAGCGCACCGCGGCCCTGTTCCCGAACGCGAAGACTCTCATCACGAACGAGTTTCAGCACGACGGTTTGCGCGCTGGCGACGTATTCAGCAAGCTGCAGGCACTGAGGGATGACTAGGGCGGTCTACCGCCAGAGGCGGGGGGTACGTTGAGCGCTACCGCGCTTTGGCCACCTTCCGTGGGGAGAATGGCCAAAGAGTCGGCTCTAATCTTTTGGTGGATCGCCTACTTCAGGATTCCGGTGAGGGGTCGAGGTCGCGCAAGCGCCCCCATCGGATCCCAAGCAGGCAGTACGAGGGGTTCTTCTTCCAGAGCATTGGCCAGGTCCGCTGGCAGGTCGGACTTCTTCACGACGACCTCGAACACGAAGTCTGTGAACCAGTCATCGTCCATGGTGAAGAATCCTTTGTCACCTATTTCGTCACCCCAGGAGTTCTCCACGCGCCAGCGTCGTGGTTGCCCGTCGACCTCGTCCACACCGGTGAATACCATGGCGTGGGTCATCAGTGACTCCCCGGAGAGGACGCGCTGCTCCTTTGTGGTCGTCAAGTCGACGCCTAGGACGCCCGAGTAGTCGTAAACGTCCCGCACGAGCAGACCAGCTTTCCGGTCTGAGTGCTGACCCACGTCGCATCCGAACCAGACAGGGTGTCCGTCACCGAGTGCCTTCGCGGTTAGTTTCTTCATCAGTTCAACGTCGACATTCAAATATTTCACCTGCGGGCCACCGACGACGTTACCAAGGTGAGATACGGTCAGTGGGGCATTTTTAGGGTGCGCGGACCGCGGGTCGTCCACCAGGCAGACGTAGTCACTTAGGTCCAGGTCGACGTACTTGTTCATGAAATCGATGGGCGAGAGTTCTTCGTCCCGGTGGAACTGGCCGTCCTTGGTCCGCCACTGCCATTCAAAGCTGGTTGGGGGAACCCCCAGGTTGATGACGAGGATTCTGTAGACGTCGCCGAGCACGCGCCGTTTGAAAGCTCGGCGCTCTTCTTCGCTGCCAAGTTCGCGCATTTCGAGGGCTGCGCGCCGCAGCAAGAGTCGCAGTTGGGAGTTCATTGGTTCCGTGTTGGAGCTGGCGACGGTTTCGGGCATGACTTCCTGGGGAACAATCCCATGTTTTTGGAAGACGCCTACCAACATGTCCCACTGGCCGCCGTCGTTGAGGACGTCACCCAATAGAAACTGAGATAGCCGGGAGTCTAGGTCTTCGCTGTCCACCAGGTTTAGCTGTTCTTCCAAGAAGTAGTTGGCGCGTTCGAACTTCTCCCAGAAGACGGCATGGTTCTGGGAGAGCTCAAAGTTCTCCAGGCCCAGCTTTGCCATGATGTCGACGCGCATGATGTTTAGGGCGGCGAAGAGCCAGCACCGGCCAGACTTCTTCTGGTTGGTGACCTTCCACGTATCCAACTTGGTTGACATTGAGGTGGGCGTGATCGCCTTCTGACGGTCCAAACTCGCAGCGGTTATGCCGTTTCCGGTGACCGCGTTTAGGGAGATCCGCACCTGCGGATCCGTGTCGATCTGGGCCCGGATTTCGGCGACCATTTCGGGGGTGAGCTCGGCGGGGATGTTCAACGCTTCTCCAATTTTTAGTTGTCTTACTGCTTCCTCTGGGAGCTTACTCCTGCCGAGCCCGGTGCTTAAATCGCTGCCAGCGAATCGGGGCGGTCCATTTGGGCAGGCGGGTTGACGTGAGTGGACCCTCAGGGACGTTCCACGCGAAACTAGTATCCTGTTCCATAGGACTTAAGGAGGAGGCGCAGTGACGCATACTGACAACGAGGTTTTTGAGGCAATCAACTGGAACCTGATCGAGGACGACAAGGACCTGGAAGTCTGGGACCGCCTCACCGGTAACTTCTGGTTGCCGGAGAAGATTCCGTTGTCGAACGACCTGCAGTCTTGGGCGACACTCAACCAGGACGAGAAGGACATGACGAACCGAGTGTTCGTTAACCTGACACTTCTGGACACTCTCCAGGGAACCGTAGGCGCGGTGAGCCTGATTCCGGATGCGGTCACGCCCCACGAGGAAGCCGTCTTGACGAACATCGCGTTCATGGAGTCGGTGCACGCGAAGTCGTATTCTTCGATCTTCTCCACGCTACTTTCGACGGAGGAAATCAACGAGTCGTTCCGTTGGGGGGAGGAGAATCCAGAGCTGCAAATGAAGGCTCGAGTCATCAATGAGTCTTACATTGGGGATGATCCTCAGAAGAAGAAGATCGCATCCGTAATGTTGGAGTCGTTCATGTTCTACTCCGGCTTCTATGCGCCAATGTACTGGTCGGCGCACGCCAAGCTGACGAACACGGCGGACCTGATCCGCCTGATCATTCGGGACGAGGCCGTACACGGCTACTACATCGGGTACAAGTACCAGGTGGGGAACCGGGATGCGTCCGAGGAGCGCAAGCAGGAATTGAAAGATTTCACCTACGATCTGCTGCTGCGCCTGTACGAGAACGAAGAGAAATTCTCCGAGGACCTCTACGATCCTCTGGGGCTCACCGAAGACGTGAAGAAATTCCTGCGTTACAACGCTAATAAGGCCCTCATGAACCTGGGGTACGAGGCGCTGTTCCCCGCCGATGAGACGGACGTGAACCCCGCGATCCTGGCCGCCCTGTCCCCGAATGCGGATGAGAATCACGACTTCTTCTCTGGGTCCGGCTCCTCCTACGTTATGGGTGAAGTTGTCGACACTCAGGATGAGGACTGGGACTTCTAAGAGTCACCAGTAAGAATCACCTAAATCTCTGTCAACGCCCCGGATCCGCGTAGCACTGCAGATGTGGGGCGTTATTCCCCTCCTCTTTACCGGGGGTCCGAGATGTAACGGTCGTTCGGCCCGGATCGGCCAAGGTGGTGCGCGAGTCCCTGCTGTCAGCGCCAGGTGAGACGCTTAGCTCTCAAAACCTTATTGAGAATGGAATGCAATAACAGTATTCTGACGCTATGAGAAAAATGCTTGCACGAACGGCTTTGCTAAGTGGTGGTGCCCTGCTTGCGGTTGGTACGCTGACCTCCTGCTCAGGAACGGACGTGGCGGCGGACGGAAAGCTAGAGGTTCTCACCTCTTCCTACTCGACTACCTACGTAGCCGAAGCGGTTGTCGGGGACGCCGGCACAGTGGTGGACCTGCTCCCCTCGGGCGGGGAAGCCCACGACCTAGAGCTCTCTCCCCGGCAGGTGGCCCAAGTCCAAGAAGCGGCCTACGTCTTCTACCTGGGGGATGGGTTCCAGCCTTCCGTCGAGCAGGCAGTTGCGCAGCGCACCAACCCCAGTTTTGACGGAATGGATGCCGTCCCCGGTGAACAGTACCGGGACTCTGACCCGCACGTGTGGTTGAGTCCGACAATCATGGCGACGATGGGCGACCAGTTGGCTGAAGGATTAGCAGAGGTCGACCCCGAACACGCGGACCTGTTCGCTGGGAACGCGGCGAAACTGCGTTCGGACCTGGAAGGTCTTGATGCGGAATACGTCCAGGGCCTGGCCGGGTGTCAGGGGGCAATGCTTCTCACTTCGCATGAAGCATTCGGGTACCTGGCAGATGAGTACGGCCTGGAACAGGCCGGGATTATGGGCATTAACCCAGAAGCTGAGCCTTCACCAAAGCGGCTGCAAGAGATTCAGGAGCTGGCGAAGGAAACCGGGGCGGGCGCACTGTTCATAGAGTCAACGGATTCCTCCGGGCAAAAACTGGCCGACAGCCTGGGAATGAAAGCGGTCCCGCTTCACACCCTGGAAGTCCAACCAGAAGGTCTGGACTACCTAGAGGCAATGCGTGAAAACTTGACTGCTCTTCAGGAAGGTCTTGCCTGCAGCTCCTGACACGGTGAGCAGCATTCTCTTTGCTAGGCTCGTCGTCGTATGGGCGACCCTAAGCTAGGAGAGATCATGAGCGCACAGGAAGAGCGGCAGTGGCAGCAGTGGCGCGCGGAGCGAATGGAAGATCTTCGTGACCCGCACGGGTGGCTGAGCCTGGTTAGCCTTGAAAAGCTTGGATCCCAGCCCGCACAGCTGGAGTCGTTTCCGGGCCTGTGGTCCGCGGACGGACAGCGAGTGACGGTCCAGTTCACAAAGGACGACGGGGTGACTCGAGATGGCGCCCCGGTTGCGGGCGAATTCGTTTTGGAAATACCCCCAGGAGAATCGGACGCGACCCTGACGGACGCGTCCGACAGGGTCGCAGAAGTCGCTTCCCGCCTGGGAAGCATTGTTGTGCGGGTGCGGGATCCGCGCGCGGAAACCCTGACTGGCTTTTCTCAGACCAATACCTATCCGTTTGACCCGCAGTGGGTGATAAACGGTCCGTGGGAGCCGTTCCCGGAGCCGGTTTCCGTTCCCATCGTTAGCGTCTACAAAAATACTCCCACAACTAGCTCCGCAATTGGGAAAACGACTCTGCTGGGTCAAGAAGTCCTGGTCGGCGGCCATGATGCGGAATCTTTGCATCTGATTTTCCATGACGAAACGAATGGGGATACCACGGAGGGCTGGCGCAGTGCACCCGTAGTCGTTCAAGGCGACCAGGTCACCGTGGATTTCAACCGTGCGGTCAATTTCCCCGCGCACTTCACTCCGTTCGGGACCTGCCCAATGCCGCCTGAAGGAAATACTTTTACGGCCCGGATCACTGCCGGGGAGAGGAAGAATACGTGACGTACAAAGTTCTCATGGTTTGCACAGGTAACATTTGTCGCTCGGTGATGGCCGAGGTTGTGCTGGCGCAGAGGCTCGGCGACTTGGACATCGAAGTTGATTCCGTTGGGATAAGCGCGGAGGAATACGGAAATCCCATTGACTATCGGGCTGCGAAAACGCTCCGGCGTAGCGGCTACGACGTACCGAACCACAGTGCCCGGCAGCTCCAACCGCAGGACTTGCAGACGTACGACCTCATATTGGCGATGACCGATGGTCATTACCGCGGCGTGCGGCGACTGGCCCAGCGAACCGGGATCGAACCAAAAGACCTGCGTATGTATCGTGACTTTGACTCGGAGGCGGCAGGGGATTTGAACGTCCCGGATCCGTGGTACGGAGACATGAGCGACTTTGCGATAACCATGGACACGGTCGAGCGTTCAACCGGACCTTTGCTTGACTTCCTGGGAGAGCAAACCGCGTGAAACGGGCTGGGACGGTCCTTCTTTTCCTGCTGGCTTTGGTTCTTGCGGGCATCCTGATTTGGTTTGTGTGGGTGCTGCTGCAATTGCCTGCTACCCCAGTAGCCAAGGACTCTGAGCCCGCAAGCAACGTCAAGGAGGTCGTCCCTGAGCCTGTCACTCCTCCGCTCAGCTTCGAAGGGTTCAATCCGGGCAGGATAATCGGCGATGAGGAGTTTTACGACTCTGGCGCCATGAACCTGCAGCAGGTCGAAGACTTTATAGCAGAGGTCAACTACGGCTGCCGGGAGGGCTGGGAAAACACGCCGTGCCTGGCGGAGTATGCGGAAGATGCTCCGACGTTCCCTGCGGACGACTACTGCTACGCATTCGAAGGCGAAAGTGAGGAGAGCGCTGCCTCCATCCTCTACAGGGCCGCTCAGAGCTGTGGGATCAACCCGAAAGTGCTTCTAGTGATGCTGCAAAAGGAGCAGGGACTGCTCACGGCATCCGGGTTCAGGTTAGATGAAACCAGGTACACCATCGCCATGGGGTACGGTTGCCCAGACACGGAGAACTGTGACCCCACGTTCTTTGGCTTCGGCCAGCAAACCTACTATGCGGCGCGCCAACTGCGCCGGTATGCCACCGAACCCGGAGAGTATTCAATCCTGCCAGAACAGAAGAACAAGATTCGCTATAACGCGAACTCGAAGTGCGGCAAGGGCAAGGTTTTCGTAGAAAATTACGCTACTGCTGGCCTGTATAACTACACTCCGTATCAGCCCAACAAGGCCGCACTAGCCGGGGATCCGGACAGCTGCTCCTCTGTGGGGAACCTCTACTTCTACGCCTACTATGACGCCTGGTTCGGGATAGAAGACTAGTCTTCTTCCTCCACGATCACTTCTTCGTCTGCCTCATCTTCGTCCTCGTCAACCTCTGCGTATACGACTTCCACCTGGTCAGTGCGTTCGATTTCGAGAGTGAGGTTCGTCAGCAGCCCGGCCGCCACTCCAAGGACCGCCAGCACGGGGGCGGCCAGGACGACTCCTGCCCCAACCGCAGCTCCCGCATTTAGGGGAATGGCCACAAGCTGTTTTCCGGACTCTTTACGAACAACAATGCGGCGCACGTCGCCCTCCGCAATCAGCGCCTTGATCTTGTCCATTAGCTCGGATCCGGCAACTTGGATCTTCTCTTTGTACTCAGTCATCAGTGCCCCCTGTTAGCTGGATACGATTCTACTGTGGCGCAGAAGCCAGCAAAAGGCCGGACCCCACCTGTTGGCGGGATCCGGCCCGTAGATCTTTGCTGCTATGTCGATTAGAGGATCTGCTGGACCTCGTCAGTATCGACGTTGTCGGGCGTAACCCAAACCGAGTCTTCCACGACGTTCTTATCGGTTGGAAGCTCGCCTCTTGCGGCTTCTACGAGGATCTCTACTGCCTTGTACCCAATACCGTACGGGTTCTGGACCATGACGCCATCAATCGCGCCTTCACGAACCAGGGTGACAACGTCGGGGCTAGCATCAACGCCGACTACTTTTACGTCCATGTTCTTAACCAGGACCTCGTCGGCGATCGCGACGACCGAGTCGTCATCGGTACCGTAGAAGCCCACCAGGTCGGGATTCGCTTGCAGGATTCCCTGCGCCTTGTCGCGGGACTTGGCCGGGTCAGATTCCCCGTTTTGGATATCCACGACCTCAATTCCGGGCGCGTTTGTTTCGATCCAGTTGACGAATCCGTCACGGCGCGCGGCTGCCGTACCTACTTGACCGTGAGCGATAACGGCGACCTTGCCTTCACCGCCAACCAGTTCGGCCATATTCTCTGCAGCGTCTGCGCCGATTTGCTCATTGTCGGAAGCCACGGTGGTGAGTGGAATGTCCGAGGTTTCCAGAGGCGTGTCGAAGATGACGACAGGAATGCCCTCTTCCTCAGCTTTTTCGAGGAGGCGTGGGGAGCCATCTTGCGCACCGTCTTGAGGCGCGAAGCCGATTCCCATGGGGTGATCATTGATAGCGGATTCGAGTTGGTTCAGCTGCTTGTCGCCTTCGGATTCCGTGTCCGGGCCGTTGAAAGTGACCTCTACGCCCAAGTCTTCCCCAGCGGCCATGGCGCCTTCTTTGACTTTCATCCAGTAGTCTGCGGCGTTTGCCTTAGAGATGAGGGCGATTCGATTCGAGGCATCACCGGAGGCCTCTGTGGCGCTTTGTGCCGCCCCATCGTTGCTAGATGAACCCGAACAGGCAGCAAGTGAGCCGGCCAAAAGGACCGCACTCATGCCCGCTAGCAGTTGTCGCTTCATGTACTTCTCCTAAATCTCAGCAGCGTGCATAGAGCACACTTCTGGTACACAAGGTTATTCCTCTTTGCCGCCACGGCGCATAATGTCCACGAATACGGCCAATAGAACGACAGCGCCCAAGAAAAGCTTTTGCCACTGGTCCGCGACGCCCATGACTGTAAGTCCGTTGAATAGAGCCTGGATGGTGACCGCACCGATCACCGCACCAAAGATGGACGCTCTGCCCCCACGCAGAGACGTACCGCCGATGACGGCCGCAGCAATCGCGTACATTTCATATCCCTGACCCAGGGTGGGCTGAGCAGCAGAGAGCCGGGATGACATGAGCACCCCGGAGATACCGGTGAACGTACCGGCAATGACGTACGCCAGGACCTTCCACCGGCGCGTGTTGATCCCGGATATGCGGGTGGCTTCCTCGTTGGAGCCGATGGCAAGCGCGTAGCGTCCGACAGGTGTTTTATTCATGAGCATCCAGGCGATTATCGCCAGGAAAATCAGAATCATTACCCCGTTGGGGATGCCGGGGATGGCTTCTCCGATGGCTATCTTTTCGTAGCCGTCCACAGATCGCAATGAAATGGTGCGCCCGTCGGCAAGCACCAGTGCCGTGCCCCATGCGACCATCATCATCGCTAGGGTCGCTATCATCGGCTGCATTCGCAGGTAGGCGACCAGCAGCCCGTTAACCAATCCCAGCAGGGCACCGGCGAGAATGCCCCCGACAATGCCGATCCATATCGGTAAACCGAGCCCGTCTTCTTTTGCGATCAGCATCCCGATGATCACAGACGTCATCGCCATGCCAAGGCCAGGTGTAAGGTCAATGCCGCCCGTCGCAATAACGAACGAGATACCTAACGCCTGGATGCCGGTAACCACGGCTGCCAGGAGCAGGGACGAAATGTTGGTCCAACTGGCAAATGCTGGTTTCATCGCACTGAAGAAAACCATGAGCAGGACCAAGACTAGGACCAGCGCCGCCTGTTGAATCAGAGCTTTATAACGTTCTGGGAGTCCGCGTCGTTTCACTGTCCGCGACTGCGTTGCCTCTGCTGTCTTCACCTGATCACTCTTCTGTTTCCTGGAACTGGGTTGCCAGTTCCATGATGCGTTCCTGGGTCGCCTCGGCATTATCCAGCACGCCCGTAATTGCTCCGTCGGACATGACGACTATTCGATCGGCCATCTTCAGCACCTCTTCCATTTCGGAGGAGATCATGATGATTGACTTGCCCTGGTCGGTCAGATCGCGCAGTAGGTCGTAGATTTCCTGCTTGGCTCCCACATCAATACCCCGGGTGGGCTCATCGAAAATCAGCACGTCACTGCTGCGCTCGAGCCATTTGGCTAGGACAACCTTCTGCTGGTTTCCCCCCGACAGGTTGCTCAGGATCTGGTGGACGGAAGGCGTGCGAGTGTCTAGGGCCTCTACCCACTTCTGTGCAGCCTTGTGCATTTCTTTGTCCTGGAGCAGACCCCACCGGCGGTATTTGGCTAGGGAGGCAAGCGTAGTGTTCGCGGTGACGCTCTGGTTCATCACCAGTCCGAATTGCTTCCGGTCCTCGGAGAGGTATCCGATTCCCAGTTGAGCAGCGTCGTGCGGACTGCCCACCCACACCTCTTCGCCCCGAATCTTGATCGTGCCAGAAGTCCTCGGGTCCGCGCCGATGAGAGCGCGGGCTGTCTCCGTCCGACCCGCCCCCATAAGGCCCGCGAAACCGAGAATCTCTCCCTTGTGGAGTTCAAAACTCACGTTTCGAAGGAGCTCTTCCGTGCTCAGGTTCTCAACTGAAAGGACGGTCTCTCGCAGTTCGCGAGGCTCGGGTCGAGTATCTGAAGATATCTCCCTTCCGACCATGAGCTTGATGATTTCCCGATTGGGGAGCTCTTCGGCTGGGCGTGAAGCGACTAGGGCACCGTCGCGCAGCACAGTCACGTCCGTTGCCTTCTGCTGAATCTCTTCCATCCGGTGGGAGATGTAAATGATGCCGGTTTCAGAGGTGACAAAGTTGTCCATGATGCCGAACAGGGTGTCGACTTCTGATTCGGTGAGTGCCGCCGTCGGCTCATCCATAATCAAAACCGAGGCGTCGAAAGAAAGAGCCTTCGCAATCTCAACCATCTGCTGCGTGGCCACGGTTAGGCGTCCAACTGGGGTGCGCGGGTCCAGGTCGACCCCCAGCCTGTCCAAGAGTTCGCCGGCGCGGAGGTTCAGGGCGTGTTCGTCTGTGAAAAGGCGCCCAAAGCGGCGCGGTTCCCGGCCAATGAAAATATTCTGTGCAACCGTCAGGTGGTTCGCTAGGAAGAACTCCTGGTGAATCGTGGATATTCCTGCCTGGTATGCAGAAAGAGGCGTCGGCAAAACCAGGTTCTCACCACGGTAAAAAAGCTGTCCGTCGTCAGGCTGGTAAATCCCCGACATGATCTTCATCAGAGTCGATTTGCCCGCGCCGTTTTCGCCCACCAGCGCGTGGATTTGCCCGGTCCTCAGGGTGAAGTCGACGTCTTGGAGAGCCTGGACTCCCGGGAAGGCCTTAGATATTCCCCTGGCTTCCAGCAGGGGGTCTCCGCCTGTGCTTGGACGTGCCGCAGGGGTGCTTCTGGGTTCGTTCACCTTCGGTCTCCTTGACGAAGTACGTTCTTAAATGTAGTTCGCAAGGCCGGAATTAGCACGGCTGCCAGCAAAAGCGCGCCCAACCTCACGTTTTGGTACCCAGTGGTTTCCTCCAGTTTCACGGGACGGATCGCTAAGCTGAAGCCATAATGAGTGGGGAAAAGGTGCGGCAGAAGCCCAGGAGAGTGTGGCCGAAGCTATCCTTGGCGGTGCTCGTCGTGGCTGTGGGAGCTCTGCAGTGGTTCATCTGGAACCCGAAGCAGGAAGTCCCCGCGCACGTAGACGCTATTTTCGTGCTGGCCTACGGGCCAGACCGGATGAAGTTGGGCAGGGATTTGGCCCGCCAGGGAGTAAGTGAAAACCTGGTGCTGTCGCGCTCGAACTGGGTCCGTGAAGCCGTTAGCTCCAAGGAAAGCGCGCAGCTCCCAGCGGGTGAGTGGTTCGAACGCTGCGGCGTGGACTACGGGGACTACCGAACGTTCTGCGTGGACCCCAAACCGAATTCTACGGGTGGCGAGGCCCTTGGGTTCACGCAGTTGGCCAGACGGCAGGGCTGGGAGTCAGTCTTGGTTGTGACGGAAAGGTCGCACCTGCGCCGTGCGGAAATTGACATGAAACAGTGCTTTGGGGGCTCCGTTTACGGGGTTGCTTCCGCCGGGGACCCTCGGCCTGTGGTGAAGGTTTGGCGCTCCCTCTACGAAACTTTTGCGTATGCGAAGGACCTAGCGTTCCCCGCCTGCTAGTAGGTTCGCTAAAATGGGTAACGTCAAGTCGCAGTCTGCCGCGGCTTGTTAGCGCGGATCCGGGTAGCTTCCGCGGGAATCAAAGACCAGGAGATTTATCGATGAGCGTCCTTTTTCAAGGCGGCCAAGTATTTCAGGGGGGGTCCTTTCACCCGGTAGACGTTCGCGTCGACGATTTAGGCCTGGTGGAGTTAGGGAAGAACCTAACCCCGGGTCCGGAAGAGAGGGTCGTTGATATAACGGGAAAGTACGTGCTCCCCGGACTGGCGGACATCCATGTTCATCTTCGCGAACCCGGCTTTTCGTACAAGGAAACCATCGCGACGGGGACGGCGGCTTCCGCTAGGGGCGGCTTCACCTCGGTCGGCGCAATGCCGAACGTGGCGCCACCGCCGGATAACCTGCCGGAGCTTCTAGAGCAGATTCAGGCGTACCAGAAAGACGCAGAAGTTGAAGTCTTTCCCTACGCGTGCTTGACGCAGGGAGGCATGGGAACGGGAGCGACCCTGGATTATGCTGCGCTGGAGCCGTACGTCATTGGCTTTAGCGATGACGGCTTTGGCGTGCAAGATGAGCAGCGGATGCGTGAGGTCATGCAGGGCGTTGCCGCCGCTGGCGGTATTGTCGCCCAGCACATCGAAGATCTGGAGCTGTCCGCAGATGGCTACATCAACGACGGGGAGTACGCCCGAGAGCACGGACACGTTGGCAAACCAGGGGAGTCCGAGTGGGCTCAACTAGAGCGGGACCTGCGCTTAGTCGAAGAAACGGGCTGCAGCTACCATGCGTGTCACCTTTCGACTGCAAAGTCGGTGGAGATGGTTCGCGAAGCAAAAGCTAAGGGACTGCCGGTCACGGCCGAGTCCGCGCCGCACTACTTGGCGCTCTCGGATGACATGTTGCAAGAAGACGGCAGGTTCCGGATGAACCCCCCAATCCGATCGCGCGCCGACAGGGAAGCAGTCGCAAACGCCCTGGTGGACGGCACGATCGATATGGTCGCTACCGACCACGCTCCCCATTCTGCGGAGGAGAAGGCTGGCGGCCTGGAGAACTCCGCCAACGGGGTCGTCGGCATTGAGAACTCCCTGGCGGTCATATACACGGAGTTCGTGCGGGCGGGCCGCTTTGGAATGGAGAAGTTGGTCGAGGTCATGGGGACCAAACCCCGGGAACGCTTTGACCTGGGCGGGGGAGAGATAATTGCCGGCGAATACGCGGACCTGATCGTTTTCGACCCTGCTTTCCACGAGCCACTTGACACGGACAAGTTCCTTTCAAAGGGGAGGGCCACACCTTTCGCGGGCATGGACCTGTACGGCAAAGTCGATTTGACCGTCTGCCAGGGGGACCCGGTGTGGGATCCGGAAGGTCACTTCAAGTGAGGAGCCTCCAAGCCTTCACCGTCACGGAGAACAGACGCATCGCTGCGGGAACCTGGCTCCTAAACCTGGCTGGTGACAGCGCGGGAATATCCAGGCCCGGCCAGTTCGTGAACGTGGAGATCCCAGGTTTCTATTTGCGCCGGCCGTTCTCTGTTTACGACTGGTCTGCGGAAGGTCTCCAGTTGATCTACAAGGAGCTGGGTCAGGGTTCTCGTTCCCTCACGGAGATACAGACGGGGTCTGTCCTCTCTGTTTTATCGGGGCTGGGGAACGGGTTTGTACCCGCCGATGGCGCGCGGCCGCTGGTGGTCGGGGGAGGCGTCGGGGTCGTTCCCCTGTTCGCGCTTACGCGCGAGCTGATAGGCCTTGGCCAATCCCCCCGCGTAGTCCTGGGATTTGGCGGGGCGGACGAAGTCTACTTGGCCGAAGAAATGGCCGAGCTTGGAGCGCAGGTGAGCGTTGCCACCGTGGACGGCAGTGTCGGTGTCAAAGGTTTTGTGACCGACGCGCTTCCCTCCTCTGGCGACTTCGACTACCTGTATGCATGCGGACCCACTGCCATGCTCGCGGCGCTGGCGGACGAAACCGACAGTCCGGCACAGTTCAGTTTGGAAGAGCGCATGGCCTGCGGGTTCGGTGCCTGCGTCGGGTGTGTCGTCTCAACGACCTCCGGAATGAGCAGGGTTTGCAAGGACGGTCCCGTGTTCACCAGGAAGGAACTGCAATGGTGAAAGACCTTAGTGTCGACTTGGCGGGTGTCCCTCTGCAAAACCCACTGATCCCGGCGTCTGGGTGTTTCGGCTTCGGGGACGAGTTCCTAGACTTTTACGACCCGAACATTCTTGGTGCGGCGGCCCTTAAAGGGACTACCCGAGAGCCGCAGGAGGGGAACCCAACCCCTCGCGTTGCGGAGACTCCTGCGGGAATGATCAACTCTATTGGGCTGCAAAACCCGGGTATCGACGCGGTGTTAGTAGAGAAAGTCCCCGCGCTCAAAGAGTTCTATCACCAGCCCGTAATTTTGAATATCAGCGGATTTTCCGTGGAAGAGTACGAGCACTCGTGTGCGAAGGCGGACGGTCACGCAGAGATAATCGAACTGAACGTCTCCTGTCCCAACGTAGACGGTGGAGGCTTAGCGTTCGGGGTTGACCCAGAGGCCTTAGCTCAGGTGATGGGCGCGGTGCGGCCTGTTGTCCAGAAGTCAAAGCTTTTTGTGAAGCTCAGTCCGAACGTGACAGACATTGTGCACCTGTCCAGGGTCGTCGAAGACGCCGGAGCCGACGGACTCACTCTGATCAACACCTTGCAGGGCATGCGCATTGACCCGAAGACTCGTAAACCCGTGATCGCTAGGGAGATGGGGGGCCTGTCGGGGCCTGCCGTGTTCCCCGTGGCACTGCGCATGATCTACCAAGTGAGAGGGCAGAGCGACATTCCAATCATGGGCGCCGGCGGGGTTGCCTCTGCCCACGATGTCTTAGAGATGATGATGGCGGGAGCGCAGGGCGTCCAAGTCGGAACTGAAAGCTTGCGCAACCCGCTGGTGATCCCGCGGATCCTAGAAGAACTGCCGACGGAGATGGACAGGTTCGGGATAGACAGGCTTGAGGATATTGTCGGGGCGGCAGTGCCCGGACGGAAGGAAAACCAGTGACTCAGCGCGACGTGATAGTGGCGGCGGACTTCCCGACCGCTGCCGACCTGGAAGAGTTCTTGACTCGGCTACCGGGACAGAAGCCTTTTCTGAAAGTGGGGATGGAACTGTTCTACGGCGCTGGTCCGGACTTGGTGCGCAGGCTGAAAACGCAGGGGTACAGGATCTTCTTGGACCTGAAGCTGCACGACATCCCAAATACCGTAGGTTCGGCTATGCGCGTCCTACGCGACTTGGATGTTGACATGGTCAACGTTCACGCGTCGGGCGGACGCAAGATGATGGAGGCTGCCCGCGAAGGACTCACCCGA
>CAYFRG010000007.1:0-56705 GCA_964345535.1 uncultured Actinomyces sp. | reverse complement strand
CGGCTTGACGGCAGCGACTTCATTGTTGTCGGGCGTCCGATAACCAGAGCCGAAGATCCACTGGCTGCGTATTTGCGCGCAATTGCCGACTTCGGCGTGGACTGAACGGCGCGGAAAGAGCGGAATTGCAGGGTCAACTAGGACCGGAGTTCCGAACTCTGCGACAAGGTACGTGTCTGCCGCGCATGGTGCGCGCCTCTTTTTTCGGAACGGCTGGCGCGCTGCTACCGCTGTGTTAGAAGATAGGGACGCGGGCGTGACAGTGCCCGTCGAACTGGATGTGTTGCGCCCCGAATATTCGTCGGTCGCGAGTTCACGTTCATGAGACGCCTGAAGACCGAGGCCCGCGGGACGCGGACTCTTAAGGAGACGTCGCATGACTTCAGCCTCCGAAACGGCAGCTGACCTACTGGAAATAAACGCGGTGTTCCTCAAACCGGGGGAACCTTTCACGTGGGCTTCAGGAATCAAAAGCCCAATTTACTGTGACAATCGCCTGATACTTTCTTACCCGCAGGTGCGCGACCGGGTGGAGGACGCACTAGCGGTGATGATCCACCAGGAGTTCCCAGAAGTCGAAGTTCTCATGGGGACCGCCACCGCGGGAATTGCCCACGCAGCTTTGGCGGCGGAGCGTTTAAACTTGCCCATGGGTTATGTGCGTGGTGGCGCGAAGGGCCACGGGCGCGGAAACCAGATCGAAGGGCGCTTGGACGCTGGCGCCAAGGTCGTGGTGGTGGAGGACCTCATTTCTACTGCGGGGAGCTCGCTGGAAGCAGTGGAAACACTGCGTGAGGCCGGTGCTGAGGTACTGGGTATAGCAGCACTGTTCACTTACAACATGGCGCGCGCCGACGAACGCCTCAGCGGTGCGGATGTGCGTTTGGCGACCCTGTCCAACTTGGACGCGCTGGTGGAGGTAGCTGTCGCCTCGGACTACGTCAACCGAGAAGAGGGAGAATCGGTCCTCCGGTTCCGCGATAACCCGGCAGGATGGGAGGCCAGTCTCTGATGCGTCACCTCATAGAAATCACCGATCTGAGTCAGGCTGAGATTCAGCAGCTGCTGAACTTGTCCGAGGATATTGCGGCGAATCCTGGGGATTACCAGGATTCTTGCAAGCACAAACGTCTAGCGACCCTATTCTTTGAACCGTCCACCCGTACGCGGCTGAGTTTTGAAGCCGCTATGCAGGCACTTGGAGGATCCGTCCTTGGGTTTTCGGAGGCGACCGCCAGCTCTGCGGCTAAGGGCGAAAGCGTTGCGGATACTGTTCGCACGGTGTCCTGCTACGCAGATGTCATCGCGATACGGCACCCGAAAGAGGGGGCGCCTTTGCTTGCTTCCTTCCAGTCCGAGGTCCCGTTGATCAACGCTGGGGACGGCGGGCACGCGCACCCGACCCAGACGCTGACGGACCTGCTCACGATCTTTCGGGAGAAGGGGCGCCTGGGCGACATGGTCATCGGCATGGCGGGGGACTTGAAGTTTGGGCGCACGGTCCACTCCCTCATCACGGCGATGCTGCCCTACCCCGGCGTTTCCTTTGTCCTAATGTCTCCGCAGGAACTGCGCGTCCCCGGCTACATTAGGGAAATGCTGGTGAAGTCCGGCGTGCCCTTCATTGAAACTGAAGACATGGAGGAGCACTTGGGGGAGCTGGATATTCTTTACATGACGCGTGTTCAGAGGGAACGCTTCTTCAACGAGGCCGACTACGTTCGCCTGAAAGACCGCTTCATCCTAGATGTGGACAAAATGAGGTTCGCGGGCCCGAGCCTTTCGATTCTGCACCCACTACCCCGCGTAAATGAGATTTCACCAGCCGTAGACTCTGATCCGCGCGCCACCTACTTCAAGCAGGTGCGCAACGGGATGATTGTCCGCCAGGCTCTGATTCTGAAGCTGTTGGAGGAGGCCAAGTGAATATCGACGGCGTCGAAAACGGAATAGTCATCGACCACATAGCTGCCGGCGAATGCATGCGCCTGTACTACCTGCTGGGTCTGGATAACTTGGACTCCACGGTGGCAATTATCAAGAACGTGGAGTCACGCAAGTACGGACGCAAGGACATCATCAAAATTGATGAGCTGATCGACCTGGATGTGGATGCGCTTGGCTACATTGATCCGCGTATCACCGTGAACATAGTCCAGGACAACAGGCTGGTTGAGAAACGTCACTTGGAGTTGCCACAAACGCTGCGCAACATCGTCAAGTGCAAGAACCCTCGGTGTATCACCTCCGTCGAACCTGACGTGGACCAGGTTTTCCGGCTCACGGACCCGGAGCAGCGTCTTTATCGCTGCGTCTATTGCGAGGTCGCCCCTGACCGCGAAGGGGAGTAACTGGAGCTTCCCCGCTTGGCTCCGCCAAACCGGATAGACTGGTTCAGGCTAATCGAGGCGGACGTTGCGGTATCGCCTCCGGAGCGAACACAATACGAAGGAGTAGGAATGCGCATAGGTGTTCCCAGAGAACCCGATTCCCAACCCCTTGTAGCCGCCACCCCCGACACGGTCAAAAAGCTGGAGAAGCTCGGCTATTCGGTGTGCGTGGAAACAGGCGCGGGGGCCCAGGCCAGCTACCCGGACTACCAGTACCTGGAAGCCGGTGCCGATTTGGTCGATCGTGAGGAGGCCTGGGGGTCAGATATTGTCCTTTCTTTGGATGCCCCCTCCGACGAAGACATTGCGTTGCTCCGAGCGGGTGCCACGCTCATCACCCGGCTGGCGCCGGCGCGGAGCCCCGAACTGCTTGAGAAGCTGCGTGAGGCTGACGTCACCGCTTTGGCGATGGACGCTGTTCCGCGTATTTCCAGGGCGCAGGCGATGGACGTGCTCTCCTCTCAGGCGAACGTCGCCGGCTACCGAGCCGTCATTGAGGCGGCCTCTGACTTCGGGCGTCTGTTCACCGGTCAGGTAACAGCCGCTGGCAAGATGCCCCCGGCGCGTGTTTACGTGATTGGCGCGGGGGTTGCCGGGTTGGCTGCTATCGGCACGGCTGCTTCCATGGGCGCAGAGGTCATTGCCTCTGATGTTCGCCCCGAAGTCGCTGAGCAGGTCGAGTCGATGGGTGCCCAATTTGTGGGCCTGCACCGTGACGCCGAAGAATCGTCTGACGGATATGCTCGGGCTCTGACCGCGGAGGAAACCGCCGCCGTCAATCAGCTTTACGCTGACGAGGCTGCCAAGGCAGACATCGTCATCACGACGGCAAACATTCCGGGGCGTACGTCCCCGATCCTGCTGGACGAGGCCGCCGTTGCCAATATGAAACCCGGTTCGGTCATCATCGATATGGCCGCTGCCAACGGCGGAAACGTGACCCTGACGCGCCCGGGCGAAAAAGTTGTGACTGAGAACGGCGTCACCGTGAATGGTCCTCTGGACCTTCCGGGGGCCCTGCCCACACAGTCTTCGCAGCTCTACGCGCAGAACATAGTGAACCTGCTCAGATTGCTCACCCCGGAAAAGGATGGGGAGATTGATCTGAACTTGGAGGACGAGGTCATCCGGGGAATCACGGTTACCTCAAGTGGAGAGATCCTCTGGCCCCCACCTCCCGTGAAAGTGTCAGCTGCAGCGGCGGTAGCCGCTCAGGCACCACCTCCGTCCGAGACGTCTAAGGAGGACCTGGCGGCGCAGGCGGCCAGGAAACGCACAATCTGGGGTGCGTGGGGAGCTTTCGCAGCTGCGCTGTTGGTTGCGCTGTATTTGGTCACGCCGCTGGCGGTCATCGAAAGCTACATGGTTCTGGCTTTGGCGATCATCGTCGGGTTCTACGTGATCACTAATGTGTCCCACTCTTTGCACACGCCGCTAATGTCGGTGACAAACGCGATCTCGGGGATCATTTTGCTGGGCGCGATACTGCAGGTTGGGTCGGACAACTTGGCAGTGACAATAATCAGTTTCATCGCGATCATGCTCGCGTCGATTAATATTTTTGGTGGTTTCACCGTGACAGCGCGGATGCTCACCATGTTCAAGGGGGCGTAGGGGATCACCATGGACTTGCTAATTCACGCTGTTCAGTTGGCCTACCTGGTCGCAGCCGTCCTCTTTGTCCTAGCCCTGTCGGGGCTTTCTAGTAACGAGTCTGCTCAGCGCGGGAACCGAGCGGGCATTGCCGGTATGACCATCGCGGTGAGCGCCACGATCGTGCTCGCGCTTGCCTCCGAGCCGCCGCGGGGTGTCGTCATTACGATCCTCCTGATTGCTGTTGCAATGCTGGCGGGCGCAGGACTGGGCATTTACAAGGCCCAGCGCGTTGAGATGACCGGCATGCCGGAACTCATCGCCCTACTGCACTCATTTGTCGGTTTGGCCGCAGTGTTGGTCGGCTACAACTCGTTTTTGCATCCGGATGCGCTCTCTGCTTCCCTTGGTGGTTTCCACCTAGGTGAGGTTTTCCTAGGCGTGTTCATTGGTGCGGTGACTTTCACCGGGTCGATTGTTGCGTTCCTGAAGCTGTCGGGAAAGATTAGCGGCGCGCCCCTGATGTTGCCCGGCAGGAACATGCTGAACCTGGCGGGGATCATCGTTTCCGTCGCATTGATGGTTTGGTTCATCCTCGCAGGTGACAATCCGATTGCGTGGATCCCGTTGGCCGTCATGACCATCATTGCCCTGCTGATTGGATGGCACCTGGTCGCTGCTATCGGCGGTGGGGATATGCCCGTTGTTGTTTCTATGTTGAACAGCTATTCGGGGTGGGCGGCCGCCGCAGCCGGTTTCATGCTGAACAACGAACTGCTCATCATCACGGGTGCGCTCGTGGGGTCCTCCGGCGCTTACCTGTCGTACATCATGTGCCAGGCCATGAACCGGTCCTTCATTTCGGTGATTTTGGGCGGGTTCGGGACCGACACCTCGACCCAAAGTTCGGAATCAGGTGCCGACCAGGGCGAGCACACGGAGATCGACGCCGCGGCAGTGGCAGAGATGCTGAAGAACTCCCGGAAGGTGGTTATCACCCCGGGTTACGGTATGGCCGTCGCCCAGGCGCAGTACCCGGTTGCTGAGCTGACCAAGGCCCTGCGCGAACGCGGCGTTGACGTCACGTTTGGCATCCACCCGGTCGCTGGCCGCCTGCCCGGTCACATGAACGTTCTTCTTGCCGAGGCGCGCGTCCCCTACGACGTGGTCATGGAGATGGACGAGGTCAACGACGATTTCGGGGACGTTGACACGGTTTTGGTTATTGGCGCAAATGACACGGTGAACCCTGCAGCGGAGGAACCAGGTTCCCCGATCGCGGGCATGCCCGTCCTGAAAGTGTGGGATGCGGAGAATGTGATCGTATTCAAACGTTCCATGGCAACCGGCTATGCGGGGGTGCAGAACCCACTCTTCTTCAAGGAGAACACGCAGATGCTGTTCGGTGACGCGAAGGACAGCGTCGAAGCCATTATGCGAGAGGTATAGCAACTACCGGTTGGGCCCGGCTTTCCTATGGGGGGCCGGGCCTTTTCGCGTCTGGGATCATGCCCAAGCAGACATCATCGAGCCTCTTCCAGCTCTCGCTGGTATCCGTGACCAGATAGAGTGAGGATGAAGGGATTGGTGATTTGGGTCACTGACAATCCTTGTGGTTGCCAATCCGTCAGCAGATGAGGATCCTGGGCCCGCCACAGTCGGCGGTCACAGGGAAACTCAGGCAGGTCAGCAAACCAAGCAAGGAGTCTCAGTGCCATTACAACAAGCGATTAGTTTGGCGGCTAATAGTGCAGTCTCTGGCGGTGGTCCTTTCGGGGCGGTACTTGTCACCCAGGACGGACAGGTTTTCGAGGGGACGAACCGGGTAACCGCTGACAACGATCCGACAGCACACGCAGAAGTCCAGGCAATCAGGAGTGCTGCCAAGCACGCGGGGTATGACCTGTCGGGAGCAACCCTGTACACGTCCTGCCAGCCGTGTCCCATGTGTTTGGCCGCTGCGCTGTGGGCCCGTGTGGACAGGATCGTGTATGCGGCGACGCAGGAGGACGCTGCGGATGCGGGGTTTGACGATTCCTCCTTTTACTGTCAGTTGAGTGGTGGCCTGAGCACCGTCACGGATCTTGAGATTGTGAAAGAGCCTCACCCGAACCGTCTGGTGCCGTTCCAGCAATGGGCAGCCAACGCGCAAAGGACCGAGTACTGACGGCGAGCGGCAGCATTGTAAACCCGTAACTGAGCGGCACCGAAGTGGCACACGGTGGCGGGAAAGACTAGCCAGGTCAGTTCGCGGTCCTAATGGTGCCCCATAGAAAGTCTCACCCAGCGTGACGTTTGGTTCACCTGCTACTCGTGACCGAAGAGATGTGTTTTCCTGGCTGCCTCTGTCAGCTTGTATCCCGGCGACGCAACTTAGCGTGCGCATCACGTGCCGCGACGCAACTTTAGGGGGTAAAACTTGTGTTACATATGGACGACGCAACCTTTAGAGCCTTAGACCTGCGGCCATTTTGCGGCCGTACAGAAGCCCTTAGACCGAAGACTAGAGCTTTTGGGGAAGACAGGGAATGATGGCACCGCAGTGACACCCGCGAAGGTCGGGGAATCGGTCGCCCCGCACTACCAGCCTTAGCGGTGGAAGTGCGGGGCATTAGTTTCTTGTCGGTTCAGGGCTGGGAGCGGCCAAGTATGCGCCGACTTAGGAGTGCTGTTGTTGTTCCTGCTATCAGCAAGGCACCGGCGAGTATAGCTAGGGGTAAGGCGTTCGCTCCGGTTGTGGGAAGCGTGGAGGTCGTTCTGGTCGACGTGGGTTTTGCTGTGCTCTTGGCAGGAACCACGTTCTGGTCCCACTGGGCGACCAGTACCGCATCGGTGTTCGGTACCTCAGAGGCTGTGTCTGCTACGTAGATCGTTTCCTTGTATTTCCAGCCGGTGAAGTTGAAGCCGCTGCGGGTCGGTTCTGTGGAGGGTAGGTAGACTAACTCTCCCTCCGTCGCCTCGATTGGTTTGAAAGTGCCCTCGCCTCCGTTCAAGTCAAAGCTGATTGTGACTCCCTTGAGGTCTGACACGCTTTCGATTTCCCACATGTAAGTGCCTGCGGCTAACGATGGGTTCTGGCTGCGAATTCCAAACCAGCACTGGTCCCCGACCAGGATGGCGCACCATCCAGCTTCCACCTGCCCGTGTGGCCGCCGGTGTTTGGGACCTCTGGCAGGCTCCCCTCAGGCAACGCCAATTTCTCACCCAACGTCAGAGACTTTAATGCGGTGCATCCTTCAAATATTTCGTTCATATCCGTGACACCGCTCGTGTCCCAGCCCGATATATCCAGGTCAGCTAATGTTTCTGCCCCGGCGAACATCTGGGACATGGTTTCAACTTTTTCGGTGTTCCAGCCAGACAGGTTCAAGAATCGTAATGAACGTGTGCCTTTGAACATGGTAGACATGTTGGTGACTTTGCTGGTGTCGAGCAGTTCGAGACCGTCAATACGATCTAGATTTAGAAGGTCTTCGAACAGCCTGTCGCTGTTCTCCGTTAGCGTGAATATGCCCCGTTGGAAGGCGATCTCTTTCACTTTGGCGGGTGGAACCGAGATCATACTCCACGGTGCTTGGTTTCTTCCCGCAGGCGCCCCCTGACCCGTCCATGGAAATCGTGGAGATATAGTTACGCGACCCGAGTTGAAATACCAGCTGGTCTCTCCCCACGGGCCGGCGGATCCGTCCGCGAGAACGCTGGTGCGCTCTACCAAGATGTCTTCAGAAGCTTGGGCGGGAGACTCCGCTGACCGCGGGTTCAAGCTCGGTTCTTCGGGTACAGCGGCCCGGCCAGGTTCGGTGCTGATCGGGTCCTGTGAAGTAGACGATCCACCTGGCACCTCTTCGGAGTCATCTTCCGAAACGTTCTGCGCTCCGTCGGCACCCGACTGGGCAGCTTCTAGTGTCTGCTCTGGTCGGGTACTGTCGCCTATACGCTCCTGGGCTGCAGCAACCCCTCCACCCAGCAGCGACATCGTGACAATTGCTGCTGCTAGCACTCTTAACGTGCCCATTGTTCTGACTCTCCCGCGAGATAGACACCGTCTAAAACGACACCGCACTTGAAATGCTGCGCTCCGCGTCACTGAGGGTGCCTTTAGCGAATGTAACATGGCTCCTAGTCGGACAGCCTGAGGCCAAGGGCTCCTCTCTTTTACGAAGTCCAATCCCTTTTTCCGAGACTGCTCCGGTATTGTGCCGGGACGTGCCCAGTATCAGTTCGAGACGTTCGCTGCAGGCAGCTCTTTTCTGCAGTGGGACCGCCGAGCGACTGCGTCCTCTTGGGGTGCCCGGTCGCGTGGGTGGCTTGGCCTCGGGGACTGGGAGGGAGCTACCGTCTACTCTTTCTTTGCGCGCGCTGGTTCGCGCGATCCTCGGCGAACTGGCTGACGGCTTGGGAAGACGCGGCCAGTAGTAGAGCGACAGATAGGGACACGTACACTAGGGAGGACGCACCCTCCAGACTGGTATAGGAGTGCAACCAGAGGTCGACAGCGGGGATGATCGACAAAGATGTGACACCCAGCAGCAGGAGCCGAGCCATCCGCAGGCACTCCCACATGCCAATGGTGAGCGCGACCATGAGGATCGCAGTGGCCAACTGCACCCATGGGACCGTATTTGCATGCCAGAACGAAAGCAGGGTCAAATTGACCGGGGGTAGCAGTTGCAGTAGGGCGAGCACAGTAGCCAGATAAACGGCCAAGGGACGCTGCGCCCAGCGGCTCAGAGAAGAACCGGAGCTGGAACTGGTGGGTGGGGCTGCAGGCAGAGAGTCGTCGTCTTTTGGAAACGTCACAACCGGGAGGTTTCCATCGGTTTCGATGGTGTCGCCGCCTCCGTTTCGTGCGTGGTAGGCCGTAGAAAATCGTTCTAACACCTGCACTTTTATACCCGGAGTGCTGTTTTCCAAGCTCTTCAGAACGTGGTCTCTCTCAACGTCAGTATCCGGCGCTATCTTGTGGGTCACCTGCAGGGTGAAAAGAGACAGTCCCACGCGCCGATCGAAGGTTGCCGCACCCAGCCAGCCGACTTCTTTACCTCCGGGCAAGGGCCAGTTCGGAGGGCACTTCCACACTCGGATGTGGTGGCGCTTAGCCGGAGAGTCGTGCACTTCCTGCTGGTAGGCAAAGTTCTGCTGTCTTCCGAATAGGAAAAGGGGGCTGACTGGAGCCTGCGGGTAGGACCGTCGTGTCAGGGTCGTCACGATGATCTTCCAGCTGCTAGCCAGAGATACCGGATCAGCTTTAGTCCACCCGGCCTTCGCAAGGGCATCTTCAATGTCTGTATCCGAACCATCAAAAGCAATGTTGATCGGGTCGCCCAGAAGCCCGGTCGAAGTCTTCGCGCGACCAATGAAATAGTCAGGGACGTACAGGGCAGTGAGCATCCGGTGAACCCGCGGCAAGATAAGGTACGCAAGGGTCGCCCACAACCCTATGATCCACAGGATGAAAGCCCAGTGAACGTTGCGGATATCGTCCAGGACCACCAGTAGCAGCCAGGCGGCAGCTGCTGTTGCAACCAGGAAGAAGAATCCATTCCACAGTCGGTTCGAGCGGCGCCACCGCGCTTCTTGCTGTGGGTCCGGAACGCCCGGATCAGCCACCGGTTTCCTCCTTTTCCTTCTTGAAGCTCAGCAGGTTCGTTCGTACTACCTCGAAAAGCCGGTTCTGGATGCGGTCAGAATAGAACGATACGTGCGGGGTTATTACAACGCCGGGAAGGTCCCACAAAGGCGAGTCTTCCGGCAGCGGTTCAACCTCGAAAACATCCAGTGCCGCCCCGCGTAAGTCTCCCTTACGGATGCGCTGCACCAAGGCGTCCTGGTCGATCACCGAGCCGCGCGACAAGTTGAGCAGGACGGAACCTGGACGCAGCTCGGCCAGAATCGAACTGTCCAAAAGGCTCTCTGTTTCTGGAGCGGCGGCTACAGTGACAACCACAATGTCACTCTTGGCGACGGCCCGCTCAAGACGGTCGAGTGGAAGGTACAGGTCCGGCGTCTCCATGGTTTTAGGGCTCCGAGAGACAGCTATGATTCGCACGCCGAAATGGCGCAGGACAGCGGCGATCGACTGGCCTACCGCTCCGTATCCGATTATCGTTGCGGTCTTACCTTCAAGGTCCAACTGGTCGGCTTTCTTGTTCCACTCTCGGCGTTGCTGCCGCTTCGCGAACGTTCCGGCCTCCCGATAGAGGTTCAGGATCTGCAGCAGAGCCCACTGCGTCATGGGCTGAACGAAGGTACTCCCCGCGTTCGCGACAGGGATCCCCTCCGCAGCGAAATACTCCAGGGGTACCCTGTCCAACCCAGCGGATGTCAGCTGCACAAATTCTAAGTTTGGAAACTCGCGCGGATCCACGTTGGCGAACAGAGCATTGCAGATTGCCACCTGGAAGTCTCCCGGTTCAGGAGGAGGAACAGTTTCATCCGGGTGAAAAACTAGGCTAAACCCGTCCGCCTCGAGTTGCTCCCGTTGCGCCTGGGTGAATCCCATCCCGCGGGTGACAAGCGTTTTCATCGGGCCCCTCTCCGTATTTGCCCCAATTCTTGCTTATAGCGCCCCGGCGGTATCGTTTTCTTGCCACGGTGATGCCATTCCAATACCAGTTTGCCATCGAAATTGCGGTCGCACGCCCCACAGGAGACGACCCTGCGGGGAGCAGAGTAGAGCTCCCGGGAACGCCCACACCTGGGACACGTGCCCACCCACGTTGCGGGGGGACGCGGAAGATTTGCGGAAAGGCGAGCCTTGGGATTGGCTCCCAGGCGGGAAGCGGCTTGCTGCCACACCGGTCCGTGTCCGTGGCCGTCCCCGACTTGTGCGTGTGCGATCTCGTGAAGGATCACGTCGCGTATCTGCTCGCGTGGATATGTGGGCAAAAGTGTGGCAGAAAGGGTGATTACCCGTTCCTGGTACCTGCACGAACCTGCCCGGCGCCGAGCCCTATCCAACTGCGCCTGCCAATCGGATAGGCCATGTTCGATTAGGAGGGCCTCCGCCAAGGCAAGGATTTCCTTCTCATTCATCCCCACGGCTAGGCCTCTTCGATGCGGCGCAGGATCCGCGCGGAGCTGACTTTTTCTGCCGTGCCAAGATGCTCGGCAAACTGGGAGACGCGGAATTCTTCCAGCAACCACCGCACTTGCTCTAATCGATCGTGGACGGGCAGGGAAAAAGGCCTTGCAGATGCGCGGCTCACTGCTTGGTCCCACGCGTCTTCGACCGCCAAGACGTCTTGCCACCGCCGCTGGTCGGTTGCCACATCTTTGGGGGAGCGGGCTGCCCTATTCAAACGACCAGCGAGAGCCTGCAAATATCGGGGTAGGTGATGCAGTTGGGAGCGGGGGGTGCTGCCCAAGAAATCTTCGTTCAAAAGGCGCTTCCAGTCCCGCTTCACCTGTCGGCGAACCATCTTCAGTGACTCACCCGAATGCTCCTGGAGTGCATCTTCCACCAGTCGGCTTGCCTCCAGTGTCTTCACGACGGTGAGCAGTACCTGGTAAACCTCTTCCTCGAACAGGTCACGTGCTTGGGTAACCACTTTCGTGAACTCTTCGGCAGTGCGAACCCCACTCGGCGCAAGTTGGCTCACGAGCACGCGGGCCGCCGCCCGGCCAGCTGCATCTACCAGCGCATCTGTTGTTGGGTAGGGAGAGGCTGCCAGTAGCAGTGCTTCCCGTCCAGACCACCGGCTGGTTACGCGGCCTGTGGGCAAGCGAAGTTTTTCCAGAAGAATCTCTGCTAAGCCCTCTCTTGTTTCCAGCTGAGCTTTGTCTGAGTTACTCTCCAGTCTCAAGGCAACCGGGTTGCCGCGCACCAAAGCGGGATAGGCACGAACAGTGAGGCCCTGGGAGTTGGTGGTCTGAACTACGCTGGGAAGCCCTTGAGCGGGGAACTCGACCAAGCCGTCCTTGTTCCATTGGCTGAGGTCAACAGTGGGCTTCTTTTCTTGTGTGGGTTGCTTTGCAACCTGGCGCACGGCGTGGTGAACCACCTGGTGCAGGGCTTTGTCCGCCTGCGGGGCGAACCGTCGCTGCAACTCAAGCAGGGAAGATCCGGACCCAAGCGTCTTATTCCGCGGGCCGACCACCCGAAAGTGCATGCGAAGGTGAGTGGGCAGGTTCCGCTCTACGTGCTGTTCATCGGAATCTGAGAGTTGCACCCCGCGCATCTGCGCGACCTTTTCCGCGAACGCAGGGAAGAACCTTTCTGAGACCTTGGGTGCTTCGGGCGCCGCGTGCTTGGGTGATTGATCCTTTACCTGAGGCGCAGACGCCTCCTTGCCAGTTTTGACCGTTCCGGTTCGCTGACCCCAAGCTGCAAGCCGTTGCAAAGACATGTCCAGGGAGCGGGGATCATCGGCCGGCTCTGGAGAGTCAGGGACCAGAGTCGTCTTCTGACCGTACTGAAGTTCGGAAGCTATCATGACCCCCAGGTCTGGAGCCGGTGCCAAGAGCCGCCGTTTCTCCTTCGGAAGGGCCCTAATGGTCCCCGTGCACAGGTCTTGGAGCATACCGGGTACCAGCCAGTCGAAACCGGTGTCCTCCACCTGTGGGAGCACAGCAAGAGGAATATTGATCGTGACCCCGTCGGTTGGGGAGCCCGGACTGAAGTCGTAAGACAGGGGTAGCTCCAGCTCCCCTTGTCGCCAGTTGTCCGGCAGGTCCGCGTCAGCACCCCGGGTCGCACCGGGGACGACGTCCTCCCAGGTTAAGTCCAGCAGGTCCGGATTTCTGCGACGCTGTCCCTTCCACCAGTGCTCAAACTTGGCGGCGGAGACGACATCTGCTGGGATCCGCTCGGAGAAGAAGTCGCAAAGTTGCTCCTCGCTGGCCAGCTGCCCCCCTTGGCGCGAACGCTGCTCCATTTCCGCAGCTTCTTGTAAGAGAGCCTGGTTGTGGCGCACAAACGGCAGGTGTCCGGCCCTCCACTTCCCGTGAACAAGAGCTTCTCGAATGAACATTTCGCGAGCCAACTCCGTGGCGGTTACCCCCTCATCTGAGGCTGCGGGCTGCAGCAGCTGAGAGGACCATCCCTTCTCGGAGGACTCCGCCAACAGGCCCTGCGCCACAGCCGCCAGGGTTCCGGGACGCGGCGCTGTCACCTTCGGAGCTTCCGACCCCAGATGCTGGTCCCCTAATCGGGAAAGCAAAACTGACCTGTCAGCAGCTAAAACCAGTCCGTAGAGGGAAACCTTCTCTTTTATCATTGCGGCGCCTTTAGCCCGCGACCAGTATGGTTCCGAGTAGCTTCGGGTCACAAGGTGCCTGGCAGATTCTTCGACCCACTCAACTTTGATCTCAGCGACCGTACGTGCGAACAGCCGGGAGGTCTCCACCAGCTCAGCGCCCATAATCCAAGGCACTCGCGACCTTGCCAAGCCCGATCCAGGCCAGATAGTGAACCGGGTTCCCCGCGTTCCCAGATAGTTTGATCTTGCTTGATCCCAGGTGCCTACGTTTGAAAGTAGGCCCACCAGAAGGGAGCGGTGCAGCTGCTCGTAGTCAACAGCTCTAGCGGAGGTACCGTATTCCCTGACAGCTTCCGCCGGATCGGTGAACCGGGCGACCTCCGTGCGGCTTGGGACCCCTACCGTGTCAACCTCTATCCCCAGTTCCTTGCACATTTGGCGCAGCTGCCCGACCACGTCGCGCCACTCCCGGAACCGCAAATAGTGCAGGTATTCGTTTCGACACAGGCGCCGAAAAGCGCTGCCCGAAAGATCTCGAGATTGGACGTTGAGGTAGCGCCACAGGTTTAGGTAAGCCACGAAATCTGAGCGTGGGTCTTCAAACCGCGCGTGGGACTGATCCGCAGCCGTTTGGGCGTCGAGTGGGCGCTCCCGCACATCCTGTATGGAAAGAGCAGCGATGATGACTAGGACGTCGGAGGCGCACCCGTTCTTCTCTCCTGCCAGCAGCATTCTTCCCAAGCGCGGATCTATGGGCAGCCGGGCCAGTTTCCTGCCAAGGGATGTGAGCTTGCCGGAGCTGGTCAGGGCGCCCAGCTCAACCAACAGCTGTACCCCGTCGCGCACGGCACGGGAGCTGGGCGGGTCGATGAAGGGGAAGTCTGCCACTTCTCCAAGGCCCAGGGCGGACATCTGCAGGATGACGGAAGCTAAAGAGGTTCGGGTTATTTCCGGCTCGGTGAACTGGGGACGTCCCGCGTAATCTGCAGCGGAATAAAGCCTGATGGCAATGCCGTCCTCCAGCCGGCCGGCACGCCCAGCTCGCTGGTTCGCAGACGCCTGAGAAACGCGTTCAATAGGCAGTCTCTGCACTTTGGTTTTATTTGAAAAGCGGCTGATTCGGGCAAGCCCAGCGTCGATCACGTAGCTTATTCCTGGCACGGTCAGAGAAGTCTCTGCAATATTCGTAGCCAGGATGATTCGTCTGCGCCCATGCGGCTGGAAAATCCGATGCTGCTCAGCGGCGGACAAGCGAGCGTAAAGAGGAATCACATCGACAGCCACCGGAGGTCGGCGCTGCTCCAGGAATCCCTCCAAGGATTTTTGTGCCTCCCTAATATCTCTTTCCCCTGGGAGGAATACCAGAATGTCTCCGGGCCCCTCACTCAGGAGCTCGTCAACAGCACCCTCCAGTCCCTGCTCCAGATCTAGTTCTTCGCCGAGCCCATACCCGAAGAGCGCTAGGTCGTCGTCGGCAGGCTCTAAAACCAGCTGCTGGAACGTGGACTCTGGGATGGCACTCGGAGGGATTTCCCGGTCCTCACTCAAAGGCCGGTACCGGACCTCCACCGGGTATGTTCGACCAGAGACTTCGATCACTGGGACGGGTTCCTGCGTGAACTGTGCAAAATGCTTCGCAAAACGAGTGGAGTCGATCGTGGCGGATGTGATGATGACTTTCAGGTCGCGTCGCCGGGGCAGAAGCCGGGACAGGTAACCCAGGATGAAATCAATGTTGAGGGACCTCTCGTGGGCCTCATCAATAATGAGCGTGTCGTACTTGGTCAGATCTGGGTCTATCTGGATCTCGTTTAGCAAAATCCCGTCGGTCATCAACTTGACCAGCGTCGTGGGGCCCACCTGGTCCGTGAATCGCATTTGGTAGCCAATCACCTGACCGGGTTCCCGTCCCACCGTGGTGCCGAGTTCTTCTGCGATCCTCTCCGCAACGGACCTTGCCGCGATCCGACGTGGTTGTGTGTGGCCTATGGTGGCGGAAATTCCCCGTCCCAACTGCAGGCAGATTTTGGGTATCTGGGTGGTTTTTCCGGAGCCGGTTTCCCCCGCAACAATCACGACCTGATGGTTTTCGATTGCGTGGGCGATCTCCTCCCGGTGAGCAGATACCGGCAGGTCAGGGAAGGTAACAACGGGGAGGGCAGCCGCACGCGCGGCCAGCTGTGCGGGGCCGAACCCGCGCGGGCGACGTCGTCTGCTCACGTGCCTGGCCTATCGGACAGGCACGTGAGTCCGTGCCCAGTTCAGACACGCTTGCGTGAGAAGGTCTTCCCTGTCGCCGCGTTTGAAGCCGGAGTCCCGCACCGCCTCTATCCGGGATCCTTCGGGAAGGCGCGCGAATACGTTCGAGGTCATATCGAGTAGGCCAGTTTGCTCATCATCCGGGTCGTGCAGCAGCAAAACTGGGTAATCTAGTCCGTCCACCAGGGCGTGGGGTTCGTTCAGCGACAGGTCCTGCAGGGTGTGCCGGGAGATCTCGAAGAACTCTCGGTTCGTAGGGAGATCATCGACAATGCGGGTGCGTCCGGTGCGCTCCAACTCTTCGAGCTGCTCCGGAGAGAAGATGGCTTCCCATTCAAAAGAGAGGGGGCCCGTAATCACCCCGGAGAGGATCATTGTCTCTACAGCCGGGGGCCGAGCCCGCAGCGGCGCGAGCGTTCCAAAGGAATGTCCGTGAATGAGTTGACGAAAAAACCCCTGATCTGCGAGCCATCCTGAGGCGGCGCGTAGGTCCTCTTCTTGAACATCGACAAGGACCAGGTCGTCGTCGGAGGCACCGTGTCCGGCATAGTCGAACTGGAGTGTTGCGTAACCAAGGGAGCGGTATGCGGCTGCCAGTTTGCTGAAATATCCGCCGGATTCACGATCCTCAAAAAAGGAGTGCGAGAAGAGCACGGCTGCATCGGTGCTGTCTACGGGGTCGACGAAGGAGCCCTGGAGGCAAACGCCCCTGGGAGTTACGATCCGTTCTTCAGTCACGGTTTAACGGTACCGGCTCCCACCGACAAATGGGAGGTAGGGCCGGGCGGCTTGCCTGGATTCCCCGGCGAGCGAACCGAAAGTTCGACAATGTTTCCTGGATCACGCATGATTAAACAATGACGCTGACGAAGCTTCCAGACGATGCCGCAGTTAACGACTTTTGGTATGCCACACGAAACGAGCTGCTTTCCGCCCAGTGGGAGGAGTTCTTTGGGCTGAGGGTACGTTCGTCCCTGCGGCCCCCTTCCGTGCAACTCTCCGAGGATGCCCGCCAGGCTACGGAACTCGCCCGCGAAGTCGCGGATGACAAGTTGCACCAGCTGACCACCCCCACGTCTGACTTCGATGGGGAACTCCCAGAAGTTGGCGATTTGATGATCGTCTGCGACGGGCAGGGAGAGCCGGTCGCCCTAGTTCAGACGTCCGGAGTCGAAACCGATGGGGAAAATACGGTGGAGACACTGGAATGCCTGTTCCCTGTCCCTGAAAAGAAGAGGAAGAATTAGCCGTGAAAGGTAAGACCGGTATTATCCTTGGGCTCGGGGTGGGCTTCGTGCTTGGCACCCGCGCCGGGCGTGAGAAGTACGAGCAGATTAAAGAAATGTCCCGGGCGGTCCGCGGGTGGCCGATAGTTGCCAGGCCCCTAGACGCGGCGGCGGACAAAGCTGCTCAAGCGGTTCGGGACAAAGGAAACGAACTCTCTGACGCGCTGGCCGAAACCGTGAAGGAAAAAGTCTTTGGGGTCCAGCCAGAGCGCGCCGTGCTTGAGGTGACCATCACTGACCAGACTCCGGAAGAGAAGGGCAGCGGTTGCCGTCTTAGGAACTAGGTCGCGAGTCTAGGATCAAGAGGCGCGACCGCGCGGGGCAGGCATGGACAGATACGTGGTGGTGTTGAAAGAGTGAGCCAAGAATCGGGAGGATCCGCGCCTACGCGCCGCCAGGTCCGCAGGTGGCGCAGGTACCTGGCTGAGGAGCGGCATGAGGCCGATGTTTACCGGAAACTGGCGCGTTCCCAGAAGAGCCCTTCCAGGGAGATAATGCTTGAGCTGGCTGATGCTGAGCGACGCCACGAAGAACACTGGATGGATCTGCTGGGCGACAAGGCCTACCCGCCGCCCCGGGTTCCCCTGGCTACTAAACTGATCTCTACACTGGCTTCCAATTTCGGGTCAGTTTTTGTTTTGGCCTTGGCGCAGCGCACGGAGCAGCGCAGTGAATACGACCACGACGTGGATGTGCCGGTGCGGATGGCTGCTGACGAGCATATTCACGGTGAGGTGGTCCGCTCCTTAGCGGCCCAGTCGCGCGCACAAATGGCCGGCCCTTTCCGCGCCGCGGTGTTCGGGGCAAATGATGGTCTTATCTCTAACCTGGCGCTGATCCTGGGGGTCGCTGGCGCGGGGATGGATTCGCGGCTTATTTTGGCGACGGGCATAGCCGGCTTGCTGGCTGGCGCTCTTTCGATGTCCGCGGGCGAGTGGATTTCCGTGTCCAGCCAGAAAGAACTGCTTGAAGCGTCCGCCCCTGACTCCGACGCGCACCAGTCCGTTTCTGCTTTGGACGTGGACGCGAACGAACTGGCATTACTCTTTCGCGCTCGCGGAGAGTCAACAGAGGAAGCCAGGGCTCACGCCGACCAGGTGTTCGCATCTCTGGCAGAGGCCGACACATCGGCCAGTGGGGCGCTTCCTTTACGTCTTGTTTCAGGTGAGATTACGACCGATACGGATGCGCTAGGAACCCCCCTGGGCGCAGCGGTTTCCTCTTTCGTCTTCTTTGCGGTTGGGGCTCTCCTTCCGCTGTTGCCGTTCATCTTTGGACTGACCGGGCTTCTCTCAGTGCTGGTCTCTGCGGGACTGGTGGGGGTGGCGCTAGTGGTCACGGGTGGGATTGTTGGGCTGCTTTCGGGGGGCACCCCTTGGTTCACCGCGATGCGTCAGCTCCTTGTCGGGTACGTTGCTGCGGCTGTCACATACCTTCTGGGCACCTTGTTTGGTGGGATGATCGGCTAGAATTTGCCCAGGAACGTCACGTTTTTGGGGGTGCTGTGGGAGAGGGTGCGGTCTGGTTCGTTTTCCGTGTCGTTGACCTGACCGGTGTTCTCTTGAATGGGATACTCGGCGGCAAGCTGGCTCGGGAACGGGGCTTCGACGCTGTCGGTTTCATGATCTTGGCGGTCATGTCGGCAATGGGCGGGGGGATCGTCCGGGACGTGATGTTGCAGGCCGGACCCCCGGTTGCGATCACCGACCCGTTCTACATTACGGTGGCGCTGGTGGGAGCCTCGTTCGCATTCCTGTGGAAACTAGAAAGTCGCTTCTGGCGGATAGCACTGATTGTCATGGACGGCGTTGTTTTGGGATCATGGGCGGCAACGGGAGCGATGAAGACGCTCTCCCTGGGGTTCGGAATAATGCCTGCATTGCTTCTGGGGCTCACGACGGCAGTTGGTGGGGGCATGATCCGCGACATTGCAGCTGGCAAGGTGCCCACGGTGCTTGGCGGCAACTATCTGTACGCAACCCCCGCGTTGGTTTCCGCAGCGATCATGGTGGCATTCTTCCTCGGGGGCCTGCCAATGTGGGGGATGATCGCTGCCACGGTGGTGGGGTCCTCCTTCGTCGTGCTGGCCCACTGGCGCAGGTGGCAACTGCCTATATTGGCGGACTGGTCCATTGATCACACGACCAGGCGGGTGACGGGGAAACTGCGACGCCAAGGGCGCACTGGCTTGGAAGAATCGTTCAAGCAACAACGGGACAGAAAACCCGACCATCATGAATCCGCCCATCCAAAACCGGATCATGCAGATCTGGGCTACCCAGAAACCAGGGGGAAGAACAAGGCGGAGCCCGAGCAGCGGAGAACAGAGGAGCAACGCTAATGTGCGGAAGGTACACACTGTTCAGTGATGACGCCGATTTAGTAACCCTTTTCGACATCGATGTGCTTGAAGGCGAACACGAGTCGGCTTACAACCAAGCTCCGTCCGAGTGGGTACGCTCGGTCGTCGGGGACAAAACGCGGGTCCTGACCCTACAGAAATGGGGTTTCAAACCAATGTGGGCGAAGGAGAACTTCCGCCCGCTCATCAACGCTCGCAGCGAAACTCTGGTGGAAAAGAACATTTTTCGCCCTGCAGCGATGAGGCGCCGGTGCCTGCTCCCCGCAAACGGGTACTACGAATGGGTGACTGGAGAAGACGGGAAGAAGCAACCGTTTTTCTTAGCGGGTCCGAACACGCAGGGCGGTCCGCTGCCCTACTCCGAGAGTCCGGTACTCGCAATGGCGGGGATTTATGACTGGGCGAAGACCAAAGAGGGAGAGGAAGTCCCGACGTGTGCCATCGTGACCCGCTCTGCCGCCGACAACCTAGGCCATATACATCCCCGCATGCCTCTATTTATCCCCCCGAGTCTTTATTCGGACTGGTTGGATCCGGAGCTTGAAGACCCCGACACTGTAGACGAGCTGATCCGGGCAGTTCCCGTCCCTCATTTGGCCGCACAGGAAGTGAGCCGAGCCGTTGGCAACGTTAGAGTAAATGATCCCGACATCATCTTTGGCTGAACCCTCCACAATTAGCGCCGGACGAGTCGCTTAAGCGGGTCCCGTCCGTAACAATTGGGCCATGGCAAAGAAGGTGAATCTCGACCGCTGGTTGGTGCTTGTCGCGCTGGTCATCGCAGTGCTGATTTGGAATCACTTCGGTCAGGATTCAAGATCCGCAGAGAAGATACTAGGCGAAGGGGACATCGGGGTTTTGGGTGAGGCTCTTCTGGAGCTTCCCGCAGCGGAGAAACACACTCCCGATTACGATCGGGATGAGTTTGGGGCGCGCTGGGCCGACGTAGACCGCAATGGTTGCGATACTCGAAACGACATTTTGGGACGTGACTTGGAGAAGGTCCGCTACCGCCCCGGAACCGGAAGCTGTGTCGTCCAAGAAGGCGTTCTTGATGACCCCTATACGGGAGAGACGATCTATTTCGAACGAGGTGCCAACACGTCAGACAAAGTGCAGATTGACCATGTTGTTGCGCTGGCTGACGCGTGGCGCTCCGGTGCATACGAGTGGACGGCTGCCGAACGTGAAGAGTTCGCCAACGACCCGCTGAACCTGCTGGCGGTGGACGGCCCCGCAAACCAAGCCAAGGGGTCAATGGCAGCAGACGGATGGCTGCCCGATCTGCCGGGGTACCACTGCGAGTTTGTCGCGCGTCAGATAAGCGTGAAAAGCAAGTGGCGCTTGGCAGTCACTGAACCAGAACGGCAAGCATTGGCGGAAGTCCTGGTGGGCTGTACGGACTAGCTGGCTGGGTGCGCGTAGCCAGCCTGGAAAGGATGATCCCTTAGTGCCGGATTTGCTGAGGGGGCCGGGCGCACTAGAATCGAGTACCTATGAGCGACACGCTGTTGTGGCAGAAGCCAACCGGGAAGCAGGCGGTACTTCTTATTCTCTTGGGACTGGCTGCGGGCCTCCTTTCCGGGATGTTTGGGGTTGGTGGAGGAATCCTGATTGTCCCCGGACTGATCGCCGTAGCCGGCTTCGCGCCGCGCCTTGCATCTGGAACCTCCTTGACCACTATTGTTCCACTGGCGGCTGTCGGAGTGATCAGCTATGCCTCTCAGGGGGATGTCTCCTGGGTCGCCGCATTGTTGCTGGCGGCCGGGGGGATGGGTGGCGCACAGATTGGTACCTGGCTTCTCAGCCGAATCAGTCAAAGGAGCCTGCAGATCGCCTTCGCCGGGTTCATCGTCTTTTCTATTGTCATGATGTTCATCAATGCGCCTTCTCGGGACTCAGCTCTGCAGATCACCTGGGCAACTGGTATTGGCCTGGTCATCCTAGGGATTTTCACTGGGACTCTAGCCGGGCTGCTTGGGGTCGGCGGCGGGGTAGTGGTTGTCCCAGCGCTCATGCTTCTCTTCGGGGCGTCCGACCTGGTGGCGAAAGGAACCAGTCTGCTCATGATGATTCCGTCTGCGTTGGCCGGGACAGTGCCCAACATTCGTCGAAGGAATCTCAACTTGCCAGCCGCCCTGCTGGTCGGACTGAGCGCCAGCACCACGACCCTTTTGGGGTCTTACTTGGCTCACCGGGTTAGCCCGGAAATAGCAAACGTCGCATTTTCAGTGTTTTTGGCGGCAGTCGCAGCGCAGCTTCTGATCAGGGCTTGGCGCTCTGGCAAACGATAACCCGGCTTGTTCCGCGGGTCGGTTCGCTCTACCTTGGAACCATGGAAGCTACCGTTCGCTGGGCCCTGCGACAAAGGATTGTCCGAGCGTTCCTCATCTATCAGGAACACAACGGGCCGATGCTGGCTGATTCGATTACATACCGGACTCTATTCGGGCTCTTCGCTGCCGTACTCATGGCTTTCTCTGCGGTATCGTTATGGATGCACGGTGACCCGCACGCGCTAGAGGCGTTGACTAACTCCCTGCAGACCGTGGTCCCCGGAATGGCCGACCTGGTAGATGTGAACCGTCTTGCTGCTCCGGGTGGGTTTACGGTAGCCGGCCTCATTTCCCTGGTGGGTTTGATCGTGGCGGTGGTCGGAGCAATTGGAAGTCTGCGCTTGGCTCTGCGGTCTCTTGCCGACAAGGCATACGATACGGAGCCTCCGGTGCAGGCTAACTTGCAGAACCTGGTTGTTGGAGCTAGCTTGGGCGCGCTCTTTGGCTTGGCTACGCTGGCCAGCTTGGGGACTTCTGTTGGACTCAGCACGGTCGCATCCTGGTTTGGGATAGACCAGGCCTCTGCGGCATTCAAGGCGATTACCTACTTGGTTGGGATCCTCATTGTTTTCGCTTTGGACACGTCGGGGATCGCGCTCAGCTTCCGAGTGCTCTCCCGCGTGAAAGGCTCACGGAAAAACGTCTGGATAGGGTCTGCGCTGGGGGGTGCGGGTCTGGTTGTACTCCAACAGTTCTCCGGCGCTTTCGTGAAGGGAGCTGCCAGCAACCCCCTGTTGGCCTCGTTTGCCGCACTCATAGCATTGCTGCTTTGGCTGAACCTGTCCGCGCAGGTCGTCTTGATTGCCAGTTCCGTGATTCTGGTTTCTACCCGGGAGGATGCATCGGGGCCCCCCGTTCCCATGCCCACCAGCATGAGGGAATGGAAGGAGTACCGGGCGACAAGTCGGTTGGCGGCCGCGAAGAAGACGCTTCTAGGAGAGGAACGGAACCCGGAGAAACACGAGGGTTCGCACAAGCTTCACTTGCCCCTGAAGGAGGACCTTCCCGGGCACTCCCCCTCCTAGGTCCGATTGCTGGTCCGCCCTAGACAAGGTCGAAGCTGTGTACGTCCCGGTTTCGTCGCACGGCTTCTTCTCTTTCTTGGAGTTCTTTCAAAGTAGCGGGGGAGTAGCGGTGAGTGAAACCGAAATTGTCGCGTAGCTGACGGTATCCCAGCGGGCCAAAACCAGAAGGGAGCTCAAACGCGGCGCCCGCGCTGAAGCGGATGTGGCGGTCATGGTGCATGTCCCTTTGGCGCACCGAAGGGGCCAAGAGTACCTGGACGGAGCTCAGGTTTGGGTACTTGTCGGGCAGGTAGTCCCGAAGCATGTACTCGGCTTCTCGTGGGAAGCTAGAAACCTTCTCCTCACCGCGGTCCCCCGGGATTCCCCGCGCCGCTATGAGCGTCACCGCAGAGCCGCTTGGCATTGCTTTGTCCAGCCCCGGTAGGAGCCAGTTCATCTGCTCGTCCGAAGTGTCGGCAAGCGCCGCGAAAAGGTACTTGTCAAATATGTAGACGTGGTTGGAAACCCGAGCAAAGGGCTCAAGCAGCTCCTGCCAGACGCGATCTCTGTTTGCCCCCTTTGGGAACCTCCCTAGCTCTACCAGCCTTTGCACCTTTGCGTACTGTGCCGATTCGGTGAGGGAACCGGGGACACCCGCTTCGAACTGTGCCGCCAGTCGTGAAAGGCCACTCTGCGCCTCAGGGAAGAGTCTTGCGTATGTTGCTGGTGGAAGCACGGAGAGGAGCGGCTGGAGTGATTTCAGCGGGTCCAGGTCTGCCAGCGAATCCGCATCTTCAAGCTTATCGGCAAGGGCAGGATTTTCTGCTTGGAGACGTCCGGCCCCGTGGAGGGTCATCACCATCTGCTTCCACTCCGTGGCTTCCTGCTGGGTAAGATTCGGGTCCTTCAGCGCGTCTAGGACCTGTTTAGCTTCCTCTCCGGAGCTGAAACGCAGCACACCGTGACGAAGCAGAAGGTCCCGAATCTCTCGCCTCAGAGCGGGGGCGGCGTACTGGGCCTGGGAATGCGAAGTCTCGGAGATGACCCGGGGTGTCAGGTGAACGTTTAGCAGCATTAGAAATCCCCGAAGAGTTCTGTGAACTGCTCGTCGAAGAAGCCTCCCGGCCAGGAATCCAGGAACTCCCCTTCTTCGTTCAGGCGCAGTTCACGTACGGAGCCGCGCCCGTCTCCGCTCTGATCTACGTAAAGCACCAGAACGTCCGAGGCCGATATCACCTGCTCGCGAATACGTCGCTGGAGGCGCATGATCAGCATCTCACTGTGCGTTTCCGCTATGACTTGGTTACCGCGAAGGTGTGGGTCCACGGACTCGATGAACAGGTCTGCCAGCTCTGCTTGCATGGCGGGGTGCAAGTGTATCTCCGGCTGCTCCACCATAATTATCGAGTCGGTCCGCGCGAACAGCTCCGTCACGATGGGAAGTACCTGAGAAATTCCAAAACCGACATCCGCTGGGGTAACCCGCACGCCGCTACGTGTGTCCGTCAGCATGACGGTGGCGACTTCTCCCAGAACGGACCGTTCTTCGTCAGCAACCGGGTTAACCACGTCCAAACGGTACGGGACGCCCAAGCGTTCCAAGGCGTCAGAGACCTCGTCCCGCTCGGACGCGTGCTCAAGAAGGAAAAATGGAGTGTCATGGGCAGAGCGCGTCCCAGCATGGCGGCTGAATCTTTCGGGTGCGCGCCGGAACGGCCCCAGGTAAGCGGTCCGATCCAAAAGCGTGCGGACCTCGTCAGAAAGGGCCCCAAAGAGCGTCTCCACCCTGCTCACGGCGACGCCGGTCGAACCTGCGAAGGCGGCCCCGGAACTGCGGTACTCGATCTCTTCCCGGAATCTGCGGGAAACCGGTCCCACCAGCAACCCGTCGGTGCTGAAAGTGATCTGAGGGTAGGCGACCTCTGAGAACGCCAAGAATGTTTCGAGGTCGGAGGCGGCCAATGCCGAGGATGGCGGGAAAGTCGCGTCCGGTTTGGAGACCAGTTGCACGGCGCGCTTGAAGGACGCGGCGGGTAACGCAAAACCAGCTGCGGTCCTTGTGAACGTGAAGGTGTCCTCGCCAATCCCTAGGGTAATGGCGCGCAAGTTGTCCAGGTCGGGGTCGACCGCGAAATCTGCAGAGAAGGTACGCAGAAGTGCCGGGTTCGGAATGGACCACTGCGAGTCAATCGAGGGCGATGCCGCGTACGTGAAGCCAGCTCTCAGTGTCCGAGCAAGGTCGTGTCTGTGGAGAAGCCCCTGCAGGCTGCCCAGGTCAGCAGATTCCCCGGCCGCCGCAAACTTGCCGACGTCAACCGACTGCTGGAGCAGAAGGAGCGCCTGAATAAGGGATGACTTGCCCGCCGAGTTCTTCCCGGCCACCAGGGTGAGCGGCCTCAGCGGCACGCGCAGGTCGCCGGAAACACTCTTGAAGTTTGCTATCTCGAGGGACGTGAGCAACGTGCCCGGGGCGCGTGGGCGCGGGGCATCCTGGATGTGGGGTGTGTCCAGATGGAGTTGCGGCGCAAAGCCACGCTTCAAAAGCTCTTTTCCGGGCATAATCCGCGCGATCTCCGGACCCAGATCGGGTACCGTGGCGTCATCGACCCAGGCGCGGGCCGCGGCGCCAACTTCGGGGTAACGGGCGTCCAATAGCAGCACCTGGCCGTCCTTGCGGGCGTCAGCTTTCCCGGAAAGCACCCACAGGAACGCTACAGAGTCTGTTCCTGGCAGCATCCCCGCGGGGATTGCCAGCACAGCTTCCACCCTCCCTTCTTCGACAAGGCGGGTCCGAATCACGTGTATCTGCCGCCGGTCAGCGACCGATGCGGGCGAGGCGACGATCATGGCCTGGCCGTCCTCCGCCACAGCGTCCGCCACCAGCGATAGCCAGGCGGCGTTTCCGTCCACAGTGCCGCGGTCGCCCTCCAGAAGGCTTCGCGCAATGTCGGGACGGACTTGCTCCTCAGTTAGTCGCGAGTTCAGCGGCGGATGCGCCACTACCAGATCCCAGGCGGATCCCAAATCCGCGGTGAGCGCGTCCTGCACCCGTATGTCCGCGTCCGTGAACCCCTGCAAGAAGAGACGAATTTGTGCAACGGCAGCCGCGCGCGCAGCCGGGTCGTAGCCGCGAAGCATCTCCGTGTGCGGTCCTGCGACGGCGGCTAAGGTTCCGCCCAACCCGCAGGCGGGGTCCAAGATGTGTTTGGCCGGGCGCGCTATCTGTGCGACCAGGTCGTTGAAATCTGCAGATGAGACTGCCTGGCGGGCGGCGTGCGACGCTCGCAGGGACCGGAGCCGGAGTACCTCGTTGAACTTGGTTGGAGCATCTATCGTTGGGTCAGCAGTGGCCTCAAGAATCGCTTGCTTCTGCTGAGCTGGCAGGCTGCGCCACAGGGGCGAAAAAGCGGTGTTGGCGCGGTCCAGAATTTCTTCCTCGACCGTGGACGGATCCGCTCCTGCGTGCTGCTCGAATAGGGAGGTCAGCGCATAGCTGACAGCGGCTTCTAGGGAACCGCTTTGGTCGGCAAGGACGCTTGAAGATAATGAGGGAGTAGTCACCAGTTCAGTTTAGTTCACCCACGACTGTTGGCTCGGAACTGCCTGCAGCCGGAATCTCCGGCACGAGTGCCCTGGTGCCCGGAACATGAGGCACCTTTTGACGAGCTACCTTTTGATGAGCTACTTGATGACCTACCTTCTGAGAATTGTGTCTGCCAGTTCCCAGGGGCGGTTCCGTTTCCAGTGCTCGCGTTCCTGCTCATTCCACATCTCCCAGTAGGGAAGGAATGCTTCGCCGTCTCGATCTAAACCACGCTTGCGAGCCAGTTCAGGTTCCATGTGCAGCCAGATCATCTGATCAGCAAAAGGTGCACTTTTCTTGGTGATTGCACCGCAGCCTTCCAGGACCCACGGCTTGGCCCGGTCCACTGTCACCCACTCTGCGACGCGATTGTTTGCCCAGTCCCAGCGGGGGTATGCGCCAAGCTCTCCAGACAGGAGTTGCTCGGTTATGCGCGATCCCTCCGCCAGGCCGCTCCACCCGGGGTACCAGTCGTCCAAATGTAGAATCTCGTATCCCTCATACGTATTGGCAAGGGTTGTCTTGCCGGATCCGGAGGGACCATCTATGAGGATTCTTAGAGGCCGAACCATCGGAAACTCCCAACCGCCACAGCTGTCCCCAAAGCAATGACCGGTACCAAAAGGGCGATGCCCAGGGCTAGAGGGTCGGCCGCGGAGGTAGTTGAGGTGCGGGCTCTGCTCCGGCCCGTCTCAGCGCCAAAGCCGCGGGCTTCCATAGTGTAGGAGAGCGTGCCCGCCCGGCGAAGCGCAAACGTGAAAAGAGCCAAAGACCCGACCGCAAACTCCTTGAGCTTTCCTGCCTGTTCTAAGCCGCGGGAGATGCGGGCGCGGCGCAGGGACTGCCAATCGGCCAACATCAGGGAAACCAGGCGAATACCTGCCAGGGTCGCTAGCACTGGACGCGCAGGCATTCGGGCTACCTGAGTGAGAGAATCGGCCATGGCCGTCGGTTTCGCACTGGAAAGCAGTACGATCGCCGGGATTCCGAGGGCCAAGACTCTTACCGCTATCGCCAGAGCCAACTGCACCGAATTCTGGGTGATAGCGGCCGGACCCCACGACCAATAAACGGCGCCCCCATGCCTTGCGTACAGAAGCATGGAGAGCCCCGCAAGGGGGGCCGCAACTAGAAGGGGCCAAGTGCGCCGCAGCAGTTTGCGCGGCCCCCATCCAACCAGTGGTAGCAGAATCAACTCCACTCCCAGAGCAACGGACGCGCTAACCAGGTCTACCGAGGCAAAAAGTGGAACGGTCATTAGCATCAGCGCCAGGATCCGGAATGTTGGGTTCACTCGATCTAGCAGGCCTTGCTTGTCTTCCGGTTTAGGCACGCGCTGCTCGCGTTCCGCGTTTACCTCGACTATTTCTTGCCCCAGCACGCGGACCAGCTCTTGGTCGTGCGTGATGATTACCAGCGTAGTCCCGCGCCTCACTGCCATTTGCAGCAACTGCACCAGGTTCAGCCACGTGTTTCTGTCCTGACCAAATGTTGGTTCGTCCAAGATCAGGATGTCGGGTTCTCCGATTAGGCCGGTGGCGACTGATAGGCGCCGCTTTTCCCCGCCCGACAGGCTCTGCGGGTGGGCTTCGGATAAAGAATCGAGCCGCATCATCTGAAGGAAATGGTTCACCTTAGCGCGGCGTTGATCTTCCGTGAGCTCGGACTTGGCCAAGCTCAGTTCCAGTTCGCCGCGCACGTTGTCTTTGAGGAACTGGTAGGAGGGCTCTTGGAAGACCATCTGCACTGTTCCGAGGCGTTCCACAGACCCGGACAGCGGGTCCAGTAATCCCGCCACAGTAAGGGCCAGCGTGCTCTTACCGGCGCCGTTTTCGCCGACGATGCAGGTGCTCACCCCTCTTCCCAGGTCCAGGTTGAGGCCTTGGATTATGGGCCTGCCCGGTTGATAACCGATGTCGAGGTCGCGCGTGAGGATGCTGCTTCCGCTCCGACTCCCCTCCAGTTCCCGCACGGGGATAGGTTCCCCGGGGACCCAGATGCCAGCTTCCAGGAGGAGGCGGCGGTTTTCCTCCAGAGTTCGCCTGGGTGGTCCGTCCGCAATTAGTTCGCCCCTGTCCAGCACGATGACGCGGTCGATCTGGTCCAGCCAAGCGTCGACTTGGTGCTCGATTATGACCAGCGTCGTGCCGGTGATGGCACGAACGGCCTCCCGCACTTCCCGCACCCCGCGCGGATCTAGGTTAGAGGCCGGCTCGTCCAAGAGCAGCACTTGTGGCTGCATCGCCAGTGCGCAAGCCAGCGCCAGGCGCTGTTTTTCCCCACCTGAAAGTTCCGCTGTTGGGTGGTTCAGGGGTACGTGGAGTCCCACTTGAGCTAGCGCGTCCCTCACGCGAGACCAGATGTTCTGTTCGGGGACGCCGAGATTTTCTAGGCCGAATGCGACCTCGTCCCCCACGTGCTCCATTACTAGCTGCGTGTCCGGATCTTGCTGAACCAGCGCTATTAGGCCGCGGGCCTGCGGGGAACTGGACGGATGCTCATCAACGGTGATCGCTCCCTCGAACTCACCGTCCTCACCTGTGAGCAGACCGGTCAGGCCCGCCATGAGGGTGGATTTTCCCGATCCAGAGGCACCTAGGAGCAAGACGCGGGAGCCCGCGGAGACCTGCAGGTCCAAGTTGCGAATCGCCCAGGACTTGCGGCCCGCGTACCGCCACCCCCATCCGTCAACGGACAGCGTCATATTCGCCTGCGCAGCTCCCGCCCGGCTCCAAACCGATCCAGGACGCCTGTCTGAGCTAGAGCGCGGGTGATCCACCAGGCCAAGAGTCCCGCCAGGACGATTCCGGAGATGCTGGAGGTGACCCAATAGATCGTCAGGCGCAAGGGGGCGTACAGGATGTTGGGCGTGGAGCCGACAAAGAGCTCCAGGACCATTGCGCCAGTGGCTGCACCTAAACCGGAAAGGGCGGCGACCCGTGGACCCCAGTGGCGGTAACGGAAACCGGCGAAAACCAGCTCGGCCCCTAAGCCTTGCGCGATTCCGGAAAAGAGAGTTTCAATTGCCCATTGAGACCCGAGAGCCATGGATACCGTGGCTGCGACGACTTCCACGAACAGGGCTGCTCCCGGCTTGCGAATAATCAAGCCGCCGAGTGGTCCCCCCAAGTACCAGATTCCGGTGACCAGGCCCCCCAAGCCGGGCGTGAACACGTCCAAGGCTGTGAAGGCCAGGTAGCCAATTTGATTCCAAATAATGAAGATGACGCCTGTCGTGACCCCCAGAACCGCAGCGGTTACCAGGTCCACGACGCGCCAACGCATGTTGCCTATCATGGTGTGCCCTTCCAAATTCCACGGGAAGAGCTAAAAGTGTCCGTTCCTCCGCCGGTATTAACCGGATCAGGTTCTACGGTTGAGGGTCGGTCCCTCTCTCAACCCCGAAATCGGGGTCCCCGTGGCACAGTGCTGAGTCTAGGCCAGAGAGAACTCTACTTCCAGTTCGACCGTCGCGTTGAGAGGAAGAGCGCATACCCCCACTGCGCTGCGGATATGTGGGGAGCCAAACAGCTCTTGGAGGAACTCGGACGCTCCATTGATTACTTGCGGTTGGTCAAAGAAATCGGGGGTAGAAGAGACAAAACCGGTGACTTTCACGGCGGAGCGCAACCGGTCTATTCCCCCAGCTGCCTGCGCAGCGGCGGCGACTGCGTTGAGTGCGCACTGCTTCGCGGCTGCTTGTGCTTGAGCCAGGGTCACCTTTTTGGTTCCGCATGCGCCGACGCTGGTCAGTTCCCCGTCATCAAAGGGGAGCTGTCCGGAGGTGCGGACCGTGCCCAGGCCGGTCAGGGCGGGGGTGTAGGCGGCGACCGGCGCCGCTACGTCTGGAAGGACTATTTCCAACTCGATCAGGCGTTGAGACAGGGTCATGGGGGTCCTCTCTTCGACTTTCTTTTCTCCAGTTTCCCATGTCAGCGTTTGCGCGCTCAAACAGAACCTGAGAATAGAACCCCAAAACAGAACTCAATGCCGGAACCCAAGACATTTGCAGCTGATGAGACGAAAAGGGCGCCCCCGCAGGGACGCCCTCTTTCTTGAGCTCAATTGGCTCTGGTGACTACTATTCCGCCTTCGTGGCTTCGATCTCCAAGTTGACGTTGATCTTGTCGCTGACCAAGACGCCGCCTGCTTCCATGACCGCATTCCAAGTTAGGCCGAAGTCCTTCCGGCGGAGCGTCGTAGAGGCTTCGAACGCAATGCGCTCCACCCCAAACGGGTCAGTCGCTGCACCTTCGAAGGTCACGTCCAACTCAACGGGCTGGGTCACGCCGTGGATTGTCAGATCTCCCAAGAGCTTGAAGTCGTCTAGGGATCCGCTGGTTCCGGTCGACTTGAAATCCCAGGTCGGGTATTCCTCCACGTCGAAGAAGTCGGCGCTGCGCAGGTGGTTGTCGCGGTCGTTGTTGTTGGTGCTAACAGAGGCCGCCTGGATCGTGCCTTCAGCGCTGGCGCCCTCAACCGAGTTTTCGTGGGGCAGGTCGATCGTGCCTTGGAACTCGCTGAAGAATCCGCGGGTCTTGCCGATGCCTGCGTGGCGAACGGTGAAGCCAACGGTTGAGTGGGCTGTATCTACGACGTAGTGGGTCATGGAGAGACTCCTAATATAGTTGAAGTAAGAAGTATTGACGGTTCAAGTATATGTACGGGACAATGGTCCTGCAAGTAGTCTGTAACAGGAGATCATGTGTTACCGCACACGGGTCCCAATGCCCAAGAAAACCCGCGGGAACCAATTTTCGGAAGGGTGATCCCTATCAGTAGTTCCACCAAGGTGCCGGGAGCTTGCCCGTCAGCAGTGCCCACGCCCCTATCAGAAACCGAGATGGGTGCGTGGCAGGTACTCCGTCAACTTTCGATACAACTGGAGGATCTGCTTGCGGGCGAGGTGTCGGACCGAACCGACCTGTCGGCCAGTGAATACGGCGTCCTCATGAGTCTTGCCGACGCTGAAGCAACCCGACTGCGGATGACGGCTCTGGCAAAGGAAACGCACCTGTCACCATCCCGGCTCTCTCACACCGTGGAACGGTTGGAAGAAAGAGGCTTGGTGGATCGGGTCTCCTGCCCCAAAGATCGCCGCGGCGTCGAGTGCTCTCTGTCCGCAGCGGGGCTGAAGTTGTTACAGGACAGTGCGGAAGAACATTTTGAACAGGTGCGGTCCAGAGTGTTGTCCCTATATTCCGAAGAGGAATTAGGGAACCTAACAGGCCTGCTCAGGCGCCTAGTTAGCTAACAACTAGTGGTCTAGGTCATCCGGAGTGCGGCCAGGCTAGTCGGAAGGGGTTTACTAGTTTAGACTGGCAATCGTAGTTTCAAGTTTCATTGCAGTACTATGCGGTTTTCCGGTGGTTTGCAACGGACACGAGTACTGCCCGTTCTCAATCGAGGATGGCCACCAAGAAGTAAAAAGGAAATACTGTAATGACCACTGGTGTTGTCAAATGGTTCAACTCCGAAAAGGGCTACGGCTTCATCACTCCGGATGACGGCTCTGATGATGTTTTTGCTCACTACTCCGCTATCCAGTCGAACGGATTCCGCTCGCTGGACGAAGGCGACAAGGTCGAATTCGAAATCACTGAGGGCCCCAAGGGCCTGCAGGCTTCGGAGATCGTTCGCCTCTAAGGCCGGACTCTGACTTTTGAAACACCCCGGACTCGGGTTCGGGGTGTTTCGTCATTCTAATGACGTTTGAAAACCCGTACAGGGCAGCGGATCCGGAGCTCTACGAGCAGGTGCGACCGGGGTATCCCGCAGAGTCCATCGCCCAACTCCTAGGGTCACAGCCCAGTGTGATTGCTGACATTGGTGCCGGGACCGGAACTCTTACCAGACAACTCCTGGAAGCGGACAAGTCAGTAACGCTTCTAGCGGTGGAGCCGTCCGTGTCCATGCGTAAGACCTGGCGCCCCCGCCCCCGCGTTTCTCTCTTTGGCGGTAGTTCCGAGAAGACGGGGCTGCCCGACGGGAGCGCGGATCTGGTTGTGTGGGCGCAGTCTTTCCACTGGGTGGATAGGGAGCGCACGGCTAAAGAACTGGCACGAATTTTGCGTCTGGGCGGCCGCGCCGCAGTGCTTGTGAATCAGATGGATGTCACAGAGCCGTGGGTGCACCGCCTCACCCGGATCATGCGGTCAGGGGATGTGATACGGCGGTCGTGGAACCCTGAATTGCGTGGCTTTCGAACCAGCGGGCCCATGGTTTTCAAATGGGAGCAGGAACTGACCCCGGAGCAGGTGTTGGGCCTGGCTCGGACACGTTCTTCCTACTTGGAATCCCCTCCGAAGAACCGCGCCCGCATGCAGGAAAACCTAAGTTGGTATCTGTTCGAGCATTTGGGCTTCCAACCTGGCGAGGAGCTCGCGGTCCCCTACTTGACCTACCTCTGGTGGCTAGATCCCGGGAGCTCTGCTCCGGGAGCGTCGGCCGCCGGTGTTTAGGCGTCTGGGGACGCAGAGAGTGTTTGGGAGAGGTCTGTTTTCGTGGCGCGCCGAATTGGCACCCACGATGTTGCGACTGCGGCAGCGGCTGTGACCAGAAGAACTAGGGCCAGCTGCCACCAGGGGATAACTAGGCGCAACTCGCCCAAAGCTGGGCTTAGCGCCGCTGCCCCCACCCAGCCGAGCAAGACACCCAGAGGGACCCCCAGAATTGCTGCGGTCAGGGACAGTCGAAAGGCCTGGAGCCCTAGTAGTTTGGCGAGTCTTCGGCTCGGCACCCCAAGAGCTCTTAGCAAACCTATGTACCGAGTGCGTTCACGCACCGACCAGGACAGCGACACGCCCAAACTGATGAGCACCGCCAGTATCGTAGCGGCAAGCATTGCCCCGAGAAGGATCCACCCCAAAACCGCCACTGCTCGGCCGTCGGCAACAGTGCTTCCCGCGGCGGGAACACCGTTCGCCAAGTCTAAACCTTGCTGTGCAGAGGCAAGCCCGACCAAGACAGCAACCGTAAACCCTACCTCCGTGAGAATTGAGACTCCGGCTAGTGCAACCGTAGAGGCCGTTTCGGAAGCTCGGTCCGCACTGGCTTTGGCTAGCCTCGCACTGGCGCTGGGCCACAGTCTTCCGGCACAGCCTAGGACCGCGGGGAAGATCACTGCCCCCAGCGCCGCCACCGCTGCTACCAGGACAGGTCCCAAAACCAACGCGATCAATAGGCCCGTGTCCAAGCTAGTACCCCAGGCAGCATCCGAGTCCGAGCTGGCTCCTCCCAGCCGCATCGACCCGGACCGGCGTGCCCCTCTGCGGGTAAGAATCACCATGGCTGTGGCCGACCCAATAACTGCCACCAGCCCAAATCCAAGGCGCCCCCACCACCCAAGGGAGCGTCTGGACTCCTGCGCATAGGTGGACCCAAGCGGGGTTAGAGGAAAGACCGCTCCTGCTGCCCGGGCAGCAGGAAGGCCTGCGAGCAGGGTAGCCAGGACTGAGGCTATGAATACGCCGAATACGGCCACCCAGTTTATGGCCCGAAAAACTGCGTTTGCGCTGGCCGCAAAGCCCAGGCTCGTCAGGACCCACAGGGAGCCCAAGATCCCCAGCCCGATGCCCACACAAGAAGCGACTATCCCGAGAAGGAGAAGCTCAGCGACCAGGGATTTACGGACCTGCTCTTCCGTGGCGCCCAGGCGGCGAATGAGCCGGATTTCTCTCTGCCTCTGCAACATTAGGGCCCTTGCCACTATTGCTAGAGAAATCACCGCCACGGTTAGCGCTAGAGACCAGAAGATTAGTACGACTGTGCTCCCCTGGACTGTATTCAGCAACAGGTCGCTTAGAGTTGGTGGGTTTTGCTCCGAGGTGATGTCAGCGGAGAGGGTCACGCTTGCATCCCCATACCTGCTTGCACCTCCATACCTGGTGGCAAGCGACTGCGCGATCGAATGGTTTGCACCGGGATAGAGGAGCAGGGCGCCAACTGCGAGCAGCGCGGTTAAAGCCGCCACGACCCCCACTGAGACGTAGTGCGGCCAGTGACGGTGAAAGTTCACTTTCAGAAGGTACCTCACGAGGACTGGGGCACCCCCGTCCTCCACTTGAGGTTCCGGCATTTCCCGCGCTGGCCGGGCAGCAGAAGCCGACGTTGGCGGATTGCGTAGTCGACAGTGGCCTCGCAGATATGCATGCTATTAGTGTGCCTCAACTGGCGCGGCTGAGTGTGCCCTGGGGAAGCGAACCTTCGTCTTCCACTCGCTCCGGTTTGATTCCTATCGGCGCCGCCGGGATAAAGGTTCAGTGGATGCCCACTGGGAAACCCCAAAAGGCGCTCACGAAACGTTCGGCGGCTAACTCTTAAGCTGCCGTGCGACCTCGTCCATAATCTCCATGACGTCCAACGTGTCCTGCCATGTGACAACGGGAGATTCGAGCAAGCCGGCGCTTATGCACCTAGCCGCTTCCGCTGCTTGATACTGGAATCCGCCCGGAACCTGCGCGTCCCACTTGGTGACCAGTTGTTCTTGTCCGCCTTCCGCCCGGTCAGGGAAGGTCCGCAAGTGCACGTGGGTGGGCCGATAAAACTGCTCGGGAAGCTCAATCGCGAAGTTCTCAAACGTAAGGATGCCCGGGGTGGAGTTGACCCCTTCCAACGTGGCGACGGAGGAGGCCAGCGCCTCCGGATATGTTGCGATCACCATTTCTCCCGCGTCGACGCCGGTTCCTGTGGGCAGTCCACGGGCAACAAGCTCCTGGGGGACCCCAAGAGCGTGGTGCACGAAATGCAAGGGGTATACGCCCAAGTCGAGCAGCGCGCCACCCCCGAGCTCAGGCTGCATCAGCCTGGGTACGTGACGTAGCGACTGGGAGTGATCCGCGGTGACGTTCACCAGGCGACCCCCCAAGCCACCCTCTATCGCGGCCTTGATGAAACGGTAGTGGGGCAGGTGCCGACTCCACATCGCCTCCATAGCGAAGAGCCCCTGGTTTTCGGCTTCCGCGAAAACCTCACGTGCCTCATCTGCCGTCATCGTGAAAGCTTTTTCCACAAGAACAGGTTTACCGGCACGCAGCGCGAGAAGAGCGTCATCGCGGTGACGGATGTGCGGCGTCGCAACGTAGACTGCGTCGATTTCCGGAGAGTCAACAAGCTCCTGGTACGAGCCGTACGCGTGAGCAATGTTGTGCTTGTCGGCGAACTCCTGGGCTCTCGTTAAGTCTCTGGAACCGACCGCGGCGATGATGCCACTTGAGTGGGCGGGTACGTCCTTGGCAAAGACGGAGGCAATGCCACCTGCTCCTAGGATTCCCCAGCGTAGGGGCGGTGCGTCTTTTGGATCTTCGATGGTGTAGGCAGGCGCGACCGCGGAAAGGGCTTCTGGTAACGGATCAACATGATTTGACATGGCTCAATTATGTCACCTGTGGGTTAGAACACCACAGGGGAGGCAGTTATAGTTGAATGGCAATGTATACGCTCTCAGCTGGCGGACTATTTGGTGCCGTCATCATGTACGCCGTCTCGGTGTCTCCGTCGCTTCTTCCCCGTCGAGGGTTTTGGCACGGACTGGTTTCAGGAACCCTGATGGGGGCGGGTTACGGGACAGGCTGGTTGCTTGAAAACCTGCTCAACTACCTGGCCCGCGTAATGGACCTAGAGGTAAGCGTTAACCCTGAAGCACGCCAATGGATAGGAATTGCGTTTTGGGTGCTGGTTGCTCTTTGGTTCCTGCGCTCCGTCATTTCTTCCACGATTTCCTCATATCGCGCAACAGCTCTTGTTGAGGTGGGCCCGGTGACTGCGGGGCAGTACCTGTTCGGGATGCTGACCACTGCGATGTTCTTTGTGCTGGCACTCGTGCTGCTGAAGATGTTCGCTTGGATCTACGTGGAAGTGGTCCATTTGCTCAGCCGCTGGATGTTTATGCCTATAGCCAGCGTTTTAGCTGCCAGCGGCGTCGTACTCCTGGCCGTATTCCTGGCCAGGAAGGTTGTGTTTGGCGGCTTCCTGGTCATTTTTGCTAGGGAAGCCGAACGGCGCAATAACCGTACCGCCGACGGCGTGAGCGCTCCGACTGTGCCGCAGCGGTCAGGCTCGCCATCCTCGCTCTCATCTTGGGAGTCAGTGGGCGCGCAGGGCAGGACCTTCCTGGGGCGCGGACCCGGCAGGGCAGAGATCGCCCGGGTGACCAAGTCTGAGGCCATGGAACCCATCCGGATCTACGCGGGGCTTGTTCCCGGCAGCACTGACTTCGCGGAAGAAGCGAAGCTGGTGGTGGAGGAGATGCGGCGCACCAGGGCCACCGACCGCGACGTGATTCTGATTTCTGTGGCGACGGGGTCCGGCTGGGTGGACGAGTGGATTGTCCAGCCGATGGAGTACCTCACTCGAGGTAACTGCGCCACCATTTCGATGCAGTACTCCTACCTCTTTTCGGCTGCCGTGGCTCTAACCCAAAAAGAGGTTTTCCGTAGGTCTGCAAAGGTCCTTTTCGCGGCCGTTCGAGAAGAACTGGATCGTCTTCCCCCAGAGCAGCGACCAAAGCTGATAATTAGCGGAGAGTCTTTGGGAGCAGAGGCCGCACAGGCACCCTTCATTAACTTTGCGGACATGCGTCGACGCATTGATGGCGCCATCCTGGTGGGGGCGCCCGCTGTGGCAAACGTATCGAAAGAACTCACGGTGGGCAGGCACAAGGGGAGCCCAGAAGTAGCCCCGGTTTACGACTCGGGGAGGAATGCCCGGTTCGTGAATGATCCATCGCAGTTGGACACTGACATGTTTGGGAGAACATTGGGCCCCTGGAATCACCCCCGCATTATCTTTGCTCAGCACGCATCTGACCCCGTCGTGTGGTTTAACAAGACGGTTGCTTTCAGGGAGCCTGATTGGTTGCGGGAGCGGGTTGGCTTAGACGTGTCGAAGAATATGCGCTTCACCCCGCTAGCTACCTTGGTCCAGCTCATTGGGGACCTTCCGATCGCTGGGACCGTTCCGGGCGGGCACGGGCACACTTACCAGGATGAGTTGATTCCCGCATGGGAGCGGCTTCTCTACGCCAGAGAGGACCTAGACCTGCGTGAACGAGTCAGCCAGGCCATCCGGCAAGACGTGGAAGAATCCGGTCGCCGGTAACGCGGTTCCGGATGTTCCGCACCGCGTAGGGGTGCGCGAGGTATGAATCCGGAGGTTACGCACCACACGGGTGTGAACAACTGAGGAGCTGGGTGGGCAGCGGAACAACCGGGGAGATTATGACCGTCTCTAGGCCTGCGTTCCTCGTTTAGTTTCAGTGCTTCTAGATAGTTTCAGTGCTTCTAGACGTAGTTCTTCTTGCCCAAGTTTCTAGATGTAGTTCTTCTTGCCCAGGTACTGCATTGCCACCCAACCAAATGGAATGCGGCCGTAGAACGTGACCAGTCGATAAAGAACCGCAGCCGATACGGCTATTCCGGGGGGAACCCCCGCAACCTGCAGGCCGCCGGTGAGGGCAGCCTCTACCGTTCCGATACCGCCAGGGGAAGGAACGACGGATCCCAAAGTGGTGGAAACCAGGAAGGTCAGCGTCACTGTCATGGGGCTCAACGTGTAGCCGAAGGCAGCAAGGGAAGCTGCAAATGCCCCAATGTAGCCCAAATTTCCAAGCAGGTTTCCCGCCATTGCAAAGCTGAGCTCCTTTGGGTGGCCCAGGATCCACACCAGCTGAGGGTAGATCTGCTCCCACGTCGGTTTGGCCTTCGCCCACGCCCAATTTCGTACCTTCGGAATTGCAAGCACTGAGGCCGCCAACGCTAAGACTGTTGCAGCGACCCAAACGATTGTCATTGCGGGGAGTGGAACATCCAAGCTGGTTCCGGTGATCACGACTATCACAACGAGTAAGACAACGGAGGTGAGAAACTGGGAAATCTGCACCAGTGTCACCGTTGCCACGGCTAGTGGCATCGTGATTCCCTGCTTGGTGAGGAACCGCAGGTTGAAGGCTGCTGGCCCAACGCCGGCGGGGGCTACGACGTTGGCCAGGGATCCTCCCATTTGCGCGACGGTTGCCAGGGGCAAACCGATCTTCTTCGGCGCGAACGCCACCAGGGGCATCGCTGCTGCGGCCCAGGTGGTCGACCCGATCAGGAAAGCAGCTATGGCCCACCAGATGCTAGCACCCTGTACCGCGCTGACAATTTGCTCGAAGTTCAGCGACCCGATGACACCGATTATGATGGCGCCCAGCAAGACAACCATCAGCATGGTGCGCATGGAGAAGCGCTGGAGCCGTATGGGGGCTGGGGGAGTGGTCTTCCCTGTCTGTTCGCTCATTTCGGCCAGCCGCGTGCGTAGCTCGCCCAAGTAGTCCGTTTTCCGGAGCTGATCGCGAAGTGCGGGCGGCAGGATAGCGGGTTGAAGCACAACCGACAGAGCCAACAGCTCATGCAAGCTGAAGTATTGCTGTGCGGCGGCGAGCGCACGCTGGGGGCCCGCGACCAGCGCTAGGTGCGCCAGCATCTGGGCGCGGTCAATGTGGCGGTTCAGCTCCCCGGTAGCCACTTCTCCTTGGTCCCAGTTAAGGATCCACAGGTCCCCCTGCTCACCGACGACAAGAGTATCTAGGTCCAGGTTTCGGTGAGCGGCGCCGCGCGAGTGTGCCTCGGCTAAATGCTGCCAGGCTTGGAGCAGTATCTCGTCGGAGATCTCCTCCTCGTTCTGGTGCAGTTCGATCAGCGAGGTTGTTTGCGGAAGCTTCTCCCACAAGACTGCAATGGATGCGCCGGCCTCGGCGATCCCAAGTGGGCCGGGTGTTTGCACGCCGGCATTTTTTGCCACGTCGGCGGTGAGCACAGCCCGCTCAGCGTTTGCTTTTTGCGTGGGGGAGATCCACCGGGACAGGCCCCGAAGTCGCAGGTTGTTCCACACTTCACCGAGGGTTCCCACCACAGCGCTCGACGGATCAAGCACGTGCAGATCGCATTCCAGTCCTGTGGCAGTGAGTACTTGGTACTGCCGGTCCGCGAAAACCTGCCTTCTCGACTGCGGCATCAGACCTTCCGGAAGGACAGGCTCCTCCACAGCAGAGACAAGCAGCTCGGGATGAACCAGTCCGGCCGCAAAATCGGGCTGACTGTCAGATTCTGTTATTAGCCACGCGTGCGGTTGGCTGGACTCCGGCGTGGAGGTTGCCCTAATGACCTGGGCGGGCACCAGCCCGGTAGCCAAAATCGCTTCCACCAGATCGGTGGGGGTTGCGCGCCTGTCGGAGAACCCCAACACCCAGCGGCCAAGCATCCCGAAAACGCGTCCCAATAGTACGGTGACCAACATGCCCGGGACGGTGAGGGTCCCGCGGATCACTCCGATCAGCAGCACAATCCAAATGCCGTACCACGTGTAACGCAGTGACTTCATCTGGGAGGAGTCTCCGGCCGAGGTAATGGCTGCGACAAGGACCAGTATCACTACGTCGAGCGAACGCAAAGAGCCGCCAGAGTTGACTGTTAAAGAATCAGTGAGCGTGCTCGGAAGGGACGGGATGCCCTGGGTGAGGAGCCAGCCAACAATCCCCGCGATGGTTCCGGTGGCGAGTGCCGAGACAATCGATGCATATTCGCGCCTACGCGTTAACGCGATGATTACGACCGCGGGGGCGACCAGTACGAACAGAACCTCGATGGTGGAAAGTGGAAGCAAGAGCAGCTGGCGAATCACGTTCTGAAATGCGAGCTGGACGTCCTCCGTGAGGCCCTGGGTCGTCGACTGGGCGTATACGCTAAGGAGCAGCACCACGAGGATACCAAGCAGGTTGGCAAACATGGCGTACAGGTCGGTGAGTCTCCGCCTCCGCTGTGTCAGCCAGTCGACGACAAGGACGGAACCGGGCAGGCGCTTTTCCACCGGGGGAGTCAGGGACTCCTCAGGGTGCCCCTGCACCTCTGGCTCAGACCTCTCCTGGCTCATACTGAACATACTAACTGCGCGCATAGTGGGTAGGCAGATTTCGTTGCAAACAGGTACGGATGTGGCGAACATCCCTCACCTGTTCCAGGTGGCAGCGCCTTAGAATGTCCTTGAGTCAGAAAGCTGCCGATAGCTAGGTGATCAAGGGATGAACAGCGTCTACAGCGTCTTGCTGCACGCGCAGGGCGGTTCGCCCGCCAGTGACGATTCCTGGTTTAAAACCGTGACGGGATGGTTCAGCAACCCGGAGGATCTGCTGCTCACCATGGGACCGTGGGTCCTTCTTGGTGTCGCACTCATAGTGTTCGTCGAATCCGGGGTTCTGTTTCCGATCCTCCCAGGCGACTCCCTCATCTTCGCTGCAGGGCTTCTCCACGTACAACTAGGCCTGAACCTGTGGCTGCTTGTGGCCGTGATCTTGGGGTCGGCGTTCCTGGGGGCGCAGGTCGGATACTGGTTGGGGCGCAGGTTCGGGCCTGGGTTATTCAAGCCGGACGCGCGCATCCTAAAGGTGGAGTACCTGCACCAGGCCGAGGCCTTCTTCGCCCGGTATGGGGGACGCTCCCTTATCATTGGCCGCTTCGTCCCGTTTGTGAGGACGTTCGTTCCCCTGGCAGCGGGTGCAGCAAAGTTTTCGTTTTCCCGGTTTGTTCTGTTCAACACGGTTGGGGCCCTTATCTGGGGCGCCGGGGTTACGTTCGCGGGGGCAGCCCTGGGTGACGTGCCGTTCGTGCACGATCACCTTGAAATCATCATCCTGCTCATAATTTTCGTTTCGGTTCTGCCAATGGTTTTCGAGGTCCTTTTGCAGCGTCGGAAGGCGAAGCGCCAGGTTCAGAGCCAACCCCAGGACGGTCCTGAGGAGCAGACCCCGGCGCAGGTCAGCATCCAGGCTCACGACCGGTCCCAGGGATTATCTCAGGAGTAACATGGTCGGCTGGCTGACGGCCATCGCGTTGGCGATGACCATGGCGGTGGTGGCGGTGTACCCCAGTTACTTCTGGCTGCGGGCGTTCCGGATCCCCGCCTATGTCGCGGGAGTCTTGGCGCCCTCCGTGACCGTGGGCATCCTGGTTGGTCTAGGATTCCTTTACCACGCGCTGGGCATTTTCTGGTCCGGAGCTCGGGTTATTCCCGCGCTGCTCCTAATAGGTGTTGGCGGAGTAGCACTGCATGTTCGGCGGTTTCGTTTCCGCGTGCGTAACCCCTGGGGCCTCAGTTTTTGGCTGGCAGTGGCGGGTGGGTTCTTGCTCGCGGCGTTGCCGATGTTCCTGTCGGGGCCACCGACGAACCCCGTGCAGCAGTGGGATCCGTCGTTTCACATGAATGGCGTCTGGGTCATTAACCATGTTGGCGACGGTCAGTTGGGCACCGGACTGGAACAGGCTTTCCCGGAAGGGAGTCCCTCAAACTATCCGCTGGGCTGGCACATATTCACCGCTCTGTTCACTACTCCGGCGACGGTCGTATTCGGCGCGAATGCTTCCACCCTGGCTCTGATCCTCCTGTGGGTTGTCGGCGCGGGCGTTTACACTCGGGTGCTCTTCCCTTCCAAACCAGCTTGGATTGCAGCCCCGGTGATAGCTGGGGGCATGCTCTCTATGCCGGGTGACGCCCTCATGGCTTATAGCCAGTGGCCTAATGCGGCTGCGGTCGCTTTCCTTCCAGGAATAGCCTCCCTTTTGGTGCTGCTCGGGAGGCAGCTGCTTCGGGGTGCTGGTGGGGTGCGCCCTCGCCGACTGCGCCGGTTCGGTTTGCAGAGCTTGGCTCTTCTGGTGGCGCTCTTGGGGACCGTAGTGGTCCATCCTGCTTCAGCGTTTAATCTACTGGTTTTGTTGGGCCCAGCCGTCCTTGCGGGTGCGTACCGGATGATTGTAGCTTTCGTGCGTCGTCGCCTTTACGCCCCGGCGGTCGGCGTGGGGCTGTTGGTGATTCTGGGGTTCGTGGTGGTGTACCTGGTGATGGAGGCCCCACAGGTGCGTTCCATGGGGGAGTATCCGCGCTCCGGGGTCTCCTGGTCCGTGGCTTTTGCCAACATTTTGACTCCCACTCCCCCGTACGCGTCGTCTTTGAGCCTGGCCCTGTGGGTGGGGGTCTTGGCGGCGCTACTGTGCGTGGGTATCTACGCCGCTTGGGCGGGATTTAAACGTCACGGTTGGCCGACCTGGCCAGTCTGGTCTTTGATTGCTTTTGCGTTTCTGGTGCTGATTTCATACGCTCCTGATTCCGCGTTCCGGCAGTGGCTCGTTGCCCCCTGGTACTTGGACCCGCGCAGAATCATGGAAGCTGAGAACCTGGCCATGATCCCGTTGGCTGCGTTGGGATTTGCTCAGCTGGCAGATTGGGTGTCCGAGGCGGTGCCCAAATTAGCAAGCCGTCGGAGCGCTGGTGCACTTATCGCTATCGTGCTCCTGGTTGCCAGTGGCGGGGAAGGGCTCACGGCCCGCACGGCCGCAGCCCGCTCCGTTTATGACCCGGATTCTTTGGGGAAGCCGGGGATGGCAACTGCGGGGGAGCTGGAAATGCTCCAGTCACTAGACGAGCTCCTTCCGGAGGACTCACTAATCCTGGGGGACCCGCAGAACGGCTCCGTGTACGTGCAGGCCATCGGCCAGAGGCGCGTGTATTTCCCGGCACTGACGCTGGGTACAAACCCGACGGATAATGAGACGACCTTGGTGCAGAGGTTTAACAGGATCGGAGAGGACCCGGAAGTGTGTAGGGCCGTGCTGGAGGAGGGGATCACGCACTTCTACGCGGACGACGACGGTTACTACTTTTCCCGCCTCAGGTCGGATCGCACGCCGGGCCTGTATGACGTTGACACTTCGACGGGCTTTGAACTGGTGGCCCAGGGCGACACTGCGCGGCTGTACCGCATCACCGCCTGTGACTAGGCTGTCCGCAGGGAGGAACCAACAATGAATACCAGGCCAGTACCCGCACCGACGAACTTTCCGGGGCCGCCCTTGAAGGCTGAGCACATGAAGGTTGCGTTCTTGGGGCCGTTTGGGACTTTCACTGAGCAAGCGTTGTGGCAGGTGACGCCGGCGGGTGCTGAACTGTTACCGAAGACTTCGGTCGGTCAAGCTTTGGACGCGGTTCGTATGGGCGAGGCCGACCGGGCTGTGGTCCCGATCGAGAACTCTATCGAAGGCGGCGTGAACGCGACCATTGACGCGCTCTCTCACGGGGACTCGCTGGTCATTGTGACGGAGATGCTGGTGCCAATCAGTTTCACTTTTGCGACCCGGCCGGGGACGAAAAAAGAAGATATCCGGTTTATCGGTACGCACCCACACGCGTGGGCGCAGTGCCGCGGATGGGTGGAAGAGAACTTCCCGGGAGCGGTCCACGTGCCGACGACCTCGACTGCCTCCGCTGCGGAACTCCTCGGAAACCCGGAGGTTGAGGATGTTCCCTTCCAAGCGGCTCTCTGTAACGCGGTTTCTGCAGAGCGCTACGGGTTGGACAGTTTGGCGACAGAGGTGATCGACAACCCGGGCGCGGTAACCCGGTTCGTGATGGCCTCTCTACCCGGCCCCGTCCCCCCGCGCACGGGCGCTGACAAGACCACCATCCAGGTGAAGCTGCCCGGCGACCAGGCGGGCGCCCTGTTAAGCATGCTCGAACAGTTCAGCGTTCGCGGTGTGAATCTTTCTCGGATCGAGTCTAGGCCGGGAGGCGACGGGCTCGGTTCGTACGAGTTCTCCATCGACATTGCGGGGCATATTCATGAGGAGCGGGTGAAGGCCGCGCTGGTTGGGTTGTACCGAACTTGTCCATCCGTCAAATACCTAGGTTCCTATCCCCGAGTCGACGGAGTGCGGGCAGCCGTAGCCCCCGGGACCGGCGACACAGACTTTGATAGTGCCCGGCAGTGGATCGACGGCCTTTTGGGACGCCGCCAGTAACAGTCCCCTAGAACGGGGACTGGTCCCACGGGTGGCGCATGAGCAGGGCGCTTTCATCAATCCGAGACAGGATAGTCCGGGCTGACCCTACGTGGTCTCCGTCAACTTGGACCGGGTAGGCCCGGTTGATGTCTATTCGCGCGCGGCGGCACTGCTGGAAGGAGATTTGGCCGAGGTCCCGCCGGCTGTTTATGGGACGAAGACCCAGTCCCTGGCCCATTACTTTCACGGCCAAGTTAGTCCAGCCGAGCAATCCCGCCTGGGTGTCTATTGCAATGACGTCCAAGGCGCCATCATCTATTTCCGCATACGGCGACAGCGTCGTGAAGGGCAGTTCCCCGCAGTTGGCCATCAGAACGGTTCGGGCCCGCAGAGAAGTGGTTATCCGTTCCTGGTCTCCAGTGAAGTCTGTAGTTGGATCATCGGACTTGATCGTGTGGGACTCTTCGATCGCTTGGAATACGCTCTCTGGGACCGCTTTGGCCCAAGTTGGTTTCTCTCCCTCTAGTCCCAACGGGGAATACAGCGTGACTGTTGCCTTCATCCGTTCAATCCGCAGGCTGCGCAGTGCGGTGAACACGTATGCCGTCCATCCGACCGCCTTTTTCATCTTCGCGGTGGTGTTAGCCATGGTTTCCCCGTCAAACCCAACTCCGGAGATCACCAAGTAGGAGTATTCATCGGGATGGGGGTCGGGAATGGCCTGGGTCAGACGGTTCAGCGCCGCTCCCTCAGCCCGTCCCCTTTCGAGTCCCTGCCTAACCAGAGCACCTTCTGGTGGCATGGTACTTTCCTCGGTGACGCGTTCTGTGCGCAACCAAGCCAGGTCTATCGGGGATGTCTCACCGCTGACGGCTACTTCGAATGCGGCCTCCAGCTCTAGGGGGAGGTCCAAGTTGCGGGCAACCAGGTTCCCGGTTCCGACTGGAATGATCCCCATTGGAACGGCAGAGTGCGACATTCCCGCTGCGACCGCGCGGACCGTTCCGTCGCCTCCTGCGGCTATCACGACGGCCGGGTGGTGTTGCAGTGCAAAAATAGCCTGGCCCGTGCCGGGGTCTTCTCGAGTCGTCTCTAGCCAGCGCACCGACTTACCCGTGTGTTGCAAAGACAGGTTGTTGACCGTGTTTTGGAAGGCCTCGTAATCAGTGGGCTTTGTCGGATTCACGATCATCCAAACACAGTCGGGCGCGGTCGGATCATCGTCGACGTACGAAGCATCCTTGGCGTCTTCTTCAGGGGTTCCCCGTCGCAGTAGTCCCCTTCGCAGGACGACCCCAACGACGACCATTACGACGACGGCAAGGACGATGTAGAGGGTGAGGAGAGCTCCTGAGGCATTCATGCCCCTAGCGTAGCGACAAGTTATCATTGCAGCATGATTGATTTGCGTACGCTTCGTGAGGACCCGCAGGCCGCCCGTGATTCCCAGGTTGCTAGAGGTGAGGATCCTGAGCTAGTTGACCGAGTGTTAGAAGCCGATGGGGTCCGCCGGGCGAAGCTGCAGGAGTTTGAGTCTCTGCGGGCGGAACAGAAAGCGGTCTCCCGCACGGTTGGGAAGGCCTCTGCCGAGGAACGCCCAGCAATTCTGGAGCACGCGAAGACTCTGACGGAGGGTGTGAAGCAGGCGCAGAAGGAAGCGGATGAGGCGGGTGAACGGGCTCGGGAAATTTCCTGGCAGCTGTCCAACCTGGTCCTGCCGGGTGTGCCCAGCGGGGGAGAGGACGACTATGTTGTCCTCCGTACGGAGGGCCCCGAGCCCCGTGACTTTGCCGCGGAGGGTTTCAACCCGCGCGACCACCTGGAGCTGGCCGAGGGCTTGGAAGCAATTGACGTGAAGCGTGGCGCAAAAGTCTCCGGATCGCGCTTCTACTATCTGACGGGCGTCGGTGCCCGCCTCGAGTTGGCGCTGCTCAGCCTGGCCGTGGACCTGGGAACCAAAGCGGGATTCACCATGCTGACAACCCCCACGTTGGTCAAACCCGAGGTGATGGAAGGAACCGGGTTCCTTGGGGAACACTCTGATGAGATCTACTACCTACCTAAGGACGACCTGTACCTGGTGGGGACCTCGGAGGTTGCCCTGGCCGGGTATCACGCCGATGAGATCATTGACTTGGAAGGCGGTCCCGAACGATACCTAGGCTGGTCCACGTGTTATCGGCGCGAGGCAGGTTCGGCTGGGCGCGATACCAGAGGGATCATCCGGGTTCACCAGTTCAACAAGGTGGAGATGTTCTCATACTGCCGCCCCGAGGATGCGGAGGAAGAACACCTGCGTCTACTCGCATTAGAAGAAGAAATGCTGGCAAAAGTTGAGCTTCCTTACCGCGTGATCGACACGGCGGCGGGGGACCTGGGAGCTTCGGCGGCCCGCAAGTACGACTGTGAAGCCTGGCTGCCAACGCAGGAACGCTGGATGGAAGTCACCTCTACTTCTAACTGCACCACCTTCCAGGCTCGGCGACTCAATATTCGTGAAAAGCAGGGCAAAACCACCCAGTCCGTCGCAACGCTCAATGGGACGCTGGCTACGACACGCTGGTTAGTGGCGATGTTTGAGAACCATCAGCGCCCCGACGGGTCCGTCTATGTGCCCGAAGCGCTGCGTCCGTACATGGGTGGCGCAGCGGAGCTCACCCCCACCAAATGACCGCGACTAACGGATGGCTCCTAACCCCTCCGGCGGCCAATCTGCCCGAGGTCCCATTTGCCGAGGCTGTTCGCCAGGCGGGACTGAGTCTGCCGGACACACTGCCTGAACGACCGGACGAGCTTGTCTTCGCGCTCGACATTGACGGCACCGTGGTGGGAGCAAGCGGTGTGACCCGCAGGATGACCGAAACCATCGCGGCGGCGCAGAAGGCAGGGGCCGAGGTCGTCATAGCCACGGGGCGCGGCATCTACTCAACCCAAGCTGTTGTGCGGGATCTGGGCTTGGAGGACGGCTGGGGGGTCTGCTCAAACGGATCTGTAACCGTCGAGTGGGGACGCAACCACCCGCAAGGTCACGTGGTGAGCGAGCTTTTCGATTTTGAGGTGAAACCTACGGCGGAGAGGTTTTTGGAAACATTCCCCTCGATCCTCTTGGGCGTGGACGCAGGGCTTCGGGGGATGCTGGTCTCCCAGGTGTTTCCCGCTGGGGAACTAATGCAGCAGACGCTTGCGGGCAGCTTGGAAGAGCTGCTGGGCGGCCGCGCCTCCCGGCTTGTCGCACGCGCTCCCTGGTTGGAGCGGGACGACTTTGCCCAACAGATTGACGAAATGGGTCTGAAAGACGTCGAGTACGCTGTGGGGTGGACCTCCTGGGCTGACATTGGGCCCGCAGGCGTTACCAAGGCAACCGGCTTGCAGCGCCTGATAGAGAAACTGGAAAAGCCGAAAAACGGGACCATTGCCCTTGGGGACGGAGACAACGACCTAGCCATGCTGCAGTGGGCGGCGCACGGCGTGGCGATGGGCAGCGCGGCGGAGAGCGTGAAGGCGGCCGCAGACGCGGTCACCACCCCGGTTGAGCAGGACGGCGCAGCAGCGGTTATTCAAGCGGTACTCGACCGCTACTAAACCGAGGATTTTCGTCCGCGCGGGTGTCATTCGTCCCGGTTGTCTCGCCTGGGGAGACTATCATTGGGGCGTAAGAGCTTTGTTCCCTCCGAATCCAAGGTGGCCTTCATGGGGTGGTTTGAATCCGTCGAGCACAGTCGGTGGTTGTCAGAAGAAATGCGCGCGTTGTTGCGGCACGGACACGCCGCAATGAGGCCCACTGGGTTCGGTTATTTCAAGAGTGACGGCTCGGTCGACACGGAGCGACCCGTCGACTTGGCCATAACTGCGCGAATGACCTACGCCTACTCACTTGGCGTACTCATGGGGATTCCCGGCTCTCGTAAATTCTGTGACCACGGCGTCTCCTGCCTGCGTAAGTATTTTGAAGACCCGCAGTTTGGGGGTTGGTATAGCGAAATTCGTCATGAGCCGGACGCGGATGAACACGGGATTCCCTGGGATGAAGCTGGGGCCCGCAAGTGGCAGTACGGGCAGGCCTTCGTCGTGCTGGCGGCTTCGGCAGCAGCAATTGCCAACCGTCCGGGGGCACACGAGTTGCTCGGAAGGGCCCTAGCTGGTCAAGAGGAGCATTGGTTGGATCCGGACACCGGGCTGGTTCGTGACGGTGCAACCCGCGACTGGAGCCAGTTCTCCGATTACGGTGGGATGAACTCTTTGATGCACACGATCGAAGCGTATTTGGCTGCTTCGGAAGCGCAGCAGGACCCAAGCTGGCTGGATGCAGCCGAGCGAATGCTCAGGTTTGTCTACCAGGTTGCTGCCGACCATGATTGGCGAGTGCCGGAGCACTATACCGCTGACTGGACCCCAGACCTTGATTACAGCAAGGACGCACCTGATACCCCGTATTATCCGTACGGCTTCGTTATCGGACACGGCATGGAGTTGTCGCGGCTCGCACTGCAAGCGCATGCTGGTTTGACTGCGCGTGGCCGCACCGACTGCGAGTATCTCAAGGAAATGTCGGAGGAAATTTTCGAGCGTTCCCGAACTGACGGATGGCGACGCAACGGATACCCCGGTTTCATTTACTCGGTTGACTTCGACGGCGTTCCGGTGCTTGAGGATCACTTGCAGTGGGTTGTCAGTGAGGGGATCTGTGCGACAGCGTTCTTACGTCACGCGACCCTGAGCTCCGGTGCACCACACGGGGAAGCAGAAGCTTACGAACACTCTTACCGATCCTGGTTGGATTACCTGAACGACTACATGCAGCTGGAACCCGGGGTGTTTGTTCGTGCTCTCAGCCCGGACAATGTTGAAGCTTCCGACGTCGTCTCTAGCCGACCTGATATTTACCATCCGCTGCAGGCTCTTCTGGCTGCGCGTCTGCCGGTTTGGCCGCCATTTGCGTCTGCTCTGGCGCACGACTTATTGGACAAGCCTCTCCGCCAGCCAACTGACTCAGCCTCCAAAGCAGGTCGCGGTTGGCCTCGTCGGCGATGAATTCCTGGGAAATTAGCGTCGGAGTTCCTGCGCGCGCTAAACTCTAAGTCTTGGAGGGCTGACCGAGTGGCCGAAGGTGATGGTCTTGAAAACCATTGTGTCAGCAATGGCACCAAGGGTTCGAATCCCTTGCCCTCCGCCAAGCGTCGTCTAGTCCGCATTCCAGGGCCCCAGCACAGGAGCCGGAACGCGGCGGTCACCACCTCCCTGGGCTTTACCTCTCTGGCGATTGCGCTGATACTTGCGGTGGCTTTAGCGCTGCTTTTGGCGTGGGGGAACCCGCAAGATAGGGCCGCAGAATCCGCTCCGTCCCAGGTTGACGAAAGCGCCCCGATGTCGGTCGTCGCGCCGTCGGAAGAGATTGTCGTAGAACCGGAACCTGAGCCCGAACCGGAGCCATTGCCACCCATAGAGTTCACCCTGGCTTTCAACGGAGACATGCTGATTCACATGCCTGTTGCGGATTCAGCTTGGGCAACTGACGGGGGATGGGATTTCGTTTCTTTGCTGGAACCGATTTCCGAGTACATTGCCGGAGCCGATCTGGCGATCTGCAACATGGAGACCCCCTTGGTCGCTCCGGGGCAGACGCCGACCGGGTATCCGATGTTTTCTGCCCCCTCCGAACTGGCAGCGGACATGGCTGCTTCTGGATGGGATGGCTGTTCGACCTCGACCAACCATTCTGTGGATCGCGGCTTCGACGGAATCGTCGACACTTTGGACCTCTTTGATGAGGCCGGCCTGGGTCACGTGGGTACAGCTCGAACCGAAGAGGAATCACAGAAGCCGCAGCTGTATGAGCTGGCGATGGAAGGGCGGACTATCACCATTGCCCACTTGTCTGCCGCTTTCGACACCAACGGGCTTCCAGTACCGGAGGACGCCCCCTGGTCGTGGAATGAGATCGACATCGAGCGCATTCTTGCAGAAGCCGATGCGGCTTTAGAGGACGGCGCAGATTTGGTGATTGTGTCCGCTCACTGCTGTCAGGTCGAGTACACGACAGAGGTTGAGCCGTACCAGCTGGAGATTGCGGAGGCCCTGGCAGAAGCAGGAACCGTGGATCTGTTCATCTCACACCACGCTCATGTTCCAAAGACTATAGATCTTTTGCCTGGTGGTCCCACGGGTGAGGGCATGTGGGCAGCTTGGGGGCTGGGGAACTTCATCTCGAATCAGAGTGTTGACTGCTGTGTACCAGAAACGTCGACCGGCCTGGTTGCTTTCTTCACGTTTGAGCAGGTCGAAGAAGAACACCCTGTGGTGGTGGAGGCATCCTGGATTGGGGCGACCATGGACTTCGGTGCGGGACACCGCGTTGTGCCGCTGTTGGCGGATGGTGCGGACAGTGACACGTTGGACGAATCGGAAGCGGCCTATCGCCGAGCCCTCCTTGAAGACATCATGGACGGGAGCCCCGCTGTTCCCCGTGAAGACCCGCCGACGGCTACCGCTGAAGTGACGGTCATTCCCCGTTCCAAGTGATGCTATTCCCGGTAGGAGCCAATCAGTAGATTCACCACCAGTCCGAGGATTCCCACCGCTAGGGCCACACCCGCCACTAGTAAAGATTGGGAAAGTAATGGGGAAACACCCGTAGCCCATAGTAGTTCCGCTATAGAACCGTCTTCTAACGTCCCTGCCACGTCGGAGAGGACACGAGCACCCAGGTGCGGCACGCTTAGCCAGAGAGCGCCTGCTAGGAACGCGGAGGCAAACCCGGCGCGAGCCATTGCTGCCCAAGGCTTGCGGGCCAGTAGGATACCTGCGACCAGGAAGCCGCCCGTCAGCCAAGGGAGCATTCCCGCGTACTTGCCCAGCACATCGACGAAGGTTCGGGCAGCAGGCGTGTAGGTGATCTCAACCAGAGGCACCTCGGTGTCCGCGGCCAAGGTGGGTAGTTGCTGAGCTAGGAAGAAACCTCTGTCTCCCAGGTAGTCCTGCATGATTTCGACGAAGGGATCCCCCTGTAAGACGAGTGTTTGAGTCTCCGGGCCATCTCCTTCGAGTCCCTCCATGACTTGGGAGTGCACTTGTGTGACTGCCACAGACCAGGCCTCCGTAAACTGGGGGGACTGTAGGGCGGGGAGGGCCTCTTCGTAGACGGTGCCTCCCACAAGGTCTCCAAGCTGCTGTGTCCAATTGTCAGTAGCCTCCTGCAGGCCCAGATCGACTCCGAACTGGCCCAGGAAACCGTCAATCCCTCCCGTCACGGAACCCGCAATGTCCGCAGCCCCAGAATCAATGACTGCCTGAGACGCAGCGTCCGATAGTTCCACCGCCAAATACTGCTGGAAGGACGATTTGCCGGACACCGGCTGGTACAAGGAGACGAAGTTCTCGGTGTTGAACAGGTATTCTTCCGTCCAGCTAGCCAGAAGGGTTATTGGAACCAGCACCACTCCGATGGCGCCCAACAGCCCGGCAAGAAAACTGCGGAGCCCAGACTGGTTGGTGGCCATGGCCCTCCTGACACTTTGTTAGCTATTCGGCAGAGCTCTGCGAGTGTGCCGCTTAGTCGTGGACGCGGTCTTTGGTCTAAGTTCTAGGTATGGACAAGACCCCTGTGCCAATCCTATCCAGTGAGGCCACCATGTTGCCGGAATCTATTGACCGGCCGGACATGCACGCACTGGTACTGGAGCACTTTGAAGAGATGGTGGCGATGGCTGCCCCGGAAGTTTCCGGGGCGTTACACGTCATGAAGTTCAACGATGCGGACATCACTCTTTACGGTCTGCGCGACGGGGATCGTCTTGTTGGATGTGGGGCACTGAAGGATCTTGGAGATGGAACGTCAGAGATTAAGACCATGCGGGTGGTTAGCGAGTATCGCGGCCAAGGCGTAGGGATCTTCATTTTGGATCACCTGATTGAGGAGGCATCTCGTCGAGGCAATAGCAGGGTCTATTTGGAGACGGGGTCGGAGGACTTTTTCCAACCAGCCCGTGCCCTGTATCGGAGACGTGGGTTTGAAGAGAGGGGGCCCTTCGCAGAATATGAGGCTGACGCTCACAGCGTATTCATGTTCCTAGATCTCTAACGTGGAACCAAAGCGGAGCGTGTGCTTTCACACCGCTGTCGGGTGGCGGTGGGCAGAGCGATACCGCTAGACTATTGTCGATCACGACTGGAGACGTCGCATAGCCAGGTCGAGTGCGCCTCCCTGCTAAGGAGGTAGGGGTTCACGCCCCTCGGGGGTTCAAATCCCCCCGTCTCCGCAAGCCCCCGGTGTTTGATGAGGAATACCGGGGTTTTCGTTACCGTTGCAGCGTTTCGGCTATGGGCCGAGACGGACCATGGTGGGCTCCAATGGTCCTTGCGTTGACCTGGATTTAGGGACAACGTAGGGACAATTTAGGACCGTGCTCGTAATGCAACCTCCACGACCAAGTCCGAAACGGAGTTGACCGAGGTGCGACCGGGTCCTCGCGCCCAAGCTGATGGTTCTGGAGTCGTGAGCGTCAAGCAGAGACGACGGAGTGGAGGGCATCGGTCAGTGTTGGGTGCTTGAATACAAAGCCGCCGTCCGATAGTCGTGCTGGGACGACGCGCTGACCCGCCCCAATGGTTTCCTCAACCATCGTTTGTGTAAGGGCTAGGGACGCCATGCGTTTCGGGAAAGGGACAACGGACGGCCGCCGGAGCTCCTTCGCGAACGCGCGGGCGAAGACCTCATTTCGTACTGGGTCAGGGGCCGATAAATTCACGGGGCCGGATACCGCACCGTCGAGCAGCCACAGCATTGCCCGCACATGATCGTCAGCGGTGATCCAGGAGAACCATTGCTTGCCGGATCCAGTGCGACCTCCCAGGCCAAGGCGGAAGGGAATTCGCAACAGCGGGATGATTCCCCCTTCCGGTGCCAGCACGTTCGCTGTGCGCAGGTACGCGACGCGGACTCCAGAATCTACCGCTGTCTGCGCTGCTTCCTCCCACTGTTCGCACAGATCTGCCAGGAACCCGGTGCCGCGCCCGGACTGCTCGGTGACAATACGGTCTCCAAGGTCGTGCCCGTAGAAGCCAATCGCACTAGCGGAAAGAAAAATGTGGCAGCGGCTATGCAGGCCGGCACCGGCCAACGTATCTGCAATTGTGCGGGTGGTGTCGACGCGGGAAGTGAGGAGGAGGTCCTTGTACTTAGTGGTCCATCTCCAGCCGGCGATACTGGCACCCGCAAGGTTCACTACGGCGTCCACGTCCGACAGCTTGGGGCCGGCTATATCGCCTGACGTAGGATCCCAGGGGCGGTCTCCGCGTTTGGTTGCGCGGCCTCGGACCAGGCGTACGACCTGGTCTCCGCGCGCTTCCAAAGCAGCTGTGAGCCGTTGGCCGAGCATGCCAGAGGCCCCGCCTATCGCTACTCTCATGGCCCAACACTAGACGATTCCCTGCGCTGTTGACAGGGTGAGAGTTATGACTCGAAGAAGGGTCGCGGAGTCCATCGGAGCCGGTTAGGCTAGTTTGAGTCTGGGTATAAGGTCACGGAAGGGTACGTGGAAACTGGGAGGGAAGACGCCCCTAAAGCTTTAGGTGAGTTCCGGGCCGGCCGACACTTCTTGCAGTCTGCTCCTTGGGCGGAGTTTCAGTGGACGCGGGGCAATGAGGTGATCATGCGATCTGGTCCCGGCTGGGAGTATTCCGCAATTGTTGAACACGGGAAACTGGGAAATCGCCTCTACTGCCCTTATGGACCCACCGTGTCAGGTCCGGACCAGCTTGAAGACGCGCTCGAAGATCTACGTGAGCAAGCACTGGAGCAGAAAGTAGACTTTGTTCGAATCGAACCCCGTGGGGAGTTCAACTCTGAGACATTGTCGGAACTGGGTTTGGCGCGCTCCCACCACGATGTTCAACCCCCCGACACGATAGTGAACCTGGTGGGCAAGGATCAGTTCAGCGCCGAAGACCTTGCTGCAGGATTGTCCGGTAACCCGCGCAGGACCTGGCGAAAGGCTGCGCGTCAGGGCGTCACCTATCGCGTATCCTATGACCCCGAAGAAATAGACCTCTTCCTAGACATGATTCACGATGTTGCGGCTAGGACCGGGATGCAGCCGCACACTGACGAGTACTTCCGCGACATGGCCGCATCTTTGTTCCCCGGGGAACACGCCGGACTGATGTTCGCTGAGCTGGAAGGGGAACCGGTCGCTTCGACAGTCTTCTACAGCGACGGCGAAACCATGAGCTACGCGCACGCCGGCAGCTTCTCCGAGCATCGAAAGCTCAGCCCCGCTACAGGGCTGCTCCTTGAGAACATGCTGTACGCCCGGGAGACAGGGCACAGGTTCTACGACATGTACGGGGTGGCGCCTGCAGACGCCCCAGAGGACCATCCCTGGCGGGGATTCACCAGTTTCAAGATGGGCTTCGGGGGCAGTCGAGTGAGTCTCCCCGGCACATGGGAAATGCCCGTGCGCAGGACGAAGTACAGGGTCTACAACACTGCGGCTCGTATCCTAGAGCGGCGCTAAACCCGCAAAACCTAGGAGAACACCACGGTCGAGTCACCGTTCATTAGCACTCGGTTCTGAGCGTGCCAGCGCACCGCGCGGCTGAGCACGCGCCGCTCGACATCCTGCCCCTGAGAAACCAGAGCTGACACGGAGTCAGCGTGCGTAACTCGGGCTACATCCTGCTCGATGATGGGCCCCTCATCCAAGTCTGCTGTGACGTAGTGAGCGGTGGCCCCGATCAACTTCACACCGCGGTCATGAGCTTGACGGTAGGGCTGGGCTCCCTTGAAGGAAGGCAGGAACGAATGGTGGATGTTAATGATTTGCCCCTCCATGAGCGTGCAGACCCTGTCGGACAGAATCTGCATATAACGGGCCAGCACGACCAGTTCAGCACCCTGTTCCTCGATAATCCTCAGAAGTTCCGCCTCCGCCTCTGCCTTCGTGTCCTTAGTGACCGGAACGTAAAAGTAGGGGACTCCATAGAACTCGGCGACGGGGCGCATGTCCTCATGATTGGAGACGATGCCCACTACGTCAATCGGGATCTGCCCCTCTTTCGTTTGGTGGAGCAGATCTGTTAGACAGTGCCCTTCCTTGGACGCCATTATCACTGTGGGAATCGGCCGCGTGGCATCCGTCAAACTCCAAGTCATGTCCAGCTCATCGGCAAGCGCATGCAGTTGCTCACGCAGGCCCGTTGAATCCGTTATGCCCTCGGCTTCAACGCGCATGTGGAAACGCGCAGAGGTCGCATCCCCGTACTGTTGGGACTCCAGGATATTTCCCCCGGCATCGGCGACAGCTCCCGTGACGGAGTGTACGATCCGAGGTCGGTCTGGGCAGGTGAGCGTCAGGACAAGATCTTCAGTCATGACCTTGATTATAGGAAACGCACGCTGCTCCAGTTGGCGGCGTTCGCGTTAGGAAGGGTCCCGTCTCACCGGCCGGAGTTCATCTACGGTCGCATCCTCGCGCCTGGCATCGACAAAATGGGAATACTCGTCCGTTTCAAGTGCCTCGAAAAACTGTGCGTTCAACCTTCTGGGTGGCACAACCATCCCAACCTGGTGGCCCGCTGACTGAAGCTCCTGACGTAGCTGCAAGACGCCGACGGGGTTGTTTCCCGGCTTGTAAAGCAAGGCGACGCGTCCCTTTTCCTCCTCGGGTAGCTGCACCAAGTCGGCTATGCGCTCAAACCCAATTGAGAATCCGCAAGCTGGTACCTCACGTCCCAGCCAACGCCCAACAACCTTGTCGTAGCGCCCGCCCCCAGCGACGGAGAAATTTCGGTCCTTGTGAGCAACTTCGAAAATGGGGCCCGTGTAGTATCCCATGCCCCGCACCAGCGTTGCGTCGAACTCGACGACTGCATCTGGCTTCAGCTCTCTGGTGGCGCGGACGATCTCTGGAAGCTCGTAGAGTTCCAGCCCTGCACCGTTTGGCAACGTGACACGCCCGTCCCGCAGGGGAGCGTCATTGGCTCCCCCCATGCCGCGCAAGAAATCGACCGCGCTAAGCAAAGAGTCCGCTTGCTCCTCGGTGCAAACCTGCTTTTCGAGGAGTTCGCTGCGGACCCCCTGGTCCCCTACTTTGTCGCGCTTGTCCAGGGCGATGAGCGCCGCCTCGTGGTTGTCATCGGGTATTCCGGAGGCAACAAGAAGGTCGCGTAGTACGCGCCTATCATTTAGGAGAACCTTTACATGCTCTCCCATGCCTAAGGCTTCAAACGCTGCGACAGTGGTCGTTAGCAGGTCTATTTCGGCTGTGATTGTCGGGTCGCCGATGATGTCGATATCGCATTGGCGGAACTGCCTGAAACGACCTTTCTGCGGACGTTCAGCGCGCCAAACCGGTCCGGTCTGAAGGGCGCGGAATACGCGGGGTAGCTGCCCAGCATGCGTCGCGTAATAGCGGGTGAGCGGGACGGTGAGGTCGTACCGCAAGCCAAGGTCAGAGGCGTCCTTAACGATGACTGGCTGTTCGGGATCAAGGCCGCGCCGCATGATTTCGAAGATCATCTTCTCGTTTTCCCCACCCTGCCCGGAAAGGAGTCGGGTGAGCGGCTCTACGGCCGGCGTTTCTATTTCTTCAAATCCCGCGTCACGGTACGTCTCCCGAATGATCGAGAGGATCCGATCGCGGTGCCGCTTCTCAGCGGGGAGGATGTCTCGCATGCCGCGTGCGGGCACCACATTTTTAGCCATGGCCCCAGTCTAAGGAAAGGTTGGTGCCGTACGCGAACGGCACGACTGAAAGCTTCGCGTGACCCGTATCGCAAGATGAATATTTGGTTTTCACAGCCAAAAGCGCTTATTCTTGAGAAAGCCTAAAAGGCGAGCGCTCGTAGCTCAATGGATAGAGCATCTGACTACGGATCAGAAGGTTGGGGGTT
>CAYFRG010000006.1:29508-72185 GCA_964345535.1 uncultured Actinomyces sp. | reverse complement strand
GAGGGCCGTGCGGAATAACCGTTGACAGCCGGGGGCGGACAATCATATAGTTTTATCGTAATCATAAATGCCTGTGCCAGCACGGCGGGGCATAGTCTTCAAGGTAGAAGGTGGAACGGCAATGAGTAAATTTCGCTTCAGCGTGGGTCCGTGGAACGTGGCGGACGGGACGGACGTGTACGGGCCCGCAACCAGAAAGCCCCTGTCGTTCGAAGAAAAACTGCGGCACTTCGCAGAAATGGGATTCGAAGGGATCCAGTTCCACGACGACGACGTGGTCGAAGACATCAGCTCCAAGACTGAGGAACAGATCATGGAGCGGACCCGGGAAGTGAAGTCCCTGATTGACGAGATCGGATTGGAAGCCGAGTTTGTTGCTCCCCGCCTCTGGTTCGAACCCCAGTTCAGGGACGGCGCGTACACCGCTCCGCTGCGTGAAAACTGGGAACACGCCATGTGGCGCACCTACCGCACCATTGACATCGCTAACGAACTTGGCGCAGGCTTCATTGTTCTCTGGCTGGCCCGTGAAGGCACCCTGGCCATGGAAAGCAAACCGCCGGTGAAAATGATCAATCAATTGATCGAATCCCTGGACCTCATGCTGGACTACGATCCCAACATCAGGATCGCCATCGAACCCAAGCCGAACGAACCCGTAGACCGGTCCTACATTGGCTCCGCCGGACACGCGCTGGCTCTTGCCTCCAAGACAAAGGATCCGGACAGGGTCGGAGTCCTCATTGAACCGGCCCACTCCACAATGGCCGGGTTCGAAGGAACTTACGACATGGCGCTGGGACTTGCCTTCAACAAGCTTTTCTCAGTGCACCTGAACGACCAAAATGGTGTCCGCTACGACCAGGACAAGATCTTCGGCGCTGAGAACATTCGCTCCGCGTTCAATCAGGTGCGGCTCCTGCTGGACCACGACTATGGCGCAGAGGGGCAGTTCATTGGTTTGGATGCGAAAGCCATGCGCGCCAGCAGCGACGAATACGGTTACGACCACCTGAAGAACTCGGTGGAAATGGTGAAGATGCTAGAGCGGAAAGCTTCCAAGTGGGACCAGGCCTACGCTGACAAGCTGGTTGCCGCCGGGGACTACGAAGGCCTGGAGATGTACACTCTCCGCCTTCTGCTGGAAGGGTAGTGGTAGCGGCGGTGTCGGCTTAGGTGTCGGCACCGCCCAAAAGTCCCGGTATCTCTGCGCTCTGAGCCATTTCGTGCTCTCCATGTTCTTGCGTTGTTTTGTTCTTGCGTTGTTTTGCTTTTGAGTTGTTGTGCTCTTGAGTTGTTGTGCTCTTGCGCTTCAGCTGGAGAGCTAATCAATGTGCCTAGCATGCTCGGTGTTGCTTGCCGCGGGACCTGAGGTGTCCCGCAGAGGGCGGCCCGAGTCAGGAATATCCGGGTCGGCGGAAACTCTCTTGGGCGTGGTTTGGTTGGGCAAAGGGGTGTAGCCTGGCGCGCTGCTCCCGACTGTGGGTCAAGACCTTTCGTGCGCAGCGCACGGGGGTATTTGTTGGGTGTACTCGGTAGGCAAGCGACCCGCTCGCGGTTGTCTCCGTTCAGTGGTTCGGGCGACCGGAAAGCACAAGTTGCCAGTAGACTGGCGGCGCGGGGTGCCCTCCACACGAAATCCGGAGTCTCCCCAAGGTCTTGCACCACAAATCGTGAGGAGTCCCCATGACGCAATATCTGAGCAAAGAAGCCTTGGCTGAAAAGCTGGGTTTTCCTTCTGCCAACTACTCCAACTATCTCATCTTTCGTGAAGCAGACAGCCGTGGTCTTGAGGTTTTGAAGAATTCTGATCGCGGGCAAGGGCTGATCACCGACGGACGCAGGAAATACACTTGGTCCGGGGGAAGAACCTCATGGAATACACGCCTGAGCCAAAGAGTTGTCCGACAAAAAGATGTGTGCAGTCGGCTGCTGAACGCGTATGGCGTTCCCGCCCCGGAGAATCAGGTGTTTGAGTCTGGGGATGTAAAGCGTGCGTGGGCGTGGGCAAAACCTATGGGAGAGCTGGTCCTCAAACCTGTGGCCGGTTCTCACGGTGACGACGTATTTGTCGGGGGTTAGGGGGCGCCGCGAATTCTTCGCCGCCTTCAATACGATCGCTGCCAAGCGGAAAGGTCGCGTCCTTGTCGAAAGGTTCTACGGGGGCGTGGAACACCGCTGCATGGTGGTCTCAGGAAAACTGGTGGGCGTGGCTCGCCGTCGCCCGGCAAGTGTTCAAGGCGATGGGATCAGCACGATTGCCGAACTTGTGGACGCCAAGAACTTAGATCGCGGACCCTCCCACATAGAACTCAAGCTAGACGATGCGGCAATTCTCCTGTTGCAGAGATCGGGACTAACAATTGATTCGGTACCCGACTCTGGTCAGCGTGTGTTTCTTAGGAGGGCGTCAAATATCCACCAGGGGGGCGACGCGGTCGAGGCAACGGACGAGCTCTCCTCAGAAGAGATCGAGGTCGCCGAAGCCGTGGCAAGAGCGATCCCTGGACTAAAGTCATTCGGGGCAGACATTCTCTTTCCCCGAGCGGAAGGTCACGGCACACCGAGGGTGCTAGAGGTGAACTCGAACCCCATGATTTCCCTTCACCACTATCCGTTTGAAGGCCAGCCCCGCGATGTAGCGTCTGCAATTATTGACGGGATGTTCCCAGCGACCCGAGGCAGCTGATGCTCATGCTCGCAGGACAGGGGCTCCCAAAAGGGACCTCGCCCCCTGTTCCTAGGCCGTAGCGTTACCGTGCTGTGCGTCCGGACTCCGGGCGAATCTAAGTCCCTCAGTTCGGGACACCAGGGGCTTTTGCTGGGCGCGTTAGCGGTTCCTGTCGGTAGGTATCCCTCCAGTTACCTGCTCAACGCTTTGCCACCACTCAATGTTCTTTAGGCCGGGAATCGCGTCGACGGTAAAGACCGGGTCAAGACCCTGCTTCTTCTGGTCAGCGTAGTTCTTCATGAGCTTCCAGACGACCCCGGAAAGAAGTGCGATTGCCGTCAGGTTGATCAGGGCCATGACCCCCATAATCTGATCGGCGGTATCCCACACGAAATCGGTGGAAAGGATCGCGCCGAAAAAGATGGCGAACGTGGCCAGGACTCGGTACCCAAAGAGAACCAGCGGGCTGCTGGAAAGGAACTCCACGTTCGACTCGCCATAGTAGTAGTTACCGAGTACTGACGAGAACGCCAGCAAGAAGACGATCACCACCAGCAGGATGTTCGACCAGGATCCCAAGTCCGTCACCAACGCGTTCTGCGTGAGCGCGATCCCGCGGGGCGCGTCAGACAGGTCAGGCGTCGCAACCAGGACAATAAATGCGGTAATCGAGCAAACCAGGAACGTATCGAAGTAGACTCCCAAGGTCTGCACCAGTCCCTGTTTCACCGGGTGCGTGACAGCTGCGGAAGCCCCGGCATTTGGAGCTGAACCCAACCCCGCCTCGTTCGAGAACATCCCGCGGCGGATCCCGGTCAAGAGCACCGTGCCGAAGACTGCCCCTGTCACCTGGTTCGGTCCGAAAGCATCAGAAAAGATAGATCCGAAGACTTCGGGGAGCCTCTGGATGTTCATGCCCACGATCACCAGACCGATGATCAGGTAGAGAAGAGCCATCCCCGGGACCAGTGCCTCCGTGACTCTTCCGATCCTGCGCAGCCCTCCGAAAAAGACAGCGGCGGCAAGGGCGGCCAGGCCCAGTCCCAGAACCGTTGGCAGCCACGGCATTTCGGCAGCGAAGGACCCCTCGACAGTAGCGACAATCGTGTTGGCCTGGAGGGGATTGAAAGCAAACGGGAACGTAAATACAAGGATGATCGCGAAAAGGTTCGCCGCCCACTTGGATCCAAGGCCCCGCCAAATGTAGTACGCCGGACCGCCCCTGAAGCCATCCTCATCCTTTTTCTTGTACAGCTGGCCAAGCGTCGACTCCACGAAGGAAGACGCCCCGCCCACGAAGGCCATCACCCACATCCAGAAGATGGCTCCCGGGCCCCCTATCGCGATCGCCGTACCGACCCCGGCTATGTTGCCCACCCCGACCCGAGACGCGGCCGAAATGGTGAACGCCTGGAAGGAGGACACCGACTGAGGTTTGCCGTCTTTGTCAACGGGAGTTTTGTCGGTCAGAACACGAAACATCTCCGGAAGCCAGGTCGCCTGGACCAGTCCAGAGCGAACCGTGAAATATAGGCCCAAACCGATCAAAACCGGGATGACCAGCCATGTCCAAAGTGTGTCGCCCCAAGTGACGATCGCTGCTTGAATATTTTCCACAGGGTGAGCATAAACAGTGGGATCGCAAGGCGCTCACGGATAAGTAATCTCTGGGACGCTTCCGCGTTATCATGCGGAAGGTGCGGTTTTCTGCTAAGTTGGCCCTGGCTCTTTGCTACTTGTCGGGGGCCATCCAAATGCTCCGGAGACTGTGCAGCTTCAGGGAAGTCACCGCGATAGTGCCGCCCTCGCTGGATAGCTCCACTGTCCGGGGGCCGCCGTTCGGGAAACTCAGCGAACTGAGTGTGGCCTCTCCGTCGTTTACGAACACCTCCACGGATCCGCGATCAATAAAGATTCGCAGCTTCAGCGTATCCCCCCGGTAGGGGACAGCCCTCACCCCACGGTCTCCGTTCCCCGTGAGCCTCCGGTCTATAAATACGGTCCCTGACAGGTCGTCGTAACCCAGGAAAGTGTGCGCGCCATCCTCAGTTTTGTGGACCAGGAACCCAACCCTGTCGGAGGTAGTTGATGCTAGGTCGAATTCGGCTTCTATCTCCACACCGCCCAGGTCTTCGCCCAGGACTACGGTTTCGTTCACGTCTACAGTGAAGGCTCCCAGGCCCACGGTGTCAGTGCGGAGCTGACTCAGCTCTGCAATCGGCTGGGAGACAAGATCCATGGAGGACCCAAGCGTAAGTCTCCGGGGCACCGTGAGTTGCCCGCTCCAAGCGTCTTCCTTTTGGCTGGCCAAGGGGATGAGGAAATCACCCATCCACCCGAATGCGACCCGGCGACCATCGGGAGTTTCCAGAGTCTGTGGAGCGTAGTAATTGTGTCCCCAGTCCGACATTTTGTAATCGGTCAGTTGCACGAAGTCTTCCCCGGGCTCCCACTTACCCACCACGTACCCGGTGCCGTACACGTTTCGGGAACCGTAACCGCTTGGTCGGGTTCCCATCGGGCCGTATTGGAGCACCCACTTGTCTCCCAGCGGGAACAGATCTGGGCACTCGAGCATGAACACGTTCGGATCCGGGTCCTCAAAAAGGATCCGGTCAAACGTCCAGTTTTCCATGTCCGAGGATGTATAGAGCCAGACTTGGCCGCGGTTTTCAAGAGAGGAAGCGCCAAAGACCATGTACCAGGTGTCGTCCATTTTCCAGACCTTTGGATCCCGGAAATGTAGCAGTCCCTCTGGCGAATCGATGAGAAGCTTCTTGTCGCGAAATGAGATCCCGTCGTCGGAGGTCGCAACCATCTGTACCTGAAGGCTACCTTCCTCCTCACCGACGCCGTTTCGCCAGCGGTGACCGGTGTAATAGATGCGAAGCGTCTCCCCTGAGTCGGTAACCACAGCCGAGCCAGAAAAGGCCCCGTCGCGGTCTTCCTCTACCGAGGGGGCAAGCGCGATGGGTCGCCGTGCCCAGTTCACAAGGTCCACAGAAGCCACGTGTCCCCAGTGCATCGGACCCCACACCGAAGAGTATGGGTGGTGCTGAAAATACACCTGGTACTCACCTTGGAAATAACACAGACCGTTCGGGTCGTTCAGCCAGCCGGCGATCGGCGCAATGTGGAACTTGGGATACCAACGGTCCTGGCGTTTCTGGAGAAGTTCAGCAACGGCGGCTTCTGCCGCAGCTAGTTGTTCCTTCAATGGACTGGCTCCTGGATTCGGTCGGGTCTACCCACGGCTGGTCTGGGGCGAGTGGCGTTTTGGCCACTCTATCGTGTGATGGTCCCCCGGCGCAGGAGAGAGGTCGGATGGGCTCACTTGCGGGCGTGGTCTCGGAAATTGCTCTTGCAACCTTCGTGAGTTGTGTAACTGGCAAACGGGGCAGGACCTACGCTAAAACGATTTAGTTCCTTCAATCTAGCAGCCCTTCGAGAAGAGGTCCATGCAATGCGATGCCAGGTCTCTCGGTGAGCTGCGGGGGTAACTATAATCGGGTCGGGGGTGGTCATGAGCAAGCGCGTTACGTTGGCAGAAGTCGCGGCGTTGGCAGGCTACTCTGTGCCGACCGTGTCCATGGTCCTCACGGGGCGAAAGGGCACGCGCATTTCGGAGAAAGCTGCCCTGAAGATTCACGCCGCGGCGGATGAACTCGGCTACTCGCCCGACCCTGCTGCGCGGTCCCTTCGGACCGGGAAGACAGAAGCAATCGGTTTTGTGTCAGATCAGGTTACTGTCACCCGTTTTGCGTCCGCACTGATCACAGGGGCAGCGGAGCGTTCCCAAGAAGAGAACCACGTCGTCATTATTGCCGAGTCGGGGCGTACGGAGGAAGGACGCAAGCGCGCAGTCAAGGCGTTGACAGAGCGGCGCGTCGACGGCCTGATTGTGGCGCTAGTTCAAGCGCGGCTGGTGGAGATACCGGAAGCCCACGGCAGTATCCCGGCGGTTATTGTGAACGGCGCGTGCCGCGGACTCACAAGTGTTCTTCCAGATGAATACACCGCAGGTTTTCGGGCGGCCAGCTACCTTGTTGAGCGAGGACATCGCCGCATTGCCCTAATTGGCAAACACGCGGTCCACGCCGACCCGGAATGGTCCGTTACCCTAACGGCGCGCTTCAAAGGTATAGCCGACGCACTCGCGGGGGCAGGAGTTTCTCTGGCTGCCGTGCACGGACTCAAGGTGTGGTCGCCCCACACGGGGGAAGACGCGGCGATGCAGGTTCTCTCAGAAACAGAGGGCCTCACTGCTGTCATCTGTGGTAATGACATGATTGCTTTCGGTGTCTATCGCGCTGCCCGCCGACTGGGACTCGGCATCCCAGAAGACCTGTCAGTGATCTCCTTCGACGATGAGCAGCTGGCTGACTACCTCAAACCCGGCCTGACTACGATGCGGCTGCCGTACGAAGAGATGGGAAGAGTGGCTGCGGACCTAGTCCTAACAGCGTCTGCGTCTGGAGAAGACATTCTGATCGACATGCCGCTAGTGGAGCGCGAGTCAGTCGCTAACCTTGAAGAGGCCTAGTAATTCTCTGAACAAAAATCCCAATTTATCGCGTCGTCGCGCGGTTTGGGAAAGGTCCGGGTACTCTTAATTCCATGCGTGCCGTCTCAGGGCGGTTTGCGTGCCCAGAATAATCGAGAGCAGGAATTAAAGGAGTACACAATGGAATCGGTTGACAGGTGGGAAAAGAAGGTCGCGGACGCCTCTGAGCACGCTCAGAACGTCTACGCCGACCAGCTCCGTCGTCTGGAGAAGCAGGTTGAGCAGACCGACAAAAAAGAGGCCCGTGAGATCGAGCGCGTTGAAGAGCGCGTAGATAGGGATGCTCGTTTCGCTGAGCACCACGTAGAGTACCTGGCTCGCGTCGTTGAGCGGGAGTCAGAGAAGGTTGCTCGCGCATACGCGAAGCTAGATGAGAAGGCTGCGAAGGGTGAATCCCAGGACGCACTGGATCGCGCTGCCCGCCACGCCGTTCGCGTGGAGGATGATGCCGCACGCCACATCGAGCGTGTTGAGGCCCGTGTCCTGAAGGCCATCAAGCGCGACGCGAAGGCTGCCGCGCGCCACGTCTACCTGGGCCTGGAGAGGATCGGGCTGGATGAGGAGCACCTGGACAAGAAGGCTTACGCAGACGCCGATCGCGTCGCAGCCGCCCTTGACCGCGTGGTGAAGAAAGCAGAAGGCTGAGTTTTAGAGACTTCTGAACTCTAGAGTTTTTGGTGGGCGTTGGGTTACCAGCGCCCACCTTTTACCATTTGTTGTTGGGGTTATCGGACATTTGGTGTCTCTTTTTGTTGCTATGTGTTTCTCCGCCCGCTGCCCGGAGAGGTACCGGGAATGCGGAGATTTGTTACTGATATCGGTTGCAGGGCCGCTTCTGATTATGGCTTCTAACGATTGACAAAGTTTCCGGATATCATCAATTGGGTATGGACCTAAGCCCCAAGGGAGGATTCCATGAAGGTAGCACAGACCCCGCCCCCAGCTGGTAGCAGGAACAAGCACCCCGGAAGTGTGCAACTGACCCTTGCAGACGTATGCGCGATACTGCGCCAGCCTCTTCCCAAGCACCTTGAGCACTTAGCTGAGAAACCGTTTCCGGGTATGGCTGCCGCTACTCTTGCTAGCGGAAGTGGGGATCTGTTCTTCGTTCGTCCTCGCAGGTTGAAGGGCACCGCCATCGACGTACTCGTGCGAAAAGGCATTGAGGTCTTTGTCGGGCGGTCACGCGTGGTCGACAGTGCGGGCGTCGAGTATCCGACTCTGATCGTCCGCGCTCCGGAACAGGCGTTTGTCGAGGTCTGCCGGGTAATTGGTGAAAGCTACAGTGCCCGGAAAATTGCTTTGACGGGCAGCATCGGGAAAACAACTACCAAGGAAATGCTGCGGCTGGTCAGCGAAGAATCCTTCAACACTCTTTACAGTCGGGGAAATCAGAACGGCCCCGCGCAAGTTGGACGCTACATCCAGGCTCAGACCCCCGAAACCGAGGTTTACATCCAGGAGACGGGGGCCGGCGCTCCGGGCTTGGTCCGCACGGATGCAGAGATGCTCCAGCCCGATGCATTCGTGATTACGAACGTGGGCCTAAACCACGTAGGGGCGTACGGGGGCAGGCAGGAGAACCTGGTAGCGGACAAGCTAAGCTTGGACCGTTTTTTACCCGAAGATGGCGTGGCCTTTGTCAACTTTGACGATCCTCTCTTGCGGGAAGCCCAGATACAGCACAGAGTTGTGTCTTTCAGCGCGGTGAACCCGGCAGCAGACTATTACGCTAAAGACATCCGCGCTGCGGAAGGAAGGCTTTCATTCCGCGTCGTTGAATCAGACACCGGCCTGGTCGAAGACCTTGAGCTGGTTGCTTTTGGCACTCACAACGTTAGTAACGCGGTGGTCGCCTTCGCCGTGGGCAGGTGGCTGGGGGTACCGGTAGACAAGATCCGTACTGGCCTATCGAAATATCGTGGGGAGGGCCTACGACAGAATCTGGTGACAGTGGGCGGACAGAAGATCCTGGTCGATTGCTACAACGCCTCTGAGGGATCGGCGGCTAGCCTTACCGAGGCACTCGCAACCATTAGTCCGGCACCGGGAGGTAATCGGATTCTAGTGTTCGGCGACATTGACGACAAGCTGGGGGATCACACTGAAGCCGTTCACCGCAGGGTCGGCGTAGGCTTTGCCGAGAGTGAGAGCATCGATGAGTTCTTCCTATTCGGGCCTCACACGAAATGGGTCTACGAAGAACTGGTGGAACGCGGGAAGAAGGCCCGACACACAGAGGACCGGCAGGAACTCCACCGCTGGCTGCGGGACTCCTTGCGGCCAGAAGATGTGGTGGCGTTCAAGGGCGGTCAACAAATGTCGCTGGCGATCACCATTGATGAACTGTACGGGACCCCGCTCATCCTGCTCGACGGCGATGTCCTCAAAAGAAGGGGCCGGGAATTCAAACAAGATGGGTTGAAGTACCGGAGAATACGGGAGTACGGCGTCCAGTTGGTTCAGATTCCCAAGGGTTATTCGGCGCCCAGCCTGACGATTCCCGGAGAAGCAGAGGGGGATCCTGTCTATCTGATAGGGAACAGTGCCGGCTCCCGTACAGCGATAGAAGAACTGATAATTTCTGACCCGGTTCGCACTATCGCTAGTAGTGCTTTCTTCGACTGTCAAAAGCTCCGAACGGTGGGACTACCCAGCACACTACGTTTCGTGGGGCAATCGGCATTCAACAGTTGCAAGGCTTTGAAAGAGGTCTCTATCCCGGAGGGAACAACGACGATTGGGCGCCGCGCGTTCTACGCTTGCACCGGTCTGCGCCGGATTACTATTCCTAGCAGCGTGACCGAGATTGGTGAAGAAGCGCTCCAGAAGTGTCCCCGGGTGCGGGTTTTTGGAAAGGCAGGAAGCGTGGCCGAACGCTACTGCAAGGAGAACAGGATCCGTTTTTCGGCCAGGTAGTGATGCCCGGACGCATTGACGGACGGAAGTGGCGAGTTAGGAGGACCTCCCGTACCAGCCGCCGAATGAGTGCGACTCCGTACACAACGATTACCTCAGGAACCGGCGGGATTAGCTGGTCTTTTGGATTGATATCAGCACGTCGGCGAGCGGTTTCCGCGGCCTCGAATTAGCTATCCTGTCCTAATCTCAAGCGCCTGCCGACCAGTTGGGACAGCGCCTGCGCAGGGGCAGTTGTCGCGGCCAGAACGCCGTCCTGAGTTGGCGCAAACGGGTGCCGGGTGCGTTAATATTTCTTCCAAACAAGACTAATACGGGAGAATAGACAGTTCCGGGAACCTCAATCCGGCAATGCTTCCCTTAACAATGGTGGTCACCATCCTGGCTACCTCCAGAGCGCCGCCCGTGATCACGCCGGTCACCCGACCAGAAAGCCGATCAACATTTTCCGGGCTAAACCCACAGCCGAAATGGCTGGAGACGGCTTCAAGGATCTTGGTTGCCGCCTCAGCATCAGCCAAACCCTTAGCTTCTATCTGGCATTTCCCGGAGTACGAGGTGGGTTTGAAGTCGAAGCCCCCACTGTCTGCATAGCTGTCGAAGATTCTTTCGGCAAGATCAGCAGCGGTTTTTGGATTGACCTTGTCCTGTACCCAGAGGTTGGGGCGCTCGTTGAAATCGACCACAACGGCCTTTGTACGCACAAAGTTCAGGGGAGAGTTGTCTCGCACCACAATATCGATGACGCTTGTGTTCAGACCGGGGACTGACTGGGCAGCTTGAATAGCCAAAACCTTGAGTGGGGCCGTAGTGCTGGCGGTTACATCCTGCCCGCCCCGATAGCTCCCGTCTGAGGGGGAGCCGTCACAGGCGGTCACTGACAACACTTCGCGGTCCACAATTAGGAAACGAAGTAGGGCACCCCTGACATGTTTTTCAACAGTGAACCTGTAGGCGCGCCCGACGCGCACGTTGCCTTCGTCGTCACGGGTCGGCTCGCCAATTAGGGCCTGCCTGTACCCAGATCGGGTGTGGTGGGGGCGCTCTTCAGGGGGGAGCGACAAAGCGGACACTGCTTCGTCGAACTCCGCCAGGTTCTTAACGTCGAGCTGCGCATCCGCGCCATTGTCACCGCGAGTGGGTTTTAGCGTTACGGGGAAACCGAGTTCCTTCGCGTAGGAGCGAGCACGCCTGAGTCCACTCCCGAAGGAAAAAGTCGCGCCGCGAGGGATGGGGATCTCTGCACGCTCCATGAGGGCCCGCCGCTTCTGTTTATCCAACACGAAGTTCACGGATCCGAGGCCGCTGGAGCCGGGTACTCCGTGTGCGAACGGAGCTGACTGACCGGCTTGATCCACAAAGACTGACAGTTGGTCCGGGTAGGCATAAACTCGGTCACTCCGAAGAAGCCCTGCTCGGAGGTTCAAAACCGCGTCTACGTCCCAGATACTCAAGGCGGGAATGTGGAGGTTCTGTTCAGACAAAGCGCACTTCCTCTGGGTCTTTTTCGACAACGGTAAAGCCCTGGGCTCCAATGGGATTGATGTGCCGGGTGTGAGCAGAAGTGGGGGAGCTGCCTACGGGGCCTCTGACGGCAGCAATGGAAAAGGTTGCAATCTGCGGGGCGGGACCCGTGGCAACAATGGTGGCGCTGCGTTTCCCCGTGCTGCGGATCCAACCAGAAATACCGTTCAGCCGGGCCTGATCGGCCATCCAATCCCAGTAGAGTTCGCCCGTCAGGCGACCTTTCACTTCGATCTGCACGTTGAGGGTCTCTGAGTTACCGGGGTCAGCCTGCATGCCCGACACTTCTACTAACCGGTCAATAAAATACTTGGGGACGGGTCTTGGCGTTCCGAACATCGGGAAAATAACCCCGCTCAAACTGGCGTGTGCGTTCATCTCTAAGATGGCGCCCCGCTGCTCGCTTAAGGCCTTTTGGGGATCCTCGAGCTGGAAGTCAACACCGGCAAACCCTAGTCCGGGAATGGCACGGACTGCTGTGACCGCAGCTTCCAGAATCGACGGGTGAAAATGCTCCAGGATGTCCACTGAGTCTCCACCTTGAGAGAGGTTCGAGGTGCTAGAAAGTGTTACCACTGTTCCCCGTTCGGGCACGTCAGTGACCTTCAGGTTTTGCCGCTCCAATTCTGCGCGAGCATCCCACCCAAGCGTTATGGGGCGAAACATCAGGCTTGGGTTGAGGCGGCGGAGTGCGTTTTTCCGCACGATGAGTTCTGCCACCGAGTGAACACCGTCGGCAACAACGGATGCAGGCACACGTTTGATCGCTCCAACTGCTGTATCACCAACTACCAGGATCCTGTACTCTTCACCCGGAATGTGCTCCTCAATAATGAAGTCTTGGTGCCCGAGGCGGCTCTGCTCAAGAGCGACAAAAGCCTCTTTCAGACTCGCTGTACTTTGTAGGCCCGCGAAAACCCCGATGCCTCGAAACCCCATCGCTGGCTTGAGCACGACCGGAAAACCAATCTGCTCGGCATACGCAGTGGCCGTAGCGTGGTCTCCGCGCACAAACGTACGTCCTTGAGGAGTTGGGACGCCAGCCCTTTCGAGGAGCATCCGAGTAACCTCTTTGTGGTTACAAAGAGAGGAAGAAGGGACACCGGAAAGCTGGGTTCTGCTCAGATGGAACGGGAACTCCGTTCCATCTTGGTCTATTGCCAAGAATGAACCCTGCGAGTACCGGGCTACTCCCATCCCCCTTGAAAGCACCTCTTGGGTCATTGGCTGTTCCTGTGGACCACTATTTCCCAAGACTCCCATTCCTGCTAAATCATATGCATTCACTGCGGCTTCGGAGTCTGCCTGCAAAGGGCCCGTGGAGAAGTAAAGTTGATTCTTTGAGCTCAGCACCAAGTCCCAGTTGGGTCCGACGCCCAATCCCGGGGCAGAGTTTGGGACAAAGGATTCTTCTCCCTCAAGAGGGTTCGCGACTAGGAAACAATCGCCCTGCACCGCACCCAGCAACTGGAGGACGAGTTGCCGCGTAATGAGAGTTGGTGACACCTCGGTCACTACGAGTTGAGCCCCTGTTGTCTGGGAGAGGATTTCAGCAGCTTCGATGGGTCCGCTTACTTCCGCCAAGCGCGTTGTCGGCAAAGTGACAATCGCAGCGAGCTCAGTCTCGGAGAAGTCTTGCTCCGGTATGTCGGCAATCCGACTGTCCAGAGTTGACCTACCGCTTTTTGTGCGTAGGTCCCCCCTCAACAGTCTCTTTCCGGACCTGACAACAGTGCGAGCAGCCTGTCTGATCGCACTGGCTGCAACCTCTCGCTTCGGTCGTTGGCTAAGAACGTAGGCATCCAAAGCGGGTCGGTAGGTCCAGGAGAAAAGGACGGTTGTTTCAGGGGCGGGCCCGGCAGTGCCAATGAGCTCAGAAAAAGAAACATCCAAAATCTTGGCAGCAGCGTCCAGCAGAGCAGTTTCTACAGCCCACCGACAGGTATTCGGAAGCGTGATTTCTCCGTTAGCATCCAAACCTCCGCTTACTGCAGATCCTGTCCTTTTCATGATCTCTCGGATACTGCGGACAGCGGCTGTGGGAGATGAGACGTCTATGGTCAGGCCGTTCAGGTCTGCGAGCGTTTCCTCGATAACATCCCACACTCCGCGAACCCACGCCGTTCGCGTCAGTCCTTGAGGCCGCAAGGTGTTACGAAGCTCTGCTTCACCGAACCCGTCCGTGCGGGTCCCGGTGGCGTTACTCAGAGCAGCGATAACGAGGATATTGAAACTGGTGCCACGTTCCCCCCAGCTGGGGAACCGGTAGCCAATAGCTTGCAGCTCGGATATGTGCGCGCCGCCGGTGTTATCGTCCGCCAAGATTTCCCCCAGAGTCAAGCACGGGGAAGAGTCTCTCCCGTGCGTGCGTCTATCCCATACTAGTTGGAGTCGAATCCTCCCCGCACCATGTCAGCTATCACTGGAACGAGCTACTTGGTGATTCTCACGACTCGCCATTTCACCGGGGCCGCTTCCATACCAGACTGATACTTCGCCCCGGGGAACTTTTACCCAGCGGGTCGACTAGGCGTCCAGATAGCTGGAGAAACCTTCCATCTTGATGTCTACCGGGCTGAAGGCGTCAGCTATCTCTGCCATTAGGGCATCCGCCTTTTTGGTTTCTCCATTAGCAGAGAGCTGAGCCCACTTTGTGTAGAGGCCGACAGTCTCCTTTGGATCCCCGTCGGTGATCATGCGGCCGTGGTGCATCCAGATTGCGCGTGTACACATGCGCTCCACTGACCGCGCATAGTGCGTCACCATGAGGATCGTCCCAGCGTCGGCCCGGATCTCATCCATCGCCTTCTGCGCACGCCGCGTAAAAGTAGCGTCTCCAGTTGCAAGTGCCTCGTCTATAAGGAGGACTTCCGGTCGCGAGGCAGCATTGATGGCGAAAAGCAATCGCGCCCTCATCCCCGAAGAGTAAGTGCGCATGGGGCGGCTGAGCGCAGCCTCTCCAATACCGGACAGCTCAGTTATTCCGGGGCCAACTTCATTGGCTTCTTGGCGTGTCAGCCCCATGGCCAGGCAACCCAACGTTACGTTTTGCCAGCCGGAGAGCTCGGGAAGCAGAGCCGCACCCACGGACTGGAGCTTGGGTTGGCTCCGGGCAAGAATTTGCCCGCTGGTGGGACGTTCGACTCCCGCGATGGACCTGAGCAGTGTCGACTTTCCGGCACCGTTTGACCCTATTAGGCCAATGACTTCTCCTGTCCGAGCCACGAAAGAGGCATTCTCAACGGCGTGCACGGTTTGGGTATAGGGGATGCCTAGTAGCTTGTGATAGACCCTTTTGGCCTTGGATGTGCCCTTAGGTGCGCGTTTGACGTGGCTCTTATATGTCACGTAGACCGAATCTACGACTACCGAAGGCTCCCCTAAATCCATGTGTGCGGGGCCGGTCGACTCCTTCGTGTCAGGCTTCTTCGCCATGGAGCTCCTCCGATAGCCAGAAGGTGATGAACCCTATTCCAAACAGGAAGACCGCCCAAAGCGTGAAGTAGATCCAGGTTTCCATGGTAGGCACGGTCTCATAAATCACCAGGTCCCTGCTCATGCTCAGGAATACGTAGCCGGGGTTCGCCTCCATGGCGGCCTTGATCGCGGGCAAGGCGTCAAAACGATTCATGGCAAAGAAGACACCCGATAGATAAAACCAGAGTCGCCCGATCAGCGGCCAGATGAACTTCATATCCGGTAACAGGCTGGTTAACGCTGACGTGAGCAAAGACAGCCCCAGAGCAAAAACAAATGCAACTATGAGAACGGGGAACACAAGCAGCCAGCGCCAGGTGGGCATGACGTGTGGGGGCAGCAGCATCACGAACAAGAAGGTTGATATGAGCACCGGGATAAAGTCCAAGAACCGGCGAATGGTCCACGAGAACACCACGCTGGCTTTGGGGAAAGTGTATGCCCGGAGCAGTCTGCGTGACTTGTTGAGGACGGTTGCCCCTCCGGTGAGAGAGCCGCGGAACAGGGCAAAGAAGTTGAATCCGATAACCAAGTAACCTAGAAAGTTCGGGATGCCGCGGCTGATTTGCAGGAGCACTCCGAACACCAGATAGAAGGTCATGGCAGTAGCAAATGGGCTGAGTACAAGCCAGACCTTGCCTAGGAAGGTGCCTCTCGTAGTTTGGTAGGCCTTAGCTTTTGCGTCTTCCCAAATGAAGCTACGGCGCCCCCAAAGCTGCCGTGCGTACTCGGTTATGCTGGGCTTTTCGAATACTGGGCTAAGTCGCCAGTCCACTACAGGGACCGCTCCGGTCTCCGCTGTTTCCAGCACGGTCAGAGCTAGCCATTCTCCTAAGTCGTCCCCGGTGGTTTGCTTATCCACTGGGGGAACAGGACTTGAATCGATAGCCGGAGAATCCTGGTCCGGTGCCCCGCTTGCGCTTGGTTTGTTGTCGCTCAAACTTGGGACCTCTTGGAGTAGTTCGCCGTTACCACGGCTCCGATAATCCCTAACACTATAGCGCGAACGTGTCTTTGGGATAAGCACGTGGAACGTTCATGGCGCGACCCCAACCCAACTTGTCCACTCTGTTTCTTGGTCGGCCGTAGCGATATAGGATTATGATGCATGGCAGAACGAGTAGTTTAGTGCCGCATTGTGGCTGCCCATAAGGTACAGCCAGTTGAAAGCACGCAGAGACTAGTGGAGGCGTCTACGTCTATGGTAATTCCCATCGCGCATGCCGCGAGGGGCCCCGTGGGAACCTCATGGTTACGCGTAACCATGATTGTTGTCGCCGCTTTGACCGCGTTAGCCGTCTCTAGCGTCGCCGCTCTGGTCCTGGTTGGTAAACGGGTCGCGGACACGTTTGATAATACGGTGACGGTGACCGTCGAAGCCTTCCCGGAGCAGGAAGAGGAGCGCCCGCCCGAAATCACTGGTACTGAGACCATTTTGTTGCTGGGCTCGGATACGCGCGGCGCGATCGACCCAGAGGATCTTGACACAGAGGATCAGGGCAGGTCCGACTCCATAATGGTCGTGAGGATCCCAGAGGACCGCAAAAACATATACGTGATGTCAGTGATGCGCGACGCTTGGGTAGATATCCCGGGGTACGGCTACAACAAGATCAATGCCGCTATGTCTTACGGGGGAGTCCCCCTCACGGTCGAGACGATAGAGACTCTTTTGGACACGCGAATCGACCATGTGGCCCTCATCGATTTCGAGGGATTCAAGGGTTTAACTGACGCTCTTGGCGGCGTGACTATTACGAACCCGAATGATTTCACGACGGTTTCGGCCACGGGCAGCGTGACTTTTGAAGCTGGTACAGTGCACCTCAACGGTGAGGAGGCACTAGCTTTTGTGAGGGAACGGAAAGCCTTCATTGACGGCGACTATCAGCGCGTCAAGAATCAGCAGCTCTACCTGAACGCTGTAATGAGTACGTTTTTGAGTAGGGGAACGCTCACCAGTCCGGCCAAGATTCAAGAGGCCGTGGAAGCGATCAGCGCTTACATGGTTGTAGATGAGGACCTAGACTCCAGGTATATCTTGGGTCTATTGCCCTCCATGGTGAACATACGGACCAGCGACATCATCTTTTTCACGCTCCCCACAGCTGGCGTTGGTATGAGTGAGGATGGCCAGTCGATCATTGAATTGGATGAATATCGGATGGAAGAACTTCGGCAAGGCTTTCACGACGATGATTTGGCTTACTACGTTGAAACCCATGACCTTACCGAGTATTGATCCGCTGGGCAGCCCCCGCGCGACGGAGATTCTATGAAGAGCAAACAGTTGGTACCCGCACTGATATTAGTGGGCTTTCTGGGAGCTCTGGTGTGGCTCGTTTTCGCGCGCTTTCAAGACTCCGTGATTGAGATGGAATGGTCCCAACTGGTTGTCGAAGCTCCTGCGGTGTTGGAGGATGTAGGAGAGGTCCTCACTGTAGCCGAGGTTGTGTTGGCGACGCCGCCAGCTGAAGAGGACAGCGCTCTAGTGGAGAAGCATCGCATCCTTGGAGAACTGGTTGAAGAGACCACCGAAACCGCAGGTAATTTTGCAGAAATATTGGCGTATTCCAAGAAAGCTCCGGTGGTGGAACAGGGACCGCTAGCCGACAAGTTAGACCCATTTACGTCCGTCGGAGACTCGGAGGAAAACCTTGTGGCAACCGTGCCGAAGGATTACCGGGAGCTGCTGGAGTCCTATGGGGAAACTCGAGACCGGTTGGATGAGCTGACAGGCGAAACGGAAAGGCTCACCGCGGACTTAGAGAGTATCTAAGCTTTCGCAGCACATCTGATGTGAAGCTGAGTTAGCGGTTGCCTCGCCTATTACTCTGCCGAATCTTCAGCTTCGTTACACTGCTGCAGTATCCGTTGCCCTCATCTCCTATCCTAGTTTCTGCATTGATGGGCGCTGGCGAGCTCCGAATGTTCTCAATCGCCTACGGGCCCACTTCGTTCAGGTAGCTGTCGGCCCACTCGCCGTACGGGGCGTTGACGAGGGAATCATTGGAAAAACGCGGGTCTTCGGTGACTTCTGCGGTGCAAAAACCGGGGATGACCAGGTCTGTTACAGGGGAGGTACGCTCGCATTCCGCGATGATTAGAGGACTGTTCTCGCCACTGAATTGGTCGATCACCCAACCATCTTGGTCCAGCCAAACGCCGTAACGACGCTTTGACAGCGTGACGCCGCCCAGCAGTGACATTTGGATTCCAACGTTCACGTCCAGCTCCCGTTCCGCTTCGTAGCGTGTCCCGCCCGCTGCGGGGCCCTTGACGGTCAGCATGCATAGGTCGAAGTCGTCGCCGAAAAGCTCTATTGGCTCCTTGCCCGTGGCGTCCTGGGGCAGGTGGCGTCGGGACTGGGTTGCCTGGAGCCGGATGCGCAGGCCATAGCCCTCGGCAGCCAGGAAATATGTTTGGATAATGACGTTGGGGTCTTGCCCACGCAAGAGCTCTACGGGCATTTCCCGGACCAAGAAACGGCGTTCGAACTCGAAGTCGCTGTCGGAAGGAAACATACTTCGAGTGTATGCCGAAAGAACGCTTCAAGGCGTGAGGACGGGGGTGGAAGCGCCTTTGCATCCTGCCCAAGATTTCCCAAGGCACAAGAGCGAAGCGCTCATCTTCTCTGGCCACTCTTCCCTGGCCCTTTCCAGCTGTATTTTTCGGCCACGCCAGTTCCAAGTGGTGCTGTAGGCAAGAGGAATATGTTTCTCTCTTGCGAGGAGCCCACCTGGCTGACAGTTCGCGTAGAATGCAAGGGTGATATTCAAATTTGGGCCTTGGTCTCCCCCTGCTAATGACGACATGTTTCTAAACCGCGCGCTCAAAAAGGTGCGGAAGCTCCAGCCGATGGAACACTCCGGCGACTTTTCCGGTCCAAAACGAGAGCTGGACACGAAGCTGGTAGCCGAGGCTGGCCGCGAAATGGGATTCCGTGTGGATCCGGTTCTCCGGGGATACGTGATTCTTTCGAAGGGGCACCTGGGCCTTGGGTGGTACGTAAACATGAGCGCCGCCCTTCTTCGCCTAGATCGCACTGTCACGAACCAGAAGGGCCTGACAAAGCGAATTCTCAACGCTGGGGGTGTCCCCACGATTCCGGGCCGTGAGGTCGGCACGATGGAGGCGGTCGAAGATGCCCTAAGGGAGGTGTCGGGTCCCTGGGTGGTTAAGCCTGTTGTGGGTTCCGGCGGTCAGAATGTGACGGTGGATCTTCAGACTAAAGACGAAGTTAGGGCGGTGGCCCGACAACTTTTGGCGCAAGGGCGGCGTCGAATTCTGATTGAAGAAATGATTTTCGGCATCGACCTGAGGATTACGGTTCTGGAAGGTGAGCTTCTTGCGGCTACGCTCAGGATCCCCGCTAATGTGACGGGCGATGGCGTGGCGACGATAAAGGAGCTGGTGGACGCCAAGAACAAGAAGCGTGGCAGGAGTGACTACCTGCGCCACCAGAAGCTGGTCCTGACTGAGGAACGAGTTGCAGACCTAGCGGAGCGCGGCCACGCCCCTGACAGTGTGCCCGGCAAAGGAGAACGTGTCTACCTGCACTATGTTGCAAACATATCTTCGGGCGGAGACAGCTACGAAGTTACCCACTTGTTGCACCCAGACCTAGTGGAGTTGGCCAACAGTGCGGCAGCTTTGTTTCCCAGTGCAGGACACGCCGGCATAGACGTGTTAGCGGAGCGCCTGGACGCACCGTTATCGAGGCAGAGGGCCGTTGTCTGCGAGGTCAATCTGAACAACGAACTTGCCCTGCACGCATACCCCGCTTTTGGAGAGCCGACCCCAGTCGCCGCAGAGATTTTCACCGAACACTGGAAGAGGGAAGCCTCCGCTGACATGTGTCCTGTCGCAGACCGCGGTGTGCTCGACAAGGCGTCCGGGAGTACGGAGCAGGTCTTGCACTTGCTTGAAGAAGCCCGCGCATACGGTGCGCCGGAAGCGGCGGTCGACGGATCCGCAGACTCTGAGCAGCCTGGGTGGAGAGCAGAAACTGCGAAAGCATTGCAAAGTGAGCTGCTATACAGGGCTGCCAACAGAAGGCTTTCTGGCAAGGGAGAGATGACCGGAGGAATCGGACCCAACAGCCAAACGGTCCAGTTTGTCGATGCTGGGCGCGAATACTGCGCCGATTATTTCGGTCATAACGTCACAACCGCAGTTGTTTTCCGCAATCCGAGGGCGCTGAAAGCCTTGGCGCGACTAGCGAATATCCCAGTCGCAGATCATGTGATGGTGAAGCCATCGGAGCTAAAACGGGCAATTGCTATGGTCGAACAAGGAGGTTTGTGGAACGTTCGGTACCGGACCGGGTGGACGAGTGTAGAACCTCAAATAGGCAGTATCGACGAACTAAAGCACACGTGGTCAGAACTGAAGACACGCCTACCAGTGCGGCTTATGCCCGCTCCTCGTGTTGCCGAGTGCACGATGTTGACTCGCGGCAGCCAGGTCTTGGCAACCCAAGTGAGCGTCCCGTTATCCGTAGTTGGTGACGGCAAACTGACCGTTTCTCAGCTGCTTGAGGAGGAGAAGAGCTCCAGAGCGGGCAACCCGTACCTATCTTTGGTCTCAGGTAAGGCTCTTGCACAATTGATAGAAGAGTTCCGAGTCGATTCCCGGGTTCCTGCTGTTGGAGAAGTCGTTGTGGTCGGGCAGAGCACCCGCACGGATTCTGGGGCCCTCACGTTCAACGTAGAGAACGTTCCCTGGACTGAGCTAGCTGACATGTCCGCCCGGTTGAACGGTTTGGTCGGTGGGCAGGGAATATGCGAGCACACGTACTCATTGAACGGTGTGGAAGGCACCCAGGAGTGGGAGTTAGCCAACTACTTGGCTACGCCAGATTTATCCAGGTTTGCTTTCCCGCGCTATGGCCCTGCTGTTGACACTTTCGACGTCGTGGCCAAGTACTTTTTGGCTGGGCCACGCAGAGCACTTGGACGGTGACTTGGATTCGTTGTTCCTTCGTCATATCTGAAGCTAGGAAGTAGTTTGCGGTGCGGTCAGGAGTAGTCCAGCAGGTCTGCTACCTTGGCATGCGTTCTTCCTGTAACCCACACTCCAATGGATTCGCTGTTTCTACGCGTCCTTGGTCGACGGGAACATTGCGTCGATAATCGCGCCGGCGACGTTGCGCGGTTGCCCTTCGTAGGGGAAGTGGTGCATCGAGACCATAGGATTCGTGTTGACCTCAATCACCCGAGCGGTTCCCTGGCCCGGTTCCCTTGGGAACAGGATGTCAACGCCAATACAACGCGCGCCAGGAATGGCGCGGGCGACGGATTCGGCTATGCCAGCTTCTTCAGCTGAGAGTTCGTCTGTGGCATCAAGAGCATCCCCGCCCTGGTGAAGATTCGAAGTCGATCGTAGGAAGATGCGCTGGCCTGCTCCCGGTATTGAATCTGGGGTCATCCCTGAGCGCGACAGAAGTTCTTCCGCTGAGTCATCCAACCGGACGTCCAAGTGAATGGGACCTCGGTCCACATTCTTCAGTTCGACCAGTTCCGCAACGGAGTGAACGCCATCCCCAAGAACACTGGCGGGACGACGTCTGGTGACCGCTATGAGCCTGCGGTCGACCACGAGACACCTGTGCTCGACACCTTCGTAGAACTTTTCGACTAGGATTTTTCCTTTGTCGGCCGCGGAGACGGTCTCGAATGCGGCAAGAAAGTCCCTCTTCTTATGAACGCCGACAAAGACGTTTCTCCCCATAATGCCGTTCGCGGGCTTCACGACGACAGGACGCATATGCTTTGCCCATTGCCACGCCCGATTATATTCTCCTGCGTCGAAGGCCTGATTCTCCGTGGCAGGAACCCCGTAAGCTAACAACAGTCGACTGCACACATCCTTGTGGTGGGCTACACGCCGACTCAAGCGCGTATTTAGTGAGGTGGAACCACCCCTGTACCTGAACTTCGAGCGGCCATCAGAGATGAATCAGCCTCCCCCTTTCTCCGCCTTTTGTGCCTTCAGCTTGCGCCGATCGGCCTCCCGGAGAACTACGTAGTTACTATCGGTACCGACGGGGGCACCCAACTTTTCTGACAGAGCTGATTTATCCAAGAACTCTTCCATGAATCTCCATTGCTGGGTGCATCTGAGATCGTGTCCAGTTTGAATGCTCAGTAAACGGTGCGTAATACGTTCCAATACTACCAGGGTACCTCGGGGGATTAAATTCGATTAGATATCGTTCACCTCTGCGATGCAAAGGCCAGCGATGACCAGGTCTATTGTTGGGCAGGTGCGTTTGCATTTCGCAGCGATTCAACGATTGGGGGACTGCTCTGGCCGCTGAGTCGGTAGATTACCTTGCTGGCCTGCTTTAGCTTACGCCGCAGCGGCGGTTTGCCATGGTAGTGCCGCCCAGCAGGGAATTTGGATGGCGACATTGGATCCTGCCCGCGCAGGAGTTTTACGAGCATTCATTAGCCAGGAAATGGCGTTGGAACTCGAAGTCGCTGCGGGAAAAAATGTGCATTGCTGCTGCCCGCCAGAAATGGGCTCGCAATGAAGGTGGAAAGTCATTCGGGTGCGGCCCCGCAGGCAAAGTGCCTGCGGGGCCGCAGATGCTTACGAAGTGGCAGGTGCCTCTCCGGCAAGCCAATCAACGCAGCCGTTGAACAGAGAGCTGTATCCATCCCATTCCATGAAAGCCTCCGGCGCCCAATGTGGGGAGACATCCGAGGCAAATGCGACGGTTCGACCCTTTCCTACCGTCCGAACTGCCAGTAGCGGGTCGTCGCCCGCAGTGGCGAGAACCTCAGCATCATCGCGGGGGATCAGCTGCTGGTAGCCGAGCAGCAGCGGCCAATGCGAGTCAAGATTGGCCGTGATCGGGTGTTCCTGGTCGGTGAGTACTCCAACAATCCCTTCAGGGGTTTCGACCCGGTCGTCCCACCTGTGGATCTTCACTGGGAGAACGTCTTCTAGGGGTGTCCCGGCATAATTGGCTTTCGCTTGGAACCCTTGGAAGCTCAGGTAGCCGCCAGCCATCATCAGGCCGCCACCTTTGTTAACCCATTCCGCAAGGAGTTTGAGACGGTTTGGTGTGGGAAGACCCTGCTCGAACACCTGAGGTGGCAGCAGCAGGCTGTTGGAACCGATATCAGAGAGGATAACTACGTCGTATTCGTCCAGTTCTTCGAGAGTTAGCGGAAAGAACTCGGCGACATCGTGTGCGCGCAGGTGCGTCACTTGATGTCCTTGCTGACGCAGAACGTCCAGTAGTTTCTGGCACCCAATATGTACTTGCGTGTGGGGGAAAGGATCGAATCCTTTGTGTTCGACCACCGCGCTCACCCAGGATTCTCCCGCTAGGAGGACTCTTGACATTGCTCACCTTTCGTGTCGGATCTGGTTGGGCAGCGTCGCCGCAACTGTGGCTTCGTCGCTTGCGCCCGACACTAGCACAGCCGCAAGGGAGGTCACTCGAGGGGGAAGGCCTTGGAGGTCAATAGAGGGGGAAGGCCTTAGGAGAGCCACTATTCGATGGGGGAGGGTCCGCGGGGAGGCCCCATGGAGGACCTACGCACGATGAGTTCAGGCTGCAGCACAATCTGACGGTGTCTATGCTCTGGATCCCCGGAGGTGTGCTCCAGCAGCAATTCTGCGGCGCGCTTACCAAGTTCCGCTGTTGGTTGCCGAACAGAGGTGAGCGGCAGAACCCAGTCGGCGGCGAACTCGATGTCATCGTAGCCGACCAGCGCGACCTCACTTTCCACATCGATGCCCGCAGAGGTCAGCCCGCGGTAGAGACCGAATGCCATCAGGTCGTTGCCGCACACCACCGCCGAGGGGAGTCCCCTGGCCAACAACTCATCGGCGGCAAGGTGCCCGTCAGCCATGCCCAAGGCGGGGGGAGATATCTGGACGAGTGCTTCCTTGGGGTCTAGACCTGCTTCCAATAGCGCAGTCTTGACACCCTTCAGCCTGCCGGAGAATTGATGGAGCATCCCCGGGTCTCCGACAAAAGCGAACGAACGATGTCCCAGGTCCAGTAGATGTTTGGTCGCAATTTGAGCACCCGCCACGTGATCCACAGAGACTGAACAGTGATCGGGTCCCATGTCGTAGTCCAGGAAGACCGTCGGGACATCACGCGCGGGCTCCCGCCCCCCTGCGTTCAGTCGGTCGTGCTGGTCTGGCCCGCCGGCCGCGGGGATGACCAGGGCTCCTCGAGCCTGCTGAGCGGATAGGATCTCCAAAATATGTCGCTCTTTTTCGGGAGAGTTTTCAGAGGAAGCAAGCGACACGATCAGATCCGCGTCGTAGGCCACGCGTTCGACCGCGTGTGCTACCCCCATAAAAAACGGACTCACAATGTCCTGGACAACAAGGCCTATCAGGTTGCTGCTGGTCCCGGAAAGTATGCGCGCTTGCTGGTTCGGGACGAAACCCAGTTCCGCGATGGCCGACTCCACAGCCTCACGTTTGTTTGGCCGCACGGTCTCCGGTTTATTGAGCGTGTTAGATACCGTCCCAACGCTGACTCCGGCTAGCGATGCTACGTCGCGAATACTTGGACGACCAGCTTTTCGGCCCGCACCCGGAGCGCCTGAAAGTGCGGCCATGACGTTCAGTCCTCTCCGTAGCGAGGTGGAAGTGGATCAACACTAAGCTCTAGTGAATTGTATCAATTTGATCAAGACGACCAATATCGGTTGCTCGGGCACGGGCAGGGGGATAAGGTGATTACAACCACGTTTGAACCGGTTCAAACGGGGAGTGGGTGAGCAGACCTAGGTCGGCAGAGCTTGAGCCACCGAAGGAGGATGGCCGAAACCAGCCTAGAATGCCAACTCACTGCAATTGTCGACAAAATCCCAGGAAACACAGCGCTATCTGCCAAAGAAGACTGATTCTCGGCGGCTCAAATGAAGAGAAATTGGCGCTCGGCTTGACTATTGAGGAGACACATATGAAAAGCCAACGGTTTAAGGTCGCGGCGATCGGCGTAGTGGCCGCGTCCGCTCTTGTACTTTCTGCTTGCTCCGGCGGGGGCGAGACAGCTAAGGATGACGCAGTTGCGGAGAGCGGTGGGGAAACAGCAGCAACCGCATCCGGTGACTATACGATCGCTATCGTTCCCAAGGACGCGACAAACCCCTGGTTCGTTCGCATGGAAGAAGGAGTCAACAAGTTTGCTGCCGATAGTGGCATGGAAGTATTCCAGAAGGGCCCGGCTGAGACCGATGCCACCATGCAGGCGCAGGTCATCCAGGACCTGATTGCACAGGGCGTCGATGCCATTGGTGTCGTACCGGTGGACCCGGGTGCTCTAGAGACCGTCCTCAAGGAAGCAATGGACGCGGGCATAGTGGTGGTTGCTCACGAGGGTGCCAGCTTGGAGAACATGATGTACGACATCGAGGCGTTCAATAACGCCGATTACGGTGCGTTCATTATGGATAACCTTGCTGAAGCCATGGGTGAAGAAGGCACGTACACCACCATGGTCGGACACGTAACCAACGCCTCGCACAACGAGTGGGCTGATGGCGCAGTTGCGCGTCAAGAAGAGGCCTACCCGAACATGGTCCTGCTAGAGGCAGAACCTCGTGTCGAGTCTCAGGATGACGGCGAAGTCGCCTACCAAACCGCCAAAGAGGTGCTGAAGGCGCACCCGGAGGTGACAGGCATTGTTGGCACGTCCTCTTTTGACGCACCGGGAATCGCGCGTGCAATCGACGAATTGGGTCTCAAGGGCAAAGTCCAGACCTCAGGAACGGGCATGCCGGCTGCCAACAAGGAAATCCTAGTCAACGGGTCCGTTGCATCGCTGACCCTGTGGGACCCAGCGGATGCGGGTTACGCGCTGGCGTCTTTGGCAGCGCAGATCCTTGATGGGGTCGAAGTGACCGACGGTATCGACCTGGGAGTTCCGGGTTACGAGGATATGCAGTTCTCAGCCGATAACCCGAAGGTGCTTGAGGGCAACGGGTGGGTCATCATCACCGCCGACAACGTGGATGAGTTCGGCTTCTAAACAATAGCGAGTCAGCGCGGCGGACCGTCCAATCCGGCTGTCCGCACAGTCCCGGAGGTTCGACACCTCCGGGACCCTCGCTGTTTGAAAGGAAATGCGAATGACGGAAAATGTTCTTGCCGTCCGAGACATACACAAGTCTTTTGCGGGTGTAAAAGCCCTCAAAGGTGTGTCGCTAGAGATCAAACCGGGTGAGACTCACTGTTTAGCAGGAGAGAACGGCAGTGGTAAATCCACACTCATAAAGATTGTCTCTGGCGTCTATACCCCGGACAGCGGTCAGATCGTGTTCGGAGACGATGAGTTTGATCGGATGACCCCGCTGGAGTCCATAGACCATGGAGTCCAAGTCATCTACCAGGACTTCTCGATTTTCCCGAACCTCTCGGTGATGGAGAACCTGGCTCTGAACTCCGAGCTTGCTGCTGGGAAGAAGCTGGTGAATTGGCGGGAAATGCGTAAAATCGCAGAGGAAGCAGTCGCCAAAATCAACTTCAAGATTGACCTCGACGCGAAGATCGGGGACCTGTCAGTAGCCGACAAACAGCTGGTTGCGATTAGTCGCGCTTTGATGAGCGATGCAAAGCTCATCATCATGGATGAGCCGACGACCGCGCTCACCAAAAAAGAAGTTGACTCCCTGTTCAAGGTGATCCTTGATCTCAAGGCTCGCGGAATAGCCATCCTCTTTGTCAGCCACAAGCTGGAAGAAGTTTTTGAGATCAGTGACAAGTTCACGATTCTTCGAAACGGCGAAGTGGTGGCCACGAAGTATCCCGATGAGCTGGATCGGAAGTCTTTCTCCTACTACATGACAGGCAGAGAGTTCGAAGAGACTCCGTTCGTGCCAGAAAACGTTTCCGAAGAGCCAATATTGGAAGCTGTCGACCTCAGCTTGCAAAACGGGTTTTCTGACGTGTCCTTCTCACTTCACAAGGGAGAGATTGTTGGCTTGACCGGACTGCTCGGGTCGGGGCGGACGGAGCTTGCGCTGACACTATTCGGTGACTACCAGCCGACATCAGGCGAGATTCGAGTCAACGGCAAACCCGCAAATCTGGGAACCATACGCAAGGCAATCGGAGCGGGCATTGGTTACGTCCCAGAAGACCGGCTAACTGAGGGGCTCTTCTTGGACCGATCTATCGGCGACAATATCGTGATCGCGGAGATAGACGAGCTCACCAAAGCCCTAGGTCTGTATGACAAGAAGGAGAAAGTCGCAGAAGAGGAGTACTGGGTCAACAATTTGCGCATCGCTACGAACAACCCCAATAACGCGGCAAGTACCCTCTCCGGAGGTAACCAGCAGCGGATTGTGCTTGCGAAGTGGCTTGCGACGAAGCCAGAGATCCTCATACTGAACGGGCCGACGGTCGGTGTTGACATCGGCTCCAAATATGACATCCACCAGATACTGCAGAACCTAGCAAAAGAAGGCCTAGCTGTCCTCATCATCTCCGATGATATTGCCGAGGTTCTAGAGAACAGCAACCGAGTGCTGGTCATGAAGAGCGGACAAATCGTTGCAGAGGTGGACCCGTACACGACTACAGAGGCGGAGCTGAACCAAATCATGATGGAAGACAGCGCAAACTTGGGGGTGAGCGGACAGTGAAGAAGTATCTTGACAAAGTCCTGAGAGCCAACGAGTTCTATTTGTTCTTGGTGATCGTTGCCGTGGCGCTGATAATCCAACTCCGCTCAGGCCAGTTTTTCTCACCAAACAACCTTATCGACATCGCCAACGCGATGATCGTTCCTGGACTATTCGCTCTAGGGGCATTCATGGTGATTATTTCGGGCGGGATCGACGTGTCCTTCCCCGCGCTGGCATCTCTAGCCGTTTACGCGACTACGAGCTTCCTTGTCGGTGTCGAATATAAGGGTTCCATCCTGGTTCCGTTGGTGATGGTAGTTGCAATCGGCGCGCTCCTGGGAGCCTTCAATGGATTGTTCACTTCCCAGCTTAAGGTGCCCGCACTGATCATCACTCTGGGGACAGCCAGCGTATTCTCCGGATTCATGCAGGGGGCGCTCGCGTCAGTGCAAATCCCCAACATTCCGTCGTCTATGGCGGCTCTTGGGAAGGCAAGCTTGTTCGTGGGCACCAACCCAACGTCTGGTCTTACGTCCTCAATGCCGGCTACGTTCTTGATTTTTGTAGCCGCGGTCCTAGTGGTTGGGTTCATCATGCGCTACACCATGTTTGGACGGGGCATCCTCGCAATCGGGGGTGATGAGACCTCGGCTGCTCGGGCTGGATTCCAGGTAAAGAAAATCAAGTTCTGGCTGTACGTGCTAGTGGGAGTGATCGCCTCGTTGGCTGGCTTGGTGCGGACATCCATGATGGGCCAAATGCACCCGACCAACTTGTTGGGTATGGAAATGCTTGTGATAGCGGCGGTCGTACTCGGAGGCGCTTCCATTACGGGAGGAATCGGGTCTGTAACCGGCGTCATCCTAGGCACACTGCTAATTACGATGGTGCAGAACAGCATGATCTTGATGGGTATACCTACCTTCTGGCAGGGATTCTCACTGGGTGCCCTGATCATCCTCGGTACCGGCGTGACAGCGCTTCGAACTAAGCGAGCTGAGCGCCAACTTGCGATCCAGGCAGATTAGGGGTTCCAGAAAATGAAACTAGATACGATTAAAGATCGAGTGACACGTGCGGTTCGCGGAGAGCCGCATATCAGCCGCTTGCTGGGCCTTCTCATCCTGGTATTCATCTTCTTCGCTCTGATGAAGCCCCAAGGGTTCTTGCAGGTGCGAACCTGGCAAGCCATGGCGGTTCAATTCCCCGAGTTTGGGCTTATGGCACTAGGGGTCATGCTCACCATGATCACGGGTGGGATTGACCTCTCCGTGGTTGGGACTGCGAACATGACTTCAATTGGGGCGGCCGTAATAATGCTGTCTATCGCCCCTACCGGTTCTAACGGGGGGCAAGCAGGACTGGCCATAGTGGCCGCTATTGTGTTTGCTCTCTTGGCAGGAGCTCTGGCAGGAGCATTCAATGGCTTCCTTATCACCGGGGTGGGGATCCCGCCGATATTAGCAACTCTGGGAACGTTAGAGCTGTACACCGGTATTGCCGTCATCATTACCAGAGGGAAACCTGTCAGTGGGATGCCTCCGCTGTACGGGGAGATCTTTGCCGGCAAGTTTCTCGGAGTTCCAATGCCTGCAATCATCTTCATTTTGGTGGCTCTAGTTATTGGCCTGATGATGGCGTACACCACTTACGGCACGAAACTGAGGATGCTGGGGACCAACCCCACAGCCGCTCGACTTTCGGGGCTTAACACCACTGCGCTGCTGATGAAGACGTACATTATCTCCGGTGTGACAGCTGCCGCTGGTGGCCTGGTTATGCTGGCAAATTACAACTCCGCGAAAGCTGACTACGGAAGCACGTACACGCTGCTTACGATCTTGATTGTCGTGCTCGGCGGAGTGAATCCGAACGGAGGGACGGGCAAGATCATCGGCGTCCTTTTGTCGGTGTTTACGCTGCAGGTACTCTCTTCCGGTCTTAATATGTTCCCGAATATCAGTAGCTTCTACCGCCCCTTGATCTGGGGGAGCGTGCTGCTCCTAGTGATAGTCCTGGACCATTTTTCGGAGGAAAAGACATTGCAAAAGATCTTCAGAAAGGATGCGACGAAACATGAGTGAGATGCCGCGCAAAGTGGTGATGGGAGCAGACTTCGCGGGGTTCCCGCTGAAGGAAGCCGTGAAGGACCACCTTCTGACAAGGGGCTGGGAAGTAACTGACTTGACTCCGAACATTGAGGAAACCGATATGTACCATCGCGTTGGTTTCCGCGTGGGGGCAGAGATCTCAGAAGGGAACTTTGAAAAGGGGCTCATCTTCTGTGGGACGGGCATGGGAATCCATATTGCCGCAAGCAAATGTCCCGGCGTCCACGCTGCGGTCTGTGAGACGGTTCCCGCTGCTAAGAGGGCTGCTACAGCCAACAACGCAAACGTTTTGGCTATGGGGGCGTTCTATGTTGCTCCGCGCACCGCAATGGCTATGGCCGACGAATTCTTGGAGCATTCCCTTGGGGATGGCTACGAGGATTGGGAGGGATTCTACGAGTATCACAAGATTGGTTTCGACGAGTGTGACTCATTCGATTACGACGCTTACAAGGCGAACGGTTTTGTTGTGCCGAACGCCCGTGACTATCCGCTAGGTCCCGAACCTGAGGGACTCGCGTACTGATTCAGGATGCAATGCAGTGGGCGCTGAGAACGGGGAACCGGGCTCGGCGCCCACTGCATTGCGCCGCATTTTTTGCAGTCTGGCTTCCGTGCCTCGGCTTTTCTGTCCTGGATTTAGAAATGCGCCCGCGAGTATCGGCAAGCCACCTAGCTGCGGCCCCGGTTATGGGGTTCCGGTAGGGTTGCTGCGTGAGTAAACCCCGTAAGTCCCTTGTCTCCGACGACAGATCCCGCGCATTTGCGGTGGTCCTGGCTGCCGGATTCATGTCCCTTCTGGCAGTCTCCGTGGTCAACGTGGCGCTTCCTTCTATTGAGAAGAACTTGGGGGCCACACCGTCCCAGGTGCAGTGGGTTCTGGCTGGCTTCGCCTTGTCCTTTGGATTGACGCTGGTACCCGCCGGCAAAGCGGGGGACATATTTGGGCGCCGCAACCTCTTTATGTTGGGCGTTGCTGGCTTCACACTTGCCTCTTTGCTGCTTGGGCTCGCTACCACTGGCAGGTGGCTTGTGGTGCTCAGGTTGATCCAGGGTGGTTTTGCCGGGGTGATGAACCCGCAGGTGGTGGGACTGATCCAGGACCTGTACCAGGGTCGCTCTCGCGCAAGAGCTTTCGGAGCGTACGGGGCAGTAATTGGGATCTCCACTGCTATTGGTCCGATGATTGGCGGGATGCTGCTGTCCTGGCTGGGACCCGACTTCGGTTGGCGATCGGTGTTTCTGATCAATGTACCGGTGGGAATTGCGCTTCTGGTTCTCATGTATCTGTGGCTTCCACGAGACGGCCACAGGCGCGCGGACGGTTCCAGCTTGGCTAAACAGTTCGACCCCTTGGGATTGATTCTTCTCGGTGCCGTTACGCTTTTGCTCATGTGGCCATTCCTCGAATCTTCCGAGGGTGGGCAGCCCGGCTTACCCAAGGGGCTGTTTTGGTACTTGGGGGCAGCCGCGGTTGTCATGCTGGCGCTTCTGTGGTGGGAAAAGAAATGGCACAGGATGGGTGGGTCGGCGCTTCTTGACCCGCGCTTGGCCCGCAGCCCATCGTACCTTTTGGGGCTAGCGGCAGGGCTCACCTATTTCGCGGGGTTCACATCAGTGTTTGTCGTCTTCACTCTGTTCTTGCAGCAGGGCTTGGGGTTCACTCCACTGGCCGCGGGGCTGGCACAGATGCCTTTTGCTCTGCTGTCGGCGGTGAGTGCAGGGATGTCAGGCCGGCTCGTGTCCCGTTGGGGACGAGTAGTCCCCATGGTGGGGGCCCTGGTCGTGATGGTAGGCATGTTCTTGATCGCGATCCTGGCTCGCACTCTTCCGGAGGATGTCCTACCTATCGTCCTTATTGTCGTGCTGTCCGCGACGGGATTGGGCTCGGGATTGATTATCTCCCCGAACCAGACCCTCACATTAGAAAGCGCCCCCAAATCCGCGGCGGGGATGGCCGGTGCTGTCCTTCAGACACTACAGCGCGTCGGAACCGCGGTTGGCATGTCGGTGGTGACCACGGTGTTCTTCGTGACCATCGCCTCCCAGCCCGGGGAGCCTCTGGCTGTCTCCATGCGTGCGGGTTTTGCCAACTCGATGATGGTGGTGGCTGTCATCGTGTCGCTGACTTTTGTTGTGAACCTGATCGACAAACTGCGACGTCAGGAGACTCCTATTGAGTAGGTGTCGCACTCTTGAGCGAATATGTCGGCGCGGGGGTGCACCCATTGGTTGCACTGTTCGCGATAGCCTGGCCCTAGGTGGGGATTTGGCTGAGCGGTGGGGAAACCTGACTGGACGAAAGAATACCCGCGGGATGGCAAGAGAATAGGAGCGGTGTGAATGGAACAGTTTGATGCAGGCGAACGCGCTTCTCTCAACGAACAGATAGAGACACTAAGGGACGAACTGGAGGCGGCTCGCATCGAGCGGGACCAAGCGCGCGCCACGACCAAGGTCATGGCCCAGGCCCTTGAGCAGATGAGCCAGTTACTGCATCCGCACCCGGATGGGGAAGCACCCGAGAGATAATGCGGCTCCGCACAGATCGGGCGGAGGCATCCGCACTCGGAACGGCCACTGGCCTGAGCCTTGATCCTTCACGCTTGGCCGTGCCGCTAAAAATCACTGACAGTGCGGTGCTGAACGCAGTCACCGGTCCGACCAGGATCTTCCTGCGCGGGGCTCATGCTGCTGCAGGGGAAGAGGAACTCGGTGACGCCCATCCCGTTGTAGCCGGGGTGCGTGCGATGCTGGACCATTTCGATGCGCCCCAGGTTGGTGTTCAGCTCCACTTGGAGATAGGGGTCCCGCGCGCCAGGGGATTAGGATCGACCAGCACTGACCTAGTCTTGGGGGCTCTATTGGCCTGTCAGTTGGTCGGGGAAGAGACAGCTGCGGAGCAGGTCTTGTCTGTTGTAGTGGGCTTGGGCGCCGACGCACTGCGGGCTCGTTCGACTCTGTCCGACGCGGCCCTGCTCCGTGCAGAAGGAGAAGACATTCCCATCGCGATTTCGAGCTCTTTGTCGCTGGTAGCTTTCGTTCCAGATTTCCCTGCCGGCCCCGACGTTGATTTGACAGACAGGCCCACACTGGAAGAGCTCGGCGCTGAATCAGCGCGCGCCGGGGCGTTGCTGCTGGCGATCACCGGGTCGGGGGAGGGCCTAATGCAGCTGAGTAAAGACGTGTTTGGCCTTGCGGCGCGGGAACCTTCCGTCCCGGCATCGGTGGCGCTTATTGGCTGGCTGCGCCAGTCTGGTGTTCCCGCAGTTTTGAGCGGCTCTGGTCCCAGCGTGATCAGCTTGACCCCAGTGTCTCCAGAGATTCGCGCGGCTGCTGAGAAGTCGGGTTGGCGCGTTCTGGATGTCCTCTAGGGTTTGCTCTCTCACGTAGGGAGCTGCGTGCCAAAGCCACGCGGATCCTCTGCTCCGCTCATGTGAGCCTCGCGTGTACCATGGGCCTTGCGCCTCCAACGGGAATGTGTGTGGTCTTGTTTACCAAGTGAGGGTCAGGTCTGGCCCGGACTGGAGAGATTGTCTTGAAAACGGGTGAATCTGGGGAAGTAGTCAACCCACTGCCATCGCTTCTTGATCGCCAGCGAGACCTCATGAACACGCTCGTCCCAATCACCGACTACCCAATCCCCCCGGGGCCGGTTTTGGACGGCTTTCTTAACGAAAGACGGAACCGATCTTCGCTGATCATTGCGGAGGCTGCGGCCCGGCGGGGCGCGAAAATCACCTGGTTAGACGGGTGGCGTGTGCTGGTAGAGCATCAGGGAAAATCGTTTCTTATCGTGTCTGCAATGGGGGATGTCACTGCTGTAGGGTCGCGGGTGACCGCCAACAAGCTCCTCACCAAACGCTTTCTTCGGGATGCAGGAGTCGCGACCCCGGAGGGAGAAGAAGCCAAATCGGCAGATGCTGCGGTTGCCTTCGCTGCGGGACTAGGTCGTCCTATCGTCGTGAAGCCCAGGGGCGGGGCTCGCGGAGAAGGAGTCTCCGTCAATCTCACGGATCCGGACGCTATTCGGAAAGCCTTTGATCGAGCAGCCGCGGGAGACAGCCCCGTACTGGTGGAGGAGTACATCGAGTTCTCTGCCGAGTTCCGCTGCATTACCGCCACGGATGGGGCCCTCAGCGTTGTTAGGCGATTGCTTCCGTCCGTGCGTGGGGACGGGAAATCAACGATCCGTCAACTCATCGAAAAGAAGAACGTGCTGCGCAACCAGGTTCCTGGAACGGCTAAGCGTCCGATACCGCAAGATGAGGGCACATCGGCTTTTCTCGCGCGGCAGGGACTGAGCCTTGAAACAGTATTGCCTCTAGGGACCGTCGCGATAGTCCGTGATGTTGGAGGGCTTAGTTCTGGCAGCGACGCCTGGGAGTGTAAAGACGTCATTTCCCCAGATGTTTTGGCCGTGGCAAAAGATGCTTTGGATGCGATTCCCGGCTTGGATTGGTCAGGGGTCGACATAGTCTTAAGCGCCGACGGAAGTCCGTATGTCATAGAGGCAAACACCAATGCCGGCTTGGTGGGTTCGGTGTTCCCGCAGTATGGGACTCCGCGAGACCTTGGTGGTGCCATGTTTGACAGACGCATGGCAGCCGTCGAGCCGGACCCGCCGTTGGGTGCGGACGTCGTCCCAGAAAACCACGTCGATCCGGTTCCCGTGCGCGTCTCTTTGGAGCACCTGCGCCGAGAGACTGATACAGATTTTGTCTCTCTCGCAAGGTTGCTGCGACGCGCTGCAAGAAATGCCGGCTGGCGTGTGAGAAGGTTGTCGCCGACCCTCTCACGCTATTCCTTACCGGGTCGTAAACCATTTCTGTTGACCGGTACGGCCGGCGTGCACGACTTGCTGCAACCGCGTAGTTGTGTTCGCAGATTCGTGGTGCTTCGCTCTCTGCTTGGCGCTGCGGGCCTAAAGCGTCCGCCTGCAAAGAGAGTGCGCTCCCAAGCTCGGATGGAAGCTGTCCTTGCCGATGCGAAGTCTCCCCGCACCTTTGTTCCCGGCACCTCAGCGTGGACTCTTCAGAAGCGAGAGATCTGGTCTCCTGGAGACCCCATTCCGGCATTCGCTAGTTTCCCGGGCAGGACTCTGGTAGTCATGGCCTATCCGGAAAGAGAGCGGTTCGTGATAATCGCGGACCGGAACCAAGCCCGAGTGGTCTTGGGAGACACGAAACCGAGTGCCGCGGTACTCGCAGCAGCGGCGCGGACCGCAGTTGAGGCTATCCGTGCCGTGCCGGAGCTTCGGTGGGGCGCTGTCTCGCTTGTGAGACGTTCTAGGGGAGTAGGGAGCTTGGTGGAAGGTATCTCCGTGGATCCCTCCATTGATTTGAACCTGAGCGTCTTAGCGGGAAGCTTCGACAGCGTGTGGGACATGATACTGGGAGGTTTGCACCCACATTCTGACGTGGAACTGTCCGAGTAAGCTGGTTTCGAGACCGTTTCACGGTGCCCAATCGCTGAGGTGTTCGCCACTGTTCTATGACCTAAGCCCGGTCGGCGGTGCCTATCTGGTTGCTTGGGTGCTATTGTTGGCCTATCGGCCGGTCATCGCATCGAATGATGTTTCCGGTCAAAGCGCAGTTTTTTTAGCGCTGACTGTTGCCCCCGCTCTTGTGGTTGGCAGTGGTACCTTTCCAATAACCTTGGGCCGCGTGACACGCGCTGTCCCGCCCAAGCCAGAGATCTTCCCAGTAAGGATTCCAACGAAAGATGGAGCAAAAAGTGCCATCCGAAGCTGATTTGAATAAGCAGAAGCTGCCGGAGCTGCGGGCTCTTGCCTCCGAAATGGGGCTGCGTGGCACGTCCCGCATGCGGAAACCGGACCTGATCCAGGCTATTTTGCAGGGCTCCGTCCCCGCTAAGAGCGCGAAGGCGCCAGCGAAGGAAGAAGCTCCAGCGCTTCTGGACGCGCCGGGGAAACGCGAAGAAATTGCGCAACGTCCCGAGCGGGAGCGGCGTCAGGCGGAGAAGCCGCAGGAGGACGCACAGGAAAAACCGGCTCCCAAGTTGGATGCGCGGGCCGCAGTAGCTGAGGACATCCAGGCGACCAAAGCCCAGAAACAGGGGCGCCGTTCAAACGAAAACCAGGGCCAGGGTCAGAACCAGGCCCAGGGGCAAAACCAAGGTCAGCGTCAGAGGCAGCAGGGCTCCGGTAAACAGCAGGAAGATCAGGGTCGCAAGGTCGACATTGAACTGCCTGAAGGTGGTGAACCGAACCGGTCTCGGAACCGAAGGGACAGGGGACGCAGGCGCGGGCGCGACCGGCAGAACCAGAATCAGAATCAAGGCCAAAACCAAGGCCAGAATCAGGGCCAGGAGCAGCAGTCTGACGAGCTGGTCCCAATTGCGGGGATATTGGACATTCAGTCCAACCACGGGTTCGTGCGCACCTCCGGCTACCTGCCCGGCGACAATGACGTCTACGTAACGCTGGGTAACATTCGCCGGTGGGGTCTTCGCGCCGGTGACGCGGTTGTGGGTGCTGTCCGCCCTGCACGTGAAGGCGACCGGCGCCAGCAGAAGTACAACGCCTTGGTTCGGGTGGATTCCGTCAACGGGATGACCATTGAGCAGGCCATGGCTCGCAGAGAGTTCGGGAAACTCACTCCGGAATATCCGCGGGAGCAGCTCCGCCTGGAGACCAGCCCGAAGGCTCTCACCCCTCGCATGATTGACCTGGTCGCCCCGATCGGAAAGGGGCAGCGCGGACTGATCGTATCGCCCCCCAAGGCGGGTAAAACGATTGTGATCCAGCAGATCGCGAAGGCGATTGAGCTTAACGACCCGGAAGTGCACCTGATGGTTGTGCTGGTCGATGAGCGTCCGGAAGAGGTCACTGACATGCAGGGGATCGTCAACGGAGAGGTCATCGCCTCCACGTTTGATCGACCCGCTGGGGACCACACCATCGTCGCGGAACTGGCCATCGAGCGCGCCAAGCGGCTGGTGGAACTAGGCCAAGACGTGGTTGTCCTTCTGGATTCGATCACGCGCCTGTCCCGGGCATACAACCTGGCGGCGCCCGCCTCCGGACGGATCCTCTCCGGCGGTGTTGACGCGGCTGCGCTGTACCCGCCGAAGAAGTTCTTTGGTGCTGCTCGTAACCTCCGTGAAGGCGGCTCTCTGACCATCATTGCGACCGCTCTTGTGGAGACCGGCTCCAAGATGGACGAGGTCATCTTTGAAGAGTTCAAGGGCACGGGAAACATGGAGCTTCGTTTGTCCAGGCAGTTGGCTGATCGGAGGATCTTCCCCGCGATCGACATCAACGCCTCCGGTACGCGCCGCGAAGAACTGTTGCTCAAGCCAGAGGAATTGGCGATCATGTGGAAGTTGCGCCGCGTATTCGGTTCCCTGGATCAGCAGTCTGCGTTGGAACTCATCCTTGGCAAGCTGAAGGAAACCCAGACGAACGCTGAGTTCCTGATGCTGGTCCAGAAGACCACGCCGGGAGAATAATCGTAGTTATTGATCTCACCGTCTCCCGGCCCCGGACAGCTAGACCCGGGCGGGGAGAAGTGGAACAATGACGTTGGTTCCGGTTCACCGGTGATACTAATTCGCTGGACCCGGTGCCCTTCGTAACCTGAGGAGAAACCATGAAGCAGGCAATCCACCCTGAATATGTAGAGACGACCGTGACTTGCACGTGCGGGAACACTTTCGTCACCAAGTCCACTCTCACCGACGGGGAAATGCGCGTAGACGTTTGCTCTAACTGCCATCCGTTCTACACCGGTAAGCAGAAGATTCTGGATACGGGTGGTCGCGTGGCCCGCTTTGAGAAGCGGTACGGCAAAAAATCCAAATAGCTTTATTCCAGGGGCCGACGACGTCTTGTCGTCGGCTTCTGCGTTAACTACGTCCCGTTCCGTCCGTGAAAGGCCCCGTCATGTCGCTGTCTGAAGAGCTCGAAGCCATAGAACCGATCCTTGCCGAGTATTACGACTTGGAACGTCAACTTTCCGACCCCGAACTGCACGGGGACCAGGCCAAAGCACGCCAGGTGGGGCGACGCTACGCCGAACTGGGGCGCGTAGTCCAAACTGCGGATGAGCTGCGCAGCATCGAAGAAGACCTGGCTGCGGCTCGGGAACTCGCCGAAGAGGACGCCTCTTTTGCGGAGGAAGCGGAGGAGCTGGAGGCGGCTCTGGAGGCCGCGCACGACAAGCTGGTGCGGATCCTTGCCCCGCGTGACCCCGACGATGCCTGTGACGTGATTGTCGAGGTCAAAGCTGGGGAAGGTGGGGACGAATCAGCCCTGTTCGCCGCGGACCTGGCCCGCATGTACATGCGGTACGCGGAACAAAAGGGATGGTCAGTTACGGAAATGTCGGCCACGCACACCGACATGGGCGGATATAAGGACATCACCTTGGCTGTTCGAGCCAAGGGCAACCCATCTCCAGAAGAGGGAGTGTGGGCGCACCTGAAGTACGAGGGCGGGGTCCACCGCGTTCAGCGCGTCCCAGTCACCGAATCCCAGGGGCGGATTCACACGTCCGCGGCGGGCGTGATGGTCATGCCTGAACTGGAAGAAGACGACGATATTGAGCTGGACATGAACGAGCTTCGCATCGACGTGTACCGCTCGTCAGGCCCGGGGGGACAGTCTGTGAACACCACTGACTCAGCCGTGCGGATCACGCACATTCCGACGGGGATTGTCGTGGCTATGCAGAATGAGAAGTCCCAGATTCAAAACCGCGCGGTGGGATTGCGGGTCCTGCGCTCCAGGCTGATCGCGGAAGCGAAGGCGAAACGGGAAGCGGAGGCCTCCGAAAAGCGGCTGTCTCAAGTACGCACAGTCGACCGCTCCGAGCGAATCCGGACCTACAATTTCCCGGAAAATCGGATCGCGGACCATCGCACGGGGTTCAAGGCATACAACCTAGACCAGGTGCTAGAGGGTGGCTTAGATCCGGTGATAGCCTCGGCAATCGAGGCCGATGAGGCAGCCCGTTTAGCGGCTGCCGGTCAGTCCGCTACGAAGTGAGGCCGGGGCCAATCCCCCTGCCAAGATTGCTAAGCTGGGGGACCTCTCAGCTTCGGGCTGCTGGAAAAGGGGAGCACGAAGCCCGCCTTCTGCTCCAGTGGGCTCTAGGTGTCGACTCCCTACTGAAGGCCCCAAACCCGGTCGGTGCACGCGGGGCCGAACGATACCGCAGCGCCATTTCCCAAAGGCGTGCGGGCTTCCCACTGCAGCACATCACTGGCCAAATGCACTACCGGGGACTGGACCTAGAGGCTGGCCCGGGCGTTTTCGCCGTACGCCCAGAAACCGAACTTATCCCCGAGTACGCGCGGGGTCACCTCCACGGCAGTGTTGTGGACCTCTGCTCCGGCTCAGGGGCTATTGGGCTTGCCGTGGCAGCCGAGAACCCGGGAGTTCGTGTGATCGGGGTTGAACTGTCTCCGGTAGCTGTCTCCTATGGCAGGCGGAACAAGGCAAAAGTCAAGCTTGCACCGGGAAGCTCGTACAGCCTGGTTCAAGGCGATGCGACAGGTGCTCTGCCGGAGCTTGACGGGACCGTGGAAGCAGTGCTGACCAACCCGCCCTACGTTCCGGGAACCCCGCCCGTTCGAGGGGACGTACTCTACGATCCAGAGATCGCGCTCTACGGGGGTGGCGAAGACGGACTGGTCCTTCCCCGCGGCCTGGTTATGCGGGCCCACCAGCTTCTTCGGCCCGGCGGGGTGCTGGTCATGGAACACGCTGAGACCCAGGCGGAAGCCCTGGTTCAAGCCGCCCTGGAGTCCGGCTTCACGGAGGCCCAAACTCTTGCTGACCTGACAGAGCGTCCCCGTTTCCTGCGGGCATGGAAGGCGAAGTCGTGACCCCGAAAGGAGTAGTGGAACGCGCTGAACTACTGGTGCTCCCCACGGACACGGTCTACGGCATAGGCGCTGACCCATACTCCGCAAAAGCAGTCGCAAGGCTCTTGGCCGCCAAGGGGCGCGGACAGCAAATGCCCCCTCCCGTCCTTGCAGCCACGGCGGAGGACGCCCTCGCCTTCGCAGATCACCGCCGCATGACCGCGCTAGCCTGGGACGCAGCAAACAGGTTGGCAGAGATCTTCTGGCCGGGAGCGCTGACCGTAGTGGTACCAACGGCAGCTTCCCTAGGGTGGGAAGCTGACACGGTGGCGGTGCGGGTACCAGACCAGGAGCTGACCCGCGAAATACTTCTTCAGACTGGGCCGCTGGCGGTTACCTCGGCGAACAAGACTGGGCACGAACCAGCCCTAACCATTGATCAAGCCCGAAACTACTTCGGCTCACTGGTTTCAGAATACGTTGACGGGGGGCCCGCGCCGCTGGGGATCGCCTCGACCATCGTGAATCTGGCAGAGTGGCCGGCGCAGAGATTGCGGGCGGGGGCGTTAGACTGGGGAGCAATCGCCCAGGTCCTTGAGGAAATCGAGTAGGCCCGATGCGCACGTACATGGTAATCATGCTGTTTGCTTTGGGGACGACAGTTCTGCTCACCCCCGTGGTCCGCCGCTTGGCGCTCGCGTTTAACGTTTTGGCGCCGCTGCGCGACCGGGACGTGCACGTGGTACCCACGCCCCGGATGGGTGGGGTCGCAATGACCCTGGGTTTGGGAATGGCTCTGGGCTTGGGCTCCCAGATGCACTTCTTGGCCCCCATTTACCAGGGCAACATCATCTGGGTCGTGCTCGGTGGTGCCATACTCATAAGTCTCTTGGGGGCGGCCGACGATGCTTGGGAGTTGGACTGGACGGCGAAGCTCGGGGGTCAGCTAATCATCACCGGGTGGATGGCCCTGTCCGGGGTCCAACTGATCAGCTTTCCGGTGTTCGGGCTGACTATAGGCTCGGCTCGGCTCTCCGTGGTCATCTCTGTCCTAGTAATGGTCACGGTCATCAACGCGGTCAACTTCATAGACGGCTTGGATGGATTGGCCGCAGGGGTAATCGCGATTGGTGCTGGCAGTTTCTTCGTATATTCGTACCTACTGTCCGTGCTGATGGGTGCGAGCAGCTATGCGACAGCTTCCGCCGTCATTATGGTCTCGCTGATGGGAGTTTGTGTCGGCTTTTTGTGGTTCAACTTCCATCCTGCCTCCATCTTCATGGGAGATTCCGGGTCAATGATGATCGGCCTTGTCATGTCGGCTGCTGCGATTATCGTGACCGGGCAAATCAACCCCAATGTTCTGGGGGACCAGGCTGCGGCAGCCTCCGTCCTGCCCATCCTTCTGCCGCTGGTGGTCGTTGCTATTCCGCTGGTGGACCTTGTGTGGACGGCCGTTGGTCGTATGCTGCAGGGAAAGAGCCCCTTCGTTGCCGACCGGACTCACCTGCATGACCGGCTGCTCCGGATGGGACATTCCCACAGGGGAGTGGTCGTCATCCTCTATCTATGGACTCTTCTGGCCGGAGGGATCGGCATTGCGCTGCTGCTGTACCCGCCCATCAGAGTCGTCGCTGCGGGCCTCGGCATTGCAGGTGTTCTCGCCCTGGTCTCCATATTTGTGCTACCCGGGATGCGCGGAGGCAGGCCCGCTCCCGGTGGGGGGGTACCGGGGGGACCGGTAATAGTGGATGATGGGATTGAGGTCATCTCCAGGACTAGGCGTCCCCTTAGGCAAACCATCCGAAGGGGACTTGAGTGGGATCCGGTGGGTCCGCAAGATAAACCCAAATGGCGCCAACTTGAAGTTCAAGACCAGCTTGGAGACGTATTCGCCGAAGAGCAGTCAACTAGTGAAAAAGGAGAGGGTTCCCCGTGAGGACCGTCGGAATGGAAAGGTATCGGAAGCGAACGGTAACTCGGTTGGGGGCGGCGTTCGTTCTGCTGGTGGTGCTAACCGTCCTGGCTGTCTTTTTCCTGCCCGACCAATCGTGGGTGGACGCTCTGATAGGGATTGTAGCCGGGGGCCTAATCATCGGTATCAGCGCGATTACCTTAGACAAAATGGTGGATGCCGACGGATTGGCGGTCGGCTGGTTGGTCATTGACTATGTTGCGAAGATCCTCGTCGCCGCCGCGGCCATCCTTATCACGAAAGACCTGATCGGTGAGGATCCGCTGCTCGTAGCCATCTGCGTCATAGCCGCAGTCGTCTTCACAGCTTTCGTTCCGATCATGGGGGCCCAAGTGCAGGCCCGTGAGGAACTGACCGAGCAGTAGCAAGGAATCCTGGCAGGACACGGGTTGGTGTCGGCACCATCCACATTCGGACCCGGCTGCCCAGGGTGGGCCCCGCTCAGGTCGACTGAGGTTGAGACCACTGCTATCTGCGGTGAGAATCCCCGCCGGGTACTGCTATTATGAGCGGAGACGAAAACCGCTAGGTTTTCTGAGGCGCGTGAGAAGATTTCAGCGACAGGGTCGCCGCTAGGCACGCATTTGTTTGAGGGGGAATTCTGTCCGTCATCGAAGCGGGGAAGAGCACGACTGCTCAGGCGGCCCCGGAGACCGATTCGACCAAGCCGAAGACCACTTATCCGCTCTGGTGGAAAGTTGTCCTAGGCATCACGGTCCTGGTGATCGCTGTAACTGCAATCCCCGGGTTCTGGCAGACGGGGCGCGCTGGCGGTCCTGACATTCACTCACCCAGCCTGACGGACTTCTTCCCGGAGACAATGATCTGGGACGGCACGTATTTTGAGTTCAACCGCCTGACCCTTGCTCGACTGCTGGTGGGTGTTGTAGTCGCTGGATTCTTGGCGTTCGTCGCAAGCCGCGTGCGCTTGGTCCCGGGACGTACGCAGAGCGTCGTCGAGATGATCGCGGAGTTCATCCGGAAGAGCATCGGC